>CAJUSZ010000023.1 GCA_910589425.1 uncultured Muribaculaceae bacterium | reverse complement strand
GCCGCCTTAAAGGAAGGGACGGGCATCCGGACGAGAGTCAGGGTGCCCGTCCTGTGTTTTTTTCTCTGGCTGACGGGTAAGGCAGAGAAGGGCTTTAAAGAGCCATTTAAGCGGGGAGGGAGGTTAAGGCCATCAAGGGCCTTAAAGAGCCATTTAGGCGGGGAGGACGGGTAAGGCAGAGAAGGGCCTTAAAAGAGCCATTTAAGGAGGGCGGATAAGGGTGGATTTAGGGAGGGGTAAGGCTTTGAGTTTATTGATTGGATGGTGTTTGTTTTGGAGTTGCGGGATTTTTTTCGTATTTTTGCGAACGGAATGTTCCGATGCCGTCTGAATAGTAGGGAAGAAGGAATTCACTTAATACGCTATAAACATTATTTTCTGCTTATGGGAACGTTTTTTTTCTGGATGGTGGCGGCTGCGGTGCTTGCCATTGTTGAGGTTCTTACGCTGTGGATTTGGAGCATCTGTGTGGCCGCCGGAGCTGTTGTGGCCGGAATAGTCTCTCTGTCGGGGTGTTCGTTCCCGGTTCAGATTATCACGCTGGCTTTGGGTTCGCTAATTTTCTTTCTCGTTTTCGGGCGTATGCTCCAGCGCTGGCACGAGCGCAGGGCTTCAAGACATAAAGGATATTTCGACACGAACATGGATGAGCTTATGGGTCGCAGGACTGTGGTAACGGAGGCTACGACGCCGAGAGCGCCTGCCCGTGTGAGGATCGACGGTGACAATTGGCAGGTGCGGACGTCCGATTCACGTCCTCTCAGCGAGGGTGAGGAGATCGAGATAACGGGATATGACAGTATTGTGCTGATATGCCGTCCTGTCGGTTCAAAGTAATCCAGCCGCAAAAAAAACATAAATTTAGTGCGGGTTAATTGAAACACATTCTAAAATCGATATAAAATGACAACATCTGTATTTGTGCTTTCGATAGTGGTGCTGCTTTTGGCGGTGGTGTTGATCGCTGCCTCGGTCAAGGTGGTGCCTCAGTCGGAAACGAAAGTGATCGAGCGTCTCGGACGCTTCCACAGTGTCCTGAATCCGGGACTTAATATAATCCTGCCTTTCGTGGACCGGCCTAAGATGATCTACACCCGCGACGAGATTGTGCAGGGTGGGCAGAAGATGGTAAGGATGTCCACAACGTCGAGCATCGATCTTCGCGAGCAGGTATATGACTTTCCATCGCAGCAGGTGATCACCCGTGATAATGTTACGACTGAGATCAACGCGCTTCTCTATTTTCAGATAGTGGATCCGAAGAAGTCGGTCTATCAGATCGACAATCTTCCTAACGCTATCGAGAAGCTGACGCAGACGTCGCTCCGCAATGTGATAGGCGAGCTTGAACTCGACGAGACGCTGACATCGCGCGACACGATCAATTCGAAGCTTCAGACGATCCTGGACGATGCTACCAATAAGTGGGGAGTCAAGGTTAACCGGGTGGAGCTTCAGGACATCAAGCCTCCGCAGTCTGTCAGAATGGCTATGGAGAAGCAGATGCAGGCCGAGCGTAACCGCCGCGCCGAGATTCTGAATGCCGAGGGTGAGAAGCAGTCGGCGATCCTGCGTTCGGAGGGCGAGAAGCAGTCGGCCATCAACCGTGCCGAGGCGTCGCGTCAGGCAGAGATACTCCGTGCCGAGGGTGAGGCGAAGGCAAAGATCCTTCAGGCTGAGGCTGAGGCTGAAGCGATACGCAACGTAGCGGAGGCGGTGAAAGCCACAGCCACCGATCCGGCCACATATCTTCTGGCTACGAAATATATCGAGACGCTTCAGGGAATGACGGCCGGCAACGACACCCGGACGGTGTTCATGCCTTTCGAGGCTTCGTCGGTGCTTGCGAGTCTCGGATCCATACGCAATCTGTTTCCTGTACCTCCGCTGCGCTGAGCCGTTCCGGGTCTTACTGGCGGAGTCATCAGTATATTTTCCCTGCGCGGGGAATGAACCATAACATCCTTCCGGCTTTTATATATGTAAGCCGGAGGGGTGATTTGTTTTTCCGGTTTATCCAGGAGAAATCATGACTGACAGGCCGGACACAGGATCGAAGGATCGCAAGGGGATCCGCAAAAGGGTGGAAGACATTCTGAAGATAGTCTTCCCAATCGCTGTGTCGGCATGGATGATAGTCTGGTTGCTCGGCAAGATCAACATCCGCCAGATGGATCATCTGATTTCCACGGAGTGTGATTTCGGGTGGATCGTGTTGATGATGGTGATCTCGGTGGTGTCGCATGTGGCGAGGGGTGTCAGGTGGGGAATCCAGCTCCGCGGAGCCGGGCTTCGGCGCCAGCCGGTGATGGTGGAGAGTGTGTCGATTTTCGGGGCATACGCTCTCAATCTGCTTTTTCCTCTGCTCGGCGAGACATGGCGATGTATTTTCATGGCCCGCAAGGAGGGAGCGAAAGTCTCCACAGTGGTCGGTACGGATCTCGGCGACAGGTTTTCTGATGCAGTGGCGATCATGTTGCTGTTCGGGCTGTCGCTGATAGTGGCACACGACAGCATGGTGAGTTTTCTGGATCATTACCGACTCGGGGAGCGCATAGTCTCGATTCTGGGCGATCCGTTGTTGTGGGCAGGCATAGTCTCCGCGCTTCTGGTTTTCGTTGCGGTGTGCTATTGGCGTCGGACCGACAAATGGGTCGGGAGCATGATGCGGACGGCAGCGGAGCTTTGGCGTTCGTTTGCCGTCATGTTCCGGATGAAAGGGGTCGGTAAGTATTTATTGCTTACAGCTGCCATCTGGATCTGCTATTATCTGGAGACTTATGTATGCTTCTTCGCCTTTCCGTTCACGAGGGAGCTGATCACGCAGCCCGGGAGCGCCGGGGGGCTTGTTCCGGGTCTTGTCGCTTTTGTTTTCGGATCGATAAGCATCGCTATTCCATCTAACGGCGGTCTCGGACCGTGGAATATCGCTGTAACATTCTCGTTGACGCTCTACGGAGTAAGCTACACGGAGGGGGTGGCCTTCTCGATGGTGGTCTGGGGATTCAAGTCGGCTACACTCGTGCTTCTCGGACTTTTCACGGCGGCATACGTTGGCTGGCATCGCCGCCACGGCAGCAACGGTCCGGCCAAGGCATAGGAAAATCCCTCCACCGGGAGTGAATTCCGGGCGGAGGGATGCTATGAGGGAAAGTCGTATTTCTCAACGGGTAAAGATCCGTTTGCAGCTTTTTCCGTTGCGGATCTCGATTACGGGCATTCCGGGTTCGGGGGAGGCGATCTCCACGCCCTGAAGGTTGAACCAGCGGGGCTTTGACTGAGTATTGTCTTCTATCGAATCGACACCGCTGAATTCCTTGACAATGACCTTGAATTCGCTATAAAGGAGTCCGTTGACGGCCATCACCTCGGTCTCACCCTCTTTCAGGAGCTTGAGGGTGGCGCCGTCGGCGGATGCTATCTCAGGATCAGCGATGAAGAGGAACAGGTCTGTGTAGGATGGATCTGCCGGGGTGAACACAGGCTTTATCGCGATAGAATCACCGACGCGGCCTTCCACAGACTGCGGAAGCTCCATCTTGTAGGCCATTACATCCTGCTGCTCCCAACCGACTGTATGCTGGAAATTTTTCCATCCTTCGGCACCCGCATACGCGCTTTCGGCCGATGAGGGTATCATCAGGTCGGCTTTGGCGAACACATCCGCTTGGAAAGGCTCCTCACCTGTAGCGGCGAAAACCGGCGGATTCGCGCTTTGGGAGCGGACAAATCTGATTTTCTCCGCTCCGGCGAACGCATCCTTGCCGATGGACCGGATCGAGGATGGCAGCGACACGGAGACGAGATCCTGACAGCCGGCAAATGTGCCTTCGGCAATCTCAGCCAGACCTCGCGGCAGATCGGCCACGATAAGAGCCGAATTCGCGAAAGCCTCTTTCCCGATGGCCTTTATTGACGACGGGATGTATATATTCTTGAGTGAGGCGCAGGATTGGAAAGCGCTGTCGGCGATGGATGTCACAGGATATACATTTTCTCCTGTGAAGGGAGCTTTTATCTTCTCCGGAATCTCAAAAAGTCCATTCTGCGGGATCTTTGCTCCGAGTACGGCGGCGGAAAATGACGGCTGATGGAATCTGAAGAGGATGCCTTCAATCGTCAGCGTGTCGCGTCTTACTTGAACGGATATTGCAGTTCCGACTTTCGGATCAACTGTAGATGTGGCGTAGAGGAAGCATATTCCGAATCTGTTGAGCTTCACATTGCCCTCCGGGTCGATTGAGGCCACGTCGGGATCGGAGGATGTGTATTTTATCGACTTGTCGAAGCAGTCTTCAGGGAGGACTTTCGCTCCAACGTTGAATTCCGATCCTACGGGGAGCATGATTGCTTCCAGATCAACTTCGATCTGCTGCGGGAAAACCCGTTTGTCTTCCTCGCAGACCACGTTGCAGACGGCTTTTACCTCGGGATTGGCCGCACAAGTGATGGTGATGGTGCATTCTCCCGGAGTCTTGAGAGTAACCTTGCCGTTTTCGTCTACTGTAGCCACCTCTGGCGCTGAGGAAATGATGCTGACGGATTTGTCGTCTGTATTCTCAGGGGAGATGGTCCATGAGAGGGAGAATCCAGACTCAGGATATCCTTTGAACGAAGCAGGACTGATTTCTATCGATTGCGGAAGAATCTGCTGCTCCGGGAGGATCTGTATGTTGGGGAACTCTTTCCATCCCGTGGCATTCATGTATGCTTCAAGCGACCCGGCCGGCACGAAAACTTTCATGCTTTTCTTGTCGACAATGGTGGCGAAAGATGAGTTGAGAACCGGAGGGACAGGCGCGAATACGTTTATCTGCCTGAGTTTGGTGCAATATGATACCACTCCCATTCCGATCGACGTAACAGCTTCGGGAATGGTCAATTCCTCGATGGAAGTGTCCCGGAATGCATAGTGTTCGATCGTCGTTATCGTGGAGGGGAGTTTGACTTCGGTAACGCCGGTCTGATAGGCGAAGCAGTGGTTCGACACGGATGTTACGGCGTAGCGTTGTCCGCCTGATGTGATGAACGCCGGGACATCGACAACTCCGGTGTAGGCTGTTCCATCGTAGGATGTTTTGCCGTCCGGAGAGCTTACGGCGGCCTGCAGAACACCATCCTCGCCAGTGTAGGGAGTCTGGGTCAGCTTATAGTGGATGTTGTCTATCTTGACAAAAGTGTCAGCGAAAACTGGTGCTGATGAAACCAGTAAGGATATCAGCACCAGTATGAAGAGTCTATTCATTTATAAGCAACTTTTTAAAATCAGTTGTAATTTAAAATTCTTATCAGCAACCCTATGGACTTATATCATCTTATTTGTCTTTTCGGTATATTTCAGATTCTCAATCAGTCCTTTAGCCCGCTAAACTCCTTCTTTCAAATTTGAAATCTCCTCAAAAATCCGGCATAATCTGATATAAGCTAATTTTAAAGAGTTACTTACAGGAATATGTTGTTGTCGGAATATCGGGTGATTATTTCCAAATCATCTTCGACGAGGAATTGCCGCGGCGCACGATCACGAGCTGGCCTTCCCCGGGATTGGCGATCTCCTGTCCCTGGAGGTTGAAATAGCGGACGGGAGCGTCTTCAGCGTCGGTGATTGTCTCCACGCCTACGCCGGGATTTTCAAGTTCCACGTATTCCTTGAAGCCGTCCCAGTAGGGAGCGTTCTTGTAGATCTCGGCAGTCCCGGCAGGCACTGTGAGAGTGCAATTGGCCTTGATTGCCGGCTGGAATGTGGTTTCCTGAATCGAAGGAGGAGTTGTGGCGAGACATGTGAGCTTGGTCAGAGCCGGGAGTGTGCCGAAGCAGTATGAAGTATAGGCTGATTTACCTTCGATTGTTTTCAAACCTGAGCCAAGCAGGATCTCGGTTACGTTTGCCAGCGAGTAGAAGCATCCAGCCTCGATTGTCTCAACGGAGTTGGGGAATTCGAGCTTTGTCAGGGTGTTGATTTGATAGAATCCTTCCCAGCCGACTGCGGTCAGCGTTTCGGGGAATTTGATTGTGACGGGGTTGGTCCGGTAGAAGCATTCAGGATAGAGATAGTTGACAGTATATGTGGCGTCGTTGGCTGTTACTTCCTCGGGGATCACAACGTTGCCGCTGTAGCCGGAAATGTCGTAGCCTGCAGCTTTGTAAGCGGCGCCGACGGTTGCTGTCAGGTCTGTATGGTTGAGGTTATAGACCAGCCCGTCGACGTTGATCACGTCAACTTTAGTGCCGGGATCCGGACCGGGATTGTCGGGAGTGCCGGAAATGGCCTCAATCTTGGAGAACTTGTACCAGTTGTTGCTCATCATATCTTTATATGCGGTCATGGCGCTCTCAGGAACGTAGAGAGTGGCGTTGCTGTAGACGACGTCATCGAAAGTGCCGCCATAGATGTATGGAGGCACAGTGGCGTTACAAGTAACTGAGGTGATGGCTGTTGCACCTTGGAATGCAAGTGCCGGTATTTCAAGGCCGTTGGAGATGCTGGTTCCGAACTCCACTGATTTGAGGGCGGCACATCCGTAGAATGCCCAGCGACCGATATAATTCACGTTGTCGCCGATCTTGATGGAAGTGATTGTGCTTCCTTCGAATGCGCTTGCCTCGATTGAGATCACTTTGTAGGTGCGCTGTGTCTGAGGAACAACGAATTCATCGGGGATCACGATGTCGCCGGTGGCAGTTGCATTGGTTGTTACCTCCGCTGTGAGAGCCGCGTTGTTGAGCGTGTATTCGACGCCTTCGTAGGTGTGGGCAAAAGCCGGGAGAGCCAGCAGGCCGATCGATAACGATAGTAATGATTTTTTCATGTGTGGTTGTTAAAGTTGTTAATAAATTATTTTTCCCTGAGAAATGAATCTGTCAGGATGGTTTTCGTAAAACAGAATATAAGTCTTTGATCTTTTGAGGAAAATCACGTTACGGTTGCAAAGATATAAATTTAAGGGGAGAATTTACCCCCCCCATTTTATTAATAAAAGTTAATATGTGTGTAAAAATAAAAAACAAATCCCGCTCATTAACTGGCGGGACTTGTCTTTCCGAGTATCGGCGCCGGGATGTCCGGCGCGTGATTTTGTTTTTCAGGGATTGAAAAGATCCTTGTTGTAGAAATCGAGGATGTCGTTTGTGGCTTTCAGGGCCATCTTCGCTTTGCTGTCGGGGTTGATCTCAATGGCCGCGAGATAATCGTTGATGGCTGCCGCACGGTTTCCCATGCTCCAGTATTGCATTCCTCTTGCGGTAAGCGCCTCGTCGTCGCCGGGATGGGATTCGATGTAGCTTGTCAGCTTTTCGAGTCCCTCTTCCGGTTTGAGTCCGCGGCGTATCTCCTCTTTGATTTGATCGAGTGTCTGCATCGGATCAGTTCTTTACGGTAACCTCAAGATCGTCGAAGGCAAAATAGGCAGGGGTGTTCATTCCGTAGGCTCCGGTGTCGGAGGATGAGAGCGCGAACGATATGCTCACCACTTCTCCGAGCGGAGAGAGGTCCACGTCGCTCCAGTCGGTGACGAACCATGTCGAGGGATCGGTGTTTTTCTTGCAGTCGGCGAGATACACCTCGACGATGCTTATTCCACCGTTGGTGCGCTGTCCTGTGATGGTGAGCAGGAACCAGTCCTCTTCCTCGAATTTCTTCGCAAAACTGTTGCCGTTGAGCATGGTGTAGTAGGCATAGCAGGTGTTGGTTACTTTTATGCTCTTGGGATAGAAAGTTTTCAGTTCGTTTCCTTTGGCGGGGATTGTGATCTTGCATGTGTGGATCGGTGTGCCTGATTCAATCGAACCTTCCTGATAGACATCCTGATTGCCGACGATGAATGGCGATCCGGGTCCTTTGGAGCCTTGTCCGGGCACTACGGTGAACTGATGGTCGAACATCGTCGCTCCGTAATCTTGGGTGTCGGATGAGCGGGAGGGAGTGAATCCGAAAGGATATCCGTCCCAGCCGTGGGTGAGTTCGAACTGACCGACCTTGAAGTTGTCCGGTTTGTTCCATCCTTGCCAGATTCCGTCGGAATTATACTGGAGGTTGGCTTCGCTGATGTCGAGATTGGTTTCGTAGTATTCCGGACCGTCGTCATCGGAACATGATGTCAGGGCAGCGGGGAGAGCGATTACTGCAGCCGCTGCGAAAAGTCTGAATATCTGGATTGTCAGTTTCATTGTGTGATGATTTTAGGAAGTAGTTGTTTTATTTGGATTGATAAAATCGGAGCATTGCAGACGGTTGCGTCCGGATGCTATTTCAGCCCTGCGATGTCCACTCTCCGGGAGTCGACCTCGCAGTTGATGAATTTTGACGCGAGGGCGTTGAATTTTTCGGAGTTTTCCGTGGTCAGGAACTTTACGCAGCCGTTCCTGGTGCATTTGCGGTCTATCTCAGGATGTCGGCGCAGATAATCGTGTAGGCTTTCGGCCACGATCTCCCCCTGCGGGATTATGCTGACTCCTTCGGGAGCGAATTGCCTGATCTTGGGGAGCAGGATCGGATAGTGGGTGCATCCGAGAATGATGGAGTCTATCTTCGGATCGGCGTCCATTATCCGGCCGACATATTTCCTGACGAAATAGTCCGCCCCGGGATTGTCGGCCTCTCCGTTCTCGATCAGCGGCACCCACATCGGAGCCGCCATCTCGCATACGGCCATCCCGCCGTCATAGAGTTTCTGGATCTCGAGACCGTATGAACCACTGTCGACCGTTCCCTGGGTGGCGAGAACCCCGATATGTCCGGAGCGCGTGATCGCGCCGAGTTTCTCGACCGTGGGCCGGATCACTCCGAGGACACGCCTGTCGGGATCAAGCCCGGGGAGGACCTGCTGCTGAATCGATCTGAGGGCTTTGGCAGAGGCGGTGTTGCAGGCGAGTATCACCAGATGGCAGCCTCTGGAGAAAAGTTCCTCCACGGCCTGACGGGTGAAATCGAGTACAACGTCGAACGACCGCGAACCGTAAGGGGCGCGGGCGTTGTCTCCGAGATATATGTAGTCATATCCGGGGAGTCTGCGGCGGATGCTGTCGAGAATTGTGAGTCCGCCATAGCCTGAGTCGAAGATTCCGATAGGTCCGGGTTCGCTTGGCAATTCCATTCGGTCGGTCGGTTTCCAAAAAGCGGGGCAGGCTCTTGTCGGCTGCCCAGCGATTGTGGATTCTGCTTCGGGAGAAGAGATCTTTATTTCAGTCCGAGGCGGTTTTTGACGTCGTTGGTGATGTCCACGGCGTCGCTGCCGATGTAGATGAAGGCAGGTTTTTCGGAGATCACAGTGAATTTACCCTCGGCACCAATTGCCTCGATGGCGCTTTTCACTTTCTGCATGATAGGAGCCATAAGCTCGTTCTGCTGCTTTCCGAGGTCTTCCTGTGCCTGCTGTTCGAACTGCTGGATGCGTGTCTGCTTGTCGGCGAGGTCGCGGGCGTTTTTCTCCTTGATGGCAGCCGGGGTGTCCTCCTTCATGGATTGGAATTCCTCGGCGAGACGCTTGTATTCCTCGATAAGCTTGTTGTAGGTCTCCTCATATTTTTTGCTGACGTCGGCGAGTTTGGTCTGTGCGGCCGATGTCTCGGGCATGGCCTGAAGGAGAGTGTTGGTGTCTACGACGCCGATCTTAACTGTGGACTGGGCGAATGCGAATGCAGGGAGCATGAGAGCCACTGCAAGGATGATCTTCTTTAACATCTTTCTGTAAGTTCTGTGTGTATGTGTTATTGTAACTGATTTTTCATTCGGGCGGACAGGAATGTCCTTTTGTTATTTCGAGAAACCGAGTTTGGCGAGGACGTCGTTGCTGACATCTATCGTCGGCGATGCGAAGACGATGCTCTGGGAGGAAGCCCGGTCGAAGATGACCTGGTATTTCCTTTCTTCCGAAACGGCCTTGACGGCGTTGTAGACGTTTTCCTGAATAGGTTTCATCAGCGATTGACGTTTCTTGTAAAGCTCGCCTTCGGGGCCGAAATATTTGGCGCGCAGTTCGGCCACTTCCTTCTCTTTGGCGGCCACTTCCTCGGCGCGTTTGTTCTGCTGCTCCTGGGTGAGGAACACCATGTCAGCCTGATAGTTCTTATACATTGTCTCGGCCTCTTTCTGGAGGGCGACAATCTCTTTCTCCCAACGCTGGGAGACCTGGTTGAGCTGCTCGTTGGCCATCTCGTAGTCGGGGAGGTTGCGCAGGATATAGTCCATGTTGACAAGAGCGAACTTCTGTGCCGATGCTCCGAGGGCGGCGGCAGCCACGATGCAGAGAGTCAGGAGTATTTTCTTCATGATAGTTTTCTTGATTAAATGATAACGATTACATCTTTCAGACGCGGCGTGGCGCTTATTGTTTAACGTGTACGGGCGTCAAAAGTTGCATCAAGCGTTGAGCGGGATTAGAATTCCTGGCCGAGGATGAAGTGGAACTGGCTGCCTCCGCGGCGATCCCACACCTTGTCGAAACCGTAGGCCCAGTCGATGCCGAGGAATCCGATCACGCTGAGATAGATTCTCAGACCGGCTCCGGCGCTGCGCTTGAGATTGAAGGGGGAGAAGTCCTTGACGGAGGTCCAGGCGTTGCCCGCTTCGGCGAAAGCCACGGCATAGATCGTGGTGGTAGGCTGGAGCATGAAGGGGAAGTGGAGTTCCATTGTGAAACGTCCGTAGGCGTAGCCTTCGTAGCCCCAGGGAGTGAACTGTCCGTTTTCGTATCCGCGCATTCCGATTGTTTCTGTGGCGTATGTGTAGCCACCGGTCATGCCGTCTCCACCGAAATAGAATGTCTCGAATGGGGTGCGCAGATACTTGTTGTATGATCCGAGCAGTCCGAAGTCGGCACGGGTCATCAGCACGAGTGTCCACTGTCCGTCGGGATCGGTGAGGGGAGTGAAAGTCTTGCTTTTGAATTTGACTTTCCAGTATTCGATCCATTTGTAGATCTCGGATTTGGCCGAGGTGTTGTTGAGGGTGTTGGCCTCGTAGGAGAGTTTCTGCCAGTTTTTCTTTCCGAACAGCGAGGCTGGCGGAGTGGTGGAGAATTCCACAGAGAACTGCGATCCGCGGCGGGTGTAGATCGGGTTGTCGATGCTTGTGCGGGAAAGGTTGAGGGTGAGCGTCAGTGAGTTTGACGTGCCGTTGTTCATGTAGTAGAGGTAGTCCCAGTTCTTGAGGTAATACCATCTGTAGGCGAGGCTTGCCTGGAACTGGAAATAGTCGTCGGGCCATGTCATCCTTGTTCCGTATCCGAGCGAGACACCGGCAAGCTGGAGGACCTTGTTGGGATCGTAGGCGTTTTCGTAGGCGTATGTGCCGTAGTTTGTGCCGTTTGTGCCGAGGTAATATTGCGACTGGAGATATGCGTTGCTCCAGTTGTTGTTGTAGTAAGACGAGTTGATGCCTGTCGATCTGGAATAGTCGAGGCTCACAGAGAGAGAGTTCGGTCGCTTACCACCGATCCAGGGGTCGAAGAAAGAGATGTTGTAGCTCTGGTAATACTGGGCGTTGGTCTGGGCGGAGATAGAGAATGTCTGTCCGTCTCCGCGGGGGATTATTCCCCTGTAGGCCGAAGGATTGAAGAGATTCTTCATCGAGAAGTTGGAGAATGAGAGGGCGAGCTGGCCTGTGATGCCCGTCTGTCCCCATCCGAATGAGAGCTGGATCTTGTCGTTGGCTTTCGATTCGAGATTGAACACGATGTCTACCGTGCCGTCGCTTTCGTTCGGTTCGGGACGGATGTCCATGTTCTCGGCGTTGAAATGGCCGGAAGCGGCGATTTCACGTGCGGAGCGCATGAGGTCGCTTTTCGAGAAAAGTTCGCCCGGACGCACACGCAGCTCGCGCCGGATCACCTTCTCGTAGAGCTGGTTGTTGCCGTTGATGACCACTCTGTTGATCCTGGCCTGCGGACCTTCTACGATCCTCATCTGGAGGGCGATGCTGTCGCCGTGGATATTTTCCTCGATCGGGACGAGGTTGAAGAAGAGATAGCCTTTGTCGAGGTAGAGGTTGCTGACGGCGTCCTCATCTTCCTGGGTGCGCTTGTTGAGGCGTTTCTGATTGTAGACATCTCCGGGATACATGCCGAGGACGCTGTTGAGTACGTCGGTGGAATAGACCGTATTGCCGACCCAGTTTATGTCGGAGATGTAATATTTGTTGCCTTCGTCTACGTCGATGAAGACGTCGACGCTCTTGTCGTTGTAGCGGGCCACACTGTCGTGGGTGATCTTGGCGTCACGGTAGCCAAGCTCGTTGTATTTTTCCACGATGCGGTTAAGGTCGTCGGCGAAGTCCTGCTCCACGAATTTCTTCTGCTTGAAAAGGTTGAGGAGGTTGCCGTTCTCGTTGGTCTTTTTCATGGCGCGCTTCACTTTTGAGTCTGAAAGCACGTTGTTGCCGTTGACGTAGATCTTGTGGACCTTGATCTTGTTGCTGCGGTCCACGTTTACGTCGAGGATCACCTGGTTCTCTTTGCTGAGGTCGGGAATCTGGCGGATCTCCACCTTGGCGTTCTTGAATCCTTTCTTGGAATAATAGCGTTCGATCAGGGTCTTGGTCTGGGCGAGGATGTTGGGGGTTATCTGCTGTCCTTCCACCATCCCGAGATCTTTCTCAAGATCCTTTTTCTCGCCACTTTTCACACCGTTGAATCTCATTTCCGACATCCGGGGCTGCTGTTGCAGCTCGATTGTGATCCAGGCTTTGTCTCCGGCTATCTTGTCGACCCGGATGCGGACTTTGGAATAGAGCCGCTGCTTCCAGAATCTTTTTGTGGCTTCGGTGATTTCCGAACCGGGGATCGCTACCTTCTGCCCGACGGAAAGGCCGGAAAAACCGATTATCACGTAGTCTTCCACACCGTTGGCCCCTTCGACGCCGATGCCTGCTATCTCGTATGTCTTCGGCATCGGGGAATAGATCACGTCGGGGTTGAAAATGGTGTCGACCGGAGCCGTGAGATCTGTAGCCGTCCCGCGGTCGGCCGGAGTCTGACCGCTCTGTGCGCGGAGGCTTACCGGGATTGCGAGCCATATCAGGGCAAGGAAGACTATGATATGCGGAAATTTTTTCATTGTCGGTTTATGAGTGTGTGCCTGGAGAGAACGGCATGGTTAGTTTTCTTAAGCTTTTGTGGAAAGGATCTGTTTTTTGTCAGCTATGTCCGTCGGGCGGGGCAGCCTGTGCCGCCACCTGGTCGCTTGTGCGTCCGAAACGGCGTTCGCGGTGCTGGTAATCGGCTATGGCATCGGCGAGCTGCTCTTTTCCGAAGTCGGGCCAGAGCGTGTCTGTGAAATACAGTTCGGCGTAGGCGGCTTGCCAGAGAAGATAGTTGCTGAGTCTTGTCTCGCCTCCGGTGCGGATCAGCAGGTCTGGATCCGGCATCGTTGAGGTGGAGAGGCGTGATGATATGTCCGACTCGGATATTTTTTCTATGTCGATCAGTCCGTCGGCTGCCTGGCGGGCGAGCTGGCGGGCGGCTTCGGTGATTTCCCAGCGGGCAGAGTAGCTGAGACAGAGGGTGAGCGTCAGTCCGTCGCAGTCTTCGGTGGCCTTGCGGCATCTGAAGAGCCGGTTGCGTGCGTCTTCCGGCATGCGGTCGAGATCCCCGATGAGGTTGAGATGGACGTTGTTCCTGACCAGATCCGGAGTCTCGCGTTCGATGGCCATTCCTATCAGGGTCATCAGCGTGTCCACCTCCTCTTTGGGGCGGTTCCAGTTCTCGGTGCTGAAAGCGTAGAGAGTCAGAAATCCGACACCTAAGTCGGAGCAAAGCTCTGTCGCTTTCCTGACGCTTGCCACGCCTTCGTAGTGGCCGGCGCTTCTCGGGAGGGATCGTTTTTTAGCCCAGCGTCCGTTGCCGTCCATAATTATGGCTATGTGGCGTGGCATCGATCCGCCCTCAAGACGGTCTGCTATGATCTGAGTCTGCTTGTCTAAGTTCTCTTTAGCCTTCATGGTTAATCTTTATAGTTGCATACGGCACACCGTTGGGAAAATTCGTAGCTGACGGTGAATGTCAGAGTAGAATACCAGTCGGTGTTCTTCATGAAACTGCTTTTGATCCCGATCGGATCGGCCAGCTGCGGGCCGTCGAGTTTGTCGGTGAATGTCTTTTTCATCAGAAACTCGAGTCCGAGATTCCATCTGAGCGATGGCTTGAATTTGACTCCGATGCCGAGGGGGATCGTGAAGGAGAGACCGCCGTGGTCGGCCACTTTCCATCCGGTCAGGCCGAGGCCGGCCGTGATGTATGGTGTGATCCGTTTCAGTTTCCGGTATGATTCCCCTATCCCGTAGTTGAAGAAGTTGAACTCGAAAAGCTCGCTGAGTTCGTAGAATGTGGTGGAGAATTTGAAATTGGCGTTGTCGGGGAATACGTTGGTCATCTGTTCGGAATTGCCTCTGAGGCCGCCCACGTAGAAGTTAGTCTTCAGTGCGAGCCTGGGCGACATGAGATAGCGGAACAGAACCTCGGCGTCCCAGCTCGGGTTCTGAAGCAGATTGGCTGTGTTGGCATCTCCGAGATAGCCGGTCATACCTATGCCTCCCCCGATCTCGAAACGGAAGTCTTCCTGAGCATCGGCCTCTGCAAATGGGACCGCGCACAAGGCGAGGGCAAGGAGGATGCGGCGCAGCAGCGGCGATCTGAGAATATGTCTGTCAGTCTGTCTGATGGTCGGATCGTTTTTGTCGGTTCTGAAAAATTAGAATATCGGCCGGAACGTGAGCCGGTTGAGGGCGCCCCGCCAGACGTATGGCGACAATTGTCCGTCGGCTTTGATTCCGCCGAACAGATATATGTAGGGGCATTCCCATGTTACGGTTTCACCGTCGGTGTCGTATTTGAGTCTTGCTCCAACAGGGATGCGCGGGGCAGGGAGACGGCTCCATCCCGACAGTGATCCTGTCATCTCGACGGTCGAGACGAGTGCGTCGGGGAATGCGACCGGCGGGATGAAGTCCGGCAGGGTGAGCTGTGATGAGGCTTCCCTCCAGTGGATGCCGTTGTCGTAGGATATGTATGTCTTTCTGTTGAGGGAGCCGTCAGACAGGCGTCCGCCGATCAGCAACCACACGGAGAATTCGGTGAGTTCCCATTTCGTGGACGTTTTTCTGAATGCATAATAAGGAAACATTGTGGCTCCGGTTACGGGAGGGAGCGGAGTCTCGGAAATATCACACCATTTCGATCCGTCGAAAGCCCAGGTTGCGCCCGTAAGAGTGCCGTCGGAGGCCTCGCCGCCGCAGAGAATGCCGGTGGGCAGCGGCGCCCAGCGGTTGACAAAAGTGTGGAACCCGGCTGTGCCGGAAAGCGGAAATCCGGGTTCGAGCGGGGATTCCTTCAGTGTGGACGAAGCGGGATAGTGTGTGTGGCGTATTCCTTCCTGTCCTCCCGCCACGCCGAGGATGAAGTTGTCATATCCGCCCGTTATGGCTATCCATTTTATCCCAGTGACGCTCCATGTGTTTCCTGAGTCGGCCGATTTTATAAGGTTGCCGTCCGCGTCAAGAAGATATACGGCGTCTGATGTGGCGCAGAGGGTGCGTATGTCGGGCTTTGAGGGGAATGTGGTCTTCTTTTTGTCCCATACGGCGGAAGACTTGCTGATGGTTGACGCTGTGAAGGTCCCGTCGGCTTCCTCCACCAGGCACAGCGCCCCGTCGGCCAGAGAGACTGTCTTCTGATCCCGGGGTGAGGAAAGTCTCGAGGGGAGGGTGGCTACGGCGGTCTCTCCCCACGCGAGCGAGTCCGGATCCATCTGGTGGACATTGACTTTCACACGATATGTAAGCGAGTGGTTGCCGTCGAGAGAGACAACCGTCAGATGGACATCTCCGGTGAAGTCGATGGTGTCGTTGGGCGATGTGCGGTAATTTGAGGTTCCGGTCCGGTGGGATCCGTTGGTCATGGTGTATTCCGCATCGGAGATCGAGTTGTAGAATTGTATCTTGGTCTTCAGCTTTTTGATATCCGTGCCTTTGGGCAGAGAGTCGGCGTTGAAAATTATGCCGGTTTTGGAGTCTATCGAAAAGAATACTGAGTCGAGTCCGCGCATTACGGAATTGTCAGACTGCAATGAGAAGGAAGTGACGGCCACGGAATTGATGTTGGCCGCGGTAGTGGTCTGTTCCGGCTCGTCGTCGCTCTCCTTGTTGCAGGCAGGCATGATGAGTGCCGCCGGGAGAATGGCCAGCGGAATGACGGCTGCTCTTAAAAGACTGCCCGGTTGGTGGTATCTGTTTGTCTTCACTGAAGATGTCAATGTTTTGGCTGTTAGGTTGTTGAGGATTGAGTTATCGATGCCCGAAGCCGCATGAGCGGATACGCGCACTATGTTTCAACCTGCAAAATTAGCATAATTTGTGAAAATATCGGCTATTTCGGCGTCGGAAATTCCTTGCGTGGCGTTTTTTATCTATTTTTAACGCCTCAGGACTCTGACCGAGGTGCGGTCGGGAAAGATAAAGGCAGATTCTTCCGTGGCTTGCCCGGGATGCAAGCGCGGCGCAGGAACTCCTCCGCCTAAACGGAGGGGGGAGCGTTCGATGCGGATTTCGTCGAAAAGGTTCTGGTCAATGAAGGCCTGCATGAGTGTGGCTCCGCCCTCTACCATAATCGCACCGACACTGTGGTCTTTGCCGATGCGGGCCACGGCTTCGGGAAGAGATTCCCCACCGTCCCCGATCCTTATGGCTTTGCCGTCGGGGAAAAGCGAGTCCAGGTCGATGCGTTTCCTGCGGTCGGCCACTACGCGTAGGGGGCTGCGTCCGGGCCATAGTCTGGGTGTGAGCCTCGGCCTGTCGGACAGGGCTGTGCCTGATCCGACGACTATAGCATCGGCCATTGTCCGCTCGCGGTGCATCCACACAGATGTAAGCGGCGTAGAGAGCCTGACAGGCAAAGGATTTCCCGCGCTGTCGGTCTTGCCGATGAAGCCGTCGGCGCTCTCGCACCATTTCAGCTGTATCCACGGCCGCCCTTCGCGCTGGGCCGTGATAAAGCGCCGGTTAAGCTGTCTTGCCTCGTCCTCCATAATCCCGCACTCCACTTCGATGCCGGCTTCCACGAGCATGTTGATTCCGCGTCCGGCAACCTTGGGGTTGGGATCCACCATCGCCGCCACAACACGCTTGAACCTGCATTCGGCGAGAAGCTTGGCGCATGGCGGTGTCTTGCCGTAGTGTGAACAGGGTTCGAGTGTTACGTAGATGGTACTCTGCGGAATCAGACGGCGGTCGGATTCTTTCACTGAGGCTACCGCGTTGACTTCGGCGTGAGGGCCTCCGAAGCGGCGGTGCCATCCCTCGCCGATGATCCTGCCGTCGGGCGCCACTATCACCGCGCCTACCATCGGGTTAGGGCTTACAAAACCGGCTCCGCAGGCGGCGAGCTGGAGTGCGCGCGACATGAATATGCGGTCGGCGTCGCGGAGGTCTGTGCTGATTTCGGTCATGATTCCGGATTTTCCATTTATTGTTAAACAGGCTCTTTATTCCGATAAGAGAACGGGCGCGGCGTGGCAATGTTGCAGTCGGAAGGTTAAAAAAACGGAACTGTCCGGCCTGTCTGACAGAGGATTTGTCGGAGTTTGGACAAAGTTTGGTTAATTATTTTTAAACGCACTCTTAAAACCGTGGGAATTTGTTAACTTTGTAACGGATTGCCATATTCCGGGTCTGTTTCCGGTCAGGCATTCATAAAGCTCATAGACAATGATTGAAGACAATATAATCACTGATGAATCCAACGAGCGCACGGTGTTGGTAGGCCTCGTTACGCAGCAGCAGAATGAGGTCAAAGCGAATGAATATCTCGACGAGCTTGCTTTTCTGGCGCGCACAGCCGGGGCAGAGCCTGAAAAGAGGTTTCTTCAGAAGCTCGACTATCCCAACCCCCGCACATTCGTGGGGACCGGCAAACTTGAAGAGATCCGGGACTATGTGGAGGAGAACGGGATAGGTCTCGTGATCTTCGACGACGATCTCAGTCCCAAGCAGGTAAGCAATATTGAGAAGGAACTGAAGGTGAAGATTCTCGACCGTACCAGCCTGATACTCGACATCTTCGCGAAACGTGCCCAGACAGCGACTGCAAGGACTCAGGTCGAGCTTGCCCAGTATCAGTATCTTCTGCCGAGGCTGACACGCATGTGGACTCACCTCGAACGTCAGCGCGGCGGCATAGGAATGCGCGGTCCGGGTGAGACCCAGATCGAGACAGACCGAAGGATAATCCTCGACAAGATCTCACGGCTGAAGAGCGAACTCAAGGATATAGACAGACAGAAAAACCTGCAGCGTAAGAACCGTGGTAAACTGACACGTGTGGCACTTGTCGGATATACCAATGTGGGCAAATCCACGCTGATGAATCTTCTGAGCAAGAGCGATGTGTTTGCGGAGAACAAGCTTTTCGCTACGCTCGACACCACGGTCCGCAAGGTGGTGATAGACAATCTTCCGTTTCTTCTGACCGACACCGTAGGTTTTATCCGCAAGCTGCCGACCCATCTTGTCGATTCATTCAAGTCGACTCTCGACGAGGTGCGCGAGGCGGATCTGCTGGTTCATGTGGTGGATGTCAGTCATCCGCAGTTTGAGGAACAGATCGAGGTTGTCAACCGCACGCTTCAGGAAGTATGCGGAGCGAGCGACAAACCGATGATCCTTGTGTTCAATAAGATCGATGCGTTTAAGTATACACCGAAGGATCCCGACGATCTCACGCCCCGCACGCGGGAGAACATCCCGCTCGAAGAGTTCAGGCAGACGTGGATGGCACGCATGAACAATGACTGCGTGTTCATCTCCGCAAAGGAGCGTGAGAATATCGACGAACTCAAGCAGATGCTTTACAACAAGGCGAGGGAAATCCATTCGGAACGCTTCCCATACAATGATTTTCTATACCAAAAATATGACGAGGATGGAGAACTTGGCTAAACATCCCGGGGAGCGTCGCCTTCAATGGTGGGAGCGCCGCCAGCTTGAGCAGCAGGGTTGCTCTTCGGCCGACTGGGAGCTGATCGGTCTGAGGGGGGACGTGGATCTAACCCTTGTGCGCAATGTCAATTTCGTGGGCAGGGTGGTGTTCGGCCCTCTTGTCTCTTCCGGCGGAGGAATCCCCATGATGGAAAACGCCACATTGGAGAACTGCTCGCTCGGAGGAGGCACCGTGGTGCGCAACATCGGCGTGGCTATCCGGGGATATGAGACAGGAGAGAATGTGCGTATAGAGAATGTCGGGCTTATGGAATATGAGCCCGAGGCTCCTTGCGGCCTCGGCACGCATGTCAATGTCCTCGACGAGACAGGATCGCGTCCGGTGGTGATCTATCCGGGTCTGTCGGCCCAGATCGCCGTACTCATGGCGAGAAAGCCCAAATGGGCGTCCGGAAACCTTATCCCGATGGTGGAAAGCCGCATTGAAGCCCATCCTCTTGAGGGCAGGATCGGCACTGGAGCCACGGTCCGCAACACCCGGCTTATCCGGAACGTATATGTAGGCGATGAGGTGGTCATCGACGGGGCGTCATCCCTGATAGATGGCTCCGTGATAAATAATGCCGCTCCCGGTAAAGCTCTGGCTTATATCGGAGCTGATGTCAAAGCGGAGCATTTCATTGTCGAGGATGGCTGTGTGGCAGGCGGTGCTGTGATGGAAAATGTGTATGTCGGTCAAGGAGCCAGGCTCGATAAAGGGTTCACGGCTCACGACTCGCTGTTTTTCGCCAATTCGACATGTGAGAATGGCGAAGGGTGCGCGCTTTTTGCAGGCCCCTATACCACTACCATGCATAAGTCCACGTTGCTGATCAGCAGTTTCACGCAATTCATGAATGCCGGAAGCGGATCGAACCAAAGCAATCATCTTTACAAGATGGGGCCTGTGCATTGGGGTATAATGGAGCGCGGAGTCAAGACTTCGAGCGGCAGCTATGTGATGTGGGGAGCCAAGATCGGTGCGTTCTCGCTTCTTGTCGGCGACCACAAGATGCATCCCGACAGTTCGGATTTTCCCTTCTCATATCTCTTCGGCGACGAACGTGGAGGGACGATCGTAGTGCCGGGGATCATGCTGCGCAGCAGCGGATTGCTCCGCGACGAGAAGAAATGGCCTCTGCGCGAGAGGCGGGCGAAACGCAAGCTTCCCCTTCACGACAGGATAAACTTCGAGGTGCTGAATCCTGTTACGGTCGGGGCAATGGCTCGGGCCTTGCCGCTGATAGACGGCCTGCGCAAGCAGCGTGCCGACGACGACCGGTTTGTGCGTTACAAGGGATTGAAGTTGCGTGTGAGCAACCTCGAACGGGCCTATCGCTTTTATTCGCTCGGTATATGCAAATATCTGCATATCAAACTCGGAGGAATGGCTTTCCCCGGGGGGACAGGCGAGGAGGCTGATGAATGGCTCGACATAGCCGGTCAGTTCGTGAGCAGGA
Organism: uncultured Muribaculaceae bacterium; assembly: GCA_910589425.1. Taxonomy (GTDB): domain Bacteria; phylum Bacteroidota; class Bacteroidia; order Bacteroidales; family Muribaculaceae; genus Lepagella. The sequence continues at coordinate 18,731 of CAJUSZ010000023.1, read as the reverse complement.
AATACCTTGAGCGGGCCATGCAGGCGCGGACAATAGAGCAGATGGAGGACGTCTTCACGGAATGCCACGAACGATACACTGAACTGGAGATGAACTGGATAGGCAACGCGCTCTCCTCGTGGGCAACGCGCTCTCCGGCCGAGATCGAGGCTGGGGCGGCTGAATTCGACAGGATGATCGAGGAGGATAGGAAAAGCTATCTTGAAAGCCTTTCTGAAGAGAATGCCATGCTTTCACTCTGATGATTATGGAAAGAAACCGTGATGGAGGGATGACTGTCAGGAAGGCGGCCGGGAAGATAGTGTCCGATCTCTCTCCGATGGTCGGCAATGGTGAGGCCAAGGCTATAGCGGAAATGATATTCCACCATCTCAAAGGATGGGGCCGCACGCAGATGCTTATCCACGATGACCAGTGTCTGTCGGAGTTTGTGTGGAAAGAGATCTCGGAGATACTTGACAAGGTTAAGCTTGGAGTCCCGGTGCAGTATGCCACTGGGGAAGCTTATTTCTACGGGATGTGGCTAAAGGTCGATCAGCGTGTGCTTATCCCCCGGCCGGAGACAGCCGAGCTTGTGGACATGATAGTGGACGAGGCCGGCGACAGGGCGGATCTGAATGTGCTTGATGTGGCTGCCGGATCCGGGTGCATTTCTATCGCGTTGGCGCGGAATCTCAGATTTCCTCACGTTGAAGGGATTGATCTCTCGTCCGGAGCCTTGGATGTGGCACGTATGAACGCGCGGACTCTCCGGGCGGATGTGGCGTTTGAGATGGCCGACATGACAGACTTTGTTCCCGATGAAGGCAAGTATGACATAATTGTGAGCAATCCGCCCTACATCTGCGAGAGAGAGGAAAGCCTGATGGAAAGCACCGTGAAAGACTATGAGCCGCGGATGGCGCTATTCGTGCCTGACGACGATCCGCTGATGTTCTACAGGCCATTGGCGCGTATCGCATCGCGCGGACTCAGGGACGGCGGCCGCCTTTATCTTGAGATCAATCCGGTGTATGCGGCGGATGTCGTCGGTTTGCTTGAAGACCACGGCATGGGAATGGTGCGGATCCATACGGACATACACGGAAAGAACAGGTTTGTAACAGCGCTTAAGACAGATAAGGAATGATACGGGGGAAGAATGTCTCGGCCGACGCCATGTTGCTCCGCATGATGGATCTGTGTGCCCGTTCCGAGCAGTCGTCGGGGGAGATCCGTGAGAAACTGCGCCGCAAGGGGATGGCGGCATCCGATGTGGAAAAGATTCTCGCCCGCCTTCAGGCAGACCGGTTTGTCGACGACGCGCGGTTTGCCCGTGCTTTTGTCAATGACAAGGTTAGATTCGCTTTGTGGGGAAGGCGTAAGATAAGAATGGCGCTTGCCTCGAAGGGTGTAGGCCAGTCGCTGGCGTCCGAGGCATTGTCGGGGATTGACGACGATGAATACTGGACGGCTCTTATGAAAGCAGCACGGGCAAAGTCCAAAGGATATGACCTTTCTGATTTCGCGGAAAGAAACAAGGTGTTCAGGTCGCTCGCATCGCGTGGCTACGAGCTTGATCTCATCGCCAAGGCCATAAGGAGCCTTGATGAATGATGAAAGGGGTTGTGCCGTCGATGCTGAGGGGGATCCTGCAACTGTTCGTCCCCGATGTATGCCGTCTTTGCGGAGGCCATCTGTCGGATGGGGAGAAGATGATATGCAATCTGTGCCGGTACAGGCTGCCGGCCACCGGCTATCATCGCCGGATCCCGAATCCAATGCTTGACAGACTGGGCGCCGAGAGAAATGTCGTTCAGGCGGCCGCTTTGTTTTATTATGTACGCGACACGCCGTTGGCCAGAGGCATTCATGATTTCAAGTATAACCATCAGCCTTCGCTGGCCTTGGAATTCGGCCGGGAGATGGGCCGGCGTATCGCCACTTCCGGATTTATGTACGGAATTGACATGATAGTGCCTGTGCCTGTGCATTTTCTACGCCGCATGAGAAGAGGCTACAATCAGGTGGAATTGCTTGCCGAAGGGCTGGGGGAGATATGTTCAGTTCCGGTTGTGAGGTCTCTTTATGCCCGGCGGGCGCACGGGACGCAGACAGGAAAGACTCCCGAGCAGCGGAAACGGAATCTTGAAGGTGTTTTCAGTCTCAGAAATCCTGAAGAACTTGATGGCCGGCACATTCTGCTGATTGATGATGTCTGTACCACGGGATCAACTCTCAGGGCTTGCGCCCGGGTGATCGGAATGCTTGCCCCGACGTGCCGCATCTCCGTGCTGACGCTTGCCTGCACCATGCCGTCGTAGATCGGCCGGATGTTTCAGTAAGCTACTCTTTTAAACCTGAGTGTGGAGCCAAGTCCGGGAAACAGTATGGTGAGCATTGTGGAAGATTCGGAGACGTATCCTTTCAGCATCGTTCCGACCGGTTTCATATCCGGATCGAGCCATACGGTGTCGTAGACGCCTCCGAATGAAGCCGGCACCAATTCCCCCTTTATCATCCCTGTTTTCCAAATGTCGGCCCGTTTGCCGGCTCCCGCAAGATAGACGATGATATACCGTTCATTTCTCTTGACAATCGCCACGCTGTATTTCCCACCGAGAGACGCAAGTTTGCTGTCTACCGTATAGTCGAGCATGTCCCAGAATCCTTCAATCGGATCTGCTGATCTGTTCAGCCGGTCTTTCAGCGATTGGATGTCGGATAACCCGGTCTGAAGGTCGGATGGATGTACGGAGGGGGCTATGCGTATGTCAACAGGGATTATTTTCCCTTTTTTCCCTGAGAAGACTCCGATGGAATCGACTCTGAATCCGGACGATATGGGAAGATCGACCGCATCGTGCCTTGAATCCCCTGCAACGACGGCTCTCCAGCGTCCGGATTCGCGGGAGAGCTGGATGCGTTCGCGTCCGCATCGTGAACTCAGGTTTCCCGGGATGACGGTTGAGAATGGAGTCTTCCCGTCTGATTCATGCAGGGAAATACCGATACCCTGTGTGCTGCCCAGTCCATTGTCGGGCGTTTCCTGATTGCTGACAGATACTGAGAATGATTTCCCGTCGGCCTGCTTGATGATCACACCCCAGGAATGGCTGCCGGAGAGTATGGGCAGTGGGCTGCCATGATTCTCTACATCAACCCGGATCATCGCGTCGCGGATACCGCATTCAGATGCCACCATCACGGATTGTCCGTTTTCCAGGGTCTGGGCGAAATCTTTCATGCCGCGCAATGGATTGTATGTCTCCGGCCGAGGGATTATCGAATCGGTAATTAGTCCTTGTCCGGCTGCCTGGGGAAGGAGGCAGAAAGAGGAGATACAGACGAGGATTGACAGCAGACGACGCATAAGAATGATGTAATCTCTCTTCAGGAGGCCATGTTGGAGATGCTTGTGGCTATGCCGACACACGCGAAGATCAAAATGATCGATCCTATGACCCGGTTGATCAGCCACATCGACCGCAGGTTGAAATGAGCCCTGACTTTATCCACGAACAATGTGACGACATACCACCATCCGACCGCCCCGGCCAGGATGAATATGAACCCGACGATGTAATGGTAGAATCTTATCTCCGGCATCAGGAAGTTGAACCGGGCGAACAGACCGATGATCAGGAAGAGAATCAGAGGATTGGAAAATGTAAACAGAAAGCCGCTGATGAAATCTTTCTTGAAGCTCGCTGTGGCTGACGGAGCTTTCTTCAACCGTTTGGAAGGATTCTGCTTGAAGATATAGACTCCGAACCCTATGAGGACGGCGCTTCCTATGAGCTGGATCACATCCTGGTTGCGCTCAAGAAAACCCTCGATGAACGATAACCCGAACCCGGTAAGCAGGCAGTAGAGCAGATCGGACAGCGCCGCTCCCAATCCGGTGTGGAGTCCGGACCGGCGCCCCTTGTTGAGGGTCCGCTGGATGCACAGCATCCCCACCGGTCCCATCGGGGCCGACACCAGGACGCCGATGGCAAGTCCGCGCCAAAGCATGTGAAAGATCTCCTGCATCTTATTTTTCGGGATATGGGATTTGGTTATATGGGCCAGGTTCCAGCCTGACGCATATTTTTCAGTCGCGTATCATGTAGCCTCCGAGTTGCGCGGGAATGCATTCATACCTGCGGAGACCGTAGCGCGGTTTATGGGAATAGGCCTTGCCTGAAGTGGCAGCTCCTCCTTGCATTACTACGTTGTAGTGGGAGTCGCATACAGGACAGACGGCATCGAGAGTCTTTTCGTCTATCCTTACCCTTACATCGCGCCGGCATTCCACCGGACATGACAGATCGTAGGCCAGCGGTGTGTCGGTGTCTGAATTGAACGGATCCATCCCTCCGATAAGCAATATCCCTCCGTAACCGGTGTAGGTGGTGCCGGTGTAGTGGAAGCCCTGGGGGAGACCCAGGTCGCGTTCGAATGTGCGCCATACACCGAAGCCGCTGACTCCATACACATTCCAGAGTCCGGCGTCGGCAAGATTGATGCTTACCGGCACGGATGGAATGCGGTTGTCGTCAATCTGGGTGCATCCCGCGTGGATGAAGCATAGGGCGCAACCGAGAATGCCTCTGGATATGAAACGGTAGATGGATCTCATTCCGCCAAGAGAACCGGATTAGAATTTCACGGCTGTCATCACTGTGGCGAACTGATCCACCATCTTCTGGAGCGTGCCTCCGATCATCGGCTTGAGCATCATCGGAATCTCTATGTCGAGCAGAACCTGGACGTCGGATTCAGAATCGTTCACCGGATCTATTCTCACCCCCAGCGACAAGGGTACGGGAGTCCCGACTCCTTGCAGCTCAATGAAGCTGAACGGCTCGAGTTTCGACACCTGCAGCTTAAGTTCCCCGACCGGGCCTGCCGGGAGCGAAATGCTGTCGGCCGTTATCTTTATCTGTTCAAGCATTCCCCGTTTGTCGGCCGGAATCTTGTCTTCCGGGAGATTGTCGATCACACTCTGGAGGTTTTCCAGATCTGACAGCTTGGAATATACGTTTTCGGCTGAGGCGAGAACCCGCTCCCTGCCGCTTTTATAAGTTGCCATTTATTGCTGATTTATATGTTGGACGACATGCAAAGGACAGAGACCTGCCTGAAGTCCCTGTCCATGATGCGGTTTAAAATTCACTCGCCGTCGTGGCGCGGTGCCCAGTTGGCCGGATCCTCACGCCATTCCTGAAGAGTCTTCACGTAGGCCGGGGCGATGTAATTCGAGGCGAGGGCGGCTTCGAGCATGGTGCTGTAATTCGAGAGGGAGATGAGGTTGACATTGGCGTCGCGGAAACGCTTCACCGATATGGGGAACTCGTAATTGAAGATCGCGAGCATGCCGATCACCTCGCAGCCGGCGTTGCGTATAGCCTCCACGGCTTTGAGCGAGCTTCCGCCGGTGGATACGAGATCCTCGATCACCACTACTTTCTGGCCGGGTTTGAGATTACCCTCGATGAGATTCTCCAGTCCGTGATCCTTGGGCGATGACCGTACATAGACGTATGGAAGCGACAGCGTGTCGGCCACGAGTGCGCCCATTGCGATCGCTCCGGTGGCGACTCCGGCCACAGCCTCTACCTCTGGGAAATTCTCAAGGATGAGCCGGGAAAGCTCGACCTTTATGAAATTGCGCACATCGGGATAAGAGAGCGTCCGGCGGTTGTCGGTGTATATCGGGGAATTCCATCCGGAAGCCCATACAAACGGGTTTTCAGGCTGGAGCTTTATTGCACTGATCTGAAGCAGCTTTTCTGCCAGAATCACGGCGGGAGTTTTCATTGCCAAAGTGTATTATGTTATTATGTAAAAGTTCATCCACCTCCTTCCGACGGTGGCAAAACACGGTCAGTTGAAGGTTGGCAGATGCAAAATTACCAAATCATAGCCTAATATCCAAAAATAACCTTTAAAAATAACGGCAGACTGACATCCGCGGTTTGCCACACGTAGAAAGATGGTGTCGTGGATCAAGATCTAAGATGCATATTATCAACAAAATATATCAGATATACTTTTGCCGGGTCATAAAAATAACAAAAAACAGGCATAAAAGTTTGTGATATCCGGAAAAAGTTCTTAACTTTGCAGACCCCGATAAATTTTCGGGATTCAAAAAACTCCTGATGAATTCCAAAAACACCTTCAAAAGCTCAATTCTGGGAATGCAGGGAAATCTTCTTTCTTTCGCCCTGAAACTTACCCTTAACCGGGACGAGGCCCAAGACCTCGTTCAGGATACAACTCTGAAGGCTCTCAAAAACGAGGAAAAATTCGTAGACAACGCCAACTTCAAAGGCTGGATGCTGACGATAATGCGCAACATTTTCATCAACAACTACCGCAAGTCAGCCCGCGAGAACACAATGGTGGATTCGTCCGACGATCTTTACCGCCTCAACCTTCCGCAGGATTCCGGACTTGACACTCCCGACGGTGCGTTTGCGATCAGTGAGATATCATCTATAATAGCAAGTTTTCCGGACGATTTCCGCAAGCCATTCACTATGCATATCGCCGGATACAAATACGAAGAAATATCGGAAAAACTGAACATGCCGCTCGGCACGGTGAAAAGCCGCATATTCTTCACCAGAAAAAGACTCCGCGAGATCCTCAGGGATTATCGCTGAGACCAGAAACCACGGCTTTCATTTTCTAACAACTTATACATGCGACGGGACAGCCGATGATGGCTGACCCGTCGCCCTTTTTAAAGCTGCGCCTGTCGTGGCCAAGCAGGATCTGGCAGCCAGTGGTCATGGCGGGGCAGTGCAGGACGGAATATTTTTTAAATCAACAAATAACAGTATATCAATGAGAGTGATTATAGCATTTCTGATGAGTCTGTTGGTCTCATTCGCAGCGTGTCCGGCGCAAAAAGCCATGGGGACGCTTGAGCTGAAAAACGGCGAGAAACATGTTGACGTGGTGGTTGAAATTCCCGCTGGGACAGAGGAGGAAGTCAAGATCAAGGCTGACGGCAAAAAGATTAAAATCAAATCGGAAGACGTCTCCAGACTGATACTTTGGCATGAGAAAAATCCTGACGATAAATACTTGATGGTTTATTCAGACCGCAGGGAGATAGACTATGAAAAGGGGATTGACAGGATAGAGAAATACAAGAAATGGTTCGTACTTAAGAATCCAGGCGAGAATGTCAGTGTCTGGGTTTATGCCTGCATGATCGATGTGGGGAAGAATGGCATAAGCTTGGCGCCATGCGACACAAAATATGGATACAATACATTCTATAATTTCTGGAAGAATGGGGATGAGACTCCGGTGTTCATGAAGTTTCATCGTAAAACCGAGGAGACGGAGGCTTGGTGCGCGAGGTTCTTTTCCGATGACAAAGCTTTGTCAGAAAAGATATTGAACAGAGAATACCGCGCGGGATCGTATAAGGAATCACGTCGGTTCGGCACGATGCTCTGTGCCATTCTGATTGAGAAGATAGCGGAAGACTACAGTCCGGTACGCTGAAGCGGCTTGAACGCTTGGGGCAAGCTTGTTTTGCCAACCATCCGGGAGAAGAGACAACGATCTCTCGGATGTCTTGTGTATTTTAAGAAAAATACATAATTTTGCAGTGGATTGGCCAAAGGCCTTTCCGAGACATTTTGAGATATAAAGAAGCGTTATGCTTATCTTGTAGTTTGTGAACGTAGGAAATTCAGAAACCGATGCAAGAGATAGCATAGTGGTTCTCACGCTTATAGCGTGGGCTGCTATTGTTACATCTGCATCAAGGGTTTCCTACGACCTACAAACTACGGTGTGGCATAGATGGCTCACGTTTTATTTGTAAAAATCCTTTCATGAGCCTCGGAAGGATAAAACTAAGACTTCGAGTATGCATACATATAGTCGTTTTGTTCATATTGCTATGGTAATTGTCGCAATTATCATAAGCATACCGAGTTTGTCCGGCCAGACAAATTTCAAATTGGACAAAAAGAATGGTCATTATTATCTCACAACCACCGTGAATGGAGTGCCGGATACTGAAATTTTTGTCGAAACAGGCTTCAATGCGCTCACGCTAAATAAAGAAAATTTCAATAAACTTTTTGGCTCCGGAGATCTTGAGCCGATCTGCGTCAAAGAGAATGAGAAACTTAGATTCGACAGAGCATCGTATGATATACTTGAAGTCTATAAAGGGGAGGCCGCTGTCGGAGGATTGACTTATAGGGGTGTTATACTGGTTATCGATACGTATGATAAGATTGCTGTGCCATTTCATAAATTGATAAATTCGACCGACTCTACAGCAAATATCATGAGGTTTGATTTCAAAAAGAAAACGCTTGATTTTGTGGAACGAGGAAATGTGGACGTCAGTAAGTTGCATTATTTCAATATTGTGAGATATGAACCATATCCAACATTTGAAGCCACGCTGGAACTGTATGACACCTACGGACACAAGGGAGACATTCATGGAAACTGGGTTTTTGATCTTGGTAACGGATCGTCGATATTCTTCTTCAGGAAAAGCATAGCGCCATTTATAAAGGCCAATAAATTCAAGGTTCTGTCCGGAGAGGATAAAGCAGGTAATGCAATCGGCCAGGGAATCTTCGCGCAATATTGCAGACTCGGCGATCAAAAACTGACCGGGATTCCGATAGGCATAACTAACCGGATATGGTTCGATTTTGCGTTAGGATGCGTCGGTCCGTCATTCTTCACAAAGGGCTATGTATTGTTGGATCCCGCACAAAACCGTATTTATTACAAATAAACCATATAGTAATTATGTTTAAGAACGTGTTCAGGACTTTAAGTCCATTAATACTGGCGATAGCCGTTACGGTGTCTGTAGGGTTTGACATCTTTGCCAACGGGCATCGTCAGGAATCAGCCGGCGCAGACAAATGCAAGGGAAATGCCGCTGAGTGTGATTCGCTTGACATACCGGTGTTCATAGTAGATGGCGTTGAGGTGCAGAATATTGATGGCCTCAGTGAGGATGATGTGTTGAGTTTTTCGGTTGTTAAAGATCCTGCGATCGTAAATATATTCAGACCCCGTATGGGAGGGGTAGTGGTAATAACGACCAAGTCAAAAAAATATCTGACTCCTGTCTTGCAGGATTATGGACGGAAATCCGAAGAAGAAAAGAGAAACCGCATACCGGGTCAACTGTTGATCCGATGACATGCGGAACATGTAGGTCAGGATGCCTATCAGCATGCCACCAAATACTTGATCATCAGATATGAGAGTAATCTTAGTGCCAATATTATTTGCCGTGCTTATGGCATGTGCAGCCACGCCATGCACGGGAGCGACACAACATGACGACAAAACATCGCCTCAAGACACTGCATTAGATGTCATAGGGTGGTTTTGCAATCGCGATACGATAACATACTGGATACAGGAAAGCGATTGGAAGATTCATGGAGCCGATACGATCCAGACAGCGGGAATTTCCATGAAAGTCAGGATAACGGTCGAGGATTCAACCGCGACAGGATATAGGATGGATTATACATTCCTGGATGTCCGCGGCGATTCGCTTGCAGACTCAGAATTAGGAAATTTCCAAAATAAAATGGCTTCGTTGCTCGGAAGCAAGATCATAGGCACTACGATCAGTTATGAAACGGATGAGTACGGGCGGATTCTAAAAATCAACAATATAGGTAAAATAAAAAAGCAGGCGAAGTCTTTATTCAAAGAGGCCGTCAAGGAAATGGGAAAACTACCCTGGATGAAGGGTCTTAAAGAAATGGGGCTTGACCTGACAGATTACGCAAAAGGTATAGACTCCGATCTTTTGGTTGAGGGATATGTGGAAGAACTCAAACTGTTGTTTACATGTCATGGAATGTCTTATGATGTCGGTGAAACAACTGCGCGGAACGAAGCTACCGAAACTCATTATGCCAACGAAACATACCGGTCGGTAGCAGTAGACGATGACAGAAGCTACAGTATAGTGACGGATGTAAAAAGCACGATCCCCCGGTCAGATATAAAGACTGTCATGTCGGGTATTGTTGACGGCATTTCCGATCCCGGAGTAAAAAATGATTTTGACTCCAATTTCGACTCTCAGGTAAAAGAAGATTGTACGGTTGACTCTTATTTAAAGATTGCGATTCTGCCCAATGGCTGGCCCTATGAAGTCATCGAACAAAAAACGGTGATGATTGGAGACAAAGGGAAGGTGACGCAAAAGTACATATACGTGGAATCATATTCGTTTTATAATCATTAAGCTTGATGGTCTGTCCTCAGCGTGGCTGCCTGACGCTGAGGACAGACCATTTCTTATAAAGCCGGCAGGCATCCGTTGCCGCCGATATTGTCAACTCATATCACAGCGAGAAGTAGTATTGTTTAAGCCGTCGGGCTATGAGGCAGCGTCTTTGCGAGAGAAAATCGGAATAATCCGCCAATGACATTGTCGGCGTCGACTCAGGTATGCAGTTCTCTTCCATATTGTCCCTGAGGATCTGTATGTCAGTGATGCCGCCATATTTGCATTCTCCGCCGCCGCATTGTGTGTCGGCAACGTAGCCGAGATAATCTTCGGGGGCTTTCTTCCCGATTTTTATGTTGATCTCAGATTGAACGTAAGCGTAGTTTGCCACCTGATTATACAAGCCTCGTGAGAAACCGTTGTCTTTCAGATATTGACGTGGGAAGATATGGTGGACGTCGCCGCGCTGTTCGATCAGATCCTTTACAGTGATGTCGGTTGAGAGAAATCCCCGCACATTCATTTTGCATTGCGACGCAAGAAAGACATTGAATACAGGACTGCTTGCCACAGATGTGTCAAGTCGCTGCAATAACTCAACATCCCAGAACGCATCAGAGAGGCGGGCATCTTCCACATCCTTAAGGAAGTCTTCAAATGGGCGGAGATCGGTCTGCTTGATGTCGTAATCGAACTGGGATTCAGGACTGCTGCTATAGCGGCCCGTCAAGAAAGCCATGACAATCCATCGGCGCACATATTTCTCGATTTTGTCGGGTGAATATTTTTGTGAGCGCAGCTTTAGATAAAGGATGTAGCCGAAGTTCAGCACGTTCTGAGAACGGATAAGTTTCGTGTGGCAAAAGCCAGCGGAACGAACGATCATGATGAAACGCTTGAAATTCGTTTCATTTATGAAATCGAGGATTCCTGATTTCAGTTCCTTGTAAGTGTTTTCCTCAATGCTTTGCTCAAACCCCCGGGTCTCGAAGTTCCGGCCGGAGAGCAGGCTCACGAGATCGCTCATCTTGCCGCGGGAGAATTTATAAGTAAAAGCCACGCGCAGGATATCCACGTATGTCGGGTCGTAGATATCGTCATTCTCGTTACGCAGCCAGCTGAGTGCCGGGAAATATTCAGAATTTACAAACTCTATGTCGTTCTCTTTCAGCTTGCCGTAAAACTCAGGCTTGACGGCGAGATGGCTGAAATGGTCGATGCATTTTCTCAGAAGATTGCCACCGTAACTCTCATTGGCCGCTATTTTTGACATTACGAAGTCGGCCTGACTCAGCGGCACGCCTTGGCTGTTGATGCGTATGAAAATTTCCGTTACGGCATCAATGTCGAGGTTGCCTGAAAGCTGGATGACACCGACTTCCTTTTTCTTTATGTCTTTCAATCCGTCAAGAATCTCGTCAAACTCATCATCGTCCATATCCGGATTCAAGGAGCAGTATGCCTTGCGGAGGGCGCTTTGCCTCTGTTCCCCGTTCAGGAAAGGCGCGATGTCAGCGATCCAGGTAGCATCTTTCTGAATGGCTGGATTGCTGACCTCAAACCGGCGTTCGATAGGATTGAAAGCAATCTTTATGCGGACATCCTCATAATCTGTATTCTTGACGGTATTTCCGAGAATTGCGGCAGTGAGAGCCGTAACACGTTGCTGGCCGTCGATAAGGATTTTCTTACCCGATGAAGTGGAGCCGTCTTTGAGTTTCACATCCGGGTTCTGCCAAGTAACGATATATCCGATAGGATAGCCCTGATAGAGGCTGTCGATCAAATCACGGACTTTTGCCGCGTCCCATACAAACGGCCGCTGAATCTCCGGAATTGCGATTTCCTTGTTATCGACATAGTTGAGCAATGCCGACACAAGATAATGATTTACTGAATATTTCTGTTCTACGTCCATTTGTATTTTGTTAGCTGTTTAGTATAGAGATGCGTCCAGTCTGGTTATGACACTAATTGGGAAATGCTCATTTTCACGGTGTAATGCATGAATTTTTCTGCCTTTCCCGAAACTATCCTCCAAGTCTCATTGGTCGGCATAGTTCGGTTTGCACATCGTTTCTCATCAGATCATTGCAAATATAACGTGTTTTTCTCTCTTTATAGTGTAATTTAAAAGCCAAAAACACTGCCATAACCTTGACAATTCCTTCGAGGGTTTACTTCCAATTGCTCACATAGCCACTTATTCGTCCTCTTTTTTATGCCAAAACTACCTTCAACCGGTCTATGTCAGTTTCAATGTCAATAATATTTGGTGTCCGTCCACAAATTTAGTGAAAAGTTTTGCGTCAAGCGAAATAAGAGCAGTCTTTGTTTTATACACTATCACTATCTTCAAGACGCACGGCTTACCGTCTTGGGCGTTCCTCTTATCAAGGAAGAATCGAGTGTATGCCATTCTTTACTTGCAAACTGTTTGTCATCTTTTTTGCAAGATTGTCTTATCTTGAGCAAGTATTCACTTTTGAGTGAATTGCGGCTTAAAATGAATCAAAAACGACACTGATTTCTGAGTTATCTCTCTCTGAAAACCAGTGTCGTTTCTTGTTGTGGTCCCACTTGGGCTTGAACCAAGGACTCCCTGATTATGAGTCAGGTGCTCTAACCAACTGAGCTATAGGACCTGCATTGTTGTTGTCCAAAGGACTTGCTGTATGCATTTATCCGGAACCGTTGGTGGCTGGCCGGATGTTTCGGGTGCAAAGGTAGACATTTTTTAGATTCTGTGCAAATTTTGAATGGTTTTATTTTTTATATTTTATGGCGATGGTGTGTTTCCGGGTGTTGAGGCGGGTGGTATTGCGTCAGACGGCCGGGGTGTGGGAGCCTTTTAATTTGTTGAAAAAGTTGTGTATCCCAGACTTTAGGATTATATTTGCGGTGTGAAATCCTGATGATTGCCCGGCGAGTGGAGCCTGGTACGGTTTTTACCTTTGAACCTGATAATTCAATTGATTTAATTACTCACTTAATTTTTGACTACATGAAACATTTCAGACTGTCTGCATCTTTGGTGTTGCTGGCGGGGATCGGATTTCAGCTTGACGCCGGTTCTCCTGCCATGCATGTGCCGAGGGCTGTCGATCGGGAGGAGTTGTCCTCCGGTCTGCGTGTGTCGGAACGATTCTCTCCGCGTGGCGCCACTCCGGAGCGCAGGGTGGAGAATCCCGTAGTGCGCGATTTCTCCGCCGGTATGCCGGCCCCGCGAATCCCTTCAATGCGCACTGTCTCCGCTGCCGGAGCCAATCTTTTCGGCGCTGTTCCCGGAGAGGGTAGTTTTGTAAGTATTTCGGTCGGATCCGAGATATCTCTGTCTTCGCTTTATAAGAATGCAAGTTATCTGAATCCGAACGGGGGAGCGGTCTATGCCGGAGACAAGTACATCAGCGTGGAATATGATGAGTCTCCGTATCTCACGGCCTCATACATGACGTTTTTCAAGTTTACCGGAACATATTTTGCCCAGCAGTCGTCCACATACTGGACTGATGACGAGGCGTGGTGGGCCACGGATATGGCTTATGATCCGACAACAAAGACTGTGTATGGGTATTTCAATTTCCATGACGGTTCCACGTCGTATTTCGGAAAGCTGGATGAAAAGAATAATCCGGTGAAGATTTTCGCCGGATCCGGATGGGCGGCCATGGCTTGCGACCAGGCGGGGACTCTGTACGGTCTGACAAAGGGCGGTGTCCTTCATCGGATAGCAAAGGAGACCGGGGCTTCGTCAAAGATCGAGCAGACCGGTGTAACCCCGGGCACGTCGGGATCGATGGCTTTCGGGGCTGACGGAAAGCTGTATTGGGTGAATTATTCCGCGTCGGCCGGCTCTATGCTCTATCAGGTAGACACAAAGTCGGGCAGAGCGGCGTTGGTCGGTGCTATCCCCGGAGGCAAGGAGATTGTCGGTCTTTGCACATACGGGGCAACGTCGGTTGCCGCCACGCCTTCCGCTCCCTCAGGCGCGGAGCTTGTCTTCGCCGACGGTGAGCTTTCCGGAAAGATCCGCTTCACCATTCCTGAGTTTCTTGCCGACGGCTCGAAGGGTTCGGGCGAGGCAAGCTGGTCGGTGGCCACGGGCGGAGTCGCCATCCAGTCAGGAAAAGCTGCCTACGGCTCTGTGGTTGAGGCTCCTGTGAGCGTTACCCAGGCGGGAGACTATACATTTCTCATCACTCTCTCGAATGAGAACGGCAGTGCGCCCGGTGTGTCTGTCAGCGGATGGATCGGCCAGGACGACCGTATGGTTCTCACGCCGGCTTTCAATTTCACTTTCGATACGGAGGATAAGCTGAAAGATTTCACGATTGTTGACAAGAATAAGGACGGAAAGACCTGGAAGTATTACAACGGCAGGGTCCGCATTGTCTACAACAGTTCAAAGGCGATGGACGACTGGCTGATTTCCCCTCCGGTGGAACTCAAGGCCGGAAGGCTCTACGAACTCAATGCTCTGTTCAGCTGTTATGCCGATTCCGAGGAGCGGATCGAGGTGAAGCTCGGATCGTCGCCTACGGTGGAGTCCATGACAACTCAGGTGATAGACAAGAGTACGCTCCAGACAGATTACAATAAACCTGACACTTTCACCGGCAAAATTAAGGTGGAGACGTCGGGCCGCTATTATATAGGCTTCCACGGATGTTCGGACGAGGATAAGAACACGCTCTTCCTCCATTCATTCTCGATTGATGAGGGCACGAGCGCTGCGGCTCCCGGAGTTCCGACGAGTCTTGCGGCTGTGGCCGCGGCAGACTGCGCGCTCGAAGCCACGGTGTCGTGTGTGGCGCCCGAGGTCGATATCAACGGCAATAAGATCAGCTCGTTGACAAAGTTTGAGATCATGCGCGACGACGAGCTGCTGACTACCGAAACTCCGGTTGTTCCAGGACAGAAAATCGAGTATGTCGATAAAGGTCAGTCGCTGACTCATGGCCAGCACGTGTATTCAGTTCGGGCCTACAATGACGCGGGTGTCGGAGAAAGCGCACAAACCACTGTCTACGTAGGCGTTCCTGTCCCGGCTTCTCCTGCTTCAGCTTCGTTCCGGCAGACGTCGCCCGGCATGGTGGAGGTGCGATGGGATGCTGTCTCAGCCGACGACAAGGGAAACAAGATCCCCGACAGCCAGTTGAGTTATACGCTTGTGGTGGTGTATAACGGGCAGTCGTCCATCGTCAAGGAGAATATCAAGGGCACGACATATTCCTATAAGGTTTGTGAGCCTGATGCGGCACAGGATCTGTATTACTATGGCGTGCGTGCCGTAACAGCGGCCGGATTCTCCGATGCGGCTCTGACCGATATGCTGCCTGTGGGCAAATCTTACGCCATGCCGTTTGTGGAGTCGTTTGCGGAAGGCAATGTGTCGGGAGTCTGGGGCACCAAGCGTCTGGCAGGAGTGCAGACGAGCTGGAAGATATATAATTCCCAGCCTACTCTTCCGGCTCAGGACGATGACAATGGATTCGCGGCCATGTCGGGTTCGGCAAGTGGCGACAGGGCTATCCTTTCGTCGGGCAATATCTCGCTCGAAGGAGCCGTCAAGCCGGAGGTTTCCTATTGGTATTATGCACTTGCATCAGACTGCAATAACACCATCGAGCTTATGATCGACGATGGCGGCGGAGTCCTCAAGAGCGTCCGCTCGGATGTTACAGGAGGAACCGAGGGCTGGAAGAAGGCGCATTTTGATCTTACTCCTTACATCGGGAAGACAATCCGGGTGGCTTTCCAGGCTACAATCCAGACCCATACTCTTGTGGCCATCGACAATATCTCCATACGTGAGTCGATGGAGCATAACCTTACGGCTTCGAGATTCACCGTGCCGTCTGAACTCGATCCTGACAAGGATTATGATCTCTCGCTTGTGGTCAGCAACAATGGAAGATCAGACGCTTCGGGATGGAAGGCGGAACTTCTCCTGAACGGAAATGTGGTTGAATCGGCCGATGGCCCGTCTTTGAAATCTGACGCATCGGCAACGGTAGGATTCAAGGTCAACCATAATGTTACCTCACCCGAGACACTGCGTTATTCAGCGCGTGTGGTTTACGACAAGGACGCAGACATGACCGACAATGTCTCGCAGGAGGTGGAGGCGCGTCTGCGTCTGAACTCTTATCCTGCTCCAGATGATCTGAAAGTCGGGAAGACGGCTCAGGATGTGAAGCTGGACTGGTCGGCGCCTTCGGGTATGGCCGACGTGGCCACCACGGAGAGTTTCGAGGAATGGAAACATCTGTCTACCACGCCTTCCGGCGGCTGGACATTCCATAATCTCGACAGCGGTGTGGCCGGAGGATTCAAAGACACTCAGCTGGCAGGGGTAGACAACGCTTCGGTAGGCTTCTTTGTCTTGGATGCATCCGCTCCGGTATTCGGAAACAACGGCACTTTCGCAGCGAAATCCGGAAAGATGTATCTTGCCTCGATGTATGGTTATAATCCGCAGAATGGGGAGGCTGTAGCCAACGATGACTGGATGGTAACTCCCGAACTCAGCGGATCGGCCCAGACGATCACGTTCTATGCCAAGAGCTACAACGCCCAATATCCTGAATCGTTCCAGGTGCTTGTGTCCAAAACGGATACAGAGCCGGGATCATTCACTATGATAGGGGAGGACAAGAAAGTGCCTGGAACATGGAATCTTTATACTTTCGATGTCCCCGAAGGCACGAAATATTTTGCAATCCGCTGCATCAGCAACGACTGCTTCATGTTTATGGTAGACGATGTGACATTCCATTCCGCGGCCGGATCGTCGGTTGAGCTGAAAGGCTACAATATCTACCGCGATGGAGTGCGCCTGAATGCATCTCCTGTGGCTGACACGTATTATACGGATCTTTCCTCCGCCGGAGCCTCGCATGATTATCATGTCTCCGCTGTCTATGACCGTGGTGAATCCAAAGCCGCCTTCGTAAGATATGAGGCCAATGTGGGTGTGGATCAGGTTGCAGGATCTTCTGTGAGCCTCACTGCCTTCCGTTCCGGAATCGCAGTCTCCGGCGCTGCTGGAATGCCTGTCTCAGTCGTTTCAGCCGACGGCAAGACCGTCTATTCCGGTTCCTGCCTGACGGAAATGGAGAGGATAAGGTTGATTCCCGGTATGTATGTGGTCCGTGTCGGCCATGAAGTCCGCAAGGTGATGGTTCCGTAAGATCCGCTTACGGATAGTAACATAAAAAGAATGCTCAGGGCCGGCGTGAGAAAATCATGCCGGCCCTGTTGGTTCGCATCTGCGGTCCGGGGCAGGAATTGCATATCCGGCATGTTTGTGTTATCTTTGCGGAGCTGAAACGGAGTGCTTTCAGCGATAAACATTTTGAGGATTTGAAAAAATGAAGATATATGCTGTGTCATTTTCCCCGACAGGCACGTCGTCGCGGGTGCTTGAAGGGATTCTTTCCGGTCTGGAAGGAGTTTCGCCGGATCCGTTTGTGCGTATTGACATCACGCACCAGCCGGCCGGTATGAAATGCCTCGGAGAAGAGGACGTGCTGATTGTGGCTGTTCCGGTCTACGGAGGCAACGCGGCTCCGTTGGCCAAGGAACGTATGGCCTGTATTGAAGGATCCGGTACGCGCTGTGTGGTGGTGGCTGTATATGGCAACCGCGCTTTTGAGAATGCTGTCGCGGATATGTCTTCGTTTCTCGGGGAAAGGGGTTTCCTGACAGTGGGCGCTGCCGCTTTTGTCGGAGAACATTCATATTCGACCCTATCCGCGCCTATTGCCGCCGGAAGACCAGACGAGACTGATATTGCTGATGCAAGGAGGTTCGGGGAGCTTCTGAAGCTTAAGATTGATGGAGGAGATCTGCGAAAGATCGAGGCAGCTTCTCTTTCCGACATAGAATCGCCGGAGATATCTCTTGTAAGATTCAGGGAATTTGTGGCGTCTTACCAACGTCGGCAGACGGAGTCTCCAGTGAAATATCTTCCGGAGGTGGACAGTTCGGCCTGCGATGGTTGCGGTGTATGTGTCTCAGTTTGTCCGACCGCAGCCATATCTGCTGACGGTCTGGCGGTTGCAGCTGATAAATGCATCAAGTGCTGCGCATGTGTGAAGTGTTGTCCGCGTGGAGCCCGCAGGCTTGATTCACCCTTTGCCAAGCCGCTTCATGAAAATTTCAGCCTCCGCAAGGAACCGGTATGGATCGTCTGATTCTGTCCTGACAGAGGGATTCTATCGGGTTGTGAGCGGAGGAAGAAAAGCGTCCTTGATATGATCCAGGACGAAATCGGTCGGGTTGCCGCTTACCGTGATTATGTCAAACCTGTATTCGAAATCGTGGGACTGCATTTTCAGGTATGACTCCGCAGCCCTTACGAGCCGTCTTATCTTTTTTGAGTCAACGGCATCGGCAGGATCGACGGAGTCGTCTTTCCTCGCCTTGACCTCCACGAAGACCATCACATTCCTGACTTCGTCACTCAAAAAATAACGAAAATATAAATGACTCAATCATAATA
>CAJUSZ010000022.1 GCA_910589425.1 uncultured Muribaculaceae bacterium | reverse complement strand
TAAGCACCAAACAATTATAAAATCATTAATTTTTAAGTGACGAAGTCAGGAAAAAGAAGAAGGAATAACCCTAACGGCTATTCCTACTGATGACCGGCGCCAAACGCGCCGTATGTGTCAGGAGATTCTGTCAGCGTCTTCTCACCGCCGTCTCCTCAGGCTGAGGGACGAACACGTAAGCGCCCAAAGCCGGCGCACCGTCCGACAAACGGTTGAGTCCATCCATATCGTAAAGAGTCTCATCACCCACATACGAAGGATTGCCAGCCCCGATAGCGGGTGAGTCAGGCTTGAGCCTGTAGTTGAAATAGTAGTCGGACCGCACCGTGTAGAACATCGGATCCTCGCCCCAGATGCAATCGATGAAGTTATCATCGTTCTTGCCTTCGGATTTGAGAAGGACATTGCGCATGAACACCTGTGTGCCTGTAAGGTCTCCCTCGTTGATATCCGCTCCCATTCCATACACTATGCAGTTCTCAAAGCTGGCACGCATGAGAGGAGCCGCGCTGACGGGAGCGTCGATGTCGGCCTTGCAGTGATAAAGGCTCAGATTAGGCTCGGAAACGGCCGAGAAAAGATAGTTGTTCGCTATGGTGCATTGCACAAAATCATGCACTCCGCCTGTCAGCCTGACCACAGCTTCCGCCGCTTCCGAGAAACAGACACCGTATGCGTCCACCAGGGCATGACGGCTGTCGAGTACCGTGGACTGCGAATTGTGGAGCCATGAATTGCGTATAAGCAGTTTGGAGCGGTCGAGATTACCGCATGAATCGATGCTGATACCCGAAACGGTCGATCGCATGTCGACATATTCCAGGCGGTTGTCGAAAGATTCGGGGGAGATCCGTATTCCGGTCCATTGTCCGGCAAGTATGTCGTAGCCCACATCGGGCAACACATTGTCGAGACGGTCGCCCCGCATGTCGATCATGCGCCCCGGCTCGCCTATGGCCTCGATCCGGCCATGGACAGTAAGCTTCGCCTTGTCATGGAAAAGAAGCTTTACCCCGGGATCGATTCTCAGTGTGGCACCCTGAGCCACAACCAGTGAATCGAACACCACATAAGGACGGTCGGCCGTAAGTCTGGTGTCGGTTGTCAGTGTCTCTCCCCGCAGGCGCGTTACATTCTGCCCGTAGGCCTCCACCTGCACTTCCTGAAGGACACCGTTTGTAACGAACTGCAGCTGATCCTCCACCAGATAGGGCTCATTTCCCTGCGTTGGCGGTATGAAGCACTCCACAAAGACATATATCGAATCTTTCCCCCTGATCTCGATGTCGGAGAATGCCTCTCCACTCATTCCGTCCACATTAAGCTGGAAGCGTGTGTCCGGATTCTTAAAGCGTATCGACGATATGTTGATTGATTTTTTCGCCCTGTTATAGACAAGCAACCGTGCGGTGGGGGTTCCAAGGTCGGTGAAAACCGTATCGAAAGAAAGCGTGTCGGTCGAGAACGCCAGCACGTCGGATGAAGATGTCGTGAAATCATCCGAGATACATGAAGTCGCCATCAGACCGAGCGAAACGATCAGACTTAAAAGAAAAATACGCGCATCATTCATATACTAAAAACGCTCCGGACAACGTAATATTATAAGCGGCAGTGTTCCCGCAGGGATACGGGATGCTGCCCCGGTTCAAGGATTGGGCAAATAAATTTATAAAAACCAACAGACTACGCTCCAGAGCGGACTGACAAAGATGCTTTTTTAAAAACGATGAAATATATGCTAATAGCGGGGGAGGCTTCGGGCGACCTTCATGCTTCCCACCTTATCAGCTCAATCCGTGAAATCGACAGCGAGGCGGAAATCCGCTTTTTCGGCGGAGACATGATGGCCAAGGCTGCCAGACGCAAACCGGATCTGCACTACGATCAGATGAACGTGATGGGATTCAGCGAAGTGATCCGCAAACTCCCGAGAATCTTCAGCAATCTTTCAAAAGCCAAGCGTCTGATCAAGGATTTCCGGCCCGACTCCCTGATTCTGGTGGATTATCCCGGATTCAATCTCAAACTTGCACACTACGCCCACAGGCTCGGCATACGTGTGGATTATTTCATATCGCCCAAAGTGTGGGCCTGGAAAGAATACCGTGTGCGCCGGATAAAGAAATATGTCGATGCGATGTATTCCATACTCCCCTTTGAAGTGTCTTTTTATGCGCGCCACGGCTACAAGGTTACATACGTAGGCAATCCATCGGTGCAGGAGATGGACCACGCTCTGTCCCATCTTCCTCCAGTGAAACATTTCATCGAGCGGCAGGGGCTCGGCGGAGACGACCGGCCTCTCATAGCCCTGCTCCCCGGATCACGCAAAGGGGAGATACGCAACAATCTGCATCTGATGATCGAGGCGGCGAAGAGGTTTCCGGAATTCCGCTATGTGGTAGCAGCCGCTCCCGCCGTGCCCGAACGTTTCTACCGGGAGGTGGCGCAGGATCCCGGTCTTCCGGTGGTGTTCGGATGCACCCCGACGCTTCTGAAATATTCAAAGGCGGCGCTGGTTACATCCGGGACAGCCACGCTTGAGACCGCTCTGATCGGAACGCCGCAAGTGGTCTGCTACCGTGCCAACGGAAAGAAGCTCTCCTACAAGATAATGGAGAAACTTCTGAAAGTGAAATACGTATCGCTGCCAAACCTTATAGTAGGCAATCAGGCCGTGCCGGAACTTCTCGTGCATCATTGCACAGTGGAGGGAATAGCCCGCGAACTTTCATCGTTGCTTCAGAATTCCCCTCAAAGGGAATGGCAGGTGAGCAGCTACAAGACCATGAGACGCAAGCTCGGCACATCCATAGCGTCAAAATATGCCGCGGAACTGATAGTGGACGCCATAACCCGTCCAGCCGATACGGAACCGGCACCTTCTTCATCCGAATCCACGGAGAAGCCGAAGCAACGCAGACATACAAGGCAGACTCCCCGCAAACAGACATCCGGGGATGTTACCCCTGAAGATACCGATTCCGTGAAATCCGAAAGGAAACCGCGCAGAAGACCTCAGAGACGCACGCCCGCCGAGGCCGGGGATCAGACAGCTGAAAAAACCGGCAACAGACAGCAAGCGAAAAAAGCAGACAAAAACCAATCTTCCGGAACCAGGCAAACCAGCCAGACCGGCACCGGGAACCCGACGGAGCAGCAGCCGAAAAGGAAACCACGCAGACGCCGTCCGAAAACAGCGGAGAAGACTGAATCCGCGACTGAAAACTGACCCCGCCGGGACAATATGAGGAGACCGCGCTTTTGCCATTTGGCTCCGAATGATTAACTTTGCAGTTCAAAATCATAATCTTCATGAACAAAGGAAATACAGAAATATCGGAGTCTCCCGCCGAATCCGGACAGAACCGTAAGCCAGCCGGCAAACGCCTGCTCGGCTATGCCCTGCGCTATCTGCTTCCTCTTGCGCTGACCGTGCT
The DNA here is from genome assembly GCA_910589425.1 of uncultured Muribaculaceae bacterium. GTDB lineage: Bacteria > Bacteroidota > Bacteroidia > Bacteroidales > Muribaculaceae > Lepagella. The sequence goes on along the minus strand of CAJUSZ010000022.1, from coordinate 37,126 downwards.
TCTTGTGTGGTACATGTTCAGGAAAGTGGATTTCTCGGAGATGATGCATATTCTCCGCACCGGAGTAGACTACTGGTGGATCCTGCTTGCAATGGGGATCAGCGTCCTCTCCCATGTCTGCCGCGCGGCAAGATGGAGGCTTCAGCTCAAAGCGCTCGGCGTATATCCGCCGTTCATGGCTCTGTGTTGCTCGATCTTCGGATGCTACGCGCTCAATCTTGTCTTTCCAAGACTTGGAGAAGTGTGGCGTTGCACTTACATCTCAAGCCGGCAGAAAGCCCCGCTTACCACAGTCCTGGGATCCATGGTCGCTGACCGGCTCGCAGACACATTCATGGTTCTGATGCTGACTGTGCTTACATTCATAGTAGCTGCGGGAGCGATCAATTCTTTTCTCATCAAATACCCCGTGGGAAGGGATCTCTTGGACTTGGCTGGAAATCCTTTCTTCTGGATAGTGGCCATCGGATCGGTAGCCGTAGTGTGGGTGCTGCTCGTGGTTTTCCGGAATACACGCATCGTCGGCAAAATATCAGCCTGGGTCAAGGAACTTTGGAACGGTTTCGCCGTAGTAGGCAAGATGCCCGGACGGGGATTGTTTCTTATGCTGACAATCGGTATCTGGGCATGCTATTTCGTGCAACTGTACGTGGCATTCTACGCTTTCCCGTTCACCCGCGAGCTATGCTCGGAACCCTCACTGGCATTCGGTCTCACACCATGTCTGGTGGCTTTTGTCCTCAGCTCGATCGGAATGGCGGTTCCATCCAACGGAGGACTCGGCCCGTGGAACATCGCTGTCATGTTCGGTCTGGCCGTCTACGGAATCTCCGACGCACAGGGGACATCGTTCTCAATGCTCCAATGGAGCGGACAGACCGTCATGCTTATCCTGCTCGGGATATTCACAATGGCATATATATCCGTATCACGCAAAAAGAAAGCAACTCTCTCCTAACCACACACGACCACAATGAGCCTGTTCGATAAATTCACACGAGACACGGAGGAATCCGGGAATGACTTCTTCGAGGACGACATCAGACCATTGCCTCCGAAACCTCCCAAAGAGCCTGAGCCTGAACCCGACGATCCAGGCTACTGGGACAGGGACGAGTCTGAATGGGAACATCTGAAGCCCCGGAAAAGCAAGCTTCTGCTGATATTCATAGCCATCGGATTGCTGACAGCAGCCGCGATCATAGCATTCTATCTGAGGTTTTTCTCCCCATATATCGACGACGCAGTGGAATACGGCTACATCGAACATGTAGAACGGCGCGGAACGTTTTTCCAGACCTACGAGGGGGTTATGATCCCCTACCGCGAGATCCACGACACAACCCGCGTATACGCACGCGATTTCATTTTCTCAGTGCCCGACGCGCATCTCGCAAAAAGGGTCAAGGAACTCGAACTGGAGCATAAGCCTGTGATGGTCAGCTACCGGCGATACCACGCCACTCTTCCTTGGAGAGGATCGAGTAAAATCGTAATCACAGCGATCGACACAGTTGATCCATCCAACATACTGCCTCCCGAATTCCGGCCGGAATATACCGGAAAACAATAGCAGCAAAATTTAAACCGGGATGCGGCAAAACAGAATGCCGCATCCCGGTTTAAATTTTCTACGTCTGTCTCAGCGAAGAGGAGCCACAAACTTCTTGCCGCCCCTGATATATATCTGTCCTGGCACCGGGCTTGATATCTTTCGCCCGAACATGTCGTAGGCCGCATCGTCGCGCCGGTCATCGACCACTGTCCCGACTGAACTTCCGGGAAGCTGGGCGTCCGGGTGCAGATCCTCAGCGCCCACAATCTCTGTGGAATTCTCTCCGAGCCATCCGTTGCATTGGTTCACTCCGGTGTGAACCTTGATGAAATCCACGTGTCCGAGCTGCACGCTGCGGCCATCCTTGTCCACAGCCCATTCTATATTGAAACCCTTGTCTTCAGGATCGTTGTTCGGACGATTGTCTACATAGCCCCAGTCAAGCATCTTAAGAACAAAATATGAACCGTTGCCCGACATATCCTCGCCGTTCGGCGCAAGTCGCGTGCCTTCAAATTCCAGGGTGTCCCCCCCGATCCATTCAGGCCAATAGGACTGGGCATGGAACCTGTTTTTCGCCACATAGCCTTCGGTGCCGTCTGACGCTACCCAACGCACATACTCCTTATCGACTATGCTTGCGTTATCCGGATCAGGCACAGCCGTGTGGCCAGACTCCGGACGATAATACGTTATCTTATAATTCTTAAGCGTGGATTCCTTTGAGTATTCACTACCCGCCAATTCATACCACGCATCGTCGGCTATGCCGTTTCCGTTCTCATCCACCGAAACCATGACGATTCCGGGCTCGCAACTGCCGCCTTTGGAATTCTGATCGGATATAAGGGCATTGCCATATATCTTGAAATCATACTCGCCGGCTACGTTCACGACCGGATGGTCGAAACCGAAAACCACATAACCGCCGTAGGCTCCAAGCGAGATCATCCCGGGAGACTTCTCGAATCCTATCTGCTCCAGAACCTTGGCGCAGACTTCGGAATGGGATGCCGCGGGATCTATCTCCGGAACTACATTGACGAACTGCCCCGGAGCCGGAACAAAGTCAAGAACCTTTGAAATGTAAGGGGAATTAGCAAGGCCTACAGCCGGACAAGAGGCCAACGCCATGCACAACAATTTGATTTTCATAGCATTTAGAATCTATATAGTTTTTATGGATGCAAAATTAGGAAAAATATGCCATCCTGCAAAACCAATATGGACATTCCGGATATTTGAAAACTGCAAGCCCGCCCTACTTGTCTATTTCTTTCCGAGCGCGAAACGGATATCGGAGGCCACATCCGCAATCATCGAACGAAGAGGAGAAATTATAGGCTTGAAAACAGCCTGATCCGCCGAAGCAAGCACCCTGAGATTAGCCGGCTGCACACCGATCTCCAACCGCCTTCCCAGCTCTACAGGCTCGCCGTCGATATGTGCCGCCCCCTCCTCAAGCCGGGTGATCACGGCAGACGACACTCTGAACGTATCTATCAGCGTATTGCGGTCTATCCGGCCGGTGAAAAGTTCCATACCGGCCAATGCCGTCATGATGAGGGAGCCGGTATGCACCACAGTGATATCGAGCAATCCGTCTGTCAATGACGCTTTAGGCGCGATATAGGCATTGTTGCCATACTGCGACGCGTTGCATATAGCGATCAGAAAAGCGGTTTCGGTTATCACTCTTCCACCGATCGACATGGCATAGGGGCGCGGCTGATACTGAAGATAGTCGAGCAACGCATTCTTAATGTACGAGAGCCTGCCTCGCCGGCGTTCGGATGCGAATTTGCGGCTGACCTCGGCATCGAAACCGACTCCGCACGTGCAGAAGAAAGGCCGTCCATTTATCAGTCCATTGTCGCAATCCATCAGGCGGCCTACCGACAAAAGACGCACGGCATCAGAAAAATCCGGAGGAATACCGAGCGCACGCGCAAAGCCGTTGCCGCTGCCGCAAGGTATGATGGAAAGAGCCGTAGCCGAACCACGCAGGACAGACGCCACATCGCTGACGGTGCCGTCCCCGCCGGCAGTGATCACAACATCATAGCCTTTCGCCACTGCCTCGCGTGCAAACGCCGGAGCGTCGTCAGGAGCCGACGTCCCGCGCACATCGAGGCTGCATCCGGCATGGGCAAGCTCCGCGGCCACAAGTTCGGGTATGGCAGCCTTGTCCCTTGTCCCGGAGACAGGGTTGATAATCAGCATGGCTTGTCGGAATTTCGGGCTCATTTCTCTTTCAAGAGGCAAAATGATGTTAACCTTTCTGAAATAGGAACGCAAAAAGAGGGGTAAATGTTATCGGAGGCAAAACAGACAGATATAAAAAACGCAGCATCACCGGCGCCGCACATTACAGATATGTTCTGCCAACGCAGACGCCTTCTTCATATCCTTATTGATTTTTCACCAATAATGCCATGAAATTCCAATATTATAGCTAACTTTGCCACAGGCTCTTATGCCTACCCGACAGCAATGCCTCCAGACCGGGCGAAAATAATCGGCATCTCCCGTCATCGCCTCTCCACCGACGGCGATGGTGTAACTACGCTTGTCGCTTTCCACGGCTGTCCGCTCCGCTGCTGTTACTGCCTCAATCCGCAATCGCTCGGCGACAGCGACCGTTTCAAAGAATACACTCCGCCGTCTCTATATGATGAGGTCAGGATTGATGAACTATATTTCATCGCCACCAACGGCGGCGTAACTTTCGGCGGTGGAGAACCTGCATTACGTCCTGATTTTATCCGCCGTTTCCGTGAACTGTGTGGCCCGGCATGGAGGCTGACATTGGAAACATCGCTGAATGTTACGCAAGAGAATATCGAGTCTCTCCTCCCGGTGGTAGATTCATGGATTATCGACATCAAGGATATGGACGCGGATATTTACCGTCAATACACAGGCCGAGATAATTCGCGTGTGCTGTCTAATCTGCGCTTGATCGCCGAGGCTGACCGTCAGAAAGACTGCATGATACGGCTACCGTTTATCCCGGACTACAATACTGATGCCGACCGCGAGGAAAGCCGCAAGGCTCTCGCCTCCCTCGGCTACTCCAAATTCGATTTATTCACATATCAAATCCGCAAACACTGACTATGGCACGAGGAAAGCAGACCTGCAAGATATTGAAAGAGATTCGCCGGCAGATAGCCGAGGCGAACGACATAGAGTTTGTAACGTCGGAGTGTCGTTACAAAGGTGATTGTCTCGGAACGTGCCCCAAATGCGAGGCCGAGGTGCGATATCTGGAGCAACAACTTTGTAAGCGACAGCTGATGGGTAAAGCCGTTGTGCTTGCCGGATTATCAGCCGGTATGATTACATTTTCAGGCTGCGGCAGTTCATCAAATCAAACGACAGACGATAGTTATAGATTGCAAGGAGATTCTACGGAGTTGCTTGAAGGAGATGATGAATGGGACTATGAAGGTGAATTGCCGGTTCGAGAAGTAATCGATTCTATTAGAGAAGCGGCTATGATGAAAGAGGGAGAGGTAGCCAATATTCCTGATGTTATTGTTAAGCAGGGTGAAATACCTGATGAATTACCGCAAAATCCAGATGACCGGGATATTTATAACTGTGTTGAATTACAACCTGAGTTTCCGGGAGGCAATGCGGCGATGATGAATTTTATTACCAAAAACTTGAAATATCCCAAAGAACAGTTGGACGCTGGTATTCAGGGAAGAATTATCGTAAAATTCAAAGTTGACACATTGGGAAATGTATGTGAACCAACGATTGTAAGAGGTAAGGATCCCGCGTTGGATCAAGAGGCTATCCGGCTTGTCAAATCGTTTCCTCGATTTAGTCCCGGAATGCTTAACGGTAAGAAAGTCAATGTATGGTTCACGTTACCCATAGTTTTCAAATTACCCGATGAATAAGCTATGGCACGAGGAAAACAGACTTGCAAGATATTGAAGGAGATTCGTAGGCAGATAGCCGAGGCGAATGATATAGAGTTTGTAACGACAGAGTGTCGCTACAAGGGTGATTGTCTCGGAACGTGTCCCAAATGCGAGGCCGAGGTGCGATATTTAGAGCAACAACTCCGCTCGCGTCAACTTACTGGGAAATTGATTAATCTTGCAGGAATATCGGCAGGAGCCATAGCCATGCTTGCTCCTATTGCCGTGCAATCCCAAACTCCCGACACATCTTTTACTAAAGATTGTGTGGCGACTCAGGAATTTGCAGATACTGTTATAGTGACAGACACAATTATAGTCAAAGGCGTTGTCCTTGACGGAGATACCTTACGAGACGGTACTATATCAAGAGAGCCTATGGTTGGGGCTACAATTATAAACCCACGGACAGCACAGGGAACATCAACGGATATTGACGGAAATTTCCAGATAAAGGTTTGCAAGGGGGACACACTGGAAATATCGTACATCGGATACAAAAAGCAACGTGTGACTGTCTTGGATGATGATGATGCCCCATTGGAAATAATGCTGAATAGTGATGATTCGCTAATTTTGGGTGAATTAGCAGCAGTTACTGTTGGTGCCATTTCCGCTTACTATGACCGTGATAATATGCTTGATTTATATATCGTTGATGAAAATAAAAAGCCATTGCCATACGAGAATGTCACGATAGAACGTGTATATATTGATGAAGATGGCGAGGAAGATTCTGAACATCTTGACCTGGTATGGATTGTGGAAAAGGGACTTTTCCGGGTTTATTGGAATGAGGATTCTGATTTTCAAGATGACGATGGTAAGCCACTGAAAGAAGCCGTATTGCGAATAGAGGTTGACGGCTATGACAATCCAAAAACAATCAAAGTCAAATACCCCAAACGCAACACAAAGAAAACCATCAAGTTCAAACGCTAAAAGAGAAAAGAGCATTTCAATAACACGAAAGAATCTCCACGATATAAAAATTGCTCTATTACAATACGCTCATTCAGGGCAATCCTCCATTCAAAAAAATTTTGCCGGGTTAAAAAATTTATCTAACTTTGCAACGCATTCGCGGCCACTCGCGCAGACACGCGTCGTGGGCAGGATCGGCCGGAATGTCAGGGATTGTCTTATGGTGTAATGGTAGCACAGCAGTTTTTGGTTCTGCTTGTCCAGGTTCGAATCCTGGTAAGACAACAGGAATCAGGCGGTTAAGCAAAAAATGCTTAACCGCTTGTTCATCTGATAGAGTGTTAAGAGCTTGTTTTAGAGCTTGTTTAATAACAAATGTGAAAATCCCGGCGGTGTGTCTTTGAGATAAATTGCTTGTTATGAGGAAGGAGTGATGCGGGCATCATGACTGACAAATAACAGGAATTTAGCCAAAGAGACACCGGCATAAAGAAAATTTCACGTTTGTCCAGGCTCTGATAGTTTGAAAAAAGTTACCATACTGCGAAAATCCAGGGCATCTTTTGTCTTTCGACTCAGTCACATAGCCCGCTATGCTCCATCGTCTCAAGACAAAATCTACCACAGGCTTTTCGACCGGGATATTGACATTTGTTTTTAAACAAGCTCTAAAAATCCCCAAAGACCTCATCAAAATGGACACATCCAAAATCAAGGGACACGTCGCGATGCTTGGCGCAAACCTCACATGGGGGCTGATGGCTCCTGTGGTGAAACTTGTGCTTGCCTCGGGGGTGGTCGCGCCTCTGCTGCTTGTCAATTTCCGAATGGCCGGCGCCGCAGCATTGTTTTGGATCACTTCGCTCTTTCTCCCGTATGAGCATGTACCCGCAAAAGACATTCTCAGGCTCTTCGGAGCGGGAATGCTGGGCGTGCTTCTGAATCAGGGATGCTTCATCATAGGGGTAAGCCTGACCACTCCGAGCGAGGCCTGCCTTGTAACGACAACCATGCCCATGTGGGTTATGCTGCTCGCGTTCCTCATCCTGCGGGAACCGATAAGCATGAAGAAAGCCGGAGGAATAATAATAGGCGCGTCAGGCGCGCTGCTTCTGATGCTCGGCAATTCGTCGGCCGGCGAAAGCAACGCCTCCAATCCTCCGCTCGGAGACTTGGTAATCCTGATGGCTCAGTTGAGTTATGCCCTTTATCTGACTCTCTACCGTAATTTCATACGTAAATATTCCCTCGTAACGCTTATGAAATGGATGTTTCTGTCGGCTTCCGTCGTCTCTCTGCCTTTAAGCAGCAGACTGATAGCCGACACCGGATGGGGAGAGATCGGCGGCAGCGAATGGCTCGGGATCGCCGCTGTGGTGATCGGAGCGACATACATTGCATATATATGTATAATGATCGGACAGAAAAACTTGCGCCCCACGGTAGTAGGGATGTATAACTATGTCCAGCCAGTTGTGGCCACAAGCGTCGGGATATTGCTCGGACTCGACCATTTCAGCATAATCAAGGGGATCGCCGTAATCCTGATATTCAGCGGAGTATGGCTCGTAACCATCAGCCGTTCTCTCCCGTCTGAACAGAGCGTGTCGCAAAAAGATAACTTGACGGAAAATAAACGGGGAAAAGCCGTACAGCGGAAGTGAACCAGCGGGGCTGTTGAGGCGTTGTAACAACGGAGCCGGAGTAGATTTGCCGGCTTCGCACACTATAGCTATATCAACAAAACCTCATCTCACAATGAAAAACAACCGCATATTCCTGCTGATACTTTTAGGGCTCCTGTTGCCTGTCATCGCGTTCGCTCAGACACAACGCTCCGATAATTTCAAAAACAAATACAAGCTGAAGGAAGCCGTCGTCCTCAGCCGGCACAACATCCGCTCCCCTCTGTCGGGCAACGGAAGCGCGCTGGGGGATATGACATCCCATAAATGGACCGACTGGAGTGCGGCTCCGAGCGAGCTGACATCACGCGGCGGGGCGCTTGAGACGATGATGGGACAGTTTTTTCGCAAATGGCTCGTAGATCAAGGGTTGTTTCCGGAGAACCACGTGCCCTCGTCCGACGAAGTGAATGTATATGCAAACTCCATGCAACGCACAATCGCCACAGCGCAATATTTCACATCCGGATTCATGCCTATGGCCAACATCAGGATCAACCACCGTTTCTCCCCGTCCAAAATGGATCCGGTGTTCTGTCCTCAGCTGACCAAAGTCTCCCCTGAATTCATCGAAGTGGCCATGAAGCAGATCAACGACATGGGTGGCAAGAAAGGGATCAAGGGAATAAACGAATCGCTGGAGCCCAACTATGCGCTGATTGCAGAAGTGCTTGATCTCAAGGATTCCCCCGCATTCAAAGAAGGAAAGATCAAAGGGTTTGACAATTACAACACCGAGATAATACTCGAGAAATGGCAGGAACCCCGCATGAAAGGCTCCCTGAAAGACGCCAATTCCGCAAGCGACGCTTTCATTCTCCAGTATTATGAAGTGCCCGACACGCTGGAGGCCACTTTCGGACATCCCGTAAGCCGCGAACAGATGCAGGCCATCTCGAAAATAAAGGATGTATACGGCGATGTACTTTTCACTGCTCCTGTAGTCGCAGCCAACGTAGCCAATCCTCTGCTGAAATATATGTTTGACGAGCTTAACTCACCGGACAGGAAATTCACATTTCTCGTAGGTCATGACAGCAACATAGCCTCTGTGGCCGCCGCATTGGGCGTGGACGATTACGTTCTCCCCGAAGCGATAGAACAGAAGACTCCCATCGGCTCCAAATTTGTTGTCGAGAAATGGGTCGATGCCGACGGCAAGGAATATGGCAGCATAAATCTGGTGTACCAGTCGGTAGATCAGCTCCGCGGAATGGAACTGCTCGATCTGGCCAATCCGCCTATGATCGTGCCCCTGAAGCTCAAGGGACTTGAAGCCAATGCCGACGGACTCTACAGCATGTCAGATCTTATGGCCCGGTTTGAACAGGCAATCAGGGCTTACGACTCCATTCCCGACTCTGAGCCAGCTTTATAGCCTGTCTAAAAAGCTTACCGGACACTTTATAGAATGAACTCCACCTGCTTGAAGAAGTAGGTGGATTCTTTTCCATCATCACGGCGCAGTGTGATCGGGCCTTCCGGATCCACTGATGCGATCGCAGCGTCGAAGCATTCGCCGGAGGCTGTGTCGCGAAACCGGTGGCACTCACCGTCGCCACGCCATAGACTTCCGCAGAATTCAGAATGCACGCTTCTCCGGAATGACTCTCCGGAAAGATTACCGAGCGCTTCACCGATTCTTGAAGCAACGGAATCGCGCAATTCATCAAGCGGCACATCGCGGTTCAGTATCTGACTCATAGACACGGGATTTGGCGCCGGACTGCGGAAAACACGCTGGTTGACATTGATCCCCGCTCCTATTATTGTATACATCAGATTTGCGCCCATGATGGCGTGTTCGATAAGTATTCCGCATATTTTCCTGTCGCCGACATAAATGTCGTTAGGCCATTTAACCTTTGCTTCCAGTCCGAAACCGGCCAATGCGTCCCTGATAGCAAGAGCTACGGCCTCACTTATGGCAAACTGCTTTCTGGCCGGGAAATCGCTCAATCTGACCAATATTGAGAACGTCAGGTTCTTACCCGGTTCCGACTCCCAGGAATTGCCGCGCTGCCCGCGACCGGCCGTCTGCTCGCGGGCCACTACCATCAGCGGATAATCGATCTTTGCCGCACGCGCGGAAAGATACGAATTGGTGCTTTCCACCGATTCCAATGTCTCTATTCTGATATCCATCAGTCCAACTCTATTATCCTCGCACCACTGTCGGGTTCTACGGAGATCCTTGCCACCGCCGTATCAGCCGGGAGTATCGTCTCCACGACATCAGGCCATTCCACAAAGCAATATGCCCCGGAATAGAAATAATCTTCCGCGCCGATATCGAACGCCTCGGCAGGCGACTCAAGCCTGTAGAAATCGAAATGATAGACCGGAGTCCCGTCCGGACCGTGATACTCGTTGAGGATGCTGAATGTCGGGCTCGCGCTTTCATCGTCCACACCCAACTGGCGGCACAATTCCGCCACAAGCGTTGTCTTGCCTGCGCCCATCGGGGCATGGAACGCCACCACACGCCTTGATCCGAGAGCTTTCAGGAACTCGGCGGCGGCAACAGGAAGAGCGGAAAGAGAGTCTACTTTGATCTTCATGGTGCAAAATTAGCAATATTTTGCCGGTAATGGAAATCGATCTGCCCTATCCCGGAGCCTGAAAAGAGATCTTCAGGATAAATCCACCTACCGCCCGCCAAGGCATATCAGCCTTACAGACTCCGCACTCCGCCATAAAACGCCATTAAACAGAGTTATAATTTGCAGATTCCACCGAAAAAGACTAACTTTGTGAATCAAGAGTGTGGAATATAATTTTATAATCACCACCGGACAACCCTCTACGGATTTTAATTAAAACTATCATAAATGGGAAAAGTATTGATCATCGGCGCAGGAGGCGTCGGAACCGTCGTAGCCCACAAGTGCGCACAGCACCCGGAAGTTTTTGAGCAGATTGTGATCGCATCCCGCACAAAAGCCAAATGCGATGCTCTTGCCAAAAAGATCGGCAAAGACAATATCATCACTGATGCTGTCGACGCCGACAATGTGGAGCAGCTTGTAGATCTTTTCAACCGTCATAAACCGGACATCTGCATCAACGTCGCTCTCCCGTATCAGGATCTCACCATAATGGAAGCCTGCCTTCAGGCCGGTGTCAACTATCTCGACACAGCCAACTACGAACCTAAAGATGAAGCACACTTCGAATATTCATGGCAGTGGGCATATCGCGAGCGTTTCGAGAAGGCTGGCCTGACAGCAATACTCGGTTGCGGATTCGACCCCGGTGTTTCTGCTATTTTTGTGGCATACGCCGCGAAACATCATTTCTCGGAAATGCAGTATCTCGACATCGTGGACTGCAACGCCGGCAATCATGGCAAGGCTTTCGCCACAAACTTCAACCCGGAGATCAACATCCGTGAAATCACACAGAAAGGGAAATATTGGGAAAACGGCAAATGGGTGGAGACTGAAAACCTCGAGATCCATCGTCCGCTAAACTATCCCAACATCGGTGAACGCGAGTCGTATCTTCTCTATCATGAGGAACTTGAATCGCTCGTGATAAACTTCCCCACAATCAGGCGCGCACGGTTCTGGATGACATTCGGACAGGAATATCTGACCCATCTGCGTGTGATACAGGACATAGGCATGGCCCGCATCGACCCCGTGATGTACGAAGGGAGGGAGATCGTGCCGATACAGTTCCTCAAGGCCGTCCTGCCCGATCCCGGAAGCCTCGGAGAGAACTATACAGGAGAGACATCCATAGGATGCCGCATCCGGGGTCTTGACAAATCAGGCAAGGAATCCACTTATTATATCTACAACAACTGCTCGCACGAGGCGGCCTTCAAAGAGACCGGCGCACAGGCCGTGAGCTACACCACCGGAGTCCCCGCAATGGTAGGCGCCTACATGTTCCTTACCGGAAAATGGGTGATGCCGGGCGTACACAATGTAGAGGAATTCGACCCCGATCCATTCCTGGAGATGCTGGCCAGCTCCGGTCTGCCGTGGAGCGTGATCACCGACGGCGACATCGAGCTTGAAGCATAAACACTGAAACCGACTACAAACCGCACGGATTCATCCCTGCGACAACACATATCCCCGGTGTATTGTCATCGCGACTTGATGTTGCAATGAGGATATGCCGGGGTAATATATATTTTGAGCCCGCTTAATAATTTTTTATATGAAGATTTCGTTTTTCCGCATTGCGGCTCTGGCTGCCGTCGTGGCTTTGTCGCCAGCCATTTATGCCGCCCCCGAACCACCGGCCACACAAAATTCGCCCTCTTCCGAACTGATCAAGACAAGAGCCGGCCTGGTAAGCATCACACCCATCACCGACAACATATTCAGGATCAGTCTTTTCAAATCCGGAAAACCGGAGCAACTTCCCATATCTCAGGCACAGGTTCTCAAACCGTCCGACGCTAAATGGGAAGGAACGGCTAAAGTCGGACCCTACGGTCCCGAGGACACGGAAATCCTCACTCCCACTACGAAAATCCACGTGGATATAGCTTCCGGACTTGTCAGCTTCTTCAACGCCGACGGGACAAAACTTATCTCGGAAGCCTCATCCATCGACAATTCCGGCAATACAAAGCGCGTAAGCTTCATTCCATCCTGTTCTTCAGAAGACTTCTTCGGGTCGGGAGAACGCGGACATTCGCTGCGTCTGAACGGCGACACGCTTGTCATGTATAACCGTCAGAACTACGGTTACACCGGCGACGATCCGCGCATCAGACAGATGAACATCAGCGTGCCTTGGTTCGTGTCGTCGAAAGGCTACGGCATACTCTTCGACGATTACGCGAAAGCCACGCTGCACCTCAGCGATTCCCTGATCAGCTACAGCTCGGAATCCAGCAAACCGATTTCCTATTTTTTCATCAATGGCAACGGCTCGCTGGCCGGAGCGATAGAGCAATATACACTTCTGACAGGCAGACAGCAAATGCCTCCGATGTGGACTCTGGGCTACATAACCTCAAAATACGGATATCACGACGAGCGTGAGACAACCGGGGCAATCGACTCGCTCAAGACCAGAGGATATCCCGTGGATGGCATAGTGCTGGATCTATACTGGTATGGCAAAGAGACAGATATGGGGCGTCTCGAATGGTCCGGGAAACAATTCCCCGACCACAGGAAGATGCTCGCCGACCTGAAAGCCAAAGGGGTGAACACTATCCTGATCTCACAACCATACATCAACAAGACCGGTGCGATGGAGAATTATTCTTTCCTAAGCAGAAACGGGATGCTCACCAAAGACGCCGACGGAAACACGAAAGATGTAACCACATGGGTTGGCGACGCCGGGATGCTCGACATAAGCAATCCCGACACACGCAAATGGCTATGGAACAAATACAAAAAGCTGACCGACGAAGGAGTGGCGGCCTGGTGGGGAGATCTCGGCGAGCCTGAAGTGCATCCCTCGGGAATAGTCCACGCCAATGGAGAGACCACAGAGGAATTCCACAATGCCTACGGAAATGAATGGAGCAGGCTCATCCACGAGGGATTCCGCAAAGATTTCCCCGACAGACGTGTGGTAATGCTCATGCGTGGCGGCACCACCGGACTTCAGCGCTACAACGTGTTTCCATGGAGTACTGACGTATCCCGCTCATGGGGCGGACTTCAGCCGCAAGTCAACATCATGCTTAACTCCGGACTCTCCGGACTTGGGTACATGAGCAGCGACATCGGTGGATTCGCCGTAGATCCCGCCTCCCCGGTGGATCAGGAACTTTATGCCCGCTGGCTCCAGCTTGGCACTTTCTCGCCGATGCTGCGCACTCACGCGCAATTCAAGCCAGAGCCATACCATTATCCCGGGATAGAGGATATTACAAAAAAATTCATCCGCATGCGTTATGAATGGCTGCCTTACAATTACACCCTGGCATACGAGAACGCATCTCAGGGACTGCCCTTGGCGCGGCCTCTGGATTTCCGTGGAGACATACCCGACGATCGCTTCAGTGCCATCCCGGATGAATATCTCTGGGGCGACGAGGTGCTTGTGGCACCCGTGATGCACAAAGGCATGAGGAGCCGGAAAGTCTTCTTCCCCGCCGGAGACTGGTATGACTTCAACAATCCTGCTCTTCCTGTCCACAAAGGGGGGACAATGGCAACAGTCGATGCTCCCCTGGACGAGATTCCGCTATTCGTCAAAGCCGGATCTTTCATTCCATTGTTCACAAGCCCTATTGAGAACACAACCCAATACGACCCGCAGTTTCTTACTGTCAGATATTATCCTTCGGACGAATGGAGCAATTACACCCTCTTCGACGACGACAGGATTTCTCCGACATCAATCGAGGATGGCAAGTTCAGACTCACCTCATTCTCGGGTCGCAAGACCGCGTCTTCAATACAGATCGGGATGAACAGCAGCGGCGACGGCTACTCAGGAATGCCGGAAATCCAGATGCTGACACTGGAGATAGAGGCGGTGAGCGAGCGTCCGCGCTCAGTAAAGATCGGAGGAATCGAAGGCATCGGCGTTATAGAGGAATTCTCTTCTCCCAAAGAGATCAGACAATATGGATGGAGTTGGGATGAGAAATTGAAAACTCTGACCGTGAAACTCGCATGGGGATTTTCAAAAACATCCGTCAATATCGACCTTCGCTAAAGACTCATATAATATAATAAAAACGTCAAGGCCCATGTTCCGGCAGCGGGACATGGGCCTAATATCATTCTTGAGTATATCAGGTCAACTGTGGATCTCCACCTTAGACGTGGGTGGTTGCATACGGTTGCGACGATCCACAGCCTCAACAACCTTATCGGCGAGATTGCTGAAAGCAAGTGCCTCCGGATTCTCGCTTATCTCCCCGCCCGTAGCGGCATCGGCCACTATCGCATGGGCTATGGGATCACCGGCATCGGCACGGTCGCAGATATCGGCCACAAGTGGGATCTGAGCCAGAAGTTCAACTCCGGTCTCCTCGGCGAGACGCCGGCCTCCGTCGCGGCCGAATATGAAATACTTCTCCTCCGGATGCGGCGCCGGAGTGAACCAGGCCATGTTCTCCACAAGTCCGAGAATCGGGACATTCACCTTGTCGCCTGTAAACATCGCCACCCCCTTGCGGGCATCGGCGAGTGCCACCTCCTGAGGCGTGGTAACCACCACAACGCCAGTTATCGCCAGCGTCTGCACAAGAGTAAGGTGGATGTCGCTCGTGCCGGGAGGCATGTCGATCAGAAAATAGTCGAGATCTCCCCACCAGGCATCGGAAATCAGCTGTCTGAGGGCATTGGAGGCCATTCCTCCGCGCCATAGCACAGGCTTGTCGGCATCGACCACAAACCCGATAGAAAGCATTTTGATCCCGAATTTCTCCACCGGTTCTATCCAATCGCGTCCCTCCTGATTCACCATATAGAGCTGCTCGCCCTCCACTCCGAACATTTTGGGCATCGACGGACCGAAGATGTCGGCATCCAGCACGCCGACCTTATATCCTTTGGCAGCCAGAGCCACAGCGAGATTGGCTGTAACCGTCGATTTTCCGACGCCTCCCTTGCCGGAGCTGACCCCTATTATATTCTTCACTCCCGGAAGAAGCTGAGCCGGACGTTCAGGGGCGGCCTTGCGGAATGCAGCGGTTATGTTTCCCTTGATCTGAACATCCGGGCTGACGTATGTAAGTATCGCGGTCTCGGCGGCCCTGACCACGGAACGGATAAACGGATCTGTTGATTTGTCGAATATGATCGAGAAGCTCACTTTGTCGCCGTCGATACGGATATCATCGGCAAGCATGTCGTTCTCTATGATGCTTTTCCCGTTGCCTGGATAGCGCACGGTCTTGAGAGCATCTGTTATGAGTGCGGGATATAGAGTCATTTATCTTTTGTGTTTATTATACGTGCAATCTGATCAGGCATCCCCTGGACCACTCCTCTCGGATAACTATGGTAGTCATCGCGCGGAATGTCGCTGTCGTCTACCTCTTCGGGATCCGAATCCGGAAGACGGAAATCGATATACTTTATGGTCTTTCCCCTCGACAGCCATTGCTGCTCGTAGAACGTCTTTACAGACTTCACTTCCTCCAGGCCTCCGGATGAATACAGGTCGGATGTGTCGGCAAGCACCTCCATGGCGTTGCTCCCCACCAGGCGCGAAGTGTAGGCATAGAGAAACGGTGAATCTGTCTTGAGCCTTATCCTGGCTCCCGGGGCTGAAATACGCCTGTAAAGATTCAGGAATCTCACTGAGGTAAGCCGTTTGCGCTGCTTCTGCATCTGCGGATCCGGAAATGTGATCCATATCTGATCCACTTCCTCCGGAGCGAAGAAATTTTCGATCAGCTCTATGTCAGTGCGCAGAAAAGCCACATTCGGAAGTCCTTCAGCCACAGCCTGACTCGCTCCGGTCCACATTCTGGCTCCTTTTATGTCGATCCCGATGAAATTACGGTCCGGGTACCGGCGTGCCAGCTCCACCGTATATTCTCCTTTTCCACATCCGAGTTCAAGTGTGACAGGATTGCCGTTATGAAAAAATCCTTGCTTCCAGTCTCCCTTGTAGGGGAAACCCTCGGCTTGCAGACGTGCCCAGGGATACTGCAGCACACACTCGTAACCGCGCATGTCGGCAAATTTTTTCAGTTTGTTTTTTCCCATGCGGATTCTTTATTCGTTAATCTAAAAGGAATTTTGCTGTCGATAAATTGCCGGCTTTATCTTTGGCCGACACCACAATCACATCCGCTCCCATTCCCGACATATCGGCTGACCATTCCATGCTCCAGGGGGTGGCTTTCATCAGCAGCGATCCTGACGGAGTCCATACCGACACCGACACGATCGCATGAGCCGAACTGACACCGAGCATCCCGTTCTCAAGCGAGATCGACACCGATCCTCTTCCGGCAGCATTGACAATATCCGCCCCGAGAGCGCCGGCAGGTTTTACGTCAAACTTACCCCACTGGGGATGATCTTTCCAGATTTGCAGACAGTCGTCGGCCACAAAGAGGCTTATCGACGGCTGGTCAAGGCCGTCGAATGCATCATCATTCGTCGCGGGAATCTCTCCAAGCAGCACAGCCGCATAAATAGCTTTCAGCTTCGGTGCCGAATGAAAAACACCGCTCCCCACGGACTTCAAACCCTTGCCGAGATTCAGCGTATCGACCGGGATGCCGGCAAAGGAATGATCATATATGTCGCTGACATAGAGCAGTTGGTTTCTCTGGCAGAGAGCAGTTCCGACCGCAAGATTCGGAGGGATCTCTCCACCGATATTGCGTATCTCGCGCAGCGAGCCGTTGCCAAACAGCAATCCTTCGGAAGTTGGGGCGGAATTCAGATCCACTGTTTCAAGACCGGGAACCGAAGCCAAAGCATACGGATCGAGACGGGTCGTGTAACCGACAGATATTTCAGAAAGCGGTGCGCCGGCCAGAGCCTCCGTACCGATATGCGCTATCCTTGAGGGAAGATTAAGCGAAACGAGCGATGTGCAGCCGGCAAAGGTTCTGACCGGAAGAGACCCGATATTGCTGAGAGACATGTCGGCGGCGATAAGAGAGCCGCAGCCTTCAAAGACTCCTTTCCCAAGTTTACCCACATTACCCGAAAACCGAACGCTTGTAAGTCTCTGGCATCCTGCGAACGCATAGTCATCGATAAAGGCTATATCTGACGGGAGCGTTATCTCCTCGATATTGGATCCGGCAAATGCTCCTTCCCCGATGCGGGACACATATCGCGGCCACACAAATTTCGTCATGCCAGAGAAGGCGAAAAGTGCCGGCGGTATCTCCCCGGCCATGTAATCTCCGTGTTCCTCTCTCGAGCTGGCCGGATACGTATATGATGTTATCGACAGGTCTCCGAGATCAAGCTCCTTCAAAGAAGGCGGCAAAGACCTGGCCAAGACCTTGAGATCGCGAACATCAGCCACTCCGTGAATCACAATCCTCTCGGCACCGGATGCGGAGATCTCCTCGCCGCGGCCGCAAAGATCCCCCGGGGAGATCCCGATGTTCAGATCCTTGGCGCAGATGACTCCCGCCTTGCATAAGACAACGAGCAACGGCAGAAACAGTTTAAACGCTTTATTCATGCTGGCTACGGAATGAGGATTAACGTATCACAAGTATCTTGGCTACAGCCGCGGCATTCTTGTCCTCTCCGGCTGAAGAGGCCACCACATAATAGACTCCGCTTCCAACTCTTTTGTATTCAAGATTGGTAACGTCCCACTGAGCCTGTCCGCCCTCAGCCCGGCCAAGCTCGCGCACGAGTCCTCCGGACGCATCCATGATCTTGACTACCGAACCGTCCACCAGTCCTTCGATCGTCACCCAGCCAAGATAATCGGGGCGCACGGGATTGGGATAGACCTTGACCTCGTCCATGCTGTCTCCTGACGAAGACCCGCTGGGGAAGTATTCGGCAATGCCGCCCTGGGTGGAGCAAAGGATCGAATTCGTGGAAGGGACATAGCATACAGAGTAGACTTTGTCGTCGGGGAGATATGAGTTCTCGGAAGTGAACTGATAGATGATCTCACGTCCGTCGGACGATGTGCATACAAGACCCGCTCCGGATGTGGCAAACCACTTACGTCCCTGAGCGTCGGAAGTGATCTTATTGACGCTGACTCCGTTGAGCAGATAGTCGGCAAGATTGGTCCCGTCGTTGCGGGCCACCTTGATCCGCTGCACCCGTCCGGGCGACTTGAACGCATTGCGGGGATTGAACGTGAATAAACCGGTGTTGGTCCCTACCCACAGTGTGCCGGTCTGCGGATCCTCGTAGAATGTGCGTATGAAATTGCATTCCACTTTCTTGCCGTCCTGATCAGTAAGCTCGCCAAAGTTCACGTATTCGTCGTCGGACGTATCGGAAAGCGTTCCCTTGTGGTCATAGACCACTATGGGCTGATTCTGGGAGTCGCCGTGATAGATCAGCAGATTCCTGTTGCTTCCCACCTTCATGGGTTCCACCTTAAGGGAGAACGACGGCGACGATCCGCTGATATCGAATGAGCCGATGGCCGAGGTGCGCAGATTCCTGCGGTCGTCCGCGGTCCAGTAATAGATCTCACCATACGTCTTCACACTCGCGCCATAAGGATGGCGGGCCACCCACAGCGTACCCGACGCGTCGAATTTAGGAGTGGAGAGTCCATAGTAGTCCGGATTGGAGGGAAAAGCGGAAAAGACAGGATACACTCCAGGTTTCCCGACATTGGGATTGTTGGGATTGGCCAGATGTATTATCTGGGTAGGATCGTCAAGATTAAGCATGATGAGTCCGTCATGGCGCGATGTCCGCACAATGCGGGAACTATTGATCGGATCGAATTCAAGCCCGATGGCATCGCGGAATATATTGTTCCTGTCAGGATTGGTCCTGGCCAGCGAATAGTCGGTCCATTCCCCCTGCCGGAATCCTGCTATCTGCGACGGCAGAAGCGGCATGGAAGTGAACACCCTTGTCGAACCGTGGCTTGCCGCTACGGCTCCGTACTTTTCTGAATAAACTATATCCTCGCACATGAACGGCGTCGGTGCGTTGGGCCGGATGAAATCCTTGGTCACACTCCATTGTCCGTTGTCAAGCCTGTAGCATCGCAGGCCATCCCCACCCTGGGCCACCCAGAATTCTTTCATGTCAACGCTGCAATTAGGCATGTTGCTGACACCCTGAGGTAGAATCACATTCTCAAGAGAGCCATCGCTCCGGAGCAGATAGCCTGTGCCCCAGCCGTCGATATAATATCCGTCGGCCACCTCATTGATCGAATAGAATGCGTTGTGCAGCTTCTGCGTTTTCTCAACCGATCCGTCCTCTTTAAAAGCCACAGTGTAGATCATGGGGGACTCCTGTGCGTTTCCCCGGGACACTATGCCGAACAAATTGTCGGTCAACGGCATGATATATGATGCGGCGGGAATATCCGGCACCGGAGTGAAGTCGGCAAACACGAGACCCCGCTTATCGGCCGGAGCCTGCATGATTTCTGAATCGGTCGAGATCAGGATGCGGTTGCCCACACGTGCCGCGGCGTTGAAATTCTGGTTGGCTACGATGGAATTTACCACCTGATGTTTTTTGTCATCAATCACCACATATCCGAAACCACAGGCCACATAGATGGCGTCGCGCTGATGATCGAAAACCACAGAGTTGATCTCTTTCGATGCCGACACGGTGGCGTTGACTATGGCCGGGATGTTGAATGAATCGCCATTGTCATGAAACAGATCTATGTTTCCGTCGGGATATGACACAAAAAGATAATTCTTGTCCCGGTTATATTCGATGTGGGAGACCTTGTTATCCGCCAGATAGTTCCGTTTGTTCCACGACATCATCTCGTCAGCCTCGCGGTCGTAGACGTAGAGGAACGGATTTTCCGATGAGAAATCGGACGCTCCGCCTACTACCGGCTGACCGAGCGACTGGACGTAGACCCTTTTGGGCGTAACGACCACTTTCTTGTGCCATTGGGAAAATGTGGGATATATTTTCCAGTCTCCCGCCGGGGCAGCCATAAGCGCCAGGGGCAGAGAGACGGAGAGGAGAAATATTTTAATCATTGTTTTCATACTGAATTGTCTGTTGGCCTGCTTCATGAACTGCGTAGAGCTTCCTCCATCGCCCTGATTGCGCGGCCGCGGTGAGAGATGCTGTTTTTTGCTTCGGGAGTCATTTCCGCGAATGCCTTGCCTGACTCGTCGGCCACGAAAACGGGATCGTAACCGAACCCGCCGTCGCCATGGCGTTCCGTGGAGATCGAGCCTTCCACCGATCCGGTGAAGATCCGCTCGCAATCTCCGGTGATAAGCGCCACCACAGTCGTGAAACGCGCTTTCCGGTTCTCCTCCCCTTCAAGCTCAGAGAGGAGTTTGCGGATGTTATCGTCCGGAGAGCAATGATCGCCTGCATATCGGGCTGAATACACACCCGGCGCTCCGCCGAGGGCGTCCACCATAAGGCCTGTGTCGTCGGCGAAACAGTCATATCCATAGCGCTGTTTCACCCATCGCGCCTTGATCAGCGCATTTCCCTCAAGCGTGGGCGCTGTCTCTGGAATATCGTCATGGCAGCCTATGTCTGCGAGAGACAGTATCCTGAACATGTCGCCCACAATAGCGCGGGCCTCTTCAAGTTTATGCCGATTGTTGGTTGCAAAGACCAATTCTGTCCGTGTCGTCTCCATCGGGATAAGGTATATGGTTCTGAAAAAGTATTTTCCTGACTATTGCGCAGGCTTATAACTATAAACGTTCCGGCACCCTCCGATATTATATTTTTTGAGAAAAGAGGAATCCTGATTTGCATAAGACATCTAATCAGGCTATATTTGCGCAAAATTAAAAGTGTGAGATCAGATTACGGACAACAAAACCGCCCGTTCATCAGATATATCGCTTATCTTCAGATAATCGGTATTATCTTCGTCGTTCTCGGGCATTCGTTTCATGAATATCCCGACGGACAGATGGGCACATCCACGCTTCTATACAGGATGATGTATAATTTCAGGATGCCGCTCTTCATGTTTGTCTCAGGGTTCCTGATGGTTTTCACATCTTTCATGTCGACCGGCAGAAAGACTCCGGGCATCGGAAGATTCGTCCTCGGGAAGATCAGACGGCTCGGGATTCCGTTCCTGACTCTCAGTCTGGTTACATTCATTCCCCGTTCAGCCTTGTCCGGATTGGCAGACGATAACGTCTCACTTGATTTCGTCTCCCTCTGGCACGGATTAGTATTCACAGACAGCCTGATTGTCCCCCTGTTCTGGTTTCTTCAGGCAAGTTTCATTCTGCTTGTGTTCACTTTCACCTACCTCACGCTATCGGGCAGGTCAAGGATCCCAGACTGGCTGACATACACTCTTCTTCTCATCCTGTTTCTCATTCTTCCTGAAATCGAGCTGTCCCGTCCCGATTTTTTCTCTATAGGGCAGGCTTTCAGGCTGGGAATATATTTCGCACTCGGAGCCGCTTACGCCAGATTCGGGAAAAAGATCGACAATATGATCAACTGGCATAGTCCGGCAACCATGTTTGGATTCGCCTTACTGTGGGCCATTCTCTTTTTTGTCTCGGAATCATATCCTTTCACCTACCGCATAGCCTCTTTGGCGGGAATAGCGGCATGCATCTCGCTGGCACATTGGCTTGACCATCGCAGGATCGGCATTCTGGATCATCTCACCGGGGCAAACTACATAATATTTCTCCTGTCGTGGTATCTCAATGTCGCCGCCCAGCAGGTGCTGCGCCATTTCGTGGAATTGCCGTGGATATGCTACACGCTGCTGTCGATCACGGCGGGAATCTACGTCCCCTGGGCTTTCTACGTATGGATGAGGCGCCATCCCGACTCACGGTTTGTGAGAGGATGCGCCTTTTTCCTGGGACAGAACCTGCGTAAAAAGCGATAATATGAGTAACTCTTTAAAATTAGTTATAATTTAAAAAAAGTTACTTAACTTCAATGCCTGATACGCTTGAACGGGGATTTTGACTTGTGTCCCTTCACCACGACCTTGTGGTGATTACCCTGACGATGCGAGACGCGCCTGTCGACTCGATGCATCTTTCCTGACTTAGCATGGAAGTGTCTGTGGTGGCGGGAATATTTCTCTTTCTTGTGGTGTTTCTTATATTTCTTGTATTTCTTATGCTTTTTGTGGTGCTTATGGTGTTTGTGGTGGTGGTGTCCGTCGCAATAATAGTATCCGTAATCGGAAAAATCATGATCCAGATTCAGATTGACCCCATCCGACCCCAGAGACAGGCTGATTGACTGAGCCTGAATGGATGACAGCCCGGATACCATGAATGCCAGCACAAGGAAAATAGTAAGGAATCTTTTGTTTTTCATATCTTTTGCTGTTTTGTCCGATGCCTGATTTCACATGTCGGGCGAACGTCCGGCACTCGGGGATGGTTCTACTTTAGAAACACACTTCTGACCCGCAAAGTTTTTTAACCATGCTTATTTAGACTTATGATCACATTTTTTCGCTAATTTTGCAGCTCATCGGCGCCATGCGGTTCCGATTTCCTACCTTATCAACAAATCTATGGACAATTCCAGACCTCATGCTTCAGAATTCCGCCCCAAAGACGAGAGGGAACAGTTTCATGGGCTATCCCCCGCTGAGGTGGAACACAACCGTGAACTTTTCGGTTCAAACATAATCACGCCGGCCTCGCGCACACCGCTGTGGAAAATATTCATCCGTAAATTTTCCGATCCCCTGATCATGATCCTCATCATTGCGGGAATGCTGTCTGTCGGGATATCGTTCTATGAATTTTATGGACTGGGACATCCTTTCAGCGTGTTTTTCGAGCCTATAGGGATCTTCGCGGCCATTATTCTCGCCACCGGACTCGCATTCCTTTTCGAGACGAAAGCGGAAAAGGAATTCCAGCTTCTGAATCAGGTCAACGACCAGGAAGCTGTGAGAGTGATACGCGGCGGGACAGCCACGGAAATCCCCCGACGGGAAATCGTGGTGGGTGATCTGGTGGTGCTTTCCGCCGGAGATGAGGTTCCGACCGACGGCAATCTCATCAGGGCCACATCCATGAGCGCCGACGAATCCACTCTGACAGGGGAACCATCGGCAAGAAAAAGTGCCGATCCGGAAGAAGCCGATCCGGAGGCCACATTCCCTACAGACCGCATGCTGCGCGGCACCAAGGTGATGGAAGGACACGGCATGATGAGAGTCGATGCCGTGGGCGACGCCACAGAGAACGGCAAAGTATTTGTGGCCGCGCAGATCGACAACTCAGTCAGGACACCGCTCAACGAACAGCTCGACCGACTCGGGACGATGATAACAAAAACGAGCTACACCGTGGCCGCCATCATCGTGGTAGCCCGGATGACACTCTATTTCTTGAACGCCGACTTCGCATGGGTCTCTTTCCTGTCATACATGCTCAAAACCCTGATGATAGCCGTAACCCTGATCGTAGTGTCCGTTCCCGAGGGGCTTCCGATGGCCGTAACCCTGTCGCTCGCATACTCGATGAGACGCATGTTGCGAAGCAACAACCTCGTCCGCAGACTCCATGCATGCGAGACAATGGGCGCGACCACCGTGATCTGCACCGACAAGACCGGCACTCTGACCCAAAACCGGATGCAAGTGGCGGCAGTAGATCTTTTCGGAGATCACCCCGACGAGATCATATATCAGGGAATGGCTCTGAACTCCACCGCAATGCTCGACATGGGCGGCAACGATCCAGCACCCGTAGGCAACCCGACCGAAGGCGCGCTCCTGCTATGGCTCCACTCCAAAGGGATCGACTATGCCGCCATGCGCGACGCCGCCGAAATCACAGAGGAGATCCCGTTCTCTACTGAAAAGAAATATATGGCCACTGTAGTCCGCCGCAAAGACGGCTCACATATTCTTTTTGTGAAAGGCGCGCCGGAAATCATATCCGGTTTCTGCGTGGCTCCTGACAAAGGGCTGTCTGACCGGATCCGCAATCTCCTCGACGGATATCAGGCAAAGGCCATGCGCACGCTCGGCTTCGCATTCCGCGAGTTTAACCCCGGAGAGACCCCCGATGCGGAAAAAGCCATCCGGTCCGGAAGCCTGGCCTTCTCAGCCATAGCCGCCATATCCGATCCTGTGCGTCCCGACGTGCCGGCTGCTGTCCGGGAAGTTACGGAAGCCGGAATCAAGATAAAGATAGTAACCGGCGACACACCAGGCACCGCCCGGGAGATCGGACGGAGAATCGGGCTTTGGGACGACAGCACCGACGGCGAGGAAAATATCATCACCGGACCGGAATTCAACGCACTAAGCGATGACGAGGCGGTAGCCCGCGCCGCTGATATCAAGATAATAGCCCGCGCCAGACCCCTCGACAAAAAGAAACTCGTGGAGGCTTTGCAACGCGCTGGTGAAGTGGTGGCCGTAACCGGCGACGGAACAAACGACGCTCCCGCTCTCAAGGCTGCCCATGTCGGGCTGGCTATGGGCGACGGAACCGCCGTCGCCAAGGAAGCCGGCGACATAACCATCGTCGACAATTCATTCGCCTCCATCGGACGCGCCGTGATGTGGGGACGATCGCTCTACCGCAACATCCAGAGGTTCATACTGTTTCAGGTTACGGTCAATGTCGTGGCATCCCTGACCGTGCTTGCCGGGGCATTCGTCGATATGGAATCCCCTCTCTCCGTAACCCAGATGCTTTGGGTAAACCTTATAATGGACACTTTCGCAGCGATGGCGCTCGCCTCGCTGCCACCATCTGCAGGAGTGATGCGCGACCGGCCACGCGACCGCCGGGATTTCATCATATCCCCACCGATGTGGCGCAACATCCTGATCGCAGGAGGAGGCATGACAGTTTTCCTGCTGTGGCTCATGTATCGTTTCGAGCATACCGGCATATCCTCGTTCATGCAGATTTTCTCCGTCCCGGCAGGCACACGCCACAGCCTCTCCCCGTTCGAGCAATCCCTTTTCTTCACGGTCTTTGTATTCATGCAGTTCTGGAACATGTTCAACGCACGGGCATTCGCCACGCATCAGTCCGCTTTCAGGCTGCGAGGATGCAAAGGTTTCCTCCTCATCGCCACGCTGATCTTTGCCGGACAGATATTGATTGTGGAATACGGAGGGGAACTCTTCAATGTGGTTCCGCTCGGCGCGGCCGACTGGTTCTGGATAATCGCACTCACGTCATCAGTGATATGGCTCGGGGAAATAGGCCGGTTTTACAGGAAGAAGTGATCGTTTTTAAGTAACCCTTTAAAATTAGCTTATATCGGATTATGCTGGATTTTTGAGGAGATTTCAAATTTGAAAGAGGGAGTTTAGCGGGCTAAACGACTGATTGAAAATTTGAAATATACCAAAAAGACAAATAAGATGATATAAGCCCATAGGGTTACTGATAAAATTTTAAATTATAACTAATTTCAAAGAGCTACTTATAATTAATTTGTTAACTTTGCAGCCACGCTCACACATCAATCAAGACATGACAAGCCAAAGACCCCACGACATAATAGCCCGGGCGGCCGCCAGCGACAAGATCCGCATCCTTTTCGTGTGCCTCGGCAATATATGCCGCTCACCGGCCGCGCAGGGAGTAATGCAGCAGATCATAGACAGCCGCGGCCTTACTGAGAAATATCTCCTTGACTCATGCGGATTCTACGGAGGACACGCAGGCGAGCTACCCGACAAAAGGATGCGCGTCCACGCAGCCAGACGGGGCTACAAGCTCGACCACCGTTCCCGGACAATCAGGACATGGGATTTCGAGAGTTTCGACATAATAGTGGCGATGGACGACCGTAATTTTCAGGATCTCATGGAGATCGCACCATCCGCAGAAGATCAGCGCAAGATCGTCAGGATGATCGATTTCCAACGCCATCATCCCTGCCAGGACTGTGTTCCCGATCCATATTACGGTGGAGCAGAAGGATTTGAACTCGTCCTCGACCTGCTTGAAGATGCATGTTCCGGCATGATCGACGAGATCGAAGGCAACCGTACTTAAAAGTTTGTTTAATAACCCAATACCATCAATAGCCGACCATGATTAAAAAAACAATAGCATCATTCGCTTTACTGGCCGCATCGGTGATTCCGGCGGCAGCCGCCGACAAACCTGTCTTCCCCGGAGGAGACGAGGCGATGAAACAATTTATCAGCGAGAACATGAAATATCCGGCTATGGCCAAGGAAAACGGCGTCGAAGGAATTGTCAACGTCGCCTTCACCGTGAAAGCCGACGGCTCAATCGGATCAATCAAGATCGTCAGGATGATCGATCCGGATCTCGAACAGGAGGCCATACGCATTGTCAAGAGCATGCCGAAGTGGACACCGGCCGACAATGCCTCCGGACAGCCCGTGGACGCCACAGCCACCGTAGCCATACCTTTTATCCTCTCCGAATAAGCAGCTTATACCAACCGCTCAAAGCTCCGTTTTTTCACGAGACGGAGCTTGGGGTGTGTAAAAACAATCCTTGGAGTGTGAAGTCATACCACGCAACGTCCCCCGGCGTAGTTCTTCCGTAAACAATTCATATATGTATGCCGGACTCTCTATATAGAGATCGGTCCGCTTTTCGCAGAGCTTGTCGAAAGTCTCTGAATTATGAAACAGCAACAGGGCTTCTTCAAGACCATAATTCCGGTCCCGCATAATCCATTCCACCACACGGGCGGTGAGATATTCCACAAGAAAATCAAAATTGTTGTCGGACTGTTTCATATACGTCTTATGTATTTGAGAGATTCTTCTGTGGCAAAGAAATACTGAGAATTGAGATCTTTGTAAATCAGTCCGGATACCACAGCATCGAAATCGATGATTTCCATATCATAGAGTCCAAAGAGACGAGCCATATTGTCATCGGCCACAGGCCCGATGACAATATCGTAGTCGTGATGAAATTCTTCTCTTCCCTGCTTACGGTTTGCCATTACAAACAAAGCCCACTCCTTATCGGGATTATCAAACACCTTAACATTCAATCCGGCGGCTATGGCTGCATCAAAGTCAAACTCAAATTCAGTAACCGTCGGGATCCCTCCGAAGCGGTCAGCAATTCTTCTTGACCAATACACGGCCTGATCTTTGATATGTGTAGTGTAGAATCCCTGACCGAAATCCTTGAATTTCCGGCCTTGCGACAAATTAATGTTTTCTATAGGCTGATTTGAACCGTGATAGAGAATCATGACACCGCACCCCCGTTTCTCCGACAGATTGCGGCCATATCCTCGACACACTCCTGAAGTGAGAGTTGATGTTCCGCTTCATAGTTACGAATCGAGAAATCAAGGCCTTTGAACCGCGACAGATAATTGCAAGCCTCTTTTTTAGTCAGTTTGTATTTGCGGGCAAACAGGCCAAGACTCATCACTATGTAATGGATCATATCCGGTGAGACCGAATCTTTCGGTTTCAACTCGACTTGTGCATACACGCCTAATGCTTCAGACAATTTATTGATTGTAGAGAATGTGATGCCTCTGCCATTCTCAATTTTTGAAATTTCCGATTTAGTTACACCCACCTTCCTGCCCAATTGCTCTTGGGTAAGTCCAAGTTCTTTTCTTCGCTGGAGAAAAAGATTTCCTATTTCATCAAATCGATCAGCCATGCCATTTCATTTATCGAATGCAAAGTTAACAAAAGTTTCCTATATTGGCAACATCTCAAACAAGGTAGATGTTCGTGAATCTGTTTTTATTAAAGGCGCAAGTTCAACCGGCAAGTTAACCTATATTAATTTTTCAGACACATTCCAAGTCCAGGATTTCCACATTTCATATATTTTCATTAAATTTGCCAATCGGCAATCATTACTGGCACGCCGCATAAGCTGATTGACAATAATATTCTTTTCATACTGAATAAAGCGGCACCATCCTGAATCCGAAACAAATAGTCATTTCACTATAATTTAAAAACCTATGTTAAAACGATTCTCTATGTCGGCTTTAGCGGCTCTTCTGGCCGCCGGCGGAGGCATAGCTTCGGCTCAGAAGCCGGCGCAACTGCTTCCCGGAAACGCAGCCGGAGTCTTGAGAGAGGGTTCTCCGGCCACTACGGCCGAAGCCGCTCCGCAAGCCGACAGGGAGGAGCTGATCGCTCCCCCTCCAGTCAGAAAAGGAGAGCTTATCCAGAAGTGGGAAACACTCCAGGAGGCTCCCGGGCAGCAGGAGCTGACTCCGGTAATGTCAATGACCCTGAAAGGAGTCAAAGACTCGCCGGCTTTCCAGATCCCCGCGGCCAAAGCCCCGGCCTATGCCAAGTACGGGACAATGATCCCGAAAGACATCGAAGTGCGTGGCACAGTCAACA
This sequence comes from uncultured Muribaculaceae bacterium, assembly GCA_910589425.1. Classification (GTDB taxonomy): domain Bacteria; phylum Bacteroidota; class Bacteroidia; order Bacteroidales; family Muribaculaceae; genus Lepagella. The sequence continues at coordinate 8,147 of CAJUSZ010000022.1, read as the reverse complement.
ACCTCGCCTTCGACTTCGTGAAAGGCCCGGCCGGTGTTGACTCGGTGGTCAACATTCTCGGCACAGGCGGCAGGATCGCCATCGAGATCGACGACGAGACAGGCCTGGCCACAATCAAGCCACAGGTGGCGTTTGTCCACAAGACATACGGCGATGTCTACATCTATTCATGCCGTGTGCAGGACAACCAGCTCGTCTACGACGAAACGGCCGACATCGTGGGCCGCATGGACGCCAACGGAAAAATAACCCTCGGCGGCTGGGGTCTCTTCATCGGCCAGGGTGAAAACAAAGGCGGATGGTTCTATGCCTTCAACCGAAGCGAATGGATCCCGTCCAACGGCACTGTCAGCCTCAAGCTCGTTGACGGAAGCGAGAAAAGCTTCAACACGCTCGTCGAGCAGGACTATGACAACCAGATCACTATCTACAACATGGTGGGCTATCAGAATCCCGTCGTAGCGACAATGAACCACGACAAGAGTGTCCGGATCACCCCGCAGCTGATATACACCAATGCGATGTACGGACCTTTCTTCAACTTCCCCGTTGTAGAAGCCGACGGACGCGCATCGATCAATACCGCCGGCTACACCATCGGCGAAGGTTCCGACCACAAGATCACCACCGGAAGATGGGTGCTTGCGTCGAGACTGTATCCGACAATGTATGTGGTCTACGACATTCTCTCTTCGGAAATCAGCACAACTGCAACGCTGAAATATCCACAGATGATTTCCGGCGACTTCGAGGGAGCCGGAACCGAGGCGGCGCCATATCTGATCAAGACGGCCGACGACCTGATCAAACTCGCGCAACGCACATCAACCGATGACTTCAAAGGCAAACATTTCCGTGTCGAGAACAACATCGACCTGTCGCGCCTCCCGGCATCATGGCAGCCGATCGGCGCTGACGGAGCCGCTTTCGAGGGAACATTCGACGGAAACGGCAAGACCATAAGCTCCCTCACATACGACGGCCGGGGCAACCATTTCGGAGGCCTCTTCGGCCAGCTCGGCACAGAAGGGACAGTCAAGAACCTGAACATCGACAAATTCTCGATCTCGACCAACGGCCAATGGAAAGCGCCCGTGGTAGGCGACAACTCCGGCACGATCTCAAATGTAAAGGTAACCAACACCCAGGTCGTGTCCAACGGTGAAGGCGGCGGCGGCATAGCCGGACGCTCCACCGGACTCGTGGACCACTGCTCCTTCAGCGGCACTGCCATCGGAACAGGCAGCATCGCCGGAATCGTGGGCTACAACTACGGAAAAATCCGTTTCTGCGAATCTGACGCGACAATACAGCGCGCCGGACACCTCAACGACGTATACCGCGACTGCGCGGGCATAGCCGGAACATCGGCCTCTCAGGCGGAATTCACCGCCGAAATCTCCGACTGCCAGTTCAGCGGCACAATCGACGAGGCAAGCGGATTCGGTCTTGCCGCAGGCATTGCGTCCAAACTCAGCAATTCCACAATGGAACGCTGCGTCAATGCCGGCGCCATCTCCCACAAACGCAACGACACGGACTATGACACATACACCGGAGGTCTCGCCGCATGGATCAGCGCAAGCCGCATGTCGGACTGCCTCAATTCGGGCACAATCATAAAATCATCCGACCGCGGACTGACAAGCGACGCCGTGGGCGGTCTGGTCGGATACATCCGCGTCTCCTACGGCACCACAAACGGCGGCCCGATGACCATGAGAGACAGATCGACAGTGGAACGCTGCTACAACTCCGGCACGGTTATCTCCTCGTCCAACGAAGGCCACAAAGGTGTCTGGGGACAGACATTCACCTATTCAGGCATGGACCCGATCCCGGAGACTTTCACAGACTGCTGGTTCGACGAGCAGATCCTCGGAATCTCCGACGAGACATTCGGAAAACAGACCGATTTCTTCACATCAGGAAAACTTCCCGCCAACTACTCTTCCTCCACCTGGACTGCCGAGCCCGGACTCTATCCGCTCGTGTCCACACTCAAGGACTCGGGCACAAGCGCCCTTGCCTCCGCAGCCGTTCTCCTCTCTGATGGAGAACAGGCTATCAAGGTGAAGAAAAACTTCAAGCTCTCGGCTCCCGATGGAATCATCTGGAATCTTGTAGATCCCGCCAATTCCCAGCTTGTAAAAGAAACCGCAGCCCTGAAGATCACGGGCAACAACGTGGCCATCAAGGATTCATACGGCACCGAGCTTCTCACCGCGCGCACTCCCGACGGACGCAGCCAGCGTTTCTTCCGCATAGCCGCCGTTCCCCATCTCTTCGATGGCGAGGGAACAGAGACAAGTCCCTATCTTGTCAAGAGCGCCGCTGACTTCGTTACGCTCGACATGGCCGTAGGCCAGTACGGGCAGTCGCACACCGGCGACTTCTTCAAGATGACCTCCGACATCGACTTCGCAGCCACTCCCTCCTTCCAGGGTGTAGGCGCAGGACGCTCCACAACCGTCTCATTCGGAGGCAACTTCGATGGCGACGGACACCGCATCAAGAACTTCCGGGTCGAGGCCTACAAACTGGATGCGAACATGGATCCGATCAGCACGTCGATCTACAGCTACGCAGGTCTTTTCAACGTCTGCAACAAATACAGCACGATCCGCAACATCCGCATCGACGCCTCGTGTAAGTTCAACACCTACACAGCCGGCGGCACAGTGGCCGGATACACCGAAGGCCGCGTGGAAAACTGCCGCAACTACGCCGACATCTATGGCTTCCGCCAGTATGCAGGCGGAATCGTCGGCAGCCTCGCCTCGACCGGTTCCGTAGAGAACTGCTACAATGCCGGTAAAGTAGCCATCGGCTATTCAGGCATGGGCGGAATCGTCGGTCTCAACCGCGGACTTATCAAAGCCTGTCAGAACGACGGCGAGATCCGCGGCTATAAAGCCGACGGCACCGAAAACTCCCAGTCGCTGGCAGGCGGTATCGCCGCTTTCCACGGCGGCGTGATGGAGAACTGTGTCAACAATGGCTTCATCAAGGCTTATTCCCAGGCCGGCGGAGTCATCGGACAGATCAGCTCCACCACAGGAAGCATCGGTGATGTAGCCAATTCGGTCAACAACGGCATGGTTATAATCACCAGCGACGCCACAAGCCGCGGCGGACTTATCGGCTCGGCTGCATCATACGGCAAAATCACTGGCAACTACTACGACAACGGTGCCAACATCAACGGCGCCGCTGCCAACGGACAGCTTGCCGGAATCACCCCGCTGGCAACTACAGCCATCACATCAGGCAAAGCCATAGACGGTCTCGACGCATCCCTCTGGGACTTCAAGGCAGAGGCATATCCGGTGCTGAAACAATTCGCCGACGAGCCTCTCACAGCCGCCATACGCACCGTGTTCGTCAACTTCGCAGAAGGCCAGAGCCGAGGCAACGTAACGGCCAACGCTCCGCTCTCCAAACCCGCCGGAATCAAGTGGGAACTCAAGAACAACCAGAACTTCAAGATCGACGGAAACACACTGACCATCGACGTGCCCACAGGAATGACACTGGCCACAGACACACTCACGGCAACGCTGGGCGACGTCGTGAAAGTCTACAACCTGAAATCAGTGCCCTCGATCTTCGACGGCGACGGCTCGATAGCCAACCCCTATCTGATCCGGACTGTAGAGGATCTCGACAAGCTTGCCGAATTCATCGACATCACAGAGTTCGACTACAACGGCATGAATTTCCGTCTTGAGAACGACATCGACTACAACGGCAAGTCATTCCGTGTCATCTGCCCGACCAATGTCCCGTTCAACGCCGTGTTCAACGGAAACAACAAGACGATCAGCGGATTCAACTTCAACAACACCGCTACCCAGACCGGACAGGGACGTTTCATCGGCCTCTTCGGAGTGGTAGGCGGATCGGGTGAGATCCGCAATCTGACCCTCAACGGCACGATCACGGGTAACTCCTACTGCGGTTCACTGGCCGGAGATCTCTTCGGCATAGTAGACGGCTGCGTCAACAAGGGTTCCCTCTCTGTGATCGAAGGTGGAGCTGCCGGCCTCGTGGCACGCGCCAACGCCGGATCAATCATCCGCAACAGCCGCAACGAAGGACGTGTTAAGTCCATGAAGACCACCAACGGTGGTATCGTGGCCACACTCAAGCTCAACGCCCGTGTGGAAAACTGCGTCAACGACGGCGAAGTTTCCAGCGAAAGCACCGGCACAGCCGGTATCGCCGGCGAATCGTCGGGCGCCATCGTAGGATGCCGCAACCTCAAGCCTATCCAGGGTGCCGGAACCATCGCCGGAATCGTGGCCAACTGTTTCGCTGACGCAACCGAGATCACCGACTGCCACAATGAAGCCAACATGTCCACAGGCGGATCTGTTGTGGCCGGCATCGCCAACCGTTCCTACACCCAGGGATCCAACCTCGTGATCTCCGGTTGCACCAACAAGGGCAACATCACGGGTAAGGACCATGTGGCCGGTATCATCAGCTACGCATACGTAGGCGTCCAGATCGAGAATTGCGTCAACTACGGCACAATCTCCAACAACGGCGGTTCAAACTGCGGTGGCATCACAGCCGAGATGTCGGCAAACAGCACCTTCGTCAGCCGTATGCGCAACTGCGTCAACTACGGCGACATCAAGGCCCACTGGGCTTACTCAGGCGGTGTGGCCGGTCTCGTCGGCACAGGCTCCGAAGCATACGACTGCTACAACCTCGGCAATGTAACGATGACCGCACCTCTCGGCGGACAGCACACCCAGTTCGCCCAGATTCTCGCCATCGGCGGTTTCGCAGGCTGCGTGCGCGGACATGTGGAACGCTGCTGGAACGGCGGCAACGTCAGCTCAGACTATGCAGGATGCGGCGGCTTCGCCGGAATCGTGCAGGGTGAGACTCAGGATGTGATCCGTGTGGAACGCTGCTTCAACCTCGGAGATGTAGTCTCCAAAGGCGGACTCGGCGGAATCAACGGTCAGGCCGGCGGTCTGGCAGGATACACCGTGAGCCAGCCGGCTATCACTGACTTCTACAACTTCGGCAATATCACCGGCAAGGAATATGTCGGAGGTCTTGTAGGCAAGGTTCCCTCAGCCCATACAAAACTGACCAACTGCTACAGCGCCGGCAAGGTTACCCACACCGGCACATCCGACGAATGGGGCAACCTCTACACCAAGGCTGCCAATGCCAAACTGACAGAGAGCGCCATCTTCTACGACTCGGACATCAACCCGCAGATGGGCAAATATGACAAGCAGGGCTACGCCATGTCTACATATCAGATGGCGTTCGCGCCTCTCGGCGACTCGTTCGTCTACGACCGCGCGTCATATCCCTCGCTGCCCGGAATCGAAGCCGACGCCCATCAGGCTTTCGCCACTGCCCTCGCAGTGCCCGAGAAAGTCTCCGACACTCCCGGAAACATCACCGGCGTGATCCTTCTCGGCAATGCCGACAAGGTGAACTGGACCGGCACAGAACATTTCGGATTCGGCAACGGCATTGCCTACACCGGCAAAACCGGAGAGGCAACCCTGACAGCCACCCACAGCGACGGCTCGAAGTCGAAAGAATTCAAATTCGTGATCGCCGAAGCAAGCGGCGTCGACAATGTCTCCACCGGCAAGGAAGTGGAATCACGCATATTCTTCGACCTCGAAGGCCGCATGATAGCCAATCCGGCAAACGGCGGAGTCTACATCATGAAGACACGCTACACAGACGGCACTTCACGCACTGACAAGGTGATGGTGAAATAATAATCCATCCGCAATACAACCCACGGCGGGGCGCTTCTCTCAGGGAGCGCCCTGTTTTTTTTAGATCATGTTTATCATGAATGCAAAAAAAACAGCACATACAATTTGTTTTTATTTAAAAAATTCTTGTTATCTTTGTGGCCATATAGTTAACTCGCTTTGAGAATGAAAAAACTTTATTTGCTTTTGATACTCTCGTCAGCCGCGTTGCCAGCGTTGGCGCAGGAAAACACTGACACTACTTCTTCCACCCGCACGCTCGACGAGTTAGTGGTGCAGGGACGCACGCAGCGCGTGATCAAAAACGGCGTGGAATACATTCCGGAGAAGAAATTGAAGAAAGCCGCCACGGATGCCACAAGTCTGCTTATGCACATGAACATCCCGCAGCTGAACATCTCGCCAGGCACAGCCGAGATCAAGACCTTTACCGGAAAATCTGTGGCCCTGTTCATAGACTTCATGCCTGCTTCCGAGGAGGAACTGAAAGGACTCCGCCCGGAAGATGTGGTGCGTGTCGAGATACTCGAATATCCCGACGATCCCCGGTTCAACAGTCAGCCTAATGTGGTCAACTTCATCATGCGCCAGTATGAATGGGGAGGATACACCAAGCTGACAGCCTCCGGAACCACACTCAACACCGACCGGCTCTACGGGACTGTATATTCCAAGTTCGCCTACAAGAACTGGACATTCGACGCAAGCGCCGGAGGATCGATAGACCACAACGACCGGTTCAGCAGCTACAGCCGGGAGACTTTCCGCGACTTCTACATCGGGGAAAGACATTTCGACGAGCTGACCCGGACTTCTCATTCCGGCGACGGTTATCTGTTGAAGGACAACAACCAGTGGGCGTCGCTACGCACAGTCTACAACAATAATTTCGCATCCATATCCCACACGCTGTCTTTCAACCGGTCGGCCAATCCGCTTACCCGCGACAATTCCGATGTAAGCTTCTCCGATCCAATCCTGCCCTCCTCCGAGGCGAAGTCTTACATGTCGGGCCAGAGCATCTCCCCCTATATCCGCGGATATTATTATTTCAAGCTTCCTAAAGCGAACTCGCTGTCGGCTTCATGGTCGTTCGGCTACGGATCCAGCCGGCGCAATTCTGAGTACAGGCTCGCGGATCTGGCTCCCGTAATAAACGACAACCGCGAGAAAGTATATTCTCCGACCGTAAATCTAACATACTCGAAGAAATTCAGCCACGGCAACACTTTCCGCACAGCACTGATGACATTCAACACAGTCTACGACACAAAATATGCCGGATCCTACGAAGGGCGCCAGAAGATGCTCTCGTCGGAAAACATGCTGTTTATCGAATATATGCAAAATTGGAAAAACGGTCTGAATCTCTATTCACGCGTCGGCATGTCGTATGTGGTCGGCCGTTTGAACGGAACCACCACACTCGAACAATGGAACCCGCGCCTCGGACTCCAGCTGAGCTACAAGATAAACGACCGCCACTCGGCAAGCATCGAGGGATGGTGGGGCAATTCCCATCCCCAGCCGTCGGCCACCAATTCCGCCCTTGTGCAGAGCAATGAGCTGCTTTGGCTTCAGGGAAATCCCGACATAAGGAACACCATCTTCGCGTCGGCCAAGGCCTCCTACACTTTCATCCCGTCCAACCGTTTCAGCCTCACGGCCAGCGCCAGTTATGAGGGCAATCCCAACAAACAGTCTTACGAATTCCGTATCATCCCGGGTTACAACGGCCTTGTGAGACGCATCATCAACAGCGGTGATTTCCACCAGTATTCAGCATGGCTGTCAGCCACACTGAAGCTTTTCAGAAACTCACTCTCGATCAAGGGCAACCTTCAGGCTGAAAGGATCGTGCTGACAGGAATAGACCGTCAGTCGGCCAACCATCTGTTCGCGAGCGTCTACGCCAACTATTACATACGCAATTTCTCCTTCATGGCCTTCTATCAAAGCCCGCAGAAGACACTCGACGCCTGGGGACACGGATTCAGAGCCAATTATAAAAGCACCTACGGTATTTATGCCACATACTATGTCGGAGAGCTGAATGTAAGCCTGCAATTCCGCAACTGGTTCAACCGTAACCGATACTACGAGGACTACGCGTCGCAGCACTATTCGGTACACTCATGGAGATATTCCAACGACCTGGCCCGCACCATTTCCCTGACAGTGACCTACACATTCCCATACGGCAAGGAACTCTGGAGAGGCAACGAACTTGACAAATCCGGAAGCACCGGATCAGCCATACTCAAATAAGAGTGTGATTAACGTTTTTTAACTGAATTTTCCACTCTGAGATTCAAGGAATTTAGTACATTTCCCATCTTTGACACCTTATAGGAGATAAAACCGACATTATCGTCTGATTCA
>CAJUSZ010000021.1 GCA_910589425.1 uncultured Muribaculaceae bacterium | reverse complement strand
TCGGCGTCAATTTTATAGACTATTTTTTGAAAGCACTAACTGTCAAACTCCCGTGTCAATCGGTTCATATTCATATACGTTTGTTTTTATAATTTATTTTCACACCGCAACAGCGAAGCTCTCGCGAGTGAGTTCCGAGCGCAAGTCGTCCATTGGCCGGTGCGCGTTGGCTTGCCACGGAAACTCACCGCAAAATTATATCCAATTTGCCTCATTGAATAACTCATATTACTGATTGAATATCCAAAATTACAGATTCTAACATCCACATATCAAGACGATAACACATATTACGGATTAATTAACCATTATTACTGATTCATATACCCAGCATAGCCGGAGTCGGAATATTATGAGTATTTTTGCAATGTGAAAGCTGAACAGTATATGGACAAGATAATAAAACTTGAAAACGTACAGGATTATAACCGCATTCTCGGAGCTGAAACCCTTCATCCGCTTGTGAGCGTGACAGACATGTCGCAATTAAAGGCGATACCCCATTGTTGCAAGGAATTCGGGTTTTATTGCGTGTTCTTCAAGGAACTCGATTGCGGCACAATATTATATGGACGCAGCAAATATGACTATCAGGAAGGCACGATGCTGTTCATCTCTCCCGGACAAATCGCGGGAGTTGATGATGGTGGAGAAACGCCAGATCCCAAAGGATGGATACTGATGTTCCATCCCGACCTGCTATATGGCACACCGTTGGCCCGTCGTATGAAAGATTATTCATTCTTCTCATATTCAAGCGACGAGGCGCTCCACATGTCGGAACGTGAGAAACAGATAATCCTTAACTGCTTCCGTGAGATACGCGAGGAACTGGAGCATCCGGTCGACAAGCACACCAAGCAGATAGTGGCATCGAATATCGAGACAATGCTGAACCATTGTGTCCGCTTCTACGAGCGTCAGTTCGTTACCCGCGAGATAACCAACCATAACATCATCGACCGCTTTCAGGAATTATTGCAGGAATATTTCAATTCCGAACTGCCGAAAACCAACGGACTGCCCACCGTGCAGTATTGCGCCGATAAAGTATGCCTTTCGCCAAATTATTTCGGCGACCTGATAAAAAAGGAAACGGGCAAGACCGCATCAGAACATATCCAGCTTACAGTCATATCTAAAGTCAAGGAACAGCTGACCGAAACCGACAAGACCATCAGCGAGATAGCCTACGACCTCGGCTTTAACTATCCACATCATCTAAGCCGCTCATTCAAAAAAATAGTCGGAATGACACCCGGCGAATTCCGTCTGAAAACGGTATAAGCACCAAATCTCAAGAAATCCTGATTCCCCAGAAAAGCAGGATTGTACGATCAATCAGCATAAACCGGAGGAATGCCGGAACTACCACCCGTATGCATATTCCTTTTCCAAAATTCAATCGCGTCATTTACCCATCCATCAACAACTGTCCCGGATCCTATACCAAAGCCATGCCCTAATCCATCATATACATGAAACTCAGTGGAAATACCCATTGCCGAGAGACGTTGGAGTCGGTTCTGCATTGTTCTCCATGGTGCGATGCCATCGTTTGAGCCTACACATGCGTATGTCGGGGCGTCATATCCCGACACATCACTATAACCGGTGTACTGCATTATTACAGCCGAAGCCTGCGGAATGTCAGTGCGTCCGGTAAATTGTTGCATATAGGCCTTATTACCCAAAACAGCAGCCATTCTTGCGCCGGCAGATCCGCCCCAAAGAGAATAATCATCGGCCTTGACACCCAATTCCGCCGCATTGTCAAGTATAAATTCAAGACCTTTTGCCAAATCAGAGTACGGATCATCAGGACGATATATGATGGCAAATGCATTATATCCGGCGTTGCTGATCTCAAGCGAATGTGGGAAACTATCATGCATTGCCCCGACATACATGAATCCACCTCCGGCATTGGCAATGGCAAACGGCTTTCCCGGTTCTCCCCGGAAAAGAAATAATCCGGTGTCAGCTTTCGATGGATCAGCTGCTATTTCAGCATCGGAATACATACGGTAAAATATTTGGTTTCCAGCTACAGCATCACTATATAGACGGTTGATTATTTCCACTGTTTTCTCTGTATGTATGTGGCTGTACCATACATAGACATTAGACGAACTTACATCGGCAAGCGTCATTGTCCGGGACACATTGCGGTCGACCGGAAATAACAGATGGCCGAAATCGCCAAAGGCGGGATTGCTGATCACATCGCCCACTGTAGAGGAAGAGGAAAACTCTTTATCGACAGAAATGCCATCTCTGTTTTCATTGGAACTTCCGTAGGCGGGAATCTCCGGGATTTCATCAATCATATATTCACGGGTACATGATGCAATACAAATCAGACATGCCGAAGCCACAGCTGCAACAACAAATTTTTTATCCATTACTGTTTGAATTTTAATCCTCGACAAAATTACAATCGTCTTCTTGATTCATTCTTACAGTAATTCCGGTAAAATTCCACTATTTTACCATAAGTAACTCTTTGAAATTACCACTAATTTTAAAAAGTTACTCATTTCATTCCCGGTAGTCGGAGGGACTCATGCCGAGATTGTTCTGCACGTAGCGGCTGAAATAGCCGGGGGATGAAAAATTGAACATGTCGGAAATCTGGACAAATGTCAGACTCTTGTCGCGCAGCAGACGGGAAATGTCTAGCGATGTGTAGCGGTTGATCCAGAAGTTAGCCGAGTGGCCGCTCACTTTCTTACATATCTCCGAAAGGTATTTGGGCGTTATGCAAAGTTCCGATGCATAATATGACACTTCGCGATGCTCACGGTAAACGCCGCTGTCGAGCAGGGAGAAGAACTTGTTTATCACGGCGGCATATTGCGATGAGATCGAATCCTCTCCATAATTATAGGCATGGAAATCGAAAAAATCCAGAATCATCAATTGCACTGCACAGCGTATGCTTTCTTCATAGAACACGAACCCCGTGGTATAGTAGCGGTATTCCACGCCTTGAAAATCCTGAAGACAGAGAGCGAACTGCGCTTCATTGAGTTTCATCACGGGGTTCATGAATAGCGCAAGCTGCCCTTTCATGCCATAGTTTGACTGCGGAGTGCAATGCTCTACGAACCCGGAATCAATATAGATAACCATTACCCGGAAATTATCAGAGACGCGCATATTGTCCACAAGACCACCTTTGCGAACTATCATCAGGTCATGCCGCCCGAAAGTGAAATGCTTTCCGTTGAAATCAAATTCCATGCTCCCGTCAAGACAAAGAGCATGAGCGAGGTAGCCTTCCATTTTTTCGGAGGCTATCTCGTTCAGGGAGTCGGTAATTATGATTTTGTCAAATAATTTCTCGTCTGCCATAATTTGCCAATTATAATGGCAAATTTACAAATTATTTTTGAAACTTCATATCGAGCCAGTCGGCTACGAGTTTGGCTATCACATCATTGTTGAGTTCCTGCATAAGGAAGTGGCTATTCCCCTTTATTCCTATTTCCGGCAAAATGACAAGTGTCGCATCTCCTCCATGACGGTTGATTGCCTCTACAAACTCACGGCCCATCTTCAATCTCACCTCCCAGTTGCTTCCGCCAAGAGTGGTGGCATTGCTTTCGGGAATATAGTCGCCGAAATAAATCACAATCGGTTTTTTTGTAAGCTCCATGAATTGTTCCATTGGCACGCCTACCCCTTTCAAGCCTCCGGTCAGACCGGGTAGCGAAGTGGGAATTTCACTATCGGGGAAAACATAACCTCCGGGTTCAAGGGCAACGACACCTTTTACTTCGGGATTGCGCATAGTTGCCATCCATCCGGGGAAACCTCCGGCGGAGTGCGTCACCAGCACTTGATTTCCGATTTTTTTTGCCATTGCATCGAGTGCCGGAACATCAAGCTGATGATTGCTCAGGTCGGGCACCATCTGACGGAAGAAGTTGCTGACACTGAGAGAGTCTTTAGGGAACTGTATCCCTTCATTCCATTCGGGCCAAATACCCATGCGCCAAATGTCGAACCAGAACATTTCGTCAGCGACAGGTTCGACCGTTACTTTGGAGCTTGTGCGGGACGCATGTCCGCGACCGGGGAGGTCGAGAACGTATGTCGGATAACCTTCGGCAAGCAGAAGGGTTGCGAAACCGGGACGGTCATCAGGCGTAGTTTCCCAACAAACTCCGTCACCGCCATAACCATGCACGAACACCAACGGCATATTTTTGGCATTGGCAGGTATCTGGTAGCGGGCAAACGCATGATCGCAACGATAGCTTTGTCCGGCCTGGTCTTGCTCAGCCCAGCCAACAAACGTGTCGGGATTGAATGTCCCCTCACGCTGTATGGTGGTGCCCCCGACAGGGAACTGACCCTGTTTAGTTACAACAACGTCGATGGCAAACGATGCCTGTATTGACATGACCGAAATAATCAAGGCAGCTAACTTCTTCATTTATACTTTAATTAATATTTACAATCATATTCCAGACGCAAAATTACTTACGTCCATCCATCTCCGGCATTCACAAATTTCTGTATCATTTACACAAATTTCCGATAACCGAAATTTGTGTAACAGCAGTAGAAAAAAACGTAATATCCGATCTGCGCATTAGCTGTACCTTTGCGGACACAAACAGCATTTATAAATCTTGTGAACATGAAAAAATATCTATTTCTAATTCTGACTCTGCTAATGGTTTTCCCGGCAGGAGCATCGACTTATTTCGGAGGCAAGAAAGTGCTTGTGGTATATTTTTCATGGGGAGGAACCACTCGCCGGATGGCTGAACAAATCCAGTCTGTTACCGACGGAGATATATTTAAAATCGAGCCCGCCGTCCCCTACCCTACAGACTACACCGAATGCACCCATGTCGCCAAAGATGAACTCGACAACGACAAAAGGCCACAGATAAAGGATAATCTGGACAACTGGGATGAATACGACATAGTTTTCTTAGGTTGCCCCGTATGGTGGCACACGGCTCCGATGATCATATCCACTTTTGCCGAAAGCTATGACTTTTCAGGCAAGACCGTTGTGCCATTCTGCACCTACGCAGCGACATTCCGTGATGAGACTCTTCAAAAGATTGTTGACCTGACTCCTGATGCCAACCATCTTGACGGACTCGGTCTCACAAGCGGATCCATAACAGAAAACCGGATCCGCACATGGATCGACCTCGCCAACGAACAATATGGAAATCTCGACCCGGATGGAGCAACCGTCCCTATGGAAGGGACTGTCGAACTATGGCAACGTGGCAACATACCCGGTTTCATCGAGAATGTAAACAATTCCGACGGCCCGGACTTCATGCCCAACATGCTTGTATATACAGTCCCGGAGAATGTCCAACCCAAAGGCGCAGTGATGATTTGCCCAGGCGGAGCTTTTGCGTTCCGCAGTATGCAAAACGAAGGCTACGACATAGCTGACATGCTCGTACCCATGGGATACCAATGCTTTATTGTGAACTACCGCATCACTCCCTACTCAATGCAAGCCAGCGCCACCGACCTGCAAAGGGCTATAAGATACGTAAAAGCCAATGCCGAGGCATACCGGATCAACCCGGAAAACATAGCTCTCGTCGGGTTCTCGGCAGGAGGCATATTGAACGGCGAAGTATTGCTCAATTGGCGCGGTCTGACAAATGGCACGGCTCTGGATGGATCATACCGTCCTGACGCCCTCGATAATGTGCCGGTGTCTGCCTGCGCAGTCGGCATGATATATTCTTTCTATGGCCGGCTGAGTGTGTCGATGAACAATGTGGAGACCCTCAGGGCAGCGAACCTGCCTCCAGCTTTCTATTGCTGGGGAACACGCGACGGATTTGCCGGACAGTTCACTCAGAACTCAAATGCACTGAAAGAAGCCGGAGTAAGGGTGGAGACAAAAATTCTACAAAACTATCCTCACGGATATGGAAGCGGCGGAAGCTCTGATATCTGGGGCAAGGATTTCGATGCATTCCTCTCTCCCATCATGCAGAGCAACCCCGCGACTGTAAACAATATTCAGGCAGATTTTGCAAAAAATGCAACCGAGACATACTACGACCTTAACGGACGGATTGTCTCCCCTGACGCAATCGGCAAAGGTGTATATATTGTGAAATCAGGATACAAGACATCCAAGATAGTAAAGTGGTAATATAATGGAAGAAAGAAAACTCCGGGATCTGACCGTGTCGCCCATCGGACTGGGATGTATGGGAATGAGCCACGCATACGGTCTGCCTGCCGACAAGAGCGAAATGACCTCACTGATCGCAGACGCGGTTGAGATGGGCTACACGATGTTTGACACAGCAGAGATTTACGGAACTGACACAAATCCTCACGATAACGAAGATCTACTTGGAGCGGCTCTTAAACCATACAGGGACAGGGTTGTGATCACGACCAAATTCGGCCTGACATTCGACAAATCTCACAAACCGGGGCCTTATCCGCTTATCCCAGACTCCTCTCCAGCCAAAATACGTCAAGCGGTCGAAGGTTCTCTTTCCCGGCTACAGACAGACCACGTAGACCTTTATCTGCAACACCGGATTGACCCGGAGATAGAACCTGAGATCGTGGCAGACACAATGTCGGGGCTTATCAGGGAAGGAAAGATTCTCCATTGGGGGATCTCAGAAACGACTGAGGAGTATCTGCGCCGTGCCCATGCTGTATGCCCGGTTACAGCAATCCAGAACCGCTATTCAATTATGGCGAGATGGCATGAGGATATATTTCCCACGCTCGAAGAACTGAATGTAGGTTTTATCGCATTCTCTCCGCTCGCCAACGGTTTTCTTTCAGATTTCTATACCGTCAACTCTATATTTAACCCTGACAATGACTATCGTGCAGCCATGCCGCAGTTCAACCGCGAAAGTTTTGAAGAGAACGAAATGCTTCTTGAACTCATCCGCAGGCTGGCCGATGAAAAACATGCCACCCCGTCGCAGATTTCCCTTGCATGGATGCTATGTAAAAAGCCATATATCGTCCCCATTCCCGGCACCCGGCATCTGTGCCGGCTAAAGGAGAATATCGGAGCAACCGACATCAAACTGTCGGCCGAGGAAGTTAAGGCAATAGACCGCCAGCTCGACAGCATTCCCATGAGCGAGGTTTTCGGCGGATCGAAAATTGTCAGAACTCATAAAGCAGACAGCTAAGATAACCGATTCCTAAAAAGCATACCATCGCTTAAGCATTTTTTATATCATGACACCCAAAGTAATATGCCATATCATGAGTTCCGTTGACGGCCGTCTGCTGCCGGGACGATGGACAGTTCCGTCTGACGGGACAAAGCCATCGGAACTCTTTAAAGAATATGCCGCAATTGGTCTGAGTCTCGGCACAGATGCATGGATGTTCGGCAAAGCCACCACACGGGAAGTTTTCCCTTACAAATTCATGCCTAAAGGGGAAGCGGCTGGCACCAGTGGCAAAGTTTTCACCGGGAAGCGGACATCATCAAGGCTTTTCGTAACCATAGACCCCGACGCGGACATTTTTTTCACATCAGACCGTCTGCGGGGAGACAATATCCTGACGGTATTAGGGAGAAACGCCACATCGGATTATCTCGATTTCCTTGAGGAAAAAGGAGTGGCGTATATCGTTACAGATGACCTGTATAATCTGCGGGACATTCTGAACCTGATAAACCAGCACTTTCATGTCGAAAGCATATCTCTCCAAGGAGGCGGCATAATCGACGGTGAAATGCTTGCCCAGGGACTCATCAGCGAATTAAGCCTTGTGATCTATCCTGGAATTGACGGACTGGCCTCCGCACCCTCGGTTTTTGAATATTCCGGACAACCGGACGAACGTCCGGCTGAAGGTCAATCGTTGGAACTGATTTCGATGGAGCAGAGGCCGCACGGCATTGTCTGGCTAAGGTACAAGTTTCACAAACTTGACTCAGAACCGTAATCAATGTCATGAAATCTGCTGCTTAAACGGCTTTCAATCTTACAGCTGCATCCAGCACACTCAATAACAAGAACAACAATATGAAGACTGTAATACTAAACAATGGAGTTGTGATGCCTCTGATTGGCTACGGAGTCTATCAGGTGTCTCCTTCTGAATGCGAGCGTTGTGTTTCCGACGCGCTTCGGGCAGGATACCGCATGATCGATACCGCTCAGGCCTACCACAATGAAGAAGGTGTCGGTGCTGCCGTGAAAAAAAGCGGCATTGCACGCTATGAACTCTTTCTCGTGTCAAAAATCTGGATCTCAAACTATGGCTACGACAAAGCCAAAGAATCAATTGACGAAAGTCTGCGCAAACTCGGCACTGACTACATCGATCTTATGCTTCTCCACCAGCCTTTCTGCGACCGTTACGGAGCCTATCGCGCTTTGGAAAAAGCCTGTAAAGAGGGGAAAGTCCGGGCAATCGGTGTGAGCAACTTCTATCCTGATCATTTCATCGACCTCGCCAGTAACGTTGAGATAGTTCCCGCAGTCAACCAGGTTGAGACCCATGTGTTCAATCAGCAAATCGACGCGCAGAACTACATGAAAGAATTCGGCACACACATGATGGCATGGGCTCCCCTGGCCGAGGGACGCAACAATTTCTTCACAAACCCAATACTTGAAGAAATCGGCAGGAAATATGGCAAATCTGTGGCTCAGGTCGCTCTCCGCTGGCTCATCCAACGCAATATCATCATCATTCCTAAATCAGTTCATGTCGACCGTATGCAGCAAAATCTCGACATTCTCGATTTTGAACTCTCGCAAGAAGATATGGCAGCCATAGCCGATCTCGACACCAAGACCAGTCTTTTCTTCGACCATCACGCCCCTGAAGTTGTCAAAATGTTCATGGAATGGAAATGATTAGATCTATGAAAATAAGTTTTCTGCTCAAACCCATGATGGCTATAGCCGCTCTGCTGGCCAGCGTCTGTATGTCAGCAACCGAACCGGCCATCAATACTGACACAAACATGAAATCAATCGTAGTCTACTTCACTCATTCAAACAACACAGGCCTTGCAGCCCGACAGTTAGCACAGCAGACTGGCTCGGACATAGTCAGGATCATACCGGCCGAGCCATATTCTTCAGACGATCTTGACTGGACAAACGAACAGTCCCGCTGCACACAGGAACATCTCGACCAAACTCTCCGCCCAGCCATCAAACCGCTGGATGTGGATTTCAGCCAATACGACACTGTTTTTATAGGATTTCCTATATGGTGGCACGAGGAACCGGCAGTAATACGCACATTTCTCGACACCACTGATTTGAACGGCAGACAACTCTATCCTTTCTGCACATCATACGAAAGTCCCATGTCGGAGGCTGATGCGACATTACAGAAAGGCTATCCCGATCTTAACTGGCACAAAGGATTACGTTTCCCCGCTACCACAACACAAATAGAAGAATGGATCGAAAAATGACCAACCACACTGTAAAACAGAAATAACCTAATCAACCAAACTAACCCGATGAAGAGAGTCAGGCAATCAAGTAGTGATACTCGGTGCCTGACTAATTCATATTCAGAAAATCCTGACTCAAGCTATGACGGCCAAGTCTGGAAGCGGCGTCTGTGTCGACGACATTATTACTGTACGCTGGACAATATCCTGTTTATCACACATTCCCGCCCATATTGTAAGCCTCCGAAAGAGCGTCGGTGCCTTCGATTTCCCCCGGAGCTGTAACCCCTCCGGCAAAAACAGTTCCGGCAAGGCTCGCACGCTCAAAGCAGTCAATCCAGCCCTGAAGTCCAGATACGGCCCTTTCCGGGACTTCCGATCCATCTTCCGCAGCAGCGGAGAGCATGTAGATCTCCTTGAAGCGATAATCGCTGCCAAACAGAGGATTTCCACGGTCGATCATCGTTTTCATCTGTCCGCTCATCTCATAATAGTAGATGGGAGTCGCCCAGACGATCACGTCGGCATCATGCATTTTTTCAGTTATCCCCGGGGCATCATCGCGGATCACACAGCGGTGGGTGTCGACACACGCCAGACATCCCTGACAGAATTTCAGATTCTTATCACGGAGAGTGATCAGTTCCACTTCATTGCCGGAATCCTTCGCACCGCGCGCAAATTCCTCGGCGAGCGCGTGCGAGTTACTCCTGACGCGGGGACTTGTGGATATTACAAGCACTTTTTTCATATACGATTCATTTTTTCAGAAAACTCTGTTTAGATTGTTTTTATTGTTTTTGCCGGGATTCCCCCTACGACGGTGCGCGGCGCCACATCCCTGTTCACCACAGCACCGGCTGCTATGACCGCACCTTCGCCAATGGTTACGCCCTGAAGTATTGTAACGTTGGCTCCTATCCATGCTTTGTCTCCTATTCTCACAGGAGCCGGGATCATGTCAGCGCGCCGTTCGGGATCCATGACATGGTTGAGCGTAGCGATAACGCAATTGTGGCCGACAAGCACATCGTCGCCGATGGTTATCCCACCCTGATCCTGAAATTTGCATCCGGAATTGATGAACACACGCTTGCCTATGCGGATATTCTTGCCGCAGTCGGTGTAGAACGGCGGAAACATGCCGAAACTATCGTCAACCTCCGTGCCGGTAAGCTCCGACATCAACGCCACAATCTCTTCGCGGGTATGATAGACAGTGTTTAATTCAAGTGTGATGCGTATCGCCTCCTGGCTGAGACGGTGCATTGTCTGATGAACCTCTGAACCGGCGGGAATTCTTTCGCCGGAATTCATTATAGCTCTAAATTCTTCCGTCGTCATTTTAGATACTTATTATAGAAAGCCGCGATCTCATCCATCGGTATTATGTCGAGCTGATCGTAGAGATCGCAATGCGTCGCGCCCTTTACGGTGAGCATCTGCTTGTTATCTCCCTTGAGTCTGGCGAAAGTGTCCTTACCGAAGTAATATGAATGCGCTTTGTCGCCATGCACTATCAGCACTGCGCTTTCCAGTTCGTCGGCATACTCGAAGAACTTGAAATTGATGAACGGCAGATTGGAGGTCGTATTCCATCCATCGGTGGAATTACCGGAACGCACATGATAGCCCCGCGGAGTCTTGTAGTAAGCGTGATAATCCTTTACAAACTGCGGAGCATCGTCAGGCAACGGATCCACCACGCCACCTGCACGCTTGTACTCTCCGTTACGGAAGTCAATGGTGCGTTGTTCCGCCATCGCTTTGCGTTTGGCATTGCGCTCCGCGGCACTGTTTTCAGAATCAAAGTATCCGTTGGCGTTGACACGGGTCATATCATACATCGTCGAGGCTACGGTAGCCTTGATGCGCGGATCATTGATAGCCGCCTGAACCGCGATGCCACCCCAGCCACATATACCGAGGATTCCCACTTTCCCGGAATCGACATCCCCGCGGTTCATGAGATAATCCACAGCCGCGGAGAAGTCCTCCACATTTATGTCGGGCGAAGCCACCCTGCGGGGCATACCGCCACTCTCGCCGGTAAACGATGGATCGAACGCTATTGTCAGGAATCCGCGCTCGGCGAGTTGCCGGGCATACAATCCTGACGATTGTTCCTTTACCGCCCCGAATGGGCCGCTGACCGCAATGGCCGGGAGTTTTCCGTTTGCATCCTTCGGCTTATAAACGTCGGCGGCAAGAGTTATGCCGTAGCGGTTCACGAAGACCACTTTCGAGTGGTCAACCTTATCGCTTTTCGGGAACACCTTGTCCCAATCCTGCGTCAGCTTCAGTGTTTCCACCGGAGCAATCAATGTATTAGTGTTCAGATTCATATCTATGTCTGTATTTTGAGATTTCAATGTGGCCGGCTCCAAAACCACAGCTACAGGAACCAATAGAGCGTACAATAGCTTTTTCATGCGGCAAAATAACAACAAAAAATAGAGACGCGCCTTACCCATACATTGGAAATTCTTACCTAAACGTGGCAACATTGCCGATGTTTGGAAATTAAGGCTTAACTTCGCGATATGAAAAAGATAAATGTCAATCTTGACTCGATCGACGCATACAATAAACTGTATGGTCTGCCTACCCACCACCCGCTGGTAACAGTAATAGACCTCAAGAATGCGACTAATCCGGTGAATCATGTAACCATGAATTACGGGGTCTACGCGCTGTTTCTCAAAAACGGCATCAATTGTTCCATCAGATACGGAAGGCGCAAATACGATTATCAGGAAGGGACAGTGGTGAGTTTTTCTCCCGGACAGATCATTGATGTCGATATGGATAAGACCGAGATTGCGCCAGATGTGATCGGCCTGATGTTTCACCCGGATCTGATCTACGGCACACCTCTTGCCGACAAGATCAAATCGTTCTCTTTCTTCGACTATACGGAAATGGAATCCCTTCATTTGTCGGAGGAGGAACGAAAACAGTTTATGTTTTGCCTCCAACAGATCAAACATGAGATAGAGCATCCGGTTGACATGCATTCCGCCGCTCTTCTTTCGGCAACCATACAGGTTCTTATCGAGTATCTGCACCGTTTCTATGACCGCCAGTTTATCACCCGCCACAAGGTGAATTCAGAAATTGCAAACACTTTCCAACGCCAGCTCAAGGAGTATTTCAATGGAGAACAGGAAAAGCACGGCTTGCCGAGCGTCGCATATTTTGCAGGGAAAGCCTGTCTGTCGGCAGGATACTTCTCTGATCTGATACGTAAGGAGACCGGGACATCTCCCAAAGACATCATATCACTTTATCTGATATCGGAAGCCAAACATCGCCTTGCGACAGGATCGTCGGACATCAGCCAAATCGCCTATGATCTTGGATTTGAATATCCCGCCCACTTCACGAGGATGTTCAAGCGCATGACGGGAGAAAGCCCTACGCAATACCGCTCAAAAATATCTGCCAACTGACGTGTGCCTGCTGCACACGCCGCAATTCCGGCCATTCACATAGCATTGCCGACGTCCACTTTTGTAATATCCTGAAAAAATCATAATTTTGCATCAATTAGTATCTCATCGAGATTTTACATTATGATTGATGTTTTAAATACCAGACTGATAATATTTGATTTTGACGGCACGCTGGCCGACACAACCGACACGATCCTGCGCACATATCAGATGGCGATAGCGGAAACCGGCGCCGCAGACCGCACCGACTCTGAATGTCAGGCCACCATCGGTCTGCCGCTGAAAGAGGGATTCCGGCAACTTTATCCTGATTTCACTGACGAGAAACTGGATGACTGCGTGCGCACATACCGGCGCATATTCAACTCCAACAAAAAAGACCTTGTTCCTGAACTTTATCCCGGAGTAAAGGATGTTCTTGCGAAACTATCCGGAAAGGGTATACAGATGGCGGTTGCATCATCGCGTTCCCACGAATCGTTGATCGAGTTTTGCGACGACAACGATATCACCGGATTCTTTTCACTCATACTCGGAGCAGACGATGTTGTCCATGCCAAGCCTGATCCGGAACCGGTGCTGACCATTCTGAAGCATCTCGGTAAAAGTCCGGCCCACACGCTTGTCGTCGGTGATATGCCTGTCGACATAGCAATGGGAAACGGAGCCGGATGCCGCACCGTGGGTGTAACCTACGGCAACTCCAGCCGCAAGGATCTGACAAAAGCCCGGGCATGGCGCATCATAGACTCTTTCCCGCAACTAATGGCGGAGATACCCTGAGCTGCGATGATTGACGAGACAGAAATCATCGATATTCTGAGCGCATTGAAAACCACCCGTAAGCACATTGCGAACCTTAAAAAATCATAATAATGAGAATTCACATAGGCCGAATAACGGTAACCGGACGTCATATAATGGCCGCAGCCGCTATCATATCCTTGTCATGCAGCGTCTATTGGATCTATCAGTCATTAATCGCCAACAATCCCCAGTGGCACCATGTCGTCATTACTTCCGCCGCAGGGTCGATGCTGCTGTATTTTTCAAGTAAGCCAAAGCTATGACAATCAGCGTAGCCAGTTCAGACACCGGCAAAGACAGCCACAGACCGGGGACTCCGATTATGCGCGGAAGCAAGATGAACCCCGGAAGCATGAACACTATACCCCTGAGCAGCATATATATTATCGAGCGTGCGGACTTCTCGCAACTCTGGTAATATCCGATAAACGTTATGTTGAGTGCAAACGGCAACGCGCAGAGGCCGAGCAGCGGCAGACCCTCTGTTGCAATGACGTAAGCGGCATCCGTGGACTCGATGAATATACCAGCCAGCACTCCCGAACCTATCCACATACCGGCTGAAATAGCGGCTCCGCTGACAACAGCTGCCCAAAGAGCTATCCTCAGTGCTTCCCTCACACGATCGGGGCGCATGGCTCCGTAATTGTAGCTTATTATGGGCTGCGAGGACTGTGCGACGGCATTGCTGACCGAGAATATGAGAGGGAACAGATAGCACCCTACACTGAATGCCGCCACTCCTGCCTCACCAAGATAAGAGAGAAACATGTAGTTGCCCGTAACCATCATTACTCCTATCGCAAGTTCGGCAATGAATGTGGCGAATCCGATCTTTGCCATATATCCGACATTGCGCACCGACAGTCTGAGGGATTTGACCGTAAGGCGAAGCCTGTAGAATTTCAGTTTATTGGAGAAAAATATGAAATACGCCACTACCATTATACCCGCTACAATACAGGATATGGATGTGGCCATCGAAGCACCCTTGATCCCCATGCCAAGCGGGAAAACCATATACCAATCAAGAAATATGTTCAGAACAGCGGCTACAATCTGAACGCTCATGGCGTAACGAGGCGATCCGTCAAGACGGATGAGCATCATCCCTGCACACTGGAGATAAAAGAACACAAGTCCGGGGAGCAGCCAAAGAAGATAGTCCGTGGCAAGCCCCTCCAGAGCCGGGCTGCATCCGAGCATATACAGCACCGGACGGGTAAACAGCAGGGATCCGAGAATGACCATGCCGAATATCACCGCCCCGGCTATGTATGCCTGCGTCATTATGATCCTGGCGGCCTTCACATTCCCCTCGGCAAGACGTATGCCGCCGATTACCGATGCGCCGATTCCGAACATCAATCCTATGCCGGTGCAGATTAGAAAAAGAGGAGCCACGATATTGATGGCGGCAAGGGCGTTGCTGCCTACTCCATGGCCTACGAACATCCCGTCGCAGATGTTAAGCGCCGAATTGAATGCCATTCCTACCAAGGTAGGGAAAAACATCGCACGGAACAATTGTCCTATCTTACCGTTTCCAAAATCAAGTTTATCTCTTTCCATGTGATAGTCAATATTTTACATTTGAAGTATGTTTAACAACAATCTCCTATTCTAAAATCCGGCTGCAAAGTTAGCTATAGTATTGTAATTATATATGGTAAAAATCCTTACAATCCGGGCACTTTTTATAACTTTACACCACAATTCAATCAACGGGACCAACGGCTATGGAAATAAATCCGGAAACCACACCACATTATACGACAGGCACGACTGACGGCAAAGAATGGAAACATGGACATCCGATCCCCACCAAAGGATGCAGGATAATGCTATGTACGCGCGGGAAAGCTTGCATCACAGTAAATTCCCGTCGGTTCACAATGTCAAGAAGACATATAGCCTTCTTTGTCTTTGACATGGTTGCCGTACCCGTCGAAGTGTCCGATGACTTCGAGGCGAGATTCATTATTCTGGATTTTGATACCACGCAGGATATTTTCTTTCTGATCACCTCAAACCGCTTTTGGGAACACATTTATTCATATCCGGTTTTCAGACTCAGCAATGATCTTGATGTTGTCGTGAACAGATGGTTCGACTCGCTTGAATGGATAGCGGACAATTGTTCGGAAATCACTGCCTGGAAAGCTCTGCACAACGAGACTGAGAATTTTATGATGATAATGGCCGAACAAGTTGAATCCCATAGCGGATTGTCAGGAATCAACCCACCGAAGAACCGGGCATGGGTGATAGTCAATGAATTCCTCGGATTAGTCAACCGATATTACACTCATCGGCACGATGTGGCCTTTTATGCCAAGAGACTGAACATTACACCTAATTATCTGAATATTATAGCAAAAAGAAATCTGGGAGTTACGGCAAAGCAACAGATCAGCATCCAGCTTGGGATTGTCGTGAAAATGCTTCTCGACACCACAGACCTGACGGTGAAGGAGATCGCCGGACGGCTACACTACGACGATCCATCATATCTATGCCGCGTGTTCAGAAAACAAACCGGCCTATCCCCCATCCAATACAGAAACTTGCAGCGGAAAACCGGCAGGCTATGAAAATCCCTAATCAAGATGATTTCGCACTCATGGGATCCCGGGTATGATTCGTATTTTCCACAATCTGCCCCCTTATGCGGCTCAGGCTTACAGGCGTCATCCCGAGATAGGTGGCGATGACCTCCAACGGTATGCGGTTGAGCAATCCCGGCTGTTCTGCCAGCAAGGCCTCATATCGTTCTCGGCCGGTGGCAAACAGTTGTGGAATCAGCGACTTTTCCGCTCTCAGTATCTCCTTCTCGGCAAATTTCCGTCCCCAATTGGCAAGATCTATATTCCGGCTATACAAACGGTTTAGCGATTCAATGGAGATTCTGAACAAAACGCAATCCTCCAGAGTGGAGATTGTCTCGTAACCGGCGCGGCCATTGACATAACTTTGCATCGACAAAGCTACCGATCCCTCTTCCCCGATCCAGAACGTTATGTCGCGGCCTCGTGTACGGTAGAAAGCTCTTACCACACCCTCAGCTACAAAATAGACATGGCGGCAAATCCTGCCGGCTGAAATGATTATTTCATTTTTACCCACACATATTCTATCCGCCTCATCCGAGATCAATTCCATTGACCCGGCAGACAATGGATGGATATTATTCATTATCTCCTTCAATTCCATAAGGCAAAGTTACGAAATTATCAATTGTAAACAGACATTTCATAAAATCCACATAACTTTGCAGCAAAAAAATCATGAGCTGGTTTTACCTCATAGTCGCAGGACTGATGGAAGTATGCTTCACATTCTGCCTGGGCAAGACGAAGACTGCCACAGACATGGTCCAATACTTGTGGTGGGGCGGATTTCTCTCATCGTTGGCATTAAGCATGTTTCTGATGGCCAAGGCTTCAAGAACCATCCCTCTCGGCACGGTATATCCCGTATGGACCGGTATAGGAGCTGTCGGGGCTGTAGCCGTAGGAATCATATTCTTCAATGAGCCGGCCTCGTTCTGGCGGATATTCTTCATCATAACCCTGATTCTATCGATCGTAGGGCTGAAAATGCTTTGAAATTTGAAACATGAGACACAAGATGCGTAGATTCAGGCAGCAGCTCCCTTCGGAAGCTGCGGTCGGAGTGCTTGAAAAGGGAACCAACGGTGTGCTGTCGCTTATCGACAGCGATGGGGAACCATACGGTGTCCCTGTCAGCTATGTTTTTGACCGGGATGGATATATCTATTTCCACAGCGCCATCCAGGGGCATAAGATTGACTGTATCAGAGCTGAACCGCGCTGTTCTTTCTGCGTGGTCGATCAAGACCATATCGTACCCGGAGAATTCACCACATATTTCCGCAGCGTCATTGCAAGCGGATGCGTTGAGATAATTTCTGATACAGAAGGGATTCTCAAAGGGCTGAGACTGCTATGCGGTAAATACTCCCCCGGGATCGATCCGTCGGCCGAGATAGAGAGATGCCTCGGCCACGTCAGCATACTGCGCATGAAGATCCTTGAAATATCAGGCAAAGAGGCTATCGAACTGATCCGCGCATCTGAATAAGCATCGTCGCTGCCGATCAGAATCTCCATTCAGCGCCTGCCATGACTGTGGCACGCGGCATTGGGAATCCGTAGTTGATCTGATATTCCGTAGCGGTAAGGTTTTCTCCTTTGGCAAACAATGTCAAAGGTTTGGAAAACGGGAATGTATATGCCACACGCGCGTTGAGCAAGGCATAGTTCTCGGATGATTGCTCAGTCAGCATATCCCATACTGACATCACGTCTACGGAAAATTGCCACCGGCCCGGAGTGTAGCTAACTTCTCCAAACAGTTTGTTTCGTGGCGCGGCAAGGATTCTGGCCGACGTGTGCAGATACGCGTAGTTTGCTGTCAGCGACCAGTTTTCGTCGATCCTGTAGGTCGCATCCACTTCAAACCCCTTGTTTATAAATTTACCGGTGTTCACATTCTGTGGTGAGCCGCCGGAGATGACCGTCTGGATCATATCATCGCCGTTGATATAGAAAAGCGCCAGACCGATATTGACCTTACCCCCGCAGAACCACTGACGCATCTCCACTTCATAATTTTCCATGGATTCAGGATTAAGCTCCGGATTCCGGGGTCCGTACATGTATAATTCCCTTATGTTGGGGGAACGGAATCCCTTGCCGTAGCTGAATTTGATACGGCTTGGGGCTGTAGGCCTGACAATGAAACCGGCCTGAGGAATCCATTGATTCCCGAACTGCGACGAATGCTCAAGCCTGACGCCGGCGTTAAGGCTTATCCTGCCTCGCCAGAGCGACTGCTGCATCATTGCGTAACCCGCTATCTCGTTCACATGCCTGTCCACAATCTCCTTCCTGCCGGAGCCGTCTTTGCTTTCGTTCCATGCCTCGCCTCCCCAATGTTTGAAGTCGAACCCGGCGCTGAGGTCGTTTCCGCTCCACGGCCTGACTGTCTGGTAGGCAGTTACCCCGATATTGTAATCTTTTGAATTGAAAAGATAGTCGCGCGGACGCCCATTGCTGAGACCGTCGTCGATCTTATGTTTTCCCCAGTTATAATATGCCTGGATGCCGCCCGACGATATGGCATAATGGTTTTTGACAAAGACCGAGGCTGTGGTGCGGAACATTTTTGTCCACATCCCGAGCGGCTGGGACATCCCTGCCGGACCGGGATTGTCGGCCTTTGTCTCTGTCAGTGTAATGTTGGCTCCGGTCTTCCAATGATCCGAAATCTTATATGATAAAGATGCAAACTGGTTTGATAGCCAATAGTCCATCCCCTTTCTGTTTCCTCTGGTCGATTCATAGCTTGCAGCCATGAATGCATTCCATCTGCCATCTCCATATCCAGCCCTCGCGTTATACCGTTGGGTTCCGTAACTTCCCCCTGAGGCACGCAGCGATCCGTGGAATCCTTTCCCGTCGGCTTCGCGTGTAATCAGATTGACAGACCCGCCCATCGCCCCCGAGCCATAAAGCAGGGACGAGGGGCCGCTGACGACTTCCACACGGCTGACGTCGTTCGTTACATAAGTATCCGGCAGTGAATGTCCGAAGACACCGGCCCATTGCGGCTGACCGTCGATAAGAAAAAGAACCTTGTTCCCTCCACCGACACCGCGTATGTTTACGGATCCGGCTGCCCCTCCGCTGACGCCGTAGCCCGCGAGCCCGCGTTCGGTTACGAACATTCCCGGAATGCGGTTCTGGAGCAGCGGAAGCAGATTCGACTCAGGACTGTCATCAATCTCATCCTGTCCTATTATCCTCACATCGAGCGGCAACAACGCCACAGGAGCTTTTGCCGAAGATTCGGCCACTACCACCTCATCGAGTACACGCACCGAGTCTGGTTCTGACGCATCTTTGGCCATAGCATGGCCGGACACACATGCCAAAGCCGATAATATGAGAATTCCTTTCATGCCGGACACAACACTCGTTATTTGAATGAATTCCCCCAATCCTCAAGATCCTTGCCATCTACATCATTGAGCAGCCGCCCCTTTTCCCAGTTGAGCGTCGGATAGGCTTTCCGCAGATCATCACAGCTCTTGTCGATAGCGCTGCCTCCGGATGTGGCAAATGGCACAAGCCGCTTACCCTCAAGTTCATGAGTCTCGATAAACGTATTTATTATGGTCGGATTTGTATACCACCATATCGGGTATCCGATAAAGACCACGTCATAACGAGACAGATCCTTTATTTCACCCTTTATGGCAGGTCTCGAACCGGGATCATGCATCTCCCGGCTGCTCCTGGAATTGTCATCTCTCCAATCCAGATCGGCGTCGGTGTATGGAGTCTCGGGCTGGATCTCATACAGATCCGCCCCGGTCGCGGCTGCAAGTTTTCCGGCGACATTGCGTGTAGTCCCCGTGGCAGAGAAATATACCACAACCGTTCTGCTATCTTTTTTATCTTGTCCGGCGGAAGCCTGCTGCTTGATCCCCATCGCACATGCCGACAAAGAAATTAACAATGCCATGAAAAAAACTATATATACCGGTTTCTTAATTTTCATACGGCTGTGTTTATTTGTGTTTATCAAGATCCACTATCACATATTTCTGCGAACCGAGGCCGATCGCTTCGGCATGTTCGATCGTATGCAGGCCGTGCCGGCTGCTGATGCGCTCTTTCATAGGCGCGTTGTCGTTGCCTTCCGACGGTGTCATATTGAATATTATATCGCAGCATGCCTTGTCGAGCGCCACAGGATCGGTCGATGCAAGAATGCCGTAATCCGCAAGCTTCACATCTTCCGGATGAGCCGAACAATCACAATCCACCGACATATTGTTCATGACGTTGATATAAACGATATTATCACCGAAATAATCCGCCACGCCCTGAGCCGCGGATGCCATCGACTCCAGAAAAGCGTCCTGTTCGGCTATGTTCTGCCATAGACCGTCGACTTTATCGTGCTTGCCTGCGGAATGGATATAGGCTTTGCCGTCGGCCGAGGCTACACCGATGCTCGCGTTTTTAAGCGCACCTCCGTAGCCACCCATCGGATGTCCCTTGAAATGCGAGAGATTAACCATATATGTGTAACGGGGCAGATGATCGCCCACAATGTCGTACTTTATATGACGCTTGTCGCGCACCGGTATCTTCATCTGTCCCTCCTCGTCCATCAGATCTACCGGAGCGATTGAGTCAAATCCATGTTCGCGCACCGTCTGCCAGTGGGCGTCGAATGTGTTGCGCTTGCCGCCGTAGGCTGTGTTGCACTCCACTATTGTCCCGCGCACGCTGTCGACGAGATTGCGGATCAGTTCGGGACTGAGATAATTGGGATTGCCCGCTTCGCCTGTGCTGATCTTCACCGCCACACGATGTCCATCAGCAGGACGCCCGAGAGATTTGTAGATTTTCACAAGAGCTTCCGGTGAGATTTCCCGGGTAAGATAAACGGTCGACTGGGCCGAAACCGACACGCATCCGAGGGCGACAAGAATTGTCAGAAGTATATTTTTCATATTCGGTGTTTGTTTCTTTGATTAGAACATGGATTATTCCGGCAGCCGGCTGTATTGATCATCGTCCACCGGCTCAAGCCATTCATTCGACATTCCCTCTCCCGGGACTTCCATGGCGAGATGTGAGAACCAGTGGTCTTTTGTCGCCCCATGCCAGTGCTTCACATTGGCGGGAATATTCACGACATCGCCAGGGCGCATCCTGACAGCGGGTTTACCCTCTTCCTGATACCATCCTTCACCAGCCACGCATATAAGCAGCTGGCCTCCGCCTTTGGAGGCATGATGTATGTGCCAGTTGTTGCGGCAACCAGGCTCGAAAGTTACATTCGACATATTGACGCCGACGTTGGTTACCGGATGGATATAGCTGTTGCCTATGAAATATTTGGCGTATGCAGTGTTTGGACTCCCGATAGGAAATATCAGTTCCTGCTCGAATTTCGTCTTCGAATCGTCGGCTGGAGAGATCTCTTTCCACACCTCTGTCGCCTGACGGAAAGCGCCCCATGCTTTGGGCCATCCGGCATAGAACGCCACCTGCGTGAGAATCTCGGCTATCTCGGTGCGCGTAACGCCGTTTTTCTTAGCTTCCTGAAGATGATACGAGAGCGAGCTGTCAATTATACCGCTGCTGACCAATGCGGTAAGGGTTACTATACTTCTGTCGCGCAACGACAGTTTGTCGGTGCGGCTCCACACCTCTCCGAAAAGCACGTCATCATTGAGCTGTGCGAACTTGGGAGAAAAACCGCCGAGCGCATCCCGTCCTGCTGTCTGCTTGATTTCCGAGGGGCCATCTGTAAGCCGGGCCGGATTATTGGAGTTTGCCATGTTGATAGATATAAGTGCTGTAGCCAGAATGATTAATGTTTTTTTCATATCGCGTGGAATTTCAATCAAGCGGGTTTTAACCGCAATACTGTTCCAATGGCAAAATTACAATAGTTTCCCATCACCGATCCTACCAAAAACACTGCATAAACTACCAATTTTACGGATCTTAATT
Source organism: uncultured Muribaculaceae bacterium (assembly GCA_910589425.1). Classification (GTDB taxonomy): domain Bacteria; phylum Bacteroidota; class Bacteroidia; order Bacteroidales; family Muribaculaceae; genus Lepagella. Next base: position 19,482 of record CAJUSZ010000021.1, on the reverse strand, counting down.
CCGAAACCGCAAGAATTCTTCAGGCGGAATGACGATAAAGAAACGCCATGAAGATGAGTCCGAGAAAGAATGTGATTCCGAGCCACATTTTTGTCTGACGCGCATAGTCATGGGACATGCGTCTGTAATCCTCGGCATTTTCCCCTGGCTTCAACCCCTCTTTCCAGAGACGCCGCGTCATTATTGCAAAATAGATCGCCACAAATCCCGTAAGTGGGAAACACAGCAGAGTCGCGATCACTGCCGGCACCAGCATGCTGCGGGGAGGCGAGTCCGGGTCGGCACTTTCTTCCGGGAGAGGATCCCCGACTGGCGTTCCGGATCTTCTGACGTAGTTCCTGAAACGCAAGGGAACCGTGTCGATATTGTCCTGAGGATCTTCTGACACAGAATTCTCCGCCGGCTGCTTCTCCGGAATATTAAGTCCGGCGAGCTGGCGGCGGAAATGACGGCATATCTCGGCCACATCGCGAGCCTGCTGCCAATCAGTCATCGTCTTGCACCACACGTATGTATCCGGGCGCACCCCAGCTCCGGAAAGCTCGTCAAGCTCATACGGGCCGCGACGCTCCCCTCCGATCATTGCGAAATATCTCATTGCCGATCAGAAGACAGAATGGAAAAGTCCGGTGATTGTCCCGACAACGGTTGTGATCAGTCCGATTCCACCAAAGGCAAGCGCTATTATGCTCATTGTCTTCGCTGTATTGTTAGCCTGTTCGCCTCCTACGGTGTTTCCCATCGCGTATGCCTCATTGGCTTTGTTGGCCTGGACAATACCGATGATTCCGAAAATCACGCCTATGCAGGAAAACAGAAAACCGACAATCGTGCCGACAATAGCCCACGTCATCCAGTTGGTATGAGGAGTGGAATACTGATCATATCCCGATGCGCGGAACGCCTGCTGCCCAGGGGCGAAACGTGGCTGGCCGAACCGCATTCCGGGATCAGACGGAGGAACCGAACTTCTGAATGCATTTATGGCTGCCATCACTTCCGGCTGCGTGGAAGCCGGCGCCCAGTCTCCCATTCCGCTGCGCCACACAGGAGTGTCCGGGCCGATTCCCTCGGCGGCAAGCGACGCCGGATCAGACGGTCCTACGCGTCTGTTTCCAATCATCGCGAAATATGGCTCGGGTGGAGTCTGGGCATACGCTCCGAATGCGGAATCGTCCGCAATAAGCATTGACGAAAGTTCAGGCAGTTCGGAAGCCTTGACCCAATCGGGAAGCCCCTGCCGCCACACAAGGGTGTCGGCCGTAATCCCCGCTCCGGCAAGATCCTCCAGTGAAAACGGGCCGCGGCGCTCTTTCCCTTCTATGATATAATATTCGCTGTTCATAATAATTGTTTTGTATCGTTTATCTCAAAAGAGTTTTTTTCTGAAAACCAATCTACAAAATTAAACAAATCTTTTCAACTCACAAGCATCGCGTTAGAAAAAAAAATTGTAATTTTGCACCGCAAAAGAGCCACGGCATCGGGAACAGGGTGGGAATCCCTCGACAGAGCCGCTGCTGTGTTTCTCCAATGCTCGCTTTCCATTGCCGTTACGGCAACCACTGGGGGAATCATTTATCCCGGGAAGGGTAGATTGCGAGGGGGGATAAGTCAGAAGACCGGCCGTCGGACTCTTGCCTTGCGACTTTCGGAACTAAAAGTTACAATCGGCAGATGGATAAAAAACTCGCCTTCATTCTCGCTGCGGGCATCTCATTGCTCGAACCGATATGCTGTTCAGCCCAGACCGGTGTCAACGACACGACCACCATTCTCCCCGACTTTCTCGTCATAGGGAAATCCAGGCCTGACGAAGAAGTGATCCCTGCGCAGCATCTCGACGGGAAAGCCCTCGAACAACTCAACTCACACAATGTGGCCGATGCCATACGCTATTTCTCAGGCGTGCAGATCAAGGACTACGGCGGTGTAGGCGGAGTGAAGACCGTGGACATGCGTTCGATGGGAACAAACCATCTCGGCGTGTTCTACGACGGCATACAGCTTGGCAACGCGCAGAACGGACAGATAGACCTCGGAAAATATTCTCTCGACAATATTGAGGAAATCTCCCTCTACAACGGTCAGAAAAGCGACATATTCCAGTCTGCCAAAGATTTCGGCTCAGCCGGCACAATCTATATCCGGACCCGCCATCCGAAATTCCGCGGCAAAAGACGCTATAACCTGAATGTAACTTTCAGAACCGGCAGCTTCGGACTGCTCAATCCCTCCGCGAGATTCGAATACAAAATTTCCGACCGTGTGAGCGCGTCGGTCAACGCCGAATACACTTTTGCAACCGGACGATACAGATTCAGGTACCGCAAGATGTTTCCTGACGGAACTCTGGCATGGGACACGACTGCCACCCGCAAAAACGGAGACATACATTCGTTCAGAGCCGAAGCCGGAGTCTACGGGAAGATACAGGGAGGAAGATGGTATGGAAAGCTCTATTTCTACGACAGCGAGAAAGGGATTCCCGGAGCGATCGTCAACAATGTGTGGAAAAACTCGCAGCGCCAATGGGACAGGAATCTTTTCGTCCAGGGCAGCTGGCAGAAATCCCTGGGAGACAAATGGGATCTGATGGCAAACGCAAAATATGCCCGGGACCACATGCGCTACCTCAATCCCGACACCACCCTGATGTATATTGACAATAAATTCCGTCAGGACGAAACCTACGTCTCCATAGCTGCCAAATATGAGATCCTGCGCGACTGGGACATATCTGTCGCGGCCGACTGGCAATGGAACGCGCTCGACGCCTCATTGGTCAATTTCGTGATGCCGCAGCGCCACACTCTGCTTACCGCTGTCGCCTCGGCGTGGCGCGGGCATGGATTCAAGGCACAGGGCAGCATACTCGGTACTTTTGTCTACGACCGGTCCGAGATCATCTCTGACAACACGAACCTCGGAACCAGACACAAACGGTTTCATGAATTCACACCGGCGATATTCCTCTCATGGCAGCCTTGGGAGAGCCGCCAGTTCAACATAAGAGCCTTCTACAAGAAGATTTTCCGTATGCCGACATTCAACGACCTATACTACACTGACATCGGGAATGCCGACCTGAAACCGGAATATGTAAGCCAGTACAACGTAGGTTTCCTATACGATTTCACATTTACCAACTCTATTTTCGAGTCGCTCCATCTGTCGCTCGACGGCTACCATAACCGCATAACCGACAAGATAATCGCTGTCCCCAAAGGAACCGGGCAATACAGGTGGATGATGATGAATATCGGGAAAGTGCGTATTTTCGGACTCGACTTCGCCGCCTCCTCAGAGATCACGCTGCCGGCAGGAATATCGCTAAACGGACGCATAAACTATACGTTCCAGAAAGCCATGGACTATTCCGATCCATCCGACAACAAGGATGCCGCCGGCACTTACAAAGGACAGATCGCCTATATCCCGATCCACAGCGGATCGGCCGTACTCGGTGCGTACTGGTGGAGACTGAATCTGAACTACAGCTTCATATATGTGGGAGAACGCTGGCACAACAGCTCAAACATCCCGGTCAACCACGAACAGCCCTGGTATACCCACGATCTGTCGCTGGCCTACTCGCAGCCGATCGGCAAAACCAACCTCCGCACAACTCTCGAGATAAACAATCTTTTCAACCAGCAATACGAAGTGATATGCAATTACCCGATGCCGGGAACAAATTTCAAACTTATCTTTCAGTTCGATCTATGAAACACATCAGCCTCATCATCATCCTTTTCACGCTCATTCCCGCCATGTTATGCTCATGCAGGGAAGAAAACATAATCTACACGCAGGAGACCACTCCCGTAACGGATCCCACCGAAAATTTCTCCCAGATAGAGGGGTTCTATCTCCTCAACGAGGGAAACATGGGCAGCAACAAATCCACCCTCGACAGATTTGACTATTCATCAGGCGCTTACATACGAAACATATATTCCGAGGCGAATCCCGGAGTGCCCAAGGAACTCGGGGACGTAGGCAACGACCTGAAGATCTACGGTTCGAGACTTTATGCCGTGATCAATTGCAGCAACAAGATCGAGGTCATGGACGCCACCACGACCAAACGCATCGGACAGATTGAAATTCCAAACTGCCGCCACATCCAGTTCCACGACCGATACGCATACATCACATCCTACGCCGGCCCGGTGCAGATACGCCCTGACTACGAACAGAAAGGCTATGTGGCGAAAGTGGACACCGCCACGCTTCAGGTTGTTGAACGGTGCATTGTCGGATTCCAGCCTGACGAACTCGCGATCCTGAACGGGAAAATATATGTGGCCAACTCCGGCGGATATATGGTGCCCAACTACGAAAACACAATCTCCATCATCGACATGGCTACATTCACTGAGGAAAAGCGAGTGGAGATCGACATAAACCTCCAGAGAGTGCGTCCCGACCGCAAAGGACGGCTCTGGATCTCGTCGCGCGGAGACTACTACAACAACCAGTCCAGACTCTTTTGCTACAATCCGCGCACGGATATAATCGAAAAGACTTTTGATGTCCCTGTGAGCCAGATGGACATAGTGGGCGACTCCATTTATATCGTCTCATCAGCATGGAGCTATGAAACGATGGAAAACACCATCACCAACGCCATCATCGATATAAACCTCATGGAGAAAGTCAGCGACAATTTCATTAAAGACGGCACTGAGAAAGAGATCAAGATCCCCTATGGCGTAAAAGTCAACCCGCTGACCAAAGAGATATTCGTCACAGACGCAGGCAATTACGTCAACCCCGGATGGTTGATATGCTATTCTCCCGAAGGAATACGCAAATGGAAAGTCCGCACAGGAGACATTCCTGCCCATTTCGCATTCTTCGGGCGAAAAGAGCCCTGAACAGGCAACCTGAACCATAGCGCCGCATCTTTTAAGCTGCTTCGGAAAGCCGATTAAAAAAAAAAGTAGTATCTTTGCAGCTTGAGATGAAATGTCTGCGCTTGATACTCGTCATTATTTCGGGGCTGTCGCTCCTGGCTGCTGTCTCCTGTAGGGAAACCGACACAAGAAAGCAGAACGGGGAGGAATGCCATCTTCTGTCAATCGGAGACTCAACCCTGACCCTTGCGGATGTAGTCAGACGCATTCCTGAAGGATTGGCCGAGACCGACAGCGCAGCCCTCTTCGCGTCCATAGTTGACTCCTGGATCCAGGATATGCTTCTGACAAAAATCGCAGCCGAAGCTCTTCCGGACATGGAACGGATTGAAAGGATGGTGGACGACTACCGCAACCGTCTGATAATGATGGAATACCGGAAACGCATGAAAGAAGATTCACGGAAAGAGATCCGCGAAGCCGATATAAAGGAATACTACGAAGCCCATGTCGACGACATGCGGCTCGAACATCCGGTCATAAAAGGGATATACATAAAGGTTCCCACCAATGCCGAGCGCATCGAGAATGTGCGTCAATGGGTTTTCTCTGCTTCTAAACAGAGCATTGACAAACTTGAGAAATACGGGCTCAAAGGAGCCATGCAGTACGACTGGTTCGGCGACAGATGGGTAGACTGGGAAATTGTGGCGGATCAGATCCCCTACCGGTTCTACGACGCCGACGCATTTGTCGAATCCACCGTCAATTTCGAGACCGAATACAACGGATCGACCTATTTCCTCCACATTTCCGAATATCTGAAAAGCGGCGACGTAATGCCCTATTCTTTCGCTTTGGAACAGATAAGGGAGATCCTTTCCGACAAGTCAAAAAAAGATGCCGACCATCAGCTTCTGAAAGATCTGTTCAAGGATGCTGTCAAGAGCGGAAAACTCAAGTCCATAGCCTACGACCCCGTGAAAAGGAGGATGATTCTACAGGCGCCGGCTAAAAAAGCATCAGGGAAAACAACACAAGATTAAGTATTATCGTGAGAACAAAGACAAATATCGTGAGAATAAAGACAATTGGAATAGCCATGACAGCTCTGACAGCGGTCGTATCGCTGGCGCAGACCAAGACCAACGTTATCGACGAGGTCGCATGGATTGTCGGAGACGAAGCCATATTCCGCTCCGATGTCGAAGAGCAATATTCGCAGATGAGAAGCGAAGGGACCGTCCCTCCCGGCAATCCCTTCTGTGCGATCCCTGAGCAGATAGCCGTGGAGAAACTTTATCTGCATCAGGCCAAGCTCGACACAATCGAACCGCCGGCGGCCCAGATCAACAACGCTGTGGAAAAGCGCCTCAACTTCTTCATCGCCAATCTCGGGTCAAGGGAGAAGACCGAGGAATATTTCCGCAAACCGATCCCCGCCTTGCGCGAACAGCTCGCCGAAGTGATGAGAAACCAATATATCATCGAACAGGTGCAGAGTTCGCTGACAAAAGACGTCAAGGCCACCCCGGCTGACGTGAGAAAGTATTTCGGCAAACTTCCAGCCGACAGCATTCCATACGTCCCGATGCAGGTCGAAGCGCAGATAATCACCATCAACCCGGTCATTCCAAAGCAGGAGATAGAGGATGTGAAAGCCCGGCTGCGCGACTATTCAGACCGCGTCAACCGCGGAGAGTCGGAATTCTCGACGCTCGCCACAATGTATAGCGAGGACGGATCCAACATGCAGGGAGGTGAACTCGGATTTCACGGCAGGGCAGACTTCGTGCCTGAATTCTCAGCAGTGGCCTTCAATCTGTCCGACCCGAAAAAGGTGAGCCGGATTGTTGAGACCGAATATGGCTACCACATCATACAGCTAATTGAGAAGAAAGGAGATCAGGTAAACGTCAGACACATACTTCTGACTCCGAAAGTCAGCACCAAAGATCTGACCACAGCCGTCAACAGGCTCGATTCACTACGCAAGGAGATCGTCGCCGGGAAATTCACCTTCGACGAGGCGGCAAGATTCATATCCCAGGATAAAGACACACGCAACAACAAAGGAATCATGGTAAACCAGAAGACAGGCAGCTCGCGATTCGAGATGCAGGATCTTCCTCAGGAAGTGGCCCGCCATCTGGAAACCATGAATGTAGGCGACATTTCGGAGGCATTCATCATGAAAGATCCTCAGCGCAACAGGGATGTGGTGGCCGTCGTCAGGCTCTCACGCCGCATAGAGGGACACCGCGCCAACCTGAGCGACGATTTCAATCTGCTCAAACAGATGTATGAAGCCAGCCGCAAAGACGAGATCATCCGTGAGTGGGTGGAGAAAAAGATCAAGGAGACATACGTCAGGATAGAAGACGGATGGAACGACTGCGATTTCAAGTATAAAGGCTGGACATCAGCAAAATAACTGTTCTTAAACCAAGTTTCAGTTGAGCGATATAGTCCGGAATATGATCCCCATGCGCTGGCTGACAGTGGCTCTCGCGGCGACTGTGGCCTGCGCCATAGGTTGCGGCCTGATCTCAGCCCAGGAGAAAAAGAAAAAAAAAGTTACTCAGACAGAGACTTATACCCGACCCAAACCGACCAAACCCATCCAGCCGACAATTCCATCGGCCGACCGCTTCAGGCAAGACAAAGTGTTCCTTGAAAAAGCCGACTCCCTCTATCGCAGGGAAACAGACTTTGTGGAGCATCAGATCGTGAAAGGAGACGTCAGGTTCAGGCAGGCCGGAATGTGGATGTTTTGCGATTCGGCCTACTATTATCCCGAGCGCAATTCGCTTGACGCTTTCGGCCACGTAAGGATGGAGCAGGGAGACACACTGTTCGTGTTCGCCGACAAGCTTTTTTACAACGGCGACCAACGCAGGGCACTCTTGCGGTGCGGCCCGTCGGAACGGAGCGTACGGCTCGTAAACCGCGACGTAACGCTCACCACCGACTCGCTCGATTATGACCTCGGCATGGAACTCGGATGGTATGCCCACGGCGGCAGAATAGACGACAAGGTCAACACCCTGACCTCTATATACGGACAATATTCTCCGGCAAGCAAGGAAGCTGAGTTCTACAACGATGTGGTGCTTACCAACAACCGGGACGGCTACCGGATGCTGACAGACACGTTGCTCTACAACACTGCCTCCCACATCGCCCAGATTGTGAGCCCTACCAAAATTGTAGGCTCCAACGACACCATACTCACAAAGAACGGATGGTACAACACAGCCACGGAGATGGCCGAACTGAACTCCAGATCCACCATCATCCACCGGGACAGCGCCAACAATGTAACCACTCTTGAAGGAGACTCCATTATCTACGACAAGATATCTCGCATAAGCCGCGCCTACAGTTTCAGAAGTCCCGGCAAGCTTCCCGCCCCTGTCATACTTACAGACACGGCACACAAGACCACACTGATCGGGGGATTTGCCATGTATAACGACTCCACCCGCGAAGCCCTCTCCTCTGAATATCCTCTGCTGATGGAGTATTCACGGCCCGACACGCTTTTCCTCAGGGCCGACACGATTCTCACTTTTATAGAATCGCGGATGGTATTCCCTCCGGCGGCAATGGATGCCCCTACAGGACTCCCGGAACTTACACCGGCGGAAACAGCCGATTCCATATCCCGCCCAGTGCTGCATCGCGACAGTTCGGAGATGGTGGCACGCGATTTCCATGTGGCGCATGCGTTCCATCGCGCACGTTTTTTCAATCAGGAACTGCAGGGAGTGGCCGATTCCATGGTCTATATTGAATTCGACTCCATGCTCTATATGCACCGTAAGCCTGTGGTCTGGAGCGGAGAACGCCAGGTGTACGGCAATCAGATACAGGTCCATTTCAATGACTCCACTCCTGACTGGGCGCTTCTCCCTGACTATGGCATGATGGGCGAACACGTCGAGGAGGATTTCTACAATCAGCTGTCCGGACGCGAGATGAAGGCCTGGTTTGAAAACAAAGATCTGAAACGCCTCGACGTCAACGGCAACGTGCAGATCATTTTTCTCCCTCAGGACAACGACTCCACTTTCTCCAGGCTCGTCAACGCCGAGAGCAGCTTCCTGACAATGGATGTAACAGACCGCAAGTTAGACAAACTGAAGATGTGGCCCGAAGTTACAGGCGCCACCACGCCCTTGTTCATTGTCAAGCCAAGCCAGCACTTCCTACCGGGTTTCCAGTGGTATGAATCCATACGCCCGCGCAGGGAATGGTATGGAGACAGATGGCATTGGGACGACAATCTCGGCGAGGTTTCCGAGGAACTTGAACTTTATTTCAACGCTCCGGCCGAAAACATCGGGCGCCGCCTGAGTTCCCTCGCTGATCCGGCGCAGACTCTCCCGGCCACCGACACAACCCTGCAGAAGGCCGGAGCCGACGATCAGACTCAGCAAGTTTCAGGGAAGGAGGGACAACAATGAGCGACATCATCCATCTTCTCCCCGACTCGGTAGCCAACCAGATCGCAGCCGGGGAAGTGATACAGCGGCCTGCTTCCGTGATCAAGGAACTCGTGGAAAACGCCGTTGACGCAGGGGCGACAGATATACGCATCTATATCAAAGACGCCGGACGCACGCTGATCCAGGTGATCGACAATGGGAAAGGGATGACCGAGACCGATGCCAGAATGGCATTCGAGCGCCACGCCACATCAAAAATCAGCCAGGCCGCCGACCTGTTCTCGCTCCACACCATGGGATTCCGCGGAGAGGCGCTCCCCTCCATCTGCGCCATATCGCAGATAGAGCTGCACACCCGCACCGGGGATGATCAGATAGGCACACGCCTCACCATCAACGGCAAAGAGGTCTCACAAGAGCCTTCCGTCTGCGAGAAGGGAACGAACATAATGGTCAAGAACCTGTTTTTCAACGTCCCTGCCCGCCGCAAGTTTCTGAAGAGCGACAATGTAGAGCTTACCAACATCATGCGGGAGTTCGAACGTCTCGCGCTCGTCAACTACGGGATCCGGCTGATGATAGACCGGGGCACAGGAAAGATGCTCGATCTGCGGCCTGCTTCTTTCAAACAGCGCATCGGCGACATCTGGAAAAACAATCTGAATCTCCAGCTTCTTCCGATCGAGGTAGACACATCGCTGGTGAAGATCACCGGATTCGTCTCCCGTCCCGAACACGCACGCAAACGCAACGCGCTCCAGTATTTCATCGTCAACGGACGGAACATGCGCCATCCATATTTCCACCGCGGGATCCTGTCTTGCTTCGAGGCGCTTATTCCGGCAGATGCCCAACCTTGCTATTTCATCCGTTTCGAGGTCAATCCGGATACGATCGACGTAAACATACATCCTACCAAGAACGAGATCAAATTTGAGAACGAGCAGCAGATCTGGACCATACTCACAGCTTCTGTCAGAGCCGCCCTCGGGAAATTCGCCGCTGTCCCGTCGATTGATTTCAACGAGGAAGCATTGCCTCTGCAACCGCTTCCGGAGGGGGAAACGCCTACAAGACCTGTCGTGGAGATCCCTTCGGGTTACAACCCGTTCGAGCGTTACTCGCATACATATTCAGGGGCTGCATCCGGCCCGGCCCGCCGACCGGTGGCTCCGGCCTACCGCCCTACAAAACAGTCGGGCAACTGGGAGTCACTCTACGATTCTTTCATGCGCCAGGCATCCGCTCCCAAATCCGGGACAGATTCAAATCCGGCGCAGCAAGCCGGACTGGAATCGGAACTACGGCTGGAGGAACAGACTGCCCCGGCCGGATTCATACAGTTCGCGCTGAAATATATCATCACCACAACCCGCCAGGGAATATTGATAATCGACCAGCACCGCGCCCATGTCAAGATTCTGTACGAAAAGATCATGTCGTCTTCGTCGGATCCGGAGGCCGTGTCGCAGAGAGTGATGTTCGCCGAGACCATGTCGCTCGACTCCCACCAGCGGGAAGCGTTTGCAGAAGTGGAGGATGAACTGACTAAAATAGGATTCCGCATCGAATACGTAGGCGAGGACCAGTTTCAGATCACCGGCATTCCATCCTCGATCCAGGGGATAGATCCGTCTGCGATGCTAACCGGGATTCTCGACTCAGTCAGCGATGAATCCACAGCCTACGGCACGACAGGGAATCCGTCCGAAGGCCTGCGGTCGCGTCTCGCCCTTATGATGGCACGCTCCGCAGCCATACGGGGAGGAACCCGTCTTTCCCTACAGGAGATGGAACATATCGTAGGCCAACTGTTCAGTCTGCCGGATCCATCTCTCACCCCCGAAGGGAATCCGATTTTCAAGACAATCGACGAGCGGTCGCTCGGCCACTTGTTTTCATGACCCGAAGTTGTTCTAATTTTTATTACATACCATGACCGATTCCAAACCAACACGTCTCCACTACGGCTTCATCGTCGTGGCATGCTGCTGCCTGATGATGGGCATCAACATCGGCATCGCATTCAGCTGCGCGGGCATATTCTACAAGCCCGTAAGCGCGTCGCTCGGCGTTCCCGTCGGCGAGTTCGGACTTTACATGTCGATCCTCTATATCGCCTCCACGCTTGTTCTCCCGCTGGGCGGCAAACTCATCGAGCGCTACAGCGCCAGATGGCTCCTTTCAGGCAACTCCGCGCTTATGGGACTCACTCTCTGCGCAATGGGATTCTGCAACGCCCTGTGGCAATTCTACGTAGCCGGAGCCGTACTCGGAATCACGGTGGCGTTCCTCCTTTATCTGAGTTTCCCCACGCTTATCAACCGCTGGTTCCGCATTAAGGTCGGCCTTCTGATGGGCGTGTGCAGCGCGGCGTCCGGCGTCGGTGGAATGATACTCAACCCTATCGGCGGAGCGATAATCTCAGCCTACGGATGGCGTTGGGCCTACATCGTGTTCGGACTTCTTGTCCTTCTGATAAACACGCCCCTTCTCGCCATTTTCCTGCGCGACTGGCCTGCGGCAAAAGGTCTCAGTCCGTTTGGCGCTGAATCGACCTCATCCTCTTCTAAAGCAGCCGGCACAGATGGCGAACCGTTTTCAGCGGCTGTGAAACGCCCCGTGTTCTACGGCATACTGTTTTTCTCTTTCCTGATGATGGCCATGTCAACTCTCAACCTTTTCATCCCCAACTATGTGCAGTCGCTCGACTTCACCATCGAGCAGGGCGCGCTCGCGGCTTCGGCCGCTATGGCCGGTGTTATGGTCGGGAAACTCGTACTCGGCCACATCAATGACCGCAACTGCCTTGCAGGAGTACTTGTCACCACCCTCGGCGGTGCAGCCGGACTGCTGATGATGATAGAGGGTGCGTTCGGACTGTGGATCATATTCGGCGGCGCCTTCCTTTTCGGATGGGCATACGCCGGGGTTACGGTGCAGACCGCCATGCTCACACGCACTGTATTCGGAAGCCGCGACTACGCGCGCATTTACTCGATAATGTCAATGGCTCTCGCAGCCGGAGGAGCCATCGCCTCCGGTGCATGGGGGCTGATTGTAGACGCGACTTCGTTCCATTTCATATTTTTCTGCGGAATCGCCATGCTGCTGATATGCACTGTGATCGGTGTCCGCGCCCTTGCCGGAAGAAATAGCGCCCGAACGTAAAAACATTTCAGACCCGGCAAGTGTTTTTCCATAAGACAAAGAACGAAAACCAATACAATCCTTTATATGGAAAATTCCCGCATAATACCAGCTTCGGAACTCATCATCAACGATGACGGCTCCGTGTTTCATATCCACCTCCGCCCCGACCAGATAAGGGACAACATCATCCTTGTTGGAGATCCGGGAAGAGTAGACATGGTGGCTTCCTATTTCGACAGAATAGATTATAACGTGTCCTCCCGTGAATTCCACGCCATCGGCGGCACATACAAAGGGAAAGAACTGATGTGCATTTCCCACGGAATCGGCCCGGACAACATCGAGATCGTGATCACCGAGCTTGACGCCCTGGCCAACATCGATTTCGAGACACGCAAGGTAAGGCCGGAACACCGCACTCTGCGGATGGTGCGCATCGGCACTTCGGGTTCGCTTCAGGAAGATCTACATATCGGAGACTTCGTGATGGCTGAGAAAGGGATGGGGTTCGACGGGATCCTGAATTTCTACGCCGACCGCGACAAAGTCTGCGATCTCGAATTCGAGAAAGAATTCTGCGACCACGTGCAGTGGGATCCGCTGTGGGCAGCGCCCTATACGGTAGACGCCGACCCTGATCTGATCAGGCAGATCGGACGCGACGACATGCGCCACGGCTACACGATAGCCGCCGTGGGATTCTACGCTCCCCAGGGAAGAATGGTGAGACTTAAGCTCGCCGATCCCGACCTTAACGCCAAGATAGAGAGTTTCCGGTTCCGCGGACGTCCCATAACCAACTTCGAGATGGAATCGGCATGTCTTCAGGGAATGGCCAGATTGCTCGGGCATAAAGCAATGACCGTATGCTGCATCATCGCCGAAAGACGACTGACCACAGCCAATACCGACTACAAGCCTCATGTGCGCAGACTTGTAGAGACTGTTCTCGACAGGATCTGATCCTCCTCCGACATATTCCATACAGGCACCGCACGGCCCGCAAAAGCCGATGCGGTGCCTGCCGTTTTCTCAGCAATGATGATAGCGGTTGCCGGGATATTTCATCACCAGTCCGTCAAACTCCATCTCCCCGAGCTGCGCCATAAGCACAGCGACGGGAAGTGAAAGCCGCTGATGAAGCTCATCTATGCTCAGCGGCTCCATCGAGCCGGCAAGAGCATCGTAAATGGACCGCTGGGGTTCGTCAAGTTCGGGAAACAGCGATCGTGTCCCGGCGGCGTCCACCCCGCATTCGCTCTTCCAGTTCATTATACGCGCAAGGTCGCGGCCACCGTTTATGAGCCACGCCCGGTTTCTGCCTATCAGATGGTTGCACCCGGCGCTGAATTTGTCGGAGATCCGGCCAGGAAGCGCCATCACCTCACGGTCCAGACCGAAGGCTACCGAGGCGGTAGACATGGCTCCCCCTTTCACCTCGCTCTCCACCACGACACATGCATCCGCAAGAGCCGCCACTATCCTGTTGCGCTCAAGAAATCTTCCTCGGTAGGGCTTTTCACCGTGAGGATATTCAGACACCACCGCTCCACCCTCTTTCACAATCCTGCGGGCAAGATCCCGGTTGGAGGCCGGATAGATCGTGTCGAGTCCGTGGGCCACTACTGCCACGGTGGGCAACCCGGCCTCAAGGCTCGCCTGATGGGCCGCCGTGTCAATCCCGTAGGCCAGACCGCTCACTATAAGCGTCCGGCCGATCGAGGCTATATCCTCCACAAGCGTCGCGGCGAAATGCAATCCGTAAGGAGTCGGAGTGCGCGTGCCTACCACACTCACCACTCTCCGGGCATTCAGATCGCACTCCCCGAGCTGGAAGAGCGCCGTAGGCGAATCCGGCAGCTCAAGCAGCCTCGACGGGAAACAGTCATCGTCGGGAAGAAGCACCCTGATGCGATGGCGGTCGCAGAAATCAAGTTCCTCTGCCGCACGCCCGACAGCCTCCCTGCGGGAGAGATCATCTAATTTCGAGACTGTTCTCAGACCTGCTTTTTCCGCGAGTTCATGATCAGGCAGCCCGAAAAACTCCCGCATGCCAATCCCCTGCTCCTGCAGATGACGGAGCAAGCGCATGTCCGAATGCCTCATCATTGAGAAAGCGAGCGGCAACAGCCGCGGATCTTCAACCCTGGTCATAATCCATCAACGATATAGCAGTCCTGCCCGTGGACACGTCATGAAAGATACTTCTTGAAGACAGCGGCAAGCTCGTCGCCTCTCGAAAGTTTCCCATCCTTGAGAACCACCACCGTAACCAACGCCTCCGCCACTACCTCCCCGTCAGGCTTAAGTATATCCTGATGGAAGATGAATCTCGCACCCTTGCGTTCGAGGCGGAGGCAGCTGATGAAACTGTCTCCTCCGCGGAGCGATGTCTTGTATTCGATCTCTATCTTGCGCACAACGGCGTCGATCCCGGCGTTATGCATCGCTATGAACGACAGACCTGCATCGGCGCAGAACTTATGCCGCGTATGTTCCATATAATGAAGATAGTTGGCATTGTTGACTATCTGCTCGCAATCGAGTTCATAATCGCGCACCTCCATATCCATTATGAAGCAATACTTCCGGCGGCTGTCTTTTAGTATTCTCATTGAGATTATATTTTTGTGCAGTCTACTGCTTGTCTGATGTTTGATTCCCGTCCTCCCGGTAAGCGGCCATGATCTCCACCGCCCGGCGGAAATCATCCACCGACGTGAACGCGGCGTAAGGCAGACGAAGAAATCCGCGTGCCGGCCGGCCTACGGCGATGGTTACGCCTGCCGGATCCACTGTATATCCGCCAAGCTCGTGGCGGCCGAAACTCTCAATATGCCGTGGTCGTTCAGGCCGCTGTTCCTCTTCTTCAGGATCGGGGACGGAACGGTCCACCAGAGCGTCTATTCCCCGGGGAGAGATAATCACACTGTGCGGAAGGATGTTGACGTAACACTCCCGCCTGAGTCCATAGCTGAAATAGAGAAAAGCCCCGGCAGCCGGAGCCACTATCAGAGCGAGCATGAGCGAGGCCATAGCCCAGCGCCAGTCGGCGGTGGCGGCCGCCGCCACTCCTCCGGCCACGACAAGAGCCGCGAGAAGCACGATCCATCTGATCCCGAACCTCGCCGCCATGGCCCTTACAAACTCGCCGTGCCCCATCCGGAACTGCGATGTGGCTATCCCGCCATCCTCAACGGGAGCCGTCTCTGAGAGCCCTGATGCGTTCATACACTTTCATATTCTGAGGCACAAGCACCTGAAGATAGCCGGTACCATCCTTGTTGACGAGGCGATCCATGTCTATATACTTGTCTCCGCTACCCTTGTGGATCGGGAACACTTCCGAGCGGCGCGACTTCACCCTGTCGCCCATCGGGCTGTGTCCGCCGGGGCCGGTGCCGCGCAACTCGGGATCCACTCCGTCACGACCGCACCACACAGGCACAATCTCGGCACACGGAGGGAAACCGAGACCAGTCCACATTATATATTGACCGCGGACAAAATCGGGAGTTGCATCCGACGCCGATTCCAGCGGCCGGCAACCCTCTATGACGATAGTCGCGGTGGATTTGTAGCGCGGGATGAAATCCTGATCCACCACCCATCTTTCACCAGCCTGCGCATAGTCGCGGCCTTTGAGCGAGTGCCAGTAGCTGCGGCTCGCCGTCTCAGTCAGCAATTCCGGCGTGATCTCCCCGCGCTTCGCGTATGGCCGGAGGATATCCTCGGCATTCCTCTCCCGGATAAAACCATATCCCTCTCCTGAACGGCCTGAGTGGCTGTAGTTCGTCCGCACCAGAAGTCCGTCGGGAGCATCGGCGAGATCATATCTGCGGTAGGAATGGTTGTTGGTCTCGAAAAAAGCCCCGTTGCCCGAGGCGTCGATAACTCCGAAATTGGCCTCCACCCCCATAGGACGGGGAAGAGTCTCGAGAAGCCGGGCGAAGTCATCCACCGTGCGGCAGGTTCTGAGCGCGATCGTCATCAGATATCCCTCACGGTCCATCTTGCGCTGGCTCACCTTGTCGTCCTTTATATTATAGGAAGCGGTGTTCATCACCGCAAAACCGACATCGTTCATTCCTGTCCAGGCCTGCTCGAGTTTCATGTCCGAAGCGTTGAACAAGGCTACATATCCGTGCGAGCCGTCGCGGGGAGCCACATATTCCACTTTATTGTCTATTGTGGATGTATCCCTGTGCTTCCAGAGCATAGGGCGTCCGTAAGGGTTCGCCTTGGAAGAGATTATAGCCGACGTGCAGGCCATCGACTGGATCGACACAGCGCCAAGCAGAAGACAGAATGCGGTCAGAATCAGTTTAATCTTTTTCATTCCGCAAAAATACAAAATTTTAACCATTCTGAAAAACAGAGTCATCACATCCGGTTCATGGCAACGTTCCTTTTTGCGACGGAATCTGTCTTTGCCTCCTTCACATATCCTCCAACGTCAATAAACGTGGCTCTATCTCATATTTTGAGAGGACTGCAGCCTTGATCCGCTCCACCTTCGCCATGAAAAGCTTATGATCATAGTTGCGTTTCTGTCGCTTTACTTCCGCGACTACAGCTTTCTTCCCCCCGGCAAGAATACCCACAATGTCAATTTCATTAGCCTCCTTTCCTTTCTTGCGCTCCCACCACGAGCCTATATCCGAATATCGGTAACTCTCCATCATCTTCAGACGAAACCAACGTTCAAGCATCATTCCCGAAAAAGCGGGATAGTCGTTTTCTATGATCTGGCGCAGCAGAACAAAATTCCGGATCTCAACGATAGACTGGTTCCTGTCATAATACCTGAACCAGAATTTAAGAAAGTTGTCGCTTATTTCGTAACGCACCGCCTGTGTACGCTCCTTCGACATGATCGGCCTATGACGGATGATCAATGAATAATCGTCAACCAATCGGCGGAGTTGCCCGCCTATGCTTATGCCACCCAATGCGGCTTCAATATCCGACTGGCTATTGATTCCGGAAGCAATGCAGCTGAGTATTGAAAAATAGATACCATAGTCTTTGCCAAACTCCTCTATCAGAATATTCTTTCCCTCATCCGAGAATGGGGAATTGTCCCGCACGATGTAGTTGAACATCCCTCCGATTGACAAATCGGTGTTCTCACACAGAAGTTCAACATACTTCGGCACACCGCCCGTGATTGAATACAGAGCCAGCAGCTCGTCATTGACATAACCGGGACGATAGTCTCTCATTATCTCCTTCAGGGTATCTGTTCCGAAGCCGGTGAGACGCATTATATTGTCAGCCCTGCCGAAAAGCGGTTCTTTGGCTCCCTCGAAAATACGTTGCATCATCGAAAAGACAGAACCCATAAGAATCAGATTGACATAAGACTCTTTCCTATACTGATCCCAAAGATTCTGCACATCGCTGAATACAGACGGATTGATTTTCTCAAACTCCTGAAATTCATCTATAATCAGATTGAACCTACGGGTTTTGGCAAGTTCCATAACCATCTGGAACAGCGACCTGAAACTTTTTGTCTCCGGCGGAACATAACAGTCGAGTGCCGCCATAATCAACTGCGAGAATTCAGCGCAAAGCGCAGCCTCGTTCTTACGGCTGACAAAAAGATAGACCGTCGGGAATTCACCTTTTGTAGCTTCAACTGCCAGGGAAGTCTTGCCAATACGGCGCCGGCCGGTTATGACAGTCATCCGGGAATGACTTTCAAACGAGAGTTTCTGTATGCGGGACAACTCATTCAACTCAGATGTACGGTTATAAAACTTCATACGATTTCCAAACTTTGTAACCGCGGTAACAGTTACCGCGGTTACAAAGTTGCAAATTATTTCCATAACGGCCAAATAACCGGGCGTTTAAAATCAGGATCCCGGAGCTTGTTTCCAGTAAAAAATTTGCCGGATGCGATTTTTTGACTAAATTTGCAGCCTGCTGCAAGTCAATATGCAGGCAAGACATGAAGTTTTTACCACTTCTCAACTATATCTCCCGATGAACCATCCATCTGCCGACCCCACAATATCATACAGCCATATCCCACTTCCCGACGACACCGATGTCATATTCAGCCAGGATATATGGATAGGGGAAAACTTCTCCATATCCCTGCTCTCGGCCATAATCGATCCGGTGAAATTCTCGGCAACGGCAATCGTGTTCATCAAACGGGGCAACTGCTCGGTGGAGATCAACCTCATAGAACACGACATAAAGGCTCCGGCCATAGTCGTGATCCGCAAAGGTCAGATACTGACGCCCAAAGTGGCAAGTCCGGACTTCGACGCGAGCTATATGGTGATGTCATCGCGCATGAGCGAGACCATCTTCTCCTTTCTTCACGACAATCCGCTCTACGCCATTCTCAACCGCAATCCGGTGGTACGCGTGGATCCCAACATGACCATACACTATTCATCGCTCCACTACAATCTGCGGTCGATAATGGCCGAGGACAACAACCCCTACCGGTTTGAATGCGCGGTCCACACGATCCTGGTATTCTTCTACCGGTTCGGCCATCTCCCCTACGCGGCGCTTCATGCCGCGCTTCCTTCGGCGCAGGGGCGCATAGCCGACACTTTTCTCAAACTCGTGCAGGAGAATTTCAAGTCGGAGCGATTCCTTGATTTCTACGCATCGCGGCTCGGGATCACCACCAAACATCTGTCGCGGACAGTGAAAGCGCAGACCGGCGTCTCGGCCGTGAGCTGGATAGAGCGCTATGTGGTCCTTGAGGCACAGGTGATGCTCAAATCCTCCAACCTCAACATCCAGCAGATCTCCGACGAACTGAATTTCAAATCGCAATCATTCTTCGGCAAGTATTTCAAGAAACTGACCGGGATGTCGCCCAAGGCATTCCGCAATTCCCGTTAAGCTATAACAACCTGAGAAAACATATCAAAAAAAATATCGGATTTTTTTCAGATAAAATTTGCATGTTAGAAAATTTATTCTGATATTTCCCATCTTTGACACCTTATAGGAGATAAAACCGACATTATCGTCTGATT
>CAJUSZ010000020.1 GCA_910589425.1 uncultured Muribaculaceae bacterium | reverse complement strand
CGGCGTCAATTTTATAGACTATTTTTTGAAAGCACTAACTGTCAAACTCCCGATTAATTTATAGGCGATCCGGAGGCTTATCGCGTTTATTTGGCCCGCGGATAGCACCGCGGTTAAATATTTTTCGTATATTTGCGGTGGATAATGACCTGACATGCACATCCTGAAGCAATTTCCAAGAGTTCTTGTTTTAAACAAGCTTTAAATAGTTTCACTATATTTTTACCTTAATGATTTACAAACTCAAACCATCATGGCTTGTGGCTGCCGTCGGCTCTCTGTTGATGCCGGTGTCGGCCATGGCCTCGGCAAGCGTCTCTACCGGCGCTTCCACCGCCCTATCCGACGACGGAGCCGCCGCGCGCGAACGCGCTATGGCGATGGATCGTCTCGTGGCCGCCAAGACCACGGAAATGGCGGAAAGTTCCGACTGGGTTCCGGCCGGAGCGAAAGTGGAGTTGGAGAGACAGCCGCGTCAGTGGACTGTCTCGACCACAATCCCGGCTGTCGGACAGCCGTCGCGCCATCAGGCGCCGGCGCAGAAAGCTCCGGGCGCCGCGAAATATGGCGCCATGTTCTCCAAAGACATCACCCGCTCGGGAGATCCGGATTATTTCCCGCTCCAGCTCACCTCCACCGGAGGGAAGGATTCGGTGCATAATGTCTACGGACTCGGCACCGCTGTAAGCATCGAGATCAACGCCTCCAAAGGCACGGTAAGCATTCCGGCCCAGCAGATCTATCAGCACAAGACCTACGGCCCGGTGTTCATCTGCCCGGTTAACATCTCGAACGGATCCATGTCATACGACAAGAACGGTTCCGTAGCCGGAACGATCGACGCTAACGGCAAGATCACCCTTTCGTCGTGGGGAGTATTTGTCGTGGAGGGCAATTCCGCCGGAGGAGCGTTCGCCATCTACACCGGCAGCACGTGGATGCCCTCCAATGCCACCCTGAAGCTGACGCTGACCGACAACACCACGAAGTCGTTCTATTCCTGCATCGAACAGAATTCGCCCAATGACCTGACCATACATAATTTCGCCGGCACAGGCGCCGCCGCCAGGGCTACCCTGACGTCCTCGGGAGATGTCAAGGTGGCGCCCCAGTTCATGATCTCGCTTGCGAACTATGGCGATTTCTATTGTTATGCGGCCGATTGGGCGGCGAAAAAGATCAACATGTCGACACCGATTGTCGGTCATGGCACCTCGAACACCATCGTGTTCAACGACTGGGTACTCGCCACCCACCGTTCGGGAGCCAATGTCGGACTGAGCGTGCTTCGCTCCGTGGTTGCATTCACGGATCCGGAGGAGAGCATACAGTATCCCGACGCTCCGGCCGCGTTCCAGGGAGCCGGCACGCAGTCGTCGCCCTGGATAATCAAGACAGCCGCCGACCTGACCGCGCTCTCGCAGCGCGTGGGAGCCGGCGAGACTTTCAAAGACAAGTTTTTCAGACTCGATGCCGACATCGACATGACACCGCTCGCCGACGCATTCTATCCGATCGGCGATCTGACAAATCCCTTCGGCGGCACATTCGACGGCAACAACCACAAGATAAGCAATTTCCGTCTCAATGCCCTCGCGCTCGGCAACGCCGGCCTGTTCGGCTACACGGCCGAAGGATCTTCGGTGAAGAATCTTACGCTCGAGAATGCGGCGCTTAAAGGCAAGGGATCGTATCTGGGAGCCGTTTGCGGCACAAACTACGGCTCGATCGACAATTGCCACGTCAGCGGTTCGTTCTCGGGTGAATCACTGTTCTCCGGAGGCATCACTGGCGCCGCATGGGGGCCGGTGAGCGACTGCACGTTCACCGGGTCGATGACCACGATCGCGATAGCCGGAGGCATCACCGGCACCGATTTCAGCGAGATCCGCAACTGCCATGTAGACGCTAATCTCGTCATCACAGGCGCTCTCGATTCATATTATCATGACATAGCCGGCATCGCCGGAGTCTCCGTGCCGGGCAAGGACCGCACGCAGATCATAGCCGACTGCTCCTTCTCGGGCTCGCTCACCGACACCGGCGGCTACGGCTACATGGCTGGAATCGTCTGCAAGGCGCAGAATTCAAAGATAGAACGGTGTGCCAACACGGCCACAATCAACGGCATCCGTGTGAACCGCGACAACGACGTCTATGCCGGCGGCATAATCGCCTGGAGCAACAAATCGACCGTTAAGGACTGCCTCAATTCAGGCACCATCGTCAAGAGCGGCCTGACTTCGCAGGGCAACGGCGGAATAATCGGATATGCCTCGATCGGCTATCTGATCATGCAGAATCCCGTCCGTCCAACCGATCTCTCATACGCCACAAACTGCTACAACACCGGCCAGATCGTCAGCGCATACCGCGAGAACCGCAAGGGAATCTGGGGATTCACCTACTTCAAGGATGATGTGCCCGATCCGATCGACGACTGCTTCACAAACTGCTACAACGACTATCAGGCCACCGGACTGCGCCATGACCAGTTCAACATCACCACCGCCGAACTTGCTTCAGGCACCCTGCCCGAAGGATTCTCTCCCGACGCATGGAAACTCGAGGCCGGACGCTACCCGGTGTTGAAATCAATGCCCGCCAAAGCCGCTGCCATCGCCGGAGCCAACCTTCTTCTCGCAGGGACGGAGACCACCAACAAAGTGAAGCACGCGATGACCGCCCGGGGCGATGCAAGCGTTAAATGGCAGATATATTCAGGCGATTCCTACGCTCAGGAATCGACCGGCCTGCGCATCAACGGCTCATCGATCGAGATAAAAGACACGTATTCGACCGAGATCATATCCGCTTCGGTCGATGCCAGCCATTCGAAACTCTACCGCGTCTCGGTTATCCCCGATCTGTTCGAGGGCGAGGGCACGGCGGAACTTCCCTATCTGATCCGCAACGCGGAGGACTTCAAAAACCTCGACAAGGCCATAAGCCGCTATAACCAGACCCATGAGGGAGACATGTTCGTGATGACTTCCGACGTGGACTTCACCGGAGTGGAGGATTTCAAGGGTGTGGCTCTGTCAGGCTCCACCGGATTCGGCGGAATCTTCGACGGCAACGGACACACGGTGAAAGGTCTGAAGATCCACACAGCCGCTTTCGACGCTGACGGCAACGCCCTTTCTTCGGGCACAAAATATGGCGGCCTGTTCAGCAAAGTTACCGAGACCGGAGTGATCCGCAATCTGTCGACACGCGACTGCGATTTCATCTTCCATGAATATGGCGGTGCCATCGTCGGCTCATGTGTAGGCCGCATAGAGAATTGCCGCAACTATTCCGACGTAAGAGGTGTCAGCCACAACATCGGCGGCATCGCCGGCCAGCTCGCCGGTGGCACCATCAGCCGATGCTACAACGCCGGCAGCGTCATCACCGGCGGATATTGCGCCGGCGGCATCGTGGCCGAGAACATAGGCCGTGTCGAATTCAGCCAGAACGACGGTTATGTGGCCGCCGAACGCTATTCCACACTCTGGCCCAAGCTCAACCAGTACCGCGTCGGCGGCATCGCCGGCCTGAGCCGTGGCGAGATCGAGGGCTGTGTCAACCAGGGCACGGTGCGCTGTCTCAAAGATGTGGGCGGCATCGTCGGTGAGAACACCAAATCAGGTGGAAAGATGACTGGCAATGTGATCAACTGCCTCTCGACGGGTCCGGTGGACTGCACGGGAGAATTCGACACACGCGGCGCGATAGTCGGAAAACTCGGTACATGCGACGAGATCCGCGGCAATGTCTACGATCTGTCGGTGATCACCTACGGCGGTGTCCAGAACTCGTCGGCGGTAGGCGCCACGCCAGTCGCTACCGACAAGCTCACCGTGGCCACGCTTCCGGAGTCGCTTCCCGACTCGCTCTATGTAGCCGCCGCCGGAGCCTATCCTGTTCTCAAGGAATTCGCGGCGGAGACAGCCTCGGCCGCCATGCGCCGCGCATATCCCTGCTTCTCGGGCAACGCCACCAGGATCAACACCGGCGTCTCGCTCGGACTGTCGCAGGCCGAAGGCCTCGCATGGTCGCTCCGCAAGGCCGACCGCTTCTCCATCAGCGGCTCCTCGCTGACAGCCGCCCTCAAGGAGGGAGACCGGTTTGCTACCGATACACTTACCGCTACCATGGCTGCCGGATGCATGAAGGAATTCGCCGTGCAGCACATTGCCAAAGTGTTCGAGGGAGAGGGTACGGCCCAGACCCCTTATCTCATACGCAACAACGCGGATTTCAATCTCCTCGCAGAGATTATGGACGCCACATCGGCCGATTTCCGTGGAGAATTCTTCCGTCTTGAGGCCGATCTTAAATTTGCCGACGGGGAGGCTTCCCAGGTGGGAGCCGGACTCAACAGGCTTCAGGCCGACTTCGACGGCAACGGCAAGACGATAAGCTACCGGATGGCCGATACGGAACAGAAAACCGGAAAAGGACTCGGTCTGTTCGGATCGCTCGGCGAGGCTGGCAGGATCCATGACCTCACCGTGGAGGCCGCCCTCTCGGGTTATTCCGAGGCCGGAGGTCTTGCGGCCAATGTGTTCGGTGTCGTCTCAGGATGCAAGATGAAAGGATCGGTAGAGACTGCAGCCAACTATGCCGGCGCTTTCGCCGCTACGCTTGCCGGCGGCGCCCGCATCGAGAACTGCCGCAATGAGGCTTCGGTCAAGTCAGGCGCAAGCCACGCGGCTGGATTCGCAGCTCTGGCCCAGGCAGGCTCTCTGATCTCAGGATGCGAGAATGCCGGCGCGATCTCAGCCACTGGTTCCGGCGCGGCCGGTATCGCCGGATCGCTCAAAGGTCGTGTTGAGGACTGCACCAACTCCGGCCAGCTCACCGCCCGTTCATATTTCGGCGGCATCGCCGGCGGCATGGACGTGACAGGCCAGATAGCCCGCTGTGTCAACACAGCCGACCTGATCTCTCCGACGAGCGGATATGTGGGCGGCATCGCCGGCAACTCGACCACGAAAGCCACATCGGCCAGCATCGAGGACTGTGTCAACAAGGGAAATATCTCGGCGGCTACATTCGCCGGCGGCATCATCTCCCAGGCCCGCTCCGGCATCCGCATCGAGGGATGCTCCAACTCAGGCGACATCTCGGCAGCTGGCAACGGCGTGGGCGGAGTGGCCGGAAAGACTGATTCCGACGCTACGTTCAAGACTGTGATCTCCGGATGCTCGAACTCAGGCAAGGTAAGCGGACAGGGCCAGTATGCCGGTGGCATCGTCGGCCAGCTCGCGGCCAACTCGTCAATAGATGACAGCTTCAACACCGGCGACGTCTCCAATGTCAAGGGTGCCACGACCGAAAAGGCATATCTCACCGGCGGCATCGCCGGAATATGCTCCGGAAACATCTCCCGCTCCTGGAGTTCAGGAAATGTGAGCTGCGACGGCTACGGCGTGGGCGGTGCCATAGGCTACCTCTCCGGAGGATCCATCGACAGATGCTTCTCTGTAGGCAATGTAAAGGCAGGAAACATGGACACTCCGGCCGGCTACGGCGCGGCAGGCGGCTTTGTAGGCTACATCGGCGGATCTGCTCCGATCAGCAATTCATACTGCACCGGCGACGTGGAGGCTCCCGATAACCTCGGCGGCTTCGCGGCCACGGTCTTCACAGGCGCGAAAATGACCAACGTCTACACTCTGTCGAAAGTAACGGCCACCGCCGCTGCTCCGAAGACAGTCAGCAACGTATGCTCCTACGCCAACGACAAGGCCACCGACGCCAACACCACCATGAGCAACGTCTACTACGTGGAGGGACGCAACGCTGTGGCGTCGGCTCCCGACGCGAGAGCCAAGGCGCTGACAGAGACAGCCATGTTCTCGGCGCAGCTTGGGGATGCATTCTTCAATTGCCGCGGCGCCTTCCCGACGCTCAACGGAATCACCGACAATTCCGTCGGTCATCTCCACGCCGTAAGCTATGAGTTCACCAACGACGGCGACACGGCCGACAATCTCCACGGCGGACTGATCATAGCGCCGTTCGACGACATCAACTGGACGGCCTCCGACAATTTCAGTATTATCGGCTCGCACGTCTACACCGTCAAGACAGGAGACGGCTGGCTTGCCGCCTCGCTTCCCGACGGCTCATCCGAGCGCAAGTTCCTGTTTACAGTCAAGGAACTCAGCGGGGTAGACACCTCATTCACGGATTCCGAAGTGGTTGGCCGCGAATGGATAGCATCTGACGGCACCGTTGTCAGCCAGCCGCAGCGCGGCGCAGTCTATATCCTGCGCACGCGCCATGCCGACGGCACGGTGAAGACGGAGAAAGTGATCGTGCGCTGACGCCATCCACGCTTGAACGTCTGTTTTAATACACACTCTTGATATCAAGCGGGAGACTGCCCTGACAGGGGATCGGTCTCCCGCTTTCTCCATGCGCTCAGGTCGGCGTTTTGCCGGGTGATGGAATTGTTGTAAATTTGCAGAATGAAGCTTGGAGCTTGTTTGAAAACTAATGCGGATATAGCGGGCGGGGCGTCGGGCTGGAGAGGTTTCGCGTTGTCGCGCGAAGCCGTGGCCCGTGTCGGCGCATGGGTCGTGCTGACTGTCTCGCTCCTGACATATCTCCTGACTGTGGAGCCTACGGCTTCCTATTGGGACTGTCCGGAATATATCCTTGTCGGTTCGCTGCTTGAGGTGGGACACCCGCCGGGCAATCCGACGTGGATGCTTTTCGCAAGGATGGCCTCTCTTTTCGCACCAGATCCGGGAAGCGTGGCCGTCTGCATCAATGCCACAAGCGGGATATTCACGGCTCTCGCCGCCATGCTCCTTTACCTTACGGCCATGCGTCTGCTCCGGCCGGTGGGAGGGGAGACGCTGATCAATTTCGTGGCGAGAACAGCCGGATCCATTTCAGGCGCTCTCGCTTTCGCATGGTGCGACACGGCCTGGTTTTCGGCTGTGGAGGCCGAAGTCTATGCTTTCTCGATCTTCTGCACAGCCCTCTGTGTCTGGCTTGCTCTCCGCTGGAGCGACGAAGGTTTCTCTCCGGGTGGACAGAGGTTGCTGATACTGATAGCATATATCACAGGCCTCTCGATCGGTGTGCATCAGCTTAATCTGCTGTGCTTCCCGACGTTGGCTCTGATCATGGTGTTCCGTTCAGGCAGCCGGAACGGAAATTTCCGCAAGGCGGTCGCGGCCTGTCTGCTGTCGCTTGTGGCCATAGGCGCTGTTCTTTACGGACTTATGCCGGGGTCGATCGATGTTGCCGGACTGTTTGAACTTGCCGCTGTCAACGGCGCGGGACTCCCTTTCCATACCGGAGTGGCAGTCTATGCCGCATCCACGGTCATCGTGGTGGCTGCCGCCGCTCTGACGGCTGGACGTGGCTGGCGCTTTCCGGCCTCCGTCCTGCTCGCGCTTTCGTTATGGCTGACCGGAATCCTGTCGTTCTGCGGCGGTGTAGCCGTAGCGGCGGGGCTAAGCCTCTGCGCAGGGATAATAACGGTGCTGTTATGGCGGAGGCTGAAGAGGTGGATCCCTCTCGCGTGCTGGTGTCTCGCCATGCTTTGGCTCGGATATGCCACGTATGGCGTGATCCTTGTCCGCGGAGCGGCCCGGCCTCCGGTCAACGAAGGCGCGCCGACCGATATTTTCGCCTTGAAGTCCTACATAAGCAGGGAGCAATATGGATCAAAGCCGTTGCTGTATGGCCGGACACCCTTTTCCAGTATGCTCCGGCGCGAGAAGATAAGCGGGACAGAGGATTCCCCCGTCGTGTCCTATAATGAAGTGTGGCGCGATGTCGGGGCGCCGCGCTATGCCCGCGCCATAAGCGGCAGGAGTCCGTTGCGCGCCCGAGCCGCGCTCGATGGCTCCGACAGCGTGTTCAACGCCTCGGCATTGGAAATGGTGTCCAAAGGGAAAGACGCCTATATAGTGGCGCGTCATAAGGTGGACTACCGTTATCCTCCTGAACTCGATATGTGGTTTCCCCGTATCACGAGCAGCGATCCGGCGGATCTCAAGGCCTATGAATCATGGTCGGGAATGACAGCCGCCACAATGGACAGCGTAAGGATCTCTTTTGCGGTGGATTCGGCGGGCAACGCCGTAGGCCGTCTCGATCCTCGGACGGGAAAGAGAACGGAGGAATGGGCGAAACGGCCCACATACATGCAGAATCTCAGCTATTTCCTCTCATATCAGGTAGGATATATGTATATGCGCTATCTGATGTGGAATTTCTCAGGGCGACAGAATGATCGGCATTCCACAGGCGAGGCGGACGATGGCAATTTCATCACCGGAATCCCCTTTGCAGACGATGCCATGCTCGGCCCGCAGGAGCTGCTTCCTCCCGATCATTCGTCGCGGAATCCGGGCCGGCATCTGTTTTTCATGCTTCCGTTCCTGCTCGGGCTCGCCGGGCTTGCGGCGCAGATTGCAGGCGGAAGGCGCGGGCGGCGCAGCGCGGCGGTGGTGGGATCTCTGTTTGTGATGACCGGCATAGTCATAGTGATCTATGTCAACCAGACGCCGGGCGAGCCCCGCGAACGGGACTATTCCTATGTGGGATCGTTCTATGCTTTCGCTATTTGGATCGCCGCCGGCGGACGTGAGTTTATCCGTCTTGCCTCGCGGCTTCCGGGAAAGCGGGTGGCCGCGCTGCTGGCGACGCTGCTCACGCTTGCGCTTCCCGTCTGGATGTGTGCCTCGAACTCGAAGGACCACGACCGCTCCGGCAGGCGTATCACAACCGATATGGCGGCCGGGGTGCTGGAGTCGCTCGATAGGGATGCGATAATATTCGTCAATGGCGACAACTACACGTTTCCGCTGTGGTATGTGCGCGAGGTGGAGGGTGTGCGTCCCGACGTGAGAGTGGTCAATATCGCGTATCTCAGCACCGGATGGTATGCGCTCCAGGTGATGATGGCCGACAGGGAATCCGCCCCGCTTCCGCTGACGGCCGTTCCGGAAGATGTGGCGTGCGACGACTTTATCCTCTCTTTCTACGGTTCGGACTCCCCCTCCCACACCCGCCGCGATGCCCTCGATCTTCTGCGCGATCTCTATTCACAGCGGGGACGGAAGATGCCGCGGCTGAATGCCGACACCATCGTGTTCGGAACCGGAGACGCATCCCAGCCGGGGCTTGCGTCGGTTTCGCTGCGCTCCGTAGCCGGAGGGAAAAGCAACATCTCCCTTCAGCAGCTGATGATGATCGACATACTGGCCACGAACGCGGCCTCGTCTGATCCGCGGCCAGTCTACTGGATAAGCTCCACGAAGCCGCATCATTTTGCCGGACTCTATGACCACACTGTGGACGAGGGACTTGTGCGCCGTTTGACCGGACGCCGGGTTCCGGCCGACTCGCTTGATTCCAGACGTTTCTACTCCGTGGTGTCTTCCCCCGGTTTCCGGTTCGGCAACGCCTCCGGATGCTATGTGGATCCGACCAGCGCGTCGATCGTGGGACGCCTGCGCCAATCAATGATAAGGCTTGGCGGAGAACTGCTGTCCCGGGGGGATGTGGACAAGGCTCTCGCGGTGGCGCGTATGGTGGAAGACAGCATCCCAGGCAGAAGTCTTGCCTACAGGGTCTATACCGAAGACTTTATCCTGAAGAGCGAGGCTGTGGAGTTGGCTAGGATCTATGGCCGGTGCGCCGCCGCGAAAGGATCCGGGGATCTCCGCCGGCATGCCTTCTCGCTCCTTAAAGCCGAGATAGAGAGGCTCGGTTACTGGAGGCGTTTCTATTCTTCTCTGCCCGCGTGGCGGCGCGGAGTGATGTCGCCGGTGCCAAGACTGAGCAGCAGTTGTCTGTACGCTCCTGTCGCCCTCTGGCTGGAACTCGGTGGAGATCCCGCTGAATTGAAATCGATGCCCGCGCTGCGCGGACTCGATCTGGCGAAAGAGTCGGCTGAATGGGAGAAAAACGTGGCGCTCAGGAGGATATTGAATTCATCGCGAGTGCCCGCGTCAGACTCCGTGATGGAGATGCTATTCAGCCGTTACCGCGATCTTGGAGGACATGCATCCGATCTTGCCGGTTATCCCGCCTTCGACACGTGCCGGTTCCTCTGGCTTCTTCCCGAATGATTCTCCGGAAACATCAGGCAATCCCATCCCGAAGTATATATCGGTTAGATTTTAGGAATCCAAACAGGAAACCCAAACAGGAAACTTACGGGATAATGACAAATTATGTGAAATAAATTTGGAGTTGCAGCTGTAGATGAAGTTGTGGCAGAAGATACAGCTGATATTGATTAGAGTTTGTCGCGAGGAGACGCTCAATGTCTTTTAAATAGGATTATATTGCTTATATTCAGTGGTGTAATTCGCTGATATGCGCTAAATTTGTACTTGATATATAAATCAGTATAAATGTTAGGATGTGGTTTAGCAATATATCTCATATGTTTGTAATGCTTGATTCTATTTGTTTTTCTGAAATCCCACCGATGAAACAAAAATAATCCCCCGGATGTTTCTATATATGTAGCATTATTTGTATCTTTGCAACCTAAACAGTAAGCTGAATGGAGTTGAAAGCGAAGTTTGATGTGGCCTACATGGAGGAGGCTGTTGCCTTTCTTGGATCCCTGCCCGACAAGGTCAAGGACAAGATTGCTTACAACATTTCCAAGAGTCGCTATTTTATGGACAAGGAGCTGTTTAAGAAACTGAACGATGATATATGGGAGTTCAGAACCATATATCAAGGCTGCAAGTACCGTCTGCTTGCGTTCTGGGACAAAGATACAGGAAACCTTGTGATTGCCACCCATGGATTCGTGAAGAAAACGCAGAAGACACCGGAGAGTGAATTGGCACATGCAGAGGCACTGAGAAAAAAGTATTACAGCGAAAAAACAAAATAAGATATGGAAAAGATGAAACTATATACCCATGATGAAATGCTCGACCGCATTGTCGGTGAGAAAGGGACAGCACGCCGTGATGCGTTGGACGCTGAATTGCAGTCGTATCTTATCGGTGAGGCTATCAGACAGGCGAGAAAGGAAAAGAATCTCACTCAGGAGCAGCTTGGACAGCTAATGGGAGTTCAGAGGGCGCAGGTGTCAAGGATAGAAAGAGGTCATAATCTTACTATCGGGACAATCGTAAGGGCGTTCAAGGCTATGGGTGTATCGGCTGCGTTCTCTTTCGGAGGCGTGTCCCTGTCTCTTTGTTGAGTATATGCCTTTTTATTACACTTTTGCATATTTTGTATTTTCAAAACCCGCCGATGATGTCGGAGGGTTTTTCTTTTGCCGTTACTGCCCCGTGTTGTCTTATGCAAATACATTGGGAAAGAGTCTCTCCGATACTTATTTAGAAAATTAACGAAGAGGATTTCTTTGAAATAACTAAAAAAATAGTTGTGTAACTAAAAATATAGTTGTATCTTTGCGGCATAGATCATTCAAATCAACTTAATGCCGATGAAGAAAAGACTGTCAGACAAGGAGGAGGAGATCATGGGCTTCTTCTGGGACAACGGTGATATGTTTGTTCGTGAGGTCGTTGACAATTATCCCGACCCTAAGCCTCATTTCAACACTGTGGCCACTTTTGTGCGCGGTCTTGAGGCGAAAGGATTTCTTACACATCAGAAGATCGGGAACTCATACCGGTATTCGGCCGCCGTGTCGCCCGACGCTTACGGACGGGCCACTTTGCCGGCTCTTGTAAGGCGGCTTTTCGGAGGCTCCGGTCTCAATATGGTCTCGATGCTCGTGGAGAATGAGAAAATCCCGGCTGATGAGTTGCGCAGACTTGCCGACATGATGGAGCAGGAAAGGAGGGAGAGGGATGGTTGACATTATGGGAAACATAGCTGCCTACGCTCTGAGAACCGGCATATTGCTTTCGGTGCTTGCGCTGGTTTACGACATGCTCGTCAGGCGATGGATAGGACCGGCGGCTCAACGGACTCTGATAGTCGGTATTTTCGTAGTGTCGTTTCTTTCCCCGTTGTGGATTGGAATGGCGGATGCGTTCCGTCCTGCCGTATCAGGGGAAGTGGAGTTAGGATTGCCGGTGGCTGTGGCCTACGGCACGTCGGCTCCCGCCGGGCAGGGTGTCTCTGCAGACTGGCAGAGGATCGTGGCTCTGGTGCTGACAGCCGGGATATGCATTACGGCGGTTATGTCGCTTCCTGGATGGATGACGGTCTTGGGCGGCATCGCTTCGGGAGAGAAACGCCATTGCCGGGGCGCCACATTGTCGATCCACCGCGACTCCTCGCTACCGGTGTTCAGCTGGGGGAGATGGATTGTCTGTTCAGAGAATGATTACGGGCGCTTCGGGCAGATGATAATAGCCCACGAGAGGGCGCATCTTGAGCGTTTCCATTGGGTGGATCTGCTGCTGGCTCAGGCGATCACGGTGGTCTGCTGGTTCACTCCGGCGTCGTGGCTGCTTCTGTCCCGTCTGCGGGACGCGCACGAGTTCGAGGCCGACGCCGCTGTGCTGCGTGGAGGCACGCCGAGATGTGAATATATAGAAATGTTAATGACAAAGGCCGTTGGCAAGCGGGTCGAAGTGTTTGCCAACAGCCTGAATCACAGTCAGCTTATAAAACGTGTAACTATGATGAGAAAACAAGAGGAACGCAGCTGGCGCCGTCTGTGCGCAGTGCTGCTTGTGCCGGCTATGGCAGCCGGTATCGCTCTGGCGGCTATGCCGCAGGTGAGCGGTTGGATCGGACGGATGGAATCGGATGATGTTTCTCCCCGTCCTGAACAGTCCAGCAAAGTTAAGCAAAAAAATCTGTCTGACGAAACGCTTCTCCTTCATGCGGCGGCGGAAACCGAGGCCGACGGTCTGACGGAAAGTGGGAAAGTCGAGACCGCCGGCAAGGAGGCGCCGGGAGGCGATGAGAGAAAGGAGCAGTCTACCGGATCGCCGGAGGTTTTCATTGACGGACGCAAGGCTTCCATGGAGGAGCTGAAAAAGATCAGCCCCGAAAACATAGCGTCCATGAAAGTGGACAAGGCTGAATCTCCGCAGGGCAGGATATACGTTACCACCGGCTCAGTGGAGAAAGCAAAGATGAAAATTGAATACAACGGCGGCGCCGCGGGCCTGATGAAAGCTCTTGCGGATGTGGTGAATTATCCGGAAGAGGCTAAGGAAGCCGGCATACAAGGCCGTGCCGTAGTCGAGATGACAATTGACCACAAGGGGCATGTGCGCGGCGTGGAGCTGCGTAAAAGCGCAGGAAACGCATTGCTCGACGCCGAGGCTCTGAGAGCGTGCGGCGAACTCAACGACTGGGTATTGAATATTCCCGCAGGGGAGACGGCAGTGTTCGTGATGCCGGTCAGCTTCAAACTCCAGTAAGTCATCTGGATTGCCACAATAATGTTACGCCTCCGGGAGAGATGATCCTGGAGGCGTTGTCGCGTAAGTAAGTATGCTTCAGTCGGATGCCACTCCGCGCAGGGTGGCGGAAGTTGCGCTTTCGACACGCACGCGGACGAAATCTCCCGGCTTGAATTCCCCACGGGGGAAGACGATCACCTTGTTCTGCGACGTGCGTCCGAAAAGCTCGTCGGCGCTGCGTTTGGATCGGCCTTCGACGAGAACCTCGAACTCCTTGCCTATGTCGCGTCGGTTGCTTTCGAGCGACAGCTCGTTCTGGAGGGCTATCATTTGGTTGAGCCTTTCGATCTTCACCTCTTCCGGCACATTGTCGGGGAGATGTTTCGATGCGAAAGTGCCCGGTCGCTCCGAATACTTGAACATGAACGCCGAGTCGAATCCGGCTTCGCGCATCAGGGTGAGGGTCTGGTTGAAATCCTCCTCAGTCTCCCCGTGGAAACCGGTGAACATGTCGGTGGAGAGTCCGGCGTCGGGCAGGATGCGCCTTATGGCGGCCACACGGTCAAGATACCACTCCCGCGTGTATTTGCGGTTCATCTCCTTGAGTACACTGTTGCTGCCGCTCTGCACGGGAAGATGGATGTGGCGTGCTATGTTGGAATGGCGGGCCATGGCCTCGAGAGTGGCGTCGGTCATGTCTTTCGGATGGGATGTGGTGAAGCGTATCCGCATGTCGGGTGCGGCCTCGGCCACGGCCTCCAGCAGCGCGGGGAAGTCCACTACCGATCCGTCGGCGTTCTCGAAACGGTAGCTGTTCACGTTCTGACCGAGCAGCGTGGCCTCGCGGAACCCTCTGGATCTGAGGTCGGCAAGCTCGTCGAGAATGCTTTCCGGTTCACGCGACCGTTCGCGACCGCGGGTGTAGGGGACGATGCAGTATGAGCAGAAATTGTTGCATCCGCGCATGATCGAGATAAAGCCGCTGATTCCCGCGCTGCCGATTCGTCTCGGCATCACATCGCGGTATGTCTCCGTCGTGGAAAGTTCGATATTTATTGCTTTCTCCCCGTTCTCGGCGGCGGCGAAAAGCTGTGGCAGATCGAGATATGCGTCGGGTCCGGCCACGATGTCCACGCCGTAACCGTCGATCAGACGTTCTTTCATTCGTTCGGCCATGCATCCGATCACTGCGATGATTATCCCCCGTCCGAGCTTTCGGCGCAGCGCCTGCCAGTATGCGAGGCGCGACAATATCTTCTGCTCGGCGTTGTCGCGGATAGAGCAAGTGTTGATCACCACGGCCGCGGCCTCCTGGTCGGAGTCGGCCAGATCGTAGCCGGCGGTCGCCATGACAGCCGCAACGACTTCACTGTCAGCGACATTCATCTGGCATCCGTAAGTCTCGATGCGCACTTTCCTGACGACAGTGCAGTTTTTATCGTTTTTCGGCAAAAAAAATGGCTCCATATTATTCCTATCTGAGATAAATTGACTAATTTTGTGCAAAATTACCATTAAAATCTGTACGTTACAAATGAGTATCCCTTTTATTTCAGCTGAAGAGGCTGCAAGCTATATTAAAAATGGAGACAATGTAGGCTTTTCCGGCTTCACCGCCTCCGGTACGCCCAAAGTTGTAACAGTGGCTCTCGCCAAGCGTGCGCGTGAGCTCCATGAAAAAGGCGAACCTTTCAAAATCAACCTGTTCACAGGCGCTTCGACCAATGACCATGTGGACGGCGAGCTGGCGCGTGCCGAGGCTATCGCTATCCGCACCCCGTATCAGTCGCAGTCCGACGCCCGCAAACTCTGCAACAACGGCGGCATGCACTATTTCGACACCCATCTGAGCCACGTCAGCCAGGATCTCCGCTATGGATTCTACGGCGATCTTGACGTAGCGGTGATCGAAGCCACGGAAATGAGCCCCAACGGCGAGATCATCCTCGGCGCAGGTCTCGGCATGACTCCGACCATTGCCATGATGGCAAAGAAAGTTATCATCGAACTCTCATCATTCTATCATACATCTTTCCGCGGATTCCACGACAACTATGTGCCCCTCGATCCTCCTCACCGTCGCGAAATCCCCATCTACAAGCCTTCGGACCGCATCGGCAGCACCGTCGTGAAGATCGATCCCAAGAAGATCATCGGCGTGGTTCCCTCCAATGCCTCGGAAAGCATCAAGCCTTTCACAGCTCCCGATGAAGTGTCCCAGAAGATCGGCGACAACCTCAGCCACTTCCTCGCCCAGCAGCTCCGCGAAGGCAAGATGCCCAAGGAATTCCTCCCCATACAGTCCGGCGTGGGCAACGTGGCCAACGCAGTGCTTTATGGACTCGGAGAGAACCCCGACGTGCCCCAGTTCGTGATGTATACCGAAGTGATTCAGGATGCCGTGATGCACCTCATGGAAGAGGGCAAATGTAAGTTCGCCTCCACATGCGCGCTTACATTCTCCGACGAAGCCATGCTCCACTTCATGGACAACATCGACTTCTTCCGCGACAAGATCCTCATGCGTCCGGGTGAGATTTCCAACCATCCCGAGGTGGTGCGCCGTCTCGGCCTCATCGCCATGAATACGGCTCTTGAAGCCGACATCTTCGGTAATGTCAACTCCACCCACGTGCTTGGCACCAAGATGATGAACGGCATCGGCGGCTCGGCCGACTTCTCGCGCAACGCATATCTCTCGATCTTCTCCTGCCCCTCGATCCAGAAGGGTGGCAAGATCTCCGCTATCGTTCCGATGGTAAGCCACGTGGACCACAGCGAACACTCCGTAAAGGTACTCGCCACCGAGCAGGGTGTGGCCGATCTCCGTGGAAAAGATCCGCGTCAGCGTGCTGAGACAATCATCGAGAACTGCGTTCATCCGATGTATAAGGAACTCATGTGGGATTATCTCAAGCTCGCTTCCAAGTGTGGCGGCCACACTCCCCACGATCTTCGTGCCGCTTTCGCGCTCCACGAGGCATTCATGGAGAAAGGCGACATGCTTCAGGCCGACTTCGGCAAATACTGCTGATCGCGTCTGCTTCAGACAAGCACTTAATAAAACAAAACATATTTGCGTCATCAATCAGGGCGGGATTCCGGCAACCGGAGTCCCGCCCTCTGTCTGGCTGAAGTGAACTGTTTTTGCCCCGCAGGCGTCCGGATCAGGACCGCACGTAATGGGGCATGTCGGCAGGCAGGATTATGGAGAATTCCACAAGTCCCGCGATGTTTCCGTCAGCGTCGCGCCAGGGGGTCTGGTGGATCAGCTTCCTCATGCCGTTCTTCTCGATGGTGTAGGAATTGGATGTTCCCTGTGAAAGCATCTCCCTGATCTTTTCCTGAGCGTGAGGGGGATGATACTGCATCAGATCGTGGCCAATGATGTCGCCGTGGCGGGCGAACGTCTCGCGCGACCGACGGTTCATGTAGAGGATCCGGCAGTCGGAGTCGCAGATCGTAACGGCGCAGTCTATTCCTTCGGCCCAGTTGAATGAATTGTTGTTATCCATGTCGGTATGTAGAAAAAACAAGCTGACGCTTCTCCCGAAGGAAAAGCGTCAGTGTAGTTTTGATTTGCTTGTTGAATCCGCAGATTAGTTAGCGGGAGTTTCAGCGGGAGCCTCAGTAGCAACAGCCTCAACAGCAACAGTAGTGTCCTTAACGGAGTCACCTACAGTGTCAACAGTCTCCTCGGCAACAATCTCCATAGCGGTTGTGTCGATGGAATCAGAATCAGTTGCTTCAGCAGCCTTGTTGCCGCAAGATACGAGTGCTACGCTGAAAAGAACAGCAAGCGAAAGAGCGATCTTTTTCATTTTGTGTAAATCTTAAAAATAATAAAACAATATTTTTTGCTATCAAAAACGATGCAAAGTTATAGTATATTTTCTTTAAGTGCAAATTTTTTTACCTAAAAATTTGAATAAAATATTTATTTAACTTATAATCAACGTGTTATGATTGTGCTTTCAGATGGTTTTATGGCAGCTATATCACATTTAAATCGCGTTTCAAACAATGGATAAGCCTTGTTTCAGCTATGCGTTGATTGCTTTTGTCGCAAAAATGTTGTAAATTTGCGACAAGATTACTTGCAGAATAATATGCAGTCTATTGAGAATAGGATAATTACGAGTATATCAAAACGCGGACGCGGAAAGGTGATTTCGCCGCTCGATTATGCAGGATATGGCGATTCTAAAGCGGTTCAGAAGGCTTTTGAACGGCTGACTGTCGCTGGGAAGCTTATAAGGGTGGCGCGTGGAGTCTATTGTTATCCCAAAATAGATAAGGTTTTGGGCTTGGGAGTTCTTTATCCCACTGTCGAGGAGATTGCCGCGGCTATTGCACGGCGCGACAGGGCTAAGATTGTTCCTACCGGAGCATACGCGCTCAATAGACTCGGGTTGTCTACCCAGCTTCCGATGAATGTGGTTTATCTGACAGATGGCTCGCCGCGCAAAGTGAAGCTGGATGGAAACCGAGGTATACAATTCAAACACACGGCGAAAAAGAATATGGCTTTTCAAAATAATTTTGCCATGCTTCTTACATTTGCTCTCCGTGAAATTGGGGAAAACAATATTTCTGAAAGTCAACTTGCCCATGTCCGTAAGTTGATCAGGAAAGTGCCATTTGAAACGATTAAAAAAGATTTTGTCTTGATTCCGGCATGGATTCGTAAAATCATACTAACTTCCTATGAATGAATTTCTGACGCTAACTGAAGATTTGAGACGAACCGTATTTGAACAGACCGCAGCGAAGATCAAACTTCCTGTGGCCGCTATCGAGAAAGATTTTTGGGTAACCGAAATACTCAGTATCCTTTTCTCGTTGCCATACGCCGGCAAGATGGTATTCAAAGGTGGTACCTCTCTCAGCAAGGTCTGGGGTATCATACGTCGTTTTTCAGAAGATATTGACATTGCCATTGATCCGAGCATGTTCGGAATAGAGGGCGATGTAACCAAGAAACAATTAAAAAAGTTGCGTAAAACATCGTCGGTATTTGTCAGGGATACACTTGCCAATGATCTGGCAATATCGGTTGAGCAAGCCGGACTGAGTGAATTTGTTATCATAAAGGCTGATCACGATGGGGAAGGGGATGCAACATACCCTGAACCTCGACAGATTCATATAATCTATAAATCAGTGTTACACTCAGAAGCCAATCAATATCTACGTGATGAGGTTCTGTTGGAAGTGGGATCCCGTTCTCTGTCCGAACCGGCTGTCAAAGCTAAAGTCGGATCGTTTGTAGCAAGTGTTTTTCCACAGATGGCATTCAATGAGAACGAAACCAATGTGATTGCAGCTGTTGCGGAAAAGACATTTCTCGAAAAATCATTTCTTCTTCATGAATTATTCTCAACCGACGGATGCCGTAATGCAAATCGTAAATCACGGCATTTATATGACCTGAGTAAGATGCTTGAGGCCGGAATTGCCGACAAAGCCATTCTTGATGATGAATTATGGGAAACAATTCGCCATCATCGGGAAGTGTTTACTTCAATACGCGATGTCGACTATACCCCGGATGTTCGCCGGCGTATCACTCTTGTTCCGCCTGATAGTGTAATCGAGGAGTGGAAAAAAGATTATGATACTATGGTTATGAACATGATATACGAAGATAAAGTTCCGACATTCGCAGATATACTCCGCGACGTGTCAAAAATAGAAAGAATGTTCAGAAGCTGTTAAGGGTGCCGGATTTCTACGGTGTTTAACTATTCAGGCGGTTGTATGGTGGTTATGACGGATGGCTGTGGTGGCGCGGGGGGCATGCGTCGGGGGCCGGGCTGATGCGGTCGATATAGTCGAAAGCGGGGGCAGCCGCGCAGCCGCGCAGTCTTGCAGCCGCTGCCTCGATGGCAAGCTCCGACTTGTCTATGCCGATAAACCGGCGTCCGCACCGTGCGGCGGCCTCAAGCGCGGTGCCGCTGCCGCAGAAGCAGTCGAGTACGATGCTGCCGGGCATGGAGGAAGTCCGGACTATCAGGTCTATGAGGCCGATATTCTTTTCTGTCGGATATACCGGACGTTGCGGATCCTTGAAGCCGGACCAGATGTCCTGCACCCTGCGTCCGGGCATCTCGTCGGCGAAGATCTTCTTCCGCGGGTTCCCTCTGGAAGACCATTCGATCAGTCCCTGCGAGTCCCATTCCTCAAGCTGCCTGACGTCGGTGCGCCAGTGGCGTCCTTCCGGAGGGAGCAGTCCTCTGAAGGGCCGGGGATTGGCGGTTTCCCCCGGAGCGTGGATGGGCACGGTGGTGTAACGGCGTCCCGATGCGTCGGTCTTGGGGTAGAGGCGGGTTATCTCCTGCTCGGAGAAGGGAGCGTGAGGCTCGTTCCAGACCGGTTTATCCCCTTTGGTGTAGAAGAGGATCATGTCTTTCTCGTTGCCGTAGCCTATGCGCTTGAAATTCTTCGGGTTGCACTTCACCCGGGTTATGTCGTTGCGGAAATTTTCTATCCCGAACACTTCGTCCATCATCACTTTCAGATAGTGGCCGATCTTGTAGTCGGTGTGCAGGTAGATCGAGCCTTTTTCAGAAAGCAGATCGCGGAGCAGGCACACCCGTTCCCTGATGTAGTCCACGAACCGGGAGCCGAGCAGTTTGTCGGAATAGGCCACCGTTCCCCGGTTCGAGTTGCTCACCGTGGAGGCTCTTCCGTCGGTTATGGTAAACACCCCGTTGGTGGCGAAAGGCGGGTCGATATAGACAAGATCCACTTTTCCGGCGAGATTTCTCTCCGAGAGAAGATAATTGAGTCCGTCGATATTCTCGGCTTTTATCAGAAGATTTTTCATCAGAGGGATCCGGAGAGAGATTCTATGAAATTATGCAGCACCAGGGCGCTCATTATGTTTTGGTCGCGGTATTGCGCCGATGTTATGATGGAATACATTTTCGCGTGTCCGGGTATGTAGCACACTCCGTCGAGGATAGCTACTTTCACGGCGTCCACGTCGGCGTTGAGTGTGGCGAGGGCGTCGTTGAGCTGTGCGTTCTGGTGGCCGCCGTAGTCCGTCAGGAACTTTGCTTCCCCGATCACGTATCTGCCGCTGACGCGCGCCACGAAGTCAAGACCTTTCTCCCGCTCGTATCCGAGATGTTCGCGTGCGAATGCCATCATCTCCTGATCCGATGCGTCGAGGACAGCGTCGCGGTTGCCGGTGATGAAGTCTGCCATCCCGACCGGAGCGATGCCTGCGCCTCCGTTTCTGATCCAGTTGCGGAACATCGGGCCTATCTGCCGGTTGGATTCCTTGCCGGCAGAGCAGAGACGGTGGATCTCCTCCAGCCCGAGGTCGTAAAGATGGCGGGCCACACGGTTTACTGTGGCGGGATTGCGGTCGAGCGCCGTCTTGTCTCTTTTGAAAAAAGACACGAAGCTGTCTTTCACCGGAAAGAGTTCGAGCCTGAGCAGGGCGTTGACCAGGGCTTTGTCGTCGCGGTTTTCAAAAGCCTCCTCCACTCTGCGCCAGATGAGGCTGTCCACATC
This sequence comes from uncultured Muribaculaceae bacterium, assembly GCA_910589425.1. Taxonomy (GTDB): domain Bacteria; phylum Bacteroidota; class Bacteroidia; order Bacteroidales; family Muribaculaceae; genus Lepagella. Next base: position 22,673 of record CAJUSZ010000020.1, on the reverse strand, counting down.
CCGCGAGCTGTTTGGGGCTATAGGATAGACAGGGAAGAGATTGTCCAGATAATCTCTGTGTGAGGCATAGTCTATGCTGAGTGAAAGAAAGGGGTTCATCGGTCAGATATTGATTCCTCTGCAAAAGTAGCAAAAAAAAGTGACAAACGGCTTTGAGGAATGCGGTGCAGCGGCTGGAATTTGTGTGTACGGATGATTTTTGCGAACTTTGCAGCCGGATACAAGCTCTAATATATCATGGCAACGTTTATTCGTATAATTGTTATTCTGGTTTGTATAGCTGGTCTCGGGATGGCCAGCGTGATTTTCGGTGAGACACTGGTGGAATGGTGGATTCCGGTGTTGCTGTGCCTGAGTGTCAGCGCAGCCGCGGCTGTTCCGCTCGGACGCCGCATGAAATATCTCACCACGTCGTCCAACCGCTATGTCAACTTCGCAGCCGCGCTGGTGATGGTCTTCTCGGTAGTGGCCGGAGGTCTTTTCACACTCAATTATTATGGATCAGACCGCAATTCACGCAGCGAGGTGAAGGCCGAGGTGGCCAGAAAATACCGTAAGACCCGCCATCGTTCGCGCCGTGTGTCGCGCAGGGTATATACGCAGGGGGAGAAATACTATGTCTATTATTTTGAGCTCGCGCTCCCCGGCGGCCGCAGAAAGGAACTTCACGTTGACACGAAGCAATATCACCGCACGCGTGAGGGCGCTGTCCTCACCCTCGAGGTTGAGAAAGGTCTGTTCGGCGTTCCTGTCATCAAGGAACACAAGATTCCGGTGCCTCCGCATACTCCCCGCAACCAGGGCAGACGCATGTTTCCCCGCAGGAATCCCGCCCTTGACTGAGGCGCGGGCCGGAGATCATTTTTTCCGCCAGGACAGGAACGGGAGATAACGGTCGATCAGGATGCGCCGGTCCGCTCCCGGAAGAGCGCGAAGCACGTCGTGGCCGGGAAACTCCGTGTAGAGCGGCGCCATGCGCCGGAAGTCGGAGTGGGCCTTGACCACGGCGCGTGCGTTGGCCAAATCACCTTTCAGCAGAAACATCGCGAAAGCGGCCGTGTCCACGAGCCGTCGCACGATCGTGCGGCGCCGGCCGATGGCGCGGGGTGTGTTCTTGTGGATCAGCAGCAGATTGTTGCGGAAGTTGAGATAGGTCTTTTTCGGATTGCCTTGTGCCAGGGACGCGCCGCCGACATGGAACACGGTCGATTCCGGAACGAAGCAGACCCTGAATCCCGCCGCATGGATCCGGCAACAGAGATCGATCTCCTCCATGTGGGCGAAGAATCTCGTGTCCAGGCCGCCGATGCGCAGATAAAGGTCGGTGCGCAGTGCGAGCGCCGCACCCGACGCCCATGCTATGTCGGCCGTCTCCCCGTCATATTGCCCCTCGTCTTTCTCGATCTTGTCGAACAGGCGTCCGCGGCAATAGGGATAGGCCAGAGAGTCGAGCATCCCACCGGCGGCTCCGGCGTATTCGAAATACGCGCGGTTGCGGAAACTGCGTATCTTCGGCTGGCAGGCGCCTGCGTCCGGCGTAGTCTCGAGGAAGCGCAGCAGCGGCTGCCACCATCCTTCGGTAACTTCCACGTCGGAATTGAGCAGGATGGTGAACGGATAAGCGGCGCAGGCCTCGATGGCGCGGTTATAGCCCTCGGCGAAACCGTAATTCTTCCCCAGGGCGATGCGCCTCACCTGCGGGAATTCCCGCTCCAGCCATTCGAGCGATGCGTCCTCGCTGCCGTTGTCGGCCACTATGAGATCGGCTTCGTCCGATATTGTGAAGCGCGCTGCGGCGGGGATGAACTGCTTGAGGAGCGGAAGTCCGTTCCAGTTGAGGATAATGACGGCTAATTTTTTCATAACAGTGTTGCGGAGATAGAGTCCGGTTCGGAAGGATGGATCGAGTCGAGTCTGACACGCCCGATCGTATTGACGGCTTCGGGGCGGAACGGAGCCACGACGCGCAGATAGTTCGGTGTGAATCCATGCATGAGGTCATTGTCCCGGGCGGGAGCTTCCCAAAGCACTTGGGCCTCTTTGCCGAGCTGGGCGTTCATGAAGTCGCGCAGCTTGCTCTCGGAAAGCTCGTTGAGGATCCCTACACGGCGATGGCGCTCATGGATGTCTACATTCCCCTCGATGGAGAGAGCCACGGTGCCGGGGCGTTCCGAATAGGGAAACACATGGAGCCGGCTCACCGGCAGCGACCCGATGAACGACAGGGCTTCCTGCCAGCGTTGCGGAGTCTCGCCGCGGGCGCCGGCTATGACGTCGACTCCGATGAAGGCGTCCGGCATCAGCCGGCGTACGAGGCCGACGCGCTCTTCGAAGAGCGCCGTGTCGTAGCGGCGCCGCATCAGGCGCAGCACTTCGTCGCTGCCCGACTGGAGCGGGATATGGAAATGGGGCATGAATGCCCGCGATTCGCCGGCCACCCAGCTTATTATCTCAGGAGTGAGGAGATTTGGCTCGATCGAGGAAATGCGGTAGCGTTCGATCCCTTCCACGGCGTCGAGGGCGCGGATCAGGTCGAAAAAGGATTCGTCGCCCCCTTTGCCGAAATCGCCGATATTGACTCCGGTCAGAACAATCTCCTTTCCCCCTTCGGCTGCGACTTTCCGGGCCTGGTCCACGAGAGTTCCGACGCGCGGTGAACGGGATCGGCCCCGGGCGAACGGAATGGTGCAGTATGAACAGAAATAATCACACCCGTCCTGCACCTTGAGAAAATAGCGTGTGCGGTCGCCGCGCTCGCATGACGGCAGAAATTCCTTTATATCCTTGATCGGGGTTACGACCATGCGGCTTCTGCGGTCCGAGAGCCATTGGTCGATGAAGGATTCGATGCGCAGTTTCTCGTCGGATCCAAGCACGATGTCCACTCCGGGAATAGCGGCCACCTCCTCGGGCTTGAGCTGGGCGTAGCAGCCGGTTACGACGATTGTCGCCTCGGGATATTTCGCGGCTATGCGGCGGATCAGCGATCTCCCTTTCTTGTCGGCCATCTGGGTTACGGAGCAGGTGTTGACCACACACAGATCGGGCGTCGCTCCGTCGGGACACCGGCTTATTCCGCGCGCGGCCAGTGTCTTGCCGATGGTCGAGGTCTCGGCGAAGTTCAATTTGCAGCCGAGCGTGAAGTAGGCTGCTGTCCTGAGATCGGGCAGTCCCATTGCGTCAGATGGTTGTGTCAGAGTTGAGTTCTTCAAGACACCGGCGCACCTCTTCGTCGGTGCGGGTGAGTTTTTCTTTGCAGAACCGGAGGAGCTTCAGCGCCCGGGCTGTGTAGTCGGCGAGCATGTCGATGTCGCAGTCGGGCGACTGCATCTTTGCCACAAGGCTCTCGAGTTCCTGAAGCGATTGGGTATATGTTGGTTTTTCCATTGTGGATTTCTATCTTGTTTCTATTTTATTGTTTCGACTTTGGCCGTGAATTCGCCCCCGGCGAGGGTGGTGCTTACGAGGTCTCCGGGCCGCAGCGACGCCGGGTCGCTCACAGCTTTGCCGTTGACGCGCGTGATGCTGTAGCCCCTTTTCAGGGTGGAGACAGGACTCAGAGCCTCGACAAGCCTGGTCAGTGATTGCAGTTTGTCGGTCGCTCCCGAAGTGCGCGCCGCCACCGCCTCGGTCATTATGTCGGCGGTGCGCGCCAGCCTTGCTGTCTCCGCTTCCTTTCGCGAGGCGGCGGCCATGGCCATGATCCTCGGAAGCGAATCGAGCGCGGCGAGCGAACGGGCTATTCTCCCGCTCACGGCATGGGGAATGAGTGAGGCCGAGCGAGAAAGACGCATCCTCGCCTCCGAGATGCGCGAGGCGGCTGTCATCGGCAGGGATGCCTCGGCGTGGGAAAGCCTCATCCGGTCGCCGTTCAGTCTCTCGGCAGCGAAATCGGCCGCGCGGCGGGCGAGCATGGAGGCCAGCTGCCAGGCCTGTTCGAGACGGTCCACAAGGAAGGCTCCGGCGGCTGTAGGCGTCTTGAGCCGTGTGTGGGCTATCTCGTCGAGTACCGTGCGGTCCCGTTCGTGTCCGATGCCGACAAGCACCGGGAGCGGGAAAGTGGCCACCCTGCGTGCGAGTTCGTATTCGTCAAATCCGTTGAGATCCGACGTGGCGCCTCCTCCGCGGACTATCGCCACGCAATCCCAGAGATCGATGGTCTGTTCCACGCGGTCGAGGGCTTCTCTGACGGAGGCGGATGTGCGTTCACCTTGCATGACGGCCGCGAAGAGATGGGTGTAGAACCGGAATCCGCGCTGGTTTCCGTCGAGCTGCTTCATGAAGTCGCCGAATCCAGCGGCGCCGGGCGCGGAGATCACGGCTATACGTTGGGCGTCGGGTGGCAGATACTGGAGCTTGTTCATCCCGATTATATCCTCTTTTGCAAGGCGTTCCAGAATCTCGCGTCGCAGCCTCTCGATGTCTCCCAGCGTGTAGGACGGATCGATGTCGGTTATGTTGACCGACAGTCCGTAGACATTGTGGTGGGTGGCCGATCCGAGAACCATCACCTTCAGTCCGGCCGCTATGTCGCGGCCTGTGGCCTGGAAGAACTTGCGGCGGAGCGACGGCAGCGATCCGGCCCAGATCATAGCTCTCATCTTTGCGGTGGTGGTTCCGCGCGCGTCTTTCTCGATCAGCTCCATGTAGCAGTGGCCGCCGGCTATCCTCACGTCCGACAGCTCGGCGATGATCCATGCGTTCTGTGTCAGCGGCTCGCGGCGCACGGCGTCGCCCACGGCGCGTGCGAACTGCGATAGCGATAGAGGGGAGGGTGTCATTTCACCTCGGCTATTTCGCGGAGCGCGCCGGTTGCCGGATCGAAGATGGCGTAGGATGGCTCTTTCTTGGATGTGAACAGAGCCGGGGCGAGTCCGAATGTGGTCCCGAACTGGGCGAACTGCATGTCGCGGGCGAAGAATTCCTGCCCGGGCTGATAGACTGTAACCTTGGCCGATCCCGGTATGGCATAGACCACGGCGTCTTTGGGCAGCTTTTTCTCCACACCGTCGGCATCCGTGGGGAGTTCTGCCTCGCTGACGTCGGAAATGCGTATGTAGACAGGCTCGCCGCTGTAGTCGTCGGCTGCCACGAATCCTGCGAAGTCGCTGAGTCTGAACAGGACTTTCTTCCCTGCTTTTTCAGGCCGGAAAGTGAATGTGCGGGTCAGCGTCTCTTTCGATTCCGTGCCGGCGAAAGCTGCTGTCAGCGCCGCTTCCTGATCGGACAGCGATTGCAGCATAAGCTCGAGCTGGCGTCCGTCGGTGGGCATTGTCTCGGCAGTGCCGCGTGTGAGCGAGATCTTGGCGTCGCGCACCTCCATCAGGCTTTCCGCGAGGAGCTGGGCCTGTTTGGCCGACGACTGCGACGCGAGGAAATCTTCCCCGACGTATTGCAGATATTCCTTGCCGGTGAAGCTTTCGTGGGCTTTGGCCGGCATCTTGCGCTTCGGAGGCGCGGCCTGCGTTTCGGGGACTTCGGCGTTGATGGCGAGCAGCATCCCGTCTTCGGCCACGGTCAGCGTGGTGGTCGCTCCTGCCTTGAGCTGCATGAGATAGCGGTTGTCAGGGTCGGCCACTCCGTAGCTTTCCACCCCGACCGAGGTGATTTCCCATCTCTCCTCGTCGGCGCGGGCCACATTGTCGGTGCCGATATATTTCTTTGCGTATTGCCAGTAGGGTCCGGCGCGGCGCACGGTTCTTGTCGCTGTAACTTCGACTGAAAGCTCCGTTACGGGCAGAGAGTAGACGAGCCCGTATTCGTTGTGCTTGTCGGCGGTCAGGATTTTTGTCTGCTGCGCTTTGGCCGGAATGACCATGGCTGCGGTTGCCGTGATTGCCATGAAGGCGATTGCTGGGAGTCTCATATCGGGTGGTAAGGGTATGTTTTACTGGGTTTCTGCACTCTTATGGTCTGGTCTTTTCCATGACCTGTCTGACAGCCCGTCCGACGTGGGCGGCAATGTCGGAAGCGGTCATTCCGAATTCACCTTTCTCTTCGGCGGCCATGTCGCCGGCCATCCCGTGGAAGAAGACACCGAGCGAGGCGGCGTGCTGCGGGGAATAGCCCTGGGCTATGAAAGCGGCGATTATGCCGGTGAGTACGTCGCCCGATCCGGCCGTGGCCATTCCGGGATTGCCGGTGGAGTTGAAATAGACCCTGCCGGTGGGACGGACTATCGCCGTGGCGTGGCCTTTGAGGACGATTATGATATTGTAGCGTTTGGCGGCGTCTATGGCGCGGGTGAGGCGTTGCTCGGCCGATCCGCTCTCGCCGAACAGACGGTCGAATTCCCCGGCGTGCGGGGTGATGATCGTGGTCGGCGGCAGCATCGAGAGCAGAGCCGGCCGGCGGGCTATGCAATTGAGCGCGTCGGCGTCGAGAACCATCGGTATGTCGGTGGTCTTCAGAAGAGCCTCGAGGGCGTCGATGGTCTCCTCGCGGGTTCCGATTCCCGGCCCGGCGGCGATCACCTGATGGGCATGGTGAGGCGTCATGTCGGAGATGAAATGCTCCTTCCTGTCAGGCTCGAACATGGCCTCCGGCATGGCTGTCTGGACAATGTTCATCCCGCATGAGGCACTGTGGACCGTGGCCAGTCCGGCTCCGCTCCTGAGTGCGCCTTGAGCGGCCAGCACGGCCGCTCCCATCATCCCCATGCTTCCTGCCATCAGCAGCACCGAGCCGTAGTCGCGCTTGCCGCTGAAAGGGTTTCTCTTCCGCAGGAGAGGCCTGATGTTGCGGGTCTCCATCAGCAGGAAGTCGGTGGAAAGTTCCTTGATCTTATCCTTGTCGAGGTCTATGTCTATCAGCTTCCATTCGCCTATCACCTCGGCGTTCTCCTCGAAAAAGAAGGAGAGGCGCGGCAGCTGCATGGCCAGGGTGAGGTTGGCGTGGATCATGTCGCGGCGTATAGCGCCGGAATTCCATTCTCCGAAAAGCCCGGACGGGAGGTCGATCGAGACCACAAACGCCCCTGAGTCGTTGATCAGACGCGCCAGGGCCTTGAAGCCTCCGCGGAGAGGCATCCGGAGTCCTGATCCGAAAAGACCGTCGATCACCACGTCGTTCTCGTCGAGATATGGCGGGGTGAACTCTTTTCTGACTTCGGTGAAATCCACTCCCTCGATTGTGATCAGCTTCTTGCGTTCCTCGTCACAGTCGTGGCTCAGTTTGCCGGAGACGTTGAAGAGAAACACCTCCACTTTCCTGTAGCCTTGCTCTATCAGCATCCGGGCCACGGCGAGGGCGTCGCCTCCGTTATTGCCCGGTCCGGCCACGATCACGATGCGCTGCCGGGGAAGAAAACGCGACACCACCTCGAAACAGATGGCCTCCGCGGCCCGCTCCATCAGCTCGATGCTGTCGATGGACTGGGCCTCGCAGGTGGCGCGGTCGAGCTCCTGAAGAGCCTGTGAATCGAAAATCTTCATTTTTCTTAAAAATACCTCTTATTGACAGGATGATTACCAAACCGCAAAATTAGCGTTTTTTTCTGAATTTTCCAAACCCGCTTTCAGGATGGGCGCGGAACGTTAAATTGATGGCGCGGAGGGTTAAATAATCATAATTTTAATGTTTTTTTAACAAAAATCGGGGGGGTAACGGGAAACCCTATGTAAATTTGTGGTTCAGTTCGCGCGTGCTGTGCGGCTTGTGTGTTCCGGAGCCTTTCCCGGCGCCTGCGGCGCGGGCCGATCTGACCATAATAAACTTAATTATTAACTCAACTTCATGTTAATGAAACCAAGGAAATTTCTTTTGCCGTCTCTGATGGCGGCAGCCGCGGTCCTTTCCCCGGACGCGGCGGCGAGACAGGGAGCGCCCCATTCGATAGCCGTGTCGGGCAACTATTCGACCGTATCGGTCGGCTGGAAGGCCTCGGATGCTAAGAAGGAACTCAAGCGCCACAACGACAAGGACTATGACGGAGACTCCGGCAAGCAGACATCGATGCAGAACCCTGCGGTGATCTATGTGGCGTCGGAATACTCGCCCAAGGATCTGGCTCTCCTGAAGGGGGAGAAGATCGTGTCGCTCAATTATTTCGAATACAGGCCGGCGCTGAAAGTAACAGCCATACTCTGGGAAGACGGTGTGATTGTCAGAGAGGCCGACGCGGATCTCTATCACCCTGAATTCTTCGCCAACCAGTGGCGCACCATCACGTTCGACCAGCCATACGAGATCCCCGAGGGAAAGACCGTCAGGGTGGGATTCCGCATCGAGCATGGACCCAACATCGACTTTGTGGCCATCATGGACTCCGCCCACGATCCCAGCGGAGACCTGCGCTCATACGACGGAAAGAACTGGGTTCACAACGGACGGGGAACTTATCTCGTTACGGCCAATCTGCTCAACGAGACCGATGAGACACCCGACGGATACAACGTATATGCCGACGGAAAGAAGATGAACGACGCGCTGCTCGAGGCAGGCAAGTTCGTCATCAGCGACCAGACCGACGGTGAACACCGCTACAAGGTGGAGGCCGTCTATGGCGCCAACTCATGCATGTCGCCCGAAGTGGCTCTCGACGTGCGCGGTGAGAATTCCTTCTTCCCCTCTGTAGCGGCGGCCGCTGTCTCCACCGAAGGGATGAAAGGCAGTCTGAACTGGAAAGAGCCGCTCCTGCGCAAGGCCGACGGCAAGCTGACATGGTCGGATTCCAAGCTCAACAGCGCCATCGGCGGAACCGCATCGTCCAATACCAAAGTGTGGATCAAGAATGACTTCGACGCCGCCGACCTCCTCTCTTTCGCCGGCTCGAAGATAACCGCCGTCAACGCCCACTTCCATGAGAAAGAGGTACAGAGTGTGATCACGTTCGTCATGAAAGATGGCGCCATCGTGGCATACGACAGCGTGCCGGAGACCAAAATAGCCGAAATAAACGCCGACGCATGGATCCGCTTCCCGCTGTCGAATCCGGTGGCTATCGAACCCGGACATTCGTATTCCTACGGATATTACATGATCCACACCCCGAAGACGCACCCTGTCAGCACGGACAGCTCCGATGCGATGGGGGCGAAAGGTAATTCGTTCTCCACATCATCGTCCAATTCCAAGGATTTCGTCAACAGCAAGCCTTCGTGGAAGACCCTCGCCTCGGGCGGACTTCCCGGCAACTGGATGCTGACGGCCGATGTGGAAGGTGGATCGGCCGCTGCCGCTTCCACCGCAGGCTACAACATCTACCGCAACGGCGACATCCTGAAAAAGGATGTGAAAGATACATCTTTCGCCGACGAAGTGCCGGCTCCCGGCTCCTACACGTATGGAGTCGAGGCTGTGGGTTCCGACGGCAAGACATCCGCGCAGTTCGAGATCAAGGCCACATACAAGCTCCCCGATTCATACCGTGCGCCGCTGATCGGAAAGTCGGATCTCGACCGCGAAAACCAGACACTTACGTTCGACTGGGGAATGGACGTGGAGATAAAGCACTATGGCTCGGCCACATACAAGGTGGGCTTCGACGAGGATATGGCTCTTTCCTACGGATCGCGCTTCACCGCGGCCGAACTCGCCGACTATGAGGGCTACAAGGTGAAACGCCTGAGCTTTATCATCGGCGACAAGATCCCCGCAGGGTTCAAGCTCGAGATCTTCAACGGCGAGGGCAAGACGCTTGCCAGCGAGGAGATCGGCGCCGACAACGTTACGCCGCTGGCCATGTACTCTCTTGAACTCAAGGAGCCTGTGGCCATCACCGGCAAGGAGGATCTGATATTCGCATACACGGCGGCTCTTCCCGGCGGATCGACACCGATCGTGCTGGATGCCGGACCGCTGGCCGACGGCGGCGCCGTGGTCAAGCTTCCCGGCATGAGCTGGATCAATCTCGGCACAATCAACCCGACCTACAACAAATACAACATCGTGATCGGCGCCGTTGTGAGCGAGGAGGAATCGGGCGAGGCTTCCGAGCAGATGATCTCGCGCTGCGACATGCAGACCGGATCATATATCTCCGCAGTCCCGGCCATCAGCGCCGACGAGGCGAAAGCCGGATTCGGCATATCGTCGCTCAAATCACCGGTGGCTCCGCCGAAGCGCGCGCTTAAACCGGCCAAATACAACGTGTACTGCAACGGAGCGCTGGCGACGACCACATCAGAGCGTACCTATAAAGCCCAGCTCCCCGGCTATGACACATATTCCTACACAGTCAGCGCCATCTATCCCAACGGATGGGAATCGCCTGAATCAGATCCGCTGATCGTGGAGAATCCCATATTCCAGGCTGGCCCGGCTCCCTACGCGCTCTCAGGCGACGTGGAAAAAGGTCTGACATGGAAGGCTCCCGAGGAGGCTCCGGTTCTGACCTACGCCGTGGATGGCAAGAGCTTCGGTGTCGGCATGACAGGAAGCAGCACCCGCGAGACCTACGCCGTGCATAAATTCCCTGTCGATTCGCTGACATCACTGGTGGGCCAGAAGATCAACCATATCCAGTTCGCCCTCTATTCAACGGAGCTGAACACGGCCTCGATAGTGATATTCAAGGACTTCAACATCGTATACGAGCAGGCTGTCAATGTCAGCGACCTTGTTACGGTTACGGACGGCTACAACACTATCCGTCTCAACAAACCCTATGAGATCGAACCCGGTGCCGAACTGATGATCGGCTACCACATCACGTATGCCAACGGCATCAAGCCGATGATCTTTGACGAAGGACCGGCGAAGAACAACTACGGCAACCTGCTGTCTGCTTCGGCAAGCCCGACTTCCTGGAAGTCGCTCAAGAGCATGAACACTTCACTCAACGGCAACTGGCGCATCTACGCCATCCTTGAAATGCCCGACGAGGAGATCAAATATGCCGAGGCCGCTCCTCTGAGGAATCCTCAGGCGGAGGGACGCACCTACAATGTATACCGCAACGGCAACTTGCTCGAGAGCGGCATAGCTTCCGAGAAATACGAGCGTACGCTCGAAGGTGGCGAATACACCGTAACCGCAGTGAAGGACGCCAAGGAGTCGGCTCCGTCCAATATCCTGAAGATCACCTGTCTCGGCGTGGACGGAACATCTGTGGTCAGCGACGGCGTGGCTTTCGATGCTGCCAGCATGCAGATCATAGCGCCCGAGGGCACAAATGGTGCCGTATATGACGCGGCAGGACGCAAGGTGCTGTCAACAAACGGATCAGCCTCTGTCGCTGCTCTCGAATCGGGAGTATACATCTATGTGGCCGCCGACGGCAAGACGCTGCGCTTCGTGCGCTGAGAATGTGATTGACAATTATTGTCAGACGCACTGATGACAGACGGGACGCTTCCAGACGGAGGCGTCCCGTTTCTTCCCTGAAGACAAGTTGCCGGACAACCTGACAGCGGTGGGCAATACTGTTGTTCCAATTGCTGATATAATACAGGATCGTTAGTGTTTTTAGTCGTAATTCAGTGCAAAGGCATCTTGATATGATATTTCAGAACGATTGTCTTTGTTCATAATCCATCCCTTTTCAAGATGGCTTGTCTTGGAGATTTCTCCTGCACTCATTTTTGAAAACAGCGCGCACACTCTTTCAATGGATCTGATTTCTGAGTCATTGAGTATATTTCCGGTCTTCTCAAAAGCTTCCAGCTTGATGCCGCTCTGACCACTCGGATATACAAATTCCTCCATGTCAATTCCTGGGAGAGAACTGTAAAGCACGCCCCAATGTTCAGGAACAGGGCCAAAAGGCAATGCCCTGTATGTAATGCCTGTAATGCCATATCCGTGTCGTTTGTAGTGGATAAAATCGGCATAGAACAGAAGCTTGTTCATTTTAGTTACAAAAGTCGAACCAATGGTTGAGATAATCAATTGCACCACATTCGCTACTTTGTCGGGAGATAACGAGCGGAAACCGGTATATTCCGAAGGTAGCGCGATTTGTTTACAATCCCCGTCGGAAGCTTCTATCTTCTTTTTAATACGCATATATTCCTGTACGCTCATTTCGGATTTCGATGCTTCTACAAAAGAGATGAAGATATTCTTTTCCCGGGCCGCAATGATGGTCCGGGCATTTGAAACGCTTGGCACCTCGCCATCTTCATACATACGGTATTGGTTTATGCCAAAACCAAGTATCTGAGCCATTTTTGCAGCCGACAGGCCGTAGTGTTCCCTTATTCTGGAAATTTCATCCGGGAAAGGAATGCCATGTTTGATCCGATACTGGTTGTAAACCTGAAAGATATTAGCTTCATCCATTTCAGTGGTAGTCCACATCTCGCCATCTTCGTCAATGATTCCTGTATGAATGTAGGAATACTCCTCCTTTCGGAAAGTGATCGTTCTTACTTCCTGAAAATATTTTTCTCCCGGTAACAGCTTGCTATTTTCCATTGTCTTGATTCTTTAACGGGTAATACATCGGATGCTCCGCTTTGTGGAATGAAATGCATATTGAATGGGAATTAGGTTTCCCAAGAGTGATCTTGATGTAGATTTCGTTTCCTCTCACATCTTTGCCGAAAACCCACATCTCGCCTTGATTGTTCAATGCATCCACAATCGGCCCTTCGGAATAATCATAGCAGCAGAGATTCATTATAACCTCCATCCGTTGATTAGGCGTGATGCCTAATTCAATAAGACTGTTCTGATTTTTCTGGCGGTCGTCCCGGAAACGTATTCCGAAGATTTTGACCTTCAAACTGAAATCCTCTAAAAATTTTTCGACTTGTTCTTTTGTGATCATGGTGCAAAGATAGGGATTTGTTGACAATAATACAACTTTACCGTTGTGTTTGTTTTGGAATGTGTTTAAACTTTTCAAAAGGGATTGATGTGTGTTGTCCGGGAAAGCGGCGATTGCAGGGGGGGATGGGATCAGCCTCTGTCGCTGCTCTCGAATCGGGAGTATACATCTATGTGGCCGCCGACGGCAAGACGTTGCGCTTCGTGCGCTGAGAATGTGATTGACAATTATTGTCAGACGCACGCACCGATGACAGACGGGACGCTTCCAGACGGAGGCGTCCCGTTTCTCGTTGAGAATATTGTTCTCATGTAAAAAACTTGATGAGTTCGGTATCAGATGCTTTGTAGGTTGTTTCTACAAGATATGCTATAACTGATTTCAACAGTCTGATCTCACCAACATTCTCCATCGACTTGAACAACTTCTTGAAACGTGGGTCTTTATTCGACATCACGTTTTTAGTTTGCGCCGTGAACTCCTTTAAGATCGGAGATAGTCCGTATTCAGTCAGATCTACACTACCGGCTTCCGCACATGAAAGGATGAATCCATCGATAGCCGGATTGACGAGCATTACAAAGTGAGGACGAACAGAATGCCTGAGCAATTTGATATGTTCACTTGATGCAATTTCATTAAAATTATTGAGATAGCCCGGTTTTCGCTTGTCGGCGTCAATTATTCCAACAGCGAATCTGTCTGCAAATTTTTCCTGCATGACTTTTGCTACCTGATTGCAGCCTTTCTGATGGTTACAACCGGCTTTGCATACCAACGTTTCCACGAGGTTGGTATCTACATAACATTCCGGAATTATATAGTCTGCACGTTGATTCATTTGCCAAGATATGCTTCAAGGTTATAGAACATATCCATGCCGTTGTCATATGCTTCCTGAAGCTGTTGATCTGAAAGACGGCTTACGACCGTTGCATTGTTTTCCATATCGACAACGAACACGGCCAAGTCGTCCCCCGCGCTTTCCAATAACGCGCTCATGACATAAGGGCTGTGGGTAGTGATGAAGAACTGGTTATCCTCGCTTGCTATTATATCGTTGACTACATTTGAAATATATGGTGGGAATGTATGTGCTTCAGGTTCTTCAAAGCATATAACTTTATTCCGGTTGCTGTCAATAGCGGATTTGTAAAATATCAGTCTTTGCAGTGAGTCTGCAAGAGAATTGAAGGGGACAAGGAACATATCAAGGCCGTTTTCTCTCATTGCTTTTATTTGCTGTGATCCGGAATCAAACATCATTTTCAACCCATATCCGTGGAACAGCTCTGCGAGATTTGATTTCAGGTCAGGCAGATTAGCAACTGTTTCCATTAGGTTTACCCCTGATGGTGGAAGAAGAAACCCCGCATTCGAGGATTCAGCCACAAAATGCTTCGGAAAAAAGTAAGCAAGTATATCCGGCAATACGGTCGGTTCTCTCTTTGTCGAGAGATTTAACGATGGGGTGAAAGCATATCTGGATATGTCGCCTTGTATTGATATGTCAACAGTCAGTCCATTGTTCGCGCTACGATTCACAGCCAGCGAATTACCATCTGCGAATACCTCTACGGGTGATGTCGATATACCATTATGGAACAAATCTGCGGTATTCTCTATCCGTACAAGGTTTTTGATCGATTTGTTTGATGTGTTGACCATATACGGCACATCGAATAAAGCGAGAGCTTCCAACAGGTTGCTTTTGCCCACATTAGGTCTGCCTATCAGCACATTGATGCGCCGACAGTCAGAAAGCGTTATTGATTTCACCGATTTGAAGTTCTTGATCGAAACGCTCTTGATATTGGTATGTGCAGATTTCTCCATAATGTGCAAATTTACTAAAATTATTTTGATAGATTGGTTGTGTAGAGGCAAATATTTGCCAAATTATGATTTGAGAGAAACGGCACCGCATCAGAACGACCATGAAGACAGGCTTTCTTCAAATCCATCTTCTCTCTATCCCTCTGACTTGCACGGGATATGAAAAGATCTTGAGTGAGGTGTTGTCCGGGAAAGCGTCGGGAGGAGGGAGAGGGTGCAAAAAAATAAAAAGGAATGGATTGCCAAACCATAAATAATTGCTAAATTTGCGCGTTATTTCGAAGAAATGGAGCATCTCGAGACAATCCAGTCAAGACTGCGGCCGGAGCTTGCCGCGATGAACGAGATCATTCATAAGACACTTGCCACTGACAATGCGCTTATGAATGAGGTCGTTACCGCTTATCTCAAAACCAAAGGGAAGCAGATACGCCCGTTGATGGTGCTGCTTTCGGCCAAGATGTTCGGTCCTGATTGTGTCAGCGACAAGGTGCTTTACGCCGCGGCAGCCCTTGAAATGCTCCACAACGCCTCGCTGATCCACGATGATGTGGTGGACGAGACGGAACTGCGGCGTGGCGAGCCCACGATCAATTCCCTCTGGGGCAATCATCTGGCGGTGCTTGTGGGCGACTATTTCGTCAGCAACGCGCTGGCGGCCGGAATCCACACAGGACATGTATCGATAATCCGCGCCCTGTCCGATCTCGGCAAGGAATTGTCGCTCGGGGAGATAGACCAGATATGCAATGTGCGCCATCACGACTTCAAGGAGAGCAGCTACATGACGATGATCCGCAAGAAGACGGCGTCGCTCTTCAGAAACTGCGTCAGGATGGGCGCCGAGGCTGTCGGGGCTGATCCGGAATATTTCGCCCCGATGGTGGAATATGCCGAGACGCTCGGTCTGTGTTTCCAGATAAAGGATGACATTTTCGACTATTTCTCCGATCCCGTCATAGGCAAGCCCACCGGCAACGATCTCCGCGAGGGGAAAGTTACGCTGCCTTTGCTCCACGCCCTGGAAGTGGCCTCCGAATCCGAGAGCGGGGAGATGAAATCGCTTCTTCTCCAGCCGTCGCTCGACAACGGAGAGATCCGCCGTCTGATAGAATTTGCCAAGTCCAACGGAGGAATAGACTATGCCTTCTCCACCATGAGACGGATGCAGGAGGAGGCCTCGCGGCTGCTCGGGCAGTATCCCGATTCCGAATGGAAGCGTTCATTCTCGGATATATTCGACTTCATCATAGCCCGCAACAAGTGAAGCATTATGTATGCTCCTGAAATAAGTGCGGCCCGCAATTTTGCGGGCCGCAACTGTTAGAGTGTCGTACATTTGTACGACACTCTTAGATTAAGGGGATGAATCAGGGGATCATCACCTTGCGCACTTTGGATCCGCGGCGTTCGATGAACAGGCCGTGTGCCGGGTTTGCGACGCGCGTTCCCTGGAGAGTGAAGTATTCGGGAGCGGCATCCTGTTCGGATTCGATCGATTCCACGGCTGTGGTTACGCCCGCTCCGACCTTGATATTGTCGATTGTGATCGCTCCTTTGTTAGGATCGCTGATGGCGTGGATGGCCACAAACCATGCGCCTGATTCAGACGGAGCGAATTCCATCGGGAAAGTCTGGTAGGAGGTGCTTGTGATGTCGGTCGGACCCTGGACCACTGATTTCAGTTCATCCACGGTCGGCGCCAATCCTGCGAGAACCTCGAAGCGTTCTATGTCGGAGCTGTATTTGCCTTTGGCGTCGAAAGAGATCTGATATTTCATGCCTTTCTCAAGCATGAGCGGGGGGAGGAGCAGATAGTCGTCGGCTCCGGTGGAGGTGTTTGTCGTCAGCGTTACGGCCTTGCCCGAGCTGTCGTAGCTCCAGCGTTCGTAGTCTTTCTTCTCGCCTTCGAAGATGGTGAACTTGCCGAGATCCCAGCGGGCGTTGAATCCTTCGGAGAAGGGAGGGGTCTTGCTGCCGATGGTGTAATATTCCGACGATGAGTAGGAGCCTGCGGTGGAGCCGAACACGGCGGCCACTTCGTAATGGTAGGTGGCGTATTCGTCCTCGTAGGGGAGGGATACCTTGTCGGTGAAGCTGTTTTCGGTCTGTCCGTCGAAACGGGTGGTTGATTCTCCGTAGCGCACCACATTGTAGGTTACGGTCGCAGGATCGAACCATCCTCCGTGGAGAGCCTTTGCCTCGGGCCATGAGAGCGAGAATGTGCCGTTGCCGTCGTAGGTGAGTTCCACCTTGCCTACAGGAGCGGGCACGTCCGGACCCACCCAGCTTTTGAGGCGCACGGTCGGAGCCGATCCGGTGGAGTTGGAAAGCGTTACGGTCAGCTCATACTCTCCGGCTGAGGCAACGGAGGCGGGAATGCTGATCCTGTCGCCGTAGGCCGCTGTGGCTGACTTGAGTTCTTTGCCGTCGAACATCACTTTGTATGACACCGTGCCCGAAGCGGCCGATCCGCCGAAGAGGGTTGCCGGGATCGTGAAGATGATGTTGCCCGAGAGATCGCCCTGAGGGAAGTCGAGAGTCAGGTCGGTAGCGGCGGCGGGGGCGTCGGGGAGAGCCGATGGTTCGGGGATGTAGAGTCCTGTCAGCTCCATATTGTCAGGAATGATCTGGAGCATTGTGGCCTCGCCGGAATCGAGATTGATCGCGTAGAGTTCGCTGCGGGTGTCGTTGCAGGTGGCGAAGTAGAAAGTGCGGGTGGCGGAATCCACGGTGCCCGATGTGGTCCAGGCGCTTGCCGCGGCTGTCTTGGCTATGAGCTGTGAGGTTCCGGTCGTTTTGTCGATCTTGTAGAAATCGCCGTTTTTCGCGACGGCGTAGATCTGTCCCTCCACGTCGGCGCCCATTCCGTAGGCTACGAACGGGAGCTGGGAGATGCGGGTTGTCGTGCCGGTGTTCAGGTTGATTGTCCCGAAGAATTCCTCACCGGTGTCGAAGCTGTGGAAATAGCCGTAGACGTTGCCTGTGGTCTGGTCCCATGCCATGTCGAAGGCGGTGATGTTCTCGCCCTGGAAGTCGGTGATCTTCTCCCATGTCGTGGCGTCGTAGATGTAGTTGGTGATGAAAGACGAGGCCGAGGTGGCTATCCCCTCGATGGCGAAGAAGCGGCCGTCGGCGTAGACTCCGCCGAAATTGGCCGGAACGACGTTGCGTGTTACATTCTTGACTTCGGCGTTCTTTCCCAATGCGAAGGAATACATGCCGTAAGGAGGATTCTTTGCCTGTTCCCAGGATTTGGCGCCGAACACGTTGGCTATCCCGACGGGGGTGGCGGCCAGGGCGGCTCCGGATGTGATGGCAGCCAATGTCAGGCCGCAGATAAATTTATTCATGGATGTTTGGGTTTATTTGTGCGGGCAGGGAGGAAACCGCCCTGCCCACGGACATTAGGTTATTTTACGTTGATTCTGAACTGGCGGTTGCCGATACGCACGGCATATATCCCCTTGCCGGCGGATATGCGGATCTCGTCGGTGGCTGAGACTCCGCTGTGGAGCAGTATGCCGGATGCGGTGGCCACTCTGACCTCCTTGCCGGCCGCTCCGCGGATCGTGATGGTACGGTCATCGGCCGAGACGCTGAGCCCGTCGGCCAGGACTGTGGCTGCGCCGGAGACCTTGACTTCCACTTCTTCGGAAAGCTCCGATTCGCCGCGGTTGTAGAGTGCGCTGAGGCGGTAGGCGCGGTTGCCGTCGGCCACGTTCTCATCCTTGAAACGGGTCTCTTTCAGCGGCTCGCTGTTGACAAGATCGCCGTTGCGGTAGAGATTGAAGCCTGAGAGTTCGAGACCTTCGTTGGGATGGGCGGGGATGAAAGTGATGTCGTCCACAAGGAACGCGAATGTCCCTTCCGAAGTGCAGCGGATGGTGAAATATTTCGCTCCGGCAGGGAGGTCGAAGCTGTATTCGGTCCATTGGTCGGGAGCCGCCTTGCGATCACCCACGCGGGTGAATGAGCTGAGGCGGGTGTCGGTGGTGGAGTAGAGAAGCTCGAATGTCTCCTCTCCGTAGAGCGTGGTCAGGGATTTTGCCCAAAGTTTCACGGTCTGTGCGTCGCCGGGAAGCAGCGGGGAGATCATCCAGTCGTCGTTGGGCGCATAGCCCGAGGCGAAGCTGACAAACATGCGCGAGCCTGTGTGGGCGCTCCATTCCTCAAGGTTGAGCGTGGAGGAGTCGAACACCATGAATCCTACGGGACGGTGGCAGTTGGGGAAGATCACCGGTTCCCCTTTCGATGTGATGTCGAATGGGGTTACGCCGTCGTGATCCACCATCGTCCAGCCGCCGGTGTAGTCGTCGAACACTTCCGAGCCGGCCAGTCCGGTGGAGAACGGGGTGAAGTCCTCGGCGCTTTCGGTTACGGGCTGCATTGCTCCGGATGTGATGTCCGGTTCGGTCCAGGTCAGGACCACGTCGCGTCCGTCGGTTGAAGCGTCAGGTTTTCCGGGCACAGGGAATCCCGGGCTGACGAGTCTGGCGGGATATGTGGCGGAACGGTTGTTGTCCTGATTCAGGTCGGCCGCGAATTCGAGCGCCACCTGATAGTCGAGTTTCCCGCCGGCCGACGATGATGTCAGGCGCGGGAACGAGACCTTTGCGGCTGCGCCGGCCGCGAGATCGGCGCCGGTGCGTGAGTCGACGGTCTCGCCGTTGAGAAGGAGATTCACCTTGTAGCCGGATGCTGAGTTGAGGCCTTTGTTCTCGAACATAGCCACAACCTCATATCCGTTTCCGGGCACCACGCGGGCCGGCAGCGAGAGGCTTCGCACTGCGAGATCATGGTCCAGACGGTTTTCGATCCGGATGTTGTCCATGATGAAGACCGTAGTGTTGACCACTTTGGCGGTGAAATATATCTGCACATTCTTCCCTTTGAACTCGTCGAGGCTCAACGGAACGTTGACCCATTCCTCGGGAGCGGACGGATTCAGGGTTATTGTGGTCAGTTTCTTGCCTGAAATGCTTCCTGTCTCGGCCACGACTACGTCGAGAGTGTTTCTGGAATCGTGGTTGAAATAAGCCAGGCATAGGGTCGGGTTTCCTTCGGCGGGAATGGCGATCGAGCCGGAATAGAGCGTGGCTTCGGAGCCTTTGGTCAGAGCTTCCATTATGGCGAGGCCGTTGTCGCCGTCCTCGGAGCTGATTCCGTCGATCGAGGTGTCCTGTCCCAGCAGCCAGCCAGCGGTGGCGTTGTTGCTGTCCAGCCCCCAGATGGAGCTGATGCGTCCGTTGCGGAAAGATTCGGAGAAAGGCA
Organism: uncultured Muribaculaceae bacterium; assembly: GCA_910589425.1. Taxonomy (GTDB): domain Bacteria; phylum Bacteroidota; class Bacteroidia; order Bacteroidales; family Muribaculaceae; genus Lepagella. The sequence continues at coordinate 2,851 of CAJUSZ010000020.1, read as the reverse complement.
CCGCGTAGGGTTTGCCGAGCGGGATGAGCTGGGAGCCGGCCGCCTGGCTTGATCCGCCCGTTGTCTGCGCCGAGACTGCGTAGTCGTAGAACTGCTGTTCGGCGTCGGGGGAAACCGCCTTGTCGGTGAAGCTGCATGAGGTCAGTCCGGAGACCACGGTCTCGGTCTTGTCGTCGAGGCGGCGCACCACGGTGTATGTCAGATTCGATGCCGAGAGCTTGTTGCCTTGCAGGTCGGTCTCGGGGGCTTTCCAGCTGATCACTGCCTCGCCTGTATTCGATCCGGCTGCTGCTGCGACTTCTGTCGGGGCATTTGGCGCGTCGAATCCGATGAATACGTTCTGTTGCGCTATGGCACCCTGGCCGGCGGCGTTGTAGGCCATGGCGGTGTAGAGGGTATTCTTGGCCGTAGCCTCGGTGTCTTCATAAGTCAGCACGGTGTTGACCGCCGGCGCCTCCCATGTGTTGATGATGGTGCCGTTGCGGAGAAGCTCCACCTTGGTGAGGGAGGAGATCGGCGCTCCGCCCACGTCGGTGGATGGCGTGCGCATCGAGACGGATGCTTTCAAGGATCCGTCGGCAGCCGGGGTTACGGTGAAGTCGGACATGGCCGCGGGAGCGGCAGACCCTGCGCCGGCGCTGATCTCGAGGTCGTCAACGTAGAGATAATATGAGTTCTTGGGGCTTACGGCATGGAAGCCGAAGCGGTAGCGTCCCGATGTCTCGGGTGTGAATGTGCCAGAAAGCGTAACCCATTCTTTGGATACGAGTTCGGTCTTTTCGATGATAGTGGCTTTGACGGAGGCCACGGAGGTGCCGGTGGAGATTACGCCCTCCACAAACTCATGGTCGGAGTTGTTGTGTGCCCTTGCCTTGAAAGAGAATGTGTATGAACGTCCTGCCTCAAGCTGGAGCTGGGGAGTGAAGAGGTAGTCGTCCATATCCTTGGATGAGCTGTACTGGATGCGGAAGCATGCCGAGGATGAGTTGTAGCCCCATTTCTTGCTGTCTTTGTTGGCATCGAGTACGGTGTAGCCGCCTGTGGCGCTTGAGTTGTCGAATGTGTTGGAGTAGGGCGGGATGATGTATCCGATCGATTTCTTGGATGTGGTTACAGGTTCTCCGCTCACGCCGTTGCATATCGGGGTGATCGTGTAGGTGTAGCCTACGATCTTGTTCACCGGCTCCGGCACGTCGTCGGTGCAGGATGTCCCGGATATGCCGTCGGCTATTTTTACCCCGTCGTTGACACGCACCACATCGTAGCGCACGGCCGACGGGTCGAACCATCCGCCGTTGACTCCGGCTTCGGGCGCGGTCCATTTGATCGTGAATCTGCCGTCGGCCCATGCGGCGGAGGCGGCTGTTACGGGCGAGGGCGCGTCGGGTCCGATCCATGCCGAGAGTTTCGTCTCGGGACTGTCGCCTGTGGCGTTGGTGAGTTTTATCGAGAATGAGCGTCGTCCGGGCTGTTGGAATGCGACGTCGACCGATTCGGCCTTGCCCCATGCTGTGGCGCCGGAGAATGACTGGCCGTCGTCAATGGTGATGGAATATCTCACATCGCCCGAGGCTTCTGAACCGTCATAGAAAGTGGAGGGCACGTTGAATCTGATCTTGCCGCTGAGCGAGCCTGCCTCGAAATCGAGTCCGGCTCCGGCAGGAGGCGCGGGGACAGTGGCCGGCGTCGAGTCTTCCACGATGTAGAGGCCGATGAATTGCTTATTGCCTTCCATGTCGTAGAGTTTCGACGCGGCCGCGGTCTCGATGTCTACGGCATAAAGAGCCGATTCACGCTCGCCGCAGTCGATAAAGTACATTATCTTTGTCTTGGGGTCGATCGCAGCCGAAGTGCGGGAGTAGGTGGTCAGTCCCGTCTGTCCGATCGTTTTCGCCACTTTTCCCGTCTGGCGGTTGAGGGTAACGAGCGTCCCCTTGTCGTTGATGGCATATATCGTCCCGTCGGGGAGCGAGGCCATGGCCAATAGGCGGTTCTCGAGCTGGCCGAGCTGATATTTCTGTCCGTCGTCGATGCTGAGGAATCCGAAGATGTGCTTGAAGTTCTCAAACCAGGAGCAGTAGGCCATCTCTTCGGCCTCGACCCATGTGGATGTGGTGAGCGAAAGATCCTTGTCGCCCACCTGCTCCTTGATCACACTCCAGTCCGTGGGGTTGAACGTATAGTAGGTCATCGACTTCACCTGGTATGTATTGGGGTCTTCGACGGCATGGGTTATCCAGTATTTGTCGCCTGTATAGACAGCATCCATCACATATAGCCGCGGGTCGAGCTTTACCGGGGTGCATTCGGAGTCCCCTTGTGTGGTGGACATCTCGTAGACACCGTATGGAAATTTGGTCCCGGAGGGAAGACTGTACCATGCATTGTCATAGATAAGCGATCCACGGAGTTTGACTCCCGAAGCCGCCGCCCTCCTGGCCACGTCGGCCGAAGCCGCCGATTGAAGCGGGGGGATGGGGCGGCCTTTCCGTGCGAACGGGGTGGCCGGAAGTTTGCGCGGGTTCAGAGGCTGATCGTCGAGGGCATTGCCGATAGCCACTTGCCGTAAGGATTGCGGTTCCTGAGGTGAGATCTCCCTGATCAGCGGTACGGCCGCCAGGGCTGCGGAAGCGGTGGCCGCCGCCAGAGCTACAGCCATCTTTCCTTTCAAAGTAGGGATATTCATAAAAGTATGGAATTAAGAAAATGAAATGAGCGGAGAAATTGTTGTCCTTGTCGATTGAGGATGGATAGCCGCCTGCCGGACAAAATGGCGGCCCAGACTATAGTGAAATCAAGCATAGGACATGACAATTTTATGATGATTCGATGGTAGTAAATTTAACATTAG
>CAJUSZ010000019.1 GCA_910589425.1 uncultured Muribaculaceae bacterium | reverse complement strand
TAAAATATCGATGCTGGAGAACTGACCAAGATATTTTAAATGAAAGAGCCGTGGGCCGAGGGGAGAAATTAAACGGCAAAGTTGGTCAATTATGAAAATAAATTGCTAACTTTGCGACGGATTACCGGGAAATGACCACCCGTGTCCATTCATGCAACCGCAAAAACACCCGGCTGCATGATGATTTTCGTATACCATATTTTCAAACTTAAATAACATTTTTTATCCACAATCGAAGCCGCGCATACAAAAGCATTGCAAAGTTGTAGTTTTTTCCATGCCGAATGATATGAAATGCTGTCAGGCATGGACTATGTAGAATCATAAAAATGAGAACTCCGGCCGAGTTGCGCAACTTTAATGAAAAACTTCGACCCTACGTAAAGCAGTGATGCTTTGCTAAAAAAATTTAGCTATGGACGCAGAAAAAAAACCGAAACGTCCGAGAATCGGCGCCCCGATAGACCCGAATCCCGGCAGTGAACATTCAGAAAACGCTAACCGCTATGAAAAAGTAAACTATCCCGAACCCGGAACCCAAAGAGACGCTTCCCAGCGCCCCCGCACTTTCGGGACAGAACGTCCCTCCTATCAGAACCGCCAGTTCGGAAATCAGGAGGGCGGCTATCAGCCACGGCAGACCGGCTACCGCCAGCAGAACGGAGGATTCAGCCAGAACCGCCAGCAGAACGGCTACGGCCGTCAGGGATATTCGGGATATCAGCATCAGGGATATCGCCAGCAGCCCCAGGCCTTCCGTCAGAATGCCGACGCATCAGGTGCGGAGGCCAAGCAGGAGAATTCATCTTCCGAAAACTCCACCAAGACCGAGGGTCAGCAGCAAGGTGAGTATCAGCCCCGTTACAATCAGAACCGTCAGGGCGGATATAACAATCAGAACCGTCAGGGCGGATACAACAATCAGAACCGCCAGGGCGGATACAACAATCAGAACCGCCAGGGCGGATACAACAACCAAAACCGTCAGGGCGGCTATAACAATCAGAACCGTCAGGGCGGATACAACAATCAGAACCGCCAGGGCGGATACAACAATCAGAACCGTCAGGGCGGATACAAGCAGAACCGCAACCAACAGGGAGGTTTCCGCAACAACCAGCATAAGCCGACGATGCGCTTCACCCCGCGTCCGAAACAGATCGAATACGTACTCGAAGACATCGACCTCAACGAACCGATCCGTCTCAACAAATACATGGCCAATGCCGGTATATGCTCGCGTCGCGAAGCCGACGAATTCATCCAGGCTGGGAAAGTAACCGTCAACGGCACAGTCGTTACCGAACTCGGCACCAAGATCAGCCGCACCGACGTGATCGAATACGACGGCAAAGTGGTAACACCCGAGAAGAAATGCTATGTGCTGCTCAACAAGCCCAAAGACTGCGTAACAACAAGCGACGACCCCAACGGACGCACCACAGTGCTTGATCTGGTGAAGAACGCCTGTCAGGAACGCATCTATCCTGTGGGACGTCTTGACCGCAACACTACCGGCGTCCTCCTTCTGACCAACGACGGCGACCTCGCATCGAAGCTCACGCATCCCAAGTTTGTCAAGAAAAAGATCTACCATGTCTGGACCGACAAAGATATCAATGAAGAGGACATGCAGCGCATCGCCGACGGCATAGAACTCGAAGACGGCGAGATCCATGCCGACGCGATCAGCTATGTATCCGAAAGCGACCGCAACCAGGCCGGAATCGAGATCCATTCGGGACGCAACCGAATCGTGCGCCGCATATTCGAGCATCTCGGCTACCGCGTCACCAAACTCGACCGCGTCTACTTCGCCGGACTGACCAAGAAGAACCTCCCGCGCGGACGCTGGCGCTATCTCACTCAGGAAGAGGTCAACACCCTCAGAATGGGAGCGTTCGAATAATCAGCAGGATATTTCCGACGCAAAAACACTCTCATCAAACATCATCTACAAAATGAAAGATATAAGAAGAACGCCGATCTCCACAATCCTTTCCAACCATGAAAAGATGGTCGGAAAGGAAGTGGACGTCAAAGGCTGGGTAAGAACCCGCCGGGGAAACAAAAACGTGCAGTTTGTAGCCCTCAACGACGGCTCATCCATAAAGAACCTACAGATAGTCTTCGACCTCAGCCGCTTTTCCGAAGATCAGCTCAAAGGGATAACCACCGGAGCCTCGATCCATGTGCAGGGGGAACTCGTGGCATCCCAGGGAAAAGGACAGAACGTAGAGGTGCAGGCCGCCGGGCTTGAGATCTACGGTTCGGCCGATCCCGAGAAATATCCCCTTCAGAAAAAAGGCCACTCGCTGGAATTCCTGCGCGAGATAGCGCATCTGCGCCCGCGCACGAACACATTCGGAGCCGTGTTGCGCATCAGGCACGCACTCGCATACGCCGTGCATAAATTCTTCAACGACAAGGGCTTCTATTACTTCCACACACCCCTGATCACTGCATCCGACTGCGAAGGGGCCGGAGCGATGTTCCAGGTAACGACGCTCGACATCAACCAGCCTCCGATGACCGAAGACGGAAAAATCGATTTCTCGAAAGACTTTTTCGGCAAGCAGGCGAGCCTGACCGTATCCGGCCAGCTTGAAGGTGAACTCGGAGCCACAGCCCTCGGCCAGATCTACACATTCGGCCCCACTTTCCGCGCCGAGAATTCCAACACACCGCGCCATCTGTCTGAATTCTGGATGATCGAGCCTGAAATGGCTTTCTATGAGATCGAAGACAACATGGACCTTGCCGAGGAATTCATAAAATTCTGCATAAGCTATGCTCTCGAACATTGCGCCGACGACATCGATTTCCTCGCCGAACATTTCGACAAGGATCTGAAAGACCGGCTCAATTTCGTGATCCACAACGATTTCGTGCGTCTCTCATACACCGAGGGAGTCAAAATTCTCGAAGAGTGCGGACGCAAGTTTGAATTCCCCGTCTACTGGGGAGTGGATCTCGCGTCAGAACACGAGCGCTATCTTGTGGAGGAACACTTCAAGAAACCCGTGATCCTCACCGACTATCCAAAGGAAATCAAGGCTTTCTACATGAAGCTCAACGAAGACGGCAAGACCGTCAGGGCAATGGATGTGCTTTTCCCGAAGATCGGAGAGATCATAGGCGGTTCACAGCGCGAAGAGAGTCTCGACAAACTCCAGCAGCGCGTCGACGAACTCGGCCTCTCAGGAATGGACTGGTATATCGACACCCGACGCTTCGGAACCGTGCCCCACTCAGGCTTTGGCCTCGGCTTCGAGCGCCTTGTGCTGTTTGTAACAGGAATGCAGAACATTCGCGACGTCATTCCGTTCCCCCGCTATCCGAACAACTGCGAATACTGATAACCCACACTTGAATCCAGCCAGATTGATCCACAGAGCGTTGCCGGCACTGATCGCAGTGTCGGCAGCCTCTGCTTTATTTTTCTCGGCGGTCCCGGGCTTCGGCTCCGACACACTGACGAAAAATGCCGACGCAGCAAAAGCCGACGCCGATTCGCTGACCATCAGCCTTATCACATGCTGGCCCGGAGCAGACGTCTACGAACTCTGCGGACACGAGGCCCTGCGGGTGCGCGGGTGCGGAAGGGACTCGATATGGAACTACGGCACGTTCAACTTCAACGAACCCAACTTCATCTACCGCTTCGTCAAAGGGGAGACGGATTATATGCTCTCCTCCTATCCTTTCGCATGGTTCATGCCCGAATACAGCGACAAGGGACGGCGTGTGGTGGAGCAGGAGCTTAACCTCACCCAGGATGAGGCAAAAAGGCTTCTCGCCATGATCCAGGAGGAAGCCCTGCCCCAGAACCGCACATACCGCTACAACTACGTCAAAGACAACTGCGCCACCCGCATCGTGGAACGCATCAACCAGGCCGTAGGAGGCCCGACGGTTTTCACCGACTCGGTGCGCTACGGCACTTTCCGCAACGAGATGCGGCAGTTCCACCGCAACTATCCCTGGTATCAGTTCGGCATCGACCTCGCCCTCGGATCGGGGATCGACCGCCAGCTGAAAGGACAGCAGGAGATGTTTGTCCCCCTCGACATGATGGAGCGCGCCTCCACGGCAAGACTTCCCGACGGACGCCCGCTCGTAAGATCCACAAGAGTCCTCAACGAAGGGACAGGCGACGCCACACTCGGACCGACACCCTGGTGGCAGACCCCGCTCTCGTGTGCGGCAGCCATGCTGCTGCTGACCATAGCTGTATGCGCCGCAGACACTAAACGCCGCAGAATCAGCCGCTGGTGGTGGACCGTATATTTCGGTCTCTGCGGGATAGCGGGTTGCCTGATATTCTTTCTGGTATTCATCTCCGAGCATGAGGCAACATCCCCGAACGCGCTTATCGTATGGCTCAATCCGCTGCAGCTCCTGACGGCAGCCTGCGTGTGGAGCCGGAAGACCCGCAAGGCCGCGATGCTGGCCAACTGGTATAATCTCATAGCCGTCGGAGTGCTGATGCTCGTGTGGCCGTTCCAGCCCCAGAGCGCCAATCCGGCATTCTTCCCCCTTATGGCGTGCGCCGTCATTCTCGGAGCCACCTACGCAATAATCGCGCCCAAAGAGAGTTATAAGATAAAGGAATCGGCCGGCGGCACCCACCGTGCATCCGGACGCAAGACCACTTCCGACACAGGATCGCGCAAAACGAAATGAAAAAAATCCTAACCACGGTCATCTGCTCGCTCGTAGGCATCAACTCGATGCTTATGGCCGACACATCGCGCCCGAAACTCGTGGTAGGGATCGTGGTCGATCAGCTGCGCACCGACTACATCGAGTATCTGCGCCACCACTTCGGCGAGCGCGGATTCAGGCTCCTGATGCAGAAAGGGGCTTATTTCCGTGATGTGGATTTCGCCAGCCCGCACGCAGACGCAGTCAACGCGACAGCCACCGCGATGACAGGGGCATCGCCCGCCTCAAACGGCATAACAGCCCGCGAGATCTACGACCGGCAATCACGCCGGGTGAAGTCCCCGCTCCTGACAACAGACGCGGCCAACAAAGAGACCTACTCTCCACAGACACTGCTTCTCTCCACCCTCAGCGACGAAATAGCCATCGACGGCATCGGGCTCGGCAACATACTGAGCATCGCGACCGACCCGCAGCAGGCAGTCCTGCTCGCCGGACACGCCGGCACATCCGCCGTATGGCTCGACAACGAGACCGGACGCTGGGTGTCATCGTCATGGTACAAGGAGATGCCGCAGCCGATCGCACTGGCCAACCGCTCATCGTCGCCGGCAGCGAAACTCGACACGATGAAATGGGAGCCTGTCCTCAAACTTGAGGAATATCCGGGCATACCCGCCCAGAAAAAATATTATCCTTTCCGGCACACATTCCCCACAAACGACCGCGACGCTTTCCGCCGATGGTCGGCATCCCCGCTTGCCAACAGGGAGATAACCGACATCGCGATCGAATGCCTCCGGCAGATGAAACTCGGCGACCGGGGCGATGTAACCGACATGCTCGGCCTCGCCTACACCGCCGCTCCGTTCAAATATGTAAAGGACGGGGACTACAGGCTCGAACTTCAGGACACATACCTCAGGCTCGACCGCCAGCTCCAGCGGCTTTTCGACGCCATCGACGCCGGACCGGGACTCGGCAACACGGTCATATATCTGACATCGACAGGATACTACGACGACGCCACTACCGACGATCCCAAATACCGCATCCCCGGGGGCGACTTCTCGAAAAAGCGGGCTGTCTCACTCCTCAACTCGATGCTCACCGCCCGCTATGGCAACGGCAACTACGTGGAGCGTTTCCACGGTAACCAGATCTATCTCGACAGACACCTGATCGACGCCAAACGCCTCGATCCGTCCGAAGTGGCCGCTGCCGCACGCGACTTTATCTGCAAGATGAGCGGCGTCCGCGCCGCCTACACCGAAGCGGAGATCATGGCCGGGACATCTCCCCGGACCGCACACATAAGACAGAACACGGACGTGAAAAACTGCGGGGAGATCTACGTCGATTTCCAGCCAGGATGGAACATCTGCGACGACACATCGTTTCCCGCCCGGACCCAGCCGACCAGAGCCTCGGCCGTCTCCACGCCAGCATTCATCTTCGCTCCGCAGACAGTCCCGGTAACGGTCAACACACCGGTAGACGCCACATGTCTCGCCCCCACCGTAACACAGATTCTGCGCATACGCTCCCCCAACGGAGCCGAAGGACGCCCGGTGATCCTTCAGCCCGAATAGAGAGCGCACCCGGAAGCCGTTGGCTAAAACTCTCTATTATTCAATTATTTTTCCTATCTTTGCAGTTGTTTTCCCAGATCACGCATACACGGGAAAGCGCAGAAACTGTAACCCCCACTAAAACAACACACCTATACACATGGGATTCAGCAATATAATGAAGAAGATCTTCGGCGACCAGAGCGAACGCGCAGTGCGTCCTCTCTGGCAGCGTCTCCAGAAGGAGATCAACCCCATCAGCGCCGAGATCAAAGACATAAGCAACGATGAACTCCGCGGGCGAATCAACGCCATCCGCGACAACATCCGCGGCGAAGCGAAGGAATACAAAGACCGCATGGCGGAACTCCGGGCCGAAATCGAGACGCTCGACTACGACAAGCGCGAGCCTCTCTGGAAAGAGATCGACGAACTCCGCGAGGAATGCTTCGCCATGTATGCCCGCAAACTCGACGAGGCTCTTCCCGAAGTGTTCGCCGTAGTGAAAGAGACCGCACGCCGCTTCGCCGGCAACGAGACGATCGAAGTTACCGCATCAGAGGCCGACCGCGAGCTTGCCGGAGCCGGAAAAGACTTCGTGAGCATCGACGGAGACAAAGCGATCTACAAAAATGAATGGATCGCCGGCGGAAACATGATGAAATGGGACATGGTCCATTACGATGTGCAGCTCATCGGCGGCATGGTGCTTCACGGAATCATGCAGGGCGACAAAGCCAGCAACAACATCGCCGAGATGGCCACCGGTGAAGGCAAAACACTCGTGGCCACACTTCCTGTCTTCCTCAACGCATTGACCGGAGAGGGAGTCCACGTCGTAACGGTCAATGACTATCTGGCCAAGCGCGACTCCGAATGGATGGGACCGTTGTATCAGTTCCACGGACTGACCGTGGACTGCATCGACAAGACCGAGCCCAATTCCGAAGAACGCCGCCGCGCCTACCAGTGCGACATCACATTCGGCACCAACAATGAATTCGGCTTCGACTATCTGCGCGACAACATGGCTGTCCAGACAAGCGACCTCGTGCAGCGCGACCAGCACTATTACGCCATCGTCGACGAGGTGGACTCCGTGCTGATCGACGACGCCCGCACGCCGCTGATCATATCCGGTCCGGTCCCCAAGGGCGACGACCAGATGTTCAACGACTTCAAAGGCAACGTGGAGAAAGTGGTGGCCGCCCAGCGCAAGCTCGCCCAGAACCTTCTGCTCGAGGCCAAAGGGAAAATCTCGGCAGCCATGAGCGGGGATGCTGAAAAAATAGCCCAGTATGACCAACATAAAGGAGAACCGGGCCACAAGCCCCTCACCGCCGACAAACTGCTCGAAGAGGGAGGCCTCGCCCTGTTCCGCGTCTACAAGGCTCTTCCCAAACACAATCCCCTCATCCGCTATCTCAGCGAGGAGGGAATCAAGCAGATCCTGCTCAAGGTGGAAGGCAAATACATGCAGGACAACAACCGCGAGATGCCGAAGGCCGTGGAACCGCTCTACTTCGTGATCGACGAGAAAAACCACAGCATCGAACTCACCGACAAAGGTATCGACGTGCTGACCGACGCCACAAAAGACGCCGAGTTCTTCGTGCTTCCCGACATCGCCGCAAACCTCGCAGAGATCGACAACGAGGATCTCACTCCTGAAGAAAAGACCGGCAAAAAAGACCAGCTTCTTCAGGACTACTCCGTAAAAGCCGAGCGTGTCCACACGGTGAACCAGCTTCTCAAAGCATACACTCTTTTCGACAAAGATGTGGAATATGTGATCGACGACAACAAGATCAAAATTGTCGACGAACAGACAGGACGCATCATGGAGGGACGCCGCTACAGCGACGGTCTCCATCAGGCCATCGAGGCCAAGGAAGGGGTGAAAGTCGAGGCCGCCACACAGACCTACGCCACCATCACGCTCCAGAACTACTTCCGCATGTACCGCAAGCTCGCCGGCATGACAGGCACGGCCATGACAGAAGCCGGTGAGTTCTATGACATCTACAAACTCGAGGTGGTGGAGATACCGACCAACCGCCCGGTGATCCGCAACGACCAGAACGACCGCGTCTACCGCACGAAGAAGGAGAAATACGCAGCCGTCATCGACGAAGTGCAGCTCATGGTGGAACAGGGACGCCCCGTGCTGGTGGGCACCACATCGGTAGAGATCTCCGAGCTTCTCTCCAAGATGCTCCAGCTCCGCAAGATCCCCCATCAGGTACTCAACGCCAAGCTCCATCAGAAAGAGGCCGACATCGTGGCTCAGGCCGGTAAGAAAGGAACAGTAACCATAGCCACCAACATGGCCGGCCGTGGCACCGACATCAAGCTCCCGGCAGAAGTCAAGGAGGCCGGCGGACTTGCCATCATCGGCACCGAACGCCACGAAAGCCGCCGCGTCGACCGCCAGCTGCGCGGACGCGCAGGCCGTCAGGGCGACCCGGGCAGCTCCGTATTCTTCGTCTCGTTCGAAGACACGGTGATGCGTCTGTTCGCCAACGAACGAATCGTAAAGACACTCGATAAGCTCGGCTTCGAGGAAGGCGACATGATCGAATCCAAGATGGTTACGAAGAGCATCGAGAACGCACAGAAACGTGTGGAGGAAAACAACTTCGGCATCCGTAAGAGACTTGTGGAATATGACGACGTGATGAACGCGCAACGCCGCGGCGTGTACGGACGCCGCCAGAATGCCCTCAAAGGGGAGCGTATCGGCACAGACATAGCCAACATGATCTTCGAGGTTGCGCAGGAGATCGCCTCACGCTCCTACGACGGAGGTTTCCAGGAATTCGATGAGCAGGTGCGCAAGTCCCTCGCCATCGAGGCTCCTTTCCAGGCTGATGAGTTTGCAAAACTCGACTCCGCCACCATCGCGGAGCGTCTCGCCGAAGAAGCTATGGCAAATCTTGCCCGCAAACGAGAGAAGATAGCCCAGGGCGTGGCTCCATATATCAAGGAATTCGTGGAAGAGCGCGGAGCCACCGGCCTCATCGGAGTGCCTGTTACAGACGGACGCCGCATCTTCAATGTCCGCGCCGACATCGAGGAGGCATACGCCAACGGCTGCAAACCCATCGTGAAGGCCTGGGAAAAGACCGTGCTGCTTTCATCCATCGACAAGGCATGGCAGGAACAGCTGCGCGAGATGGACGAACTTCGCAAATCTGTCCAGAACGCATCCTACGAGCAGAAAGACCCTCTCGTGATCTATAAGCTCGAGGCCTACGAACTCTGGAAGAAGATGCTCTGGGACATGAATTCCAAATCCGTGGCCACACTCATGCGCGGCCAGCTCGCTGTGGCCGACTACGATGAGGCCAAAGCCGCTGCCGAGGCTCAGGCGGCCGCCGAGGAGGAAAACCGCCGCCGGCAGGAAGCCGCCCGCAATGCGCAGCAGACCATCCAGCGTGAATACGCCGAGCCGTCAGCCCACAATCCATACGCCAACTATTCCACCACCCGCGACAGCTACGAGGGGGAATCGGCACAGAGACAGGCCGCACAGAACGCCGGACGAAAAGCCCAGCCCCAGCAGCCGATCAAAGCAGGCCCGAAGATCGGAAGAAACGATCCCTGCCCCTGCGGATCAGGCAAGAAATACAAGAATTGCCACGGCAGAGGAGCCTGACCGCCAAATTTCCACGCATCCCCGAGATCCCTGAGCGATCCCGGATGTCTGTAAAGAAATTCCAGGCAACATCCCGATTTCAAGTTTTTTGACAATAGGTTAGACCGGGTTCTCTAAATCATGAGAGCCCGGTTGATTTTTGAACATTGGAAGCTTCCGACGCGTTCACTCTTAAACGACCATGAGCTTATTTGACGGCAAACGTGAGACAAGCCCTTGTTAAGAAACTGTTTAATCAAAAAAAACTTATTACTATGTTCAAAGCTATGATCATCGCCGGATGCGGCGGTTTTGTCGGCACCTGCGGCCGGTATCTCGTAGGAAAATGGAGCGCGGGTATGTGGCACGGTGCTTTCCCGATGGGAACTTTCGCCGTAAACCTTATCGGGTGTTTCATAATCGGTCTGCTCTTCGGTCTGCTTGAGAAAGCCCATGTGATGACCCCGAGCGAGAATGTGCTTCTTATCACAGGCTTCTGCGGCGGCTTCACCACATTCTCCTCCTTCGCCGACGACATGTGGGTACTCGCTCGAAAGGCGACTGGGGCACATTCGCGCTATATCTGATTCTCAGCGTGGTGTTCGGAGTTCTCCTCGTATGGGGCGGACGCGCTCTTATAAGATAAAACCTGTCAACTACAACTGAGAGCTTGTTTAATAATAAATGTGAAAATCCCGGTATAAAGGAAATCTCACATTTGACCAGGCTCTGATAGTTTGTAAAAAGTTGCCATCCATCGAAAATCCCGGGCATCTTTTGTCTTTCACTCAGTCACATAGCCCGCTATGCTCCATCGTCTCAAGACAAAATCTCCCTCAGGCTTTTCGACCGGGGTATTAACATTTATTTTTAAACAAGCTCTGAATAATGAAAAACATCGTCATCATGGGAGCCTCGTCGGGGATCGGTCTCGCACTGGCCAAGGCACTCGCCTCAAGAGGAGTCCGTGTAGGGCTGGCGGCACGCCGCACCGACACGCTCGCCGACCTGAAGGAAAGCTATCCCCCTTTTGTTGAATTCGAGAAAATCGACATCACAGACAATTCCGCTCCAGGCAAACTCGAAAAACTGATAGAACGGCTCGGCGGCATGGACATCTACATCCATGTGGCCGGGATCGGCTATGAAAATCTTATGCTCGATCCGCAGTGGGAGGCTGAGATAATAGGCACCAACGCCGCAGCATTCGCCAGAATGACAAGCGCCGCATACCGGTATTTCCGAGCCAGCGGACGCCCCGGACACATAGCCGCCATCACCTCTGTGGCCGGCACCAACGGCATCGGGCGCTTGTCGGCCTACTCGGCAAGCAAAAAATGCGCCCAGACCTATCTTGTGGCTCTCGAACAGCTCTCCAACGCCGAGAATGCAGGGATCACGTTCACTGACATACGCCCCGGATGGATACGCACGCCGCTGCTTCTGCCGGCCACCCATTATCCGATGGAGATGGATCTCGAATACGCACTGCCGCTGATTCTCAAGGCTATCGTCCGCCGCAAGCGTGTGGCATACATCGACAGCCGCTGGGGCGCGCTGGCCTCGGCATGGAAACGGATACCCGACTCCCTGTGGGTCAAAATGAAATTCAAGATCTCCCATCCCGACATCCCACTCCCCTCGCGCGCGGATCTCTGCAACGCGATCCGTCAGGAAAACAATCCGAGATAGGGTTTAGAGCTTGTTTAACGGCAAGCTCTAACTTTTTTTTGCAGGGTAGAGGAATTCTTACTACTTTTGCGTCAGCTTTGACCGCCCATCCTGACGGCAAAGCTGACGCATTTGATTTTTCATCAAACAAGCTCTAAATCTCAACCATACACCATGAACAGAAAAACTCCCCGCGCCATGCTCGCGGCAATAGCCCTGTCGGCTCTCACCGCCATGGGCGTCAACGCCGCCGAAGCTCCCAAATGGCTCAGAGACGTCGCCATCTCCCCCGACGGCAAAACAGTGGCGTTCACCTTCAAGGGCGACATCTTCACCGTGCCCGTAGCCGGAGGACGCGCCTTCCAGATCACATCCAACCCCGCTTACGAATCGGTTCCGGTCTGGAGTCCGGATGGGAAAAGGATCGCGTTCCGCAGCAACCGTGAAGGATCCGACGACATCTTCATCGTAGACGCCAACGGTGGCACTCCGGTCAGGATCACCACCAACAGCGGCGCGGAGACCCCGATCGCTTTCGCCGACAACGACCACCTGCTTTTCACATCCCAGCTCGCGCCCTCGAAAGAGACAAGCCGCGGACCGTGGCTCTCACAGACATATATCGTCGACGTATCCCGACCCGGAATGCGTCCGGAAATGTATCTTTCCATTCCGATGACAGCTGCAAGCGTGGACGCGCGCGGCCGGATGCTATATCAGGACAAGAAAGGCTTCGAGGACGTGCTGCGCAAGCATGAACGCTCCTCGGGCACAGCCGATATATGGCTCCACGACGCCGGTAAATTCAGCAAACTCACCGACTTCAACGGCCACGACATGAACCCCGTATGGGCTCCCGGAGGCGACGGTTTTTTCTTCATCAGCGAGAAAGACGGCACACTCAACGTATTCAAGGCCTCGGCCGACGGCAAAAACCAGACCCAGCTGACAAAATTCGAGCGTCATCCGGTCCGCTCCCTTTCGGCCTCGGCCGACGGAACCCTCGCTTTCAGCTGGGACGGTGAGATCTACACAATGCGCGACGGCTCGCAGCCCCAGAAACTCAACGTGGAGATAATCTCCGACGACTACGACAGCGATCTTGTCAAGAAATACGTAAATTCTGGCGTTTCCAACATGGCCGTCTCCCCCTCGGGCGACGAAGTGGCCATCGTCCTGAGAGGCGATATATACGTTACGGACACGAAATACAAAACGACAAAACGCATCACCAACACTCCGGCCCAGGAACGCTGCGTCAGCTTCTCGGCCGACGGCCGGTCGCTCGTCTATGACAGCGACCGCAACGGCTACTGGCAGCTTTTCACCGCATCGATCAAGAATCCGGAGGAGAAACGTTTCGCCTACGCCACAGACATCGTGGAGGAACCCCTCTACAAATGCGCCACCGCCGCGCAGCAGCCCGTTTTCTCTCCCGACGGAAAGAAAGTGGCATTTCTTGAGAACCGCACCGAACTGCGTGTGATCGACCTCAAGAGCAAGAAAGTGAACACAGCTCTCGACGGCCGCTACAACTATTCCTATACCGACGGCGACGTACAGTTCGCATGGAGCCCCGACAGCAAATGGCTTCTCGCAAGCTATATCGGTGACGGCGGATGGAACAACACCGACGTGGCTCTTGTCAAGGCCGACGGATCGGAAACGGTCGATCTCACGGAGAGCGGATTCTCCGACGGCAATCCGAAATGGGCTCTCGACGGAGGCGCCATCACGTACTCCACGGCAAAATACGGCTACAAGAGCCAGGGATCCTGGGGAAATCAGGACGACATCATGCTCATGGCTCTCGATCCTGCCGCCTGGGACACGTTCAACATGACCGAGGAGGAGGCCGCCCTCGCCGAGCAGGAGAAAAAAGACGCTGAAAAGGAGAAGAAAGACTCCGACGGCAAAAAAGGCAAGAAAGACAAGAAATCCAAAAAGGAGGAGACAGCCAAAGAGGAGACCAAGTCTCTCGAATTCGATCTTCCCAATAGAAAATACCGCACACGCCGCCTGACAGGCAGCTCGGCTTTTGTGTCCGACTATTTCATGAGTCCCAAAGGCGACAAATTCTATTATGTGGCCAACGCCACCGAAGGAGGCAGCAACCTTCTTGTGCGCGATCTCAAGAAAGGCGAGACCAAAGTGCTGCTCAAAGGCGTGAACGGTGGCCTTGAGGCCGACAAGAAAGGGGAGAATCTTTTTGTCCTCTCAGGAAAAGGAGTGCAGAAAGTGAATCTCGCCAAAGGAGACATCGAGAGCGTCAGCTTCGAGGCCGACTACGACCGCCGTCCCTCCCTGGAGCGCGAATATATCTTCGACCACATGCTCCGTCAGGTCAACGACAAGTTCTACGATGAAAATCTCCACGGAGTCGATTGGGAATACTACGGCAAGCACTACCGCGAATTCCTCCCCTACATCGACAACAACCGCGACTTCGCAATCCTCATGAGCGAGATCCTCGGCGAACTCAACGCATCCCACACCGGCGCACGCGCCTCATCGGGAAGAGCGAGCCTGCCGACAGCCAACCTCGGGGCATTCTTCGACGAATCCTATAAGGGCGACGGTCTGAAGATCGCCGAACTCCTCCCGAGAAGCCCCATGTCCGCGAAGAAAGCCGGAATAGCCCAGGGCGACGTAATCATGAGCATCGACGGCCACAAGATCGAGGCAGGCAAAGACTATTTCCCGCTCCTGCAGGGGAAAGCCGGCAAAAAGGTGCGTCTTGAGGTCAAAAAGGCTGACGGCAAGACCATCTTCGCCACAGTCAAGCCCCTCAGCGCGGGCGAGCTTCAGGGAATGCTCTATCAGCGGTGGGTGGAACACAACCAGAAAGTGGTGGATTCCGTAAGCGGCGGACGCATAGCCTACGTCCACGTGCAGGGGATGAACAGCCCGTCATACCGCACTGTCTACGACGAACTTCTCGGAAAATACCGCAACCGTGAGGCCGCCATAGTCGACACCCGCTTCAACGGCGGCGGATGGCTCCACAACGACCTCGCGGTCCTTCTCAGCGGCAAGGAATACGTGCAGTTCAGACCGCGCGGCCGCTACATCGGATCCGAACCGTTCTCACAATGGCACAAGCCCTCGGTGATGCTCGTCAACGAAAGCAACTATTCCGACGCCCACGGTAGCCCCTACACTTACCAGACTCTCGGAATCGGCGACGTGGTCGGCGCCCCGATCCCCGGCACAATGACAGCCGTATGGTGGGAGACACAGATCGACCCCGAACTCCTGTTCGGCATCCCGCAGGTAACCAATGCCGACATGAACGGTAAGGCACTTGAGAATGTGCAGCTGAATCCGGATGTGATCATCTACAACCAGCCCGCCGACGAACTCCGCGGACACGACGCCCAGCTCATCGGCGCCGTCAAGCATCTTCTTGAGAAGATCGATTCCAAGAAATAACACATACCATTCCCCAGAAAGCCGGAACATTGCGTTTCCGGCTTTTTTTTGTAATTTTGCGCCGGGATTCCACTCAAGAGATCCCGCCTACCGACCATGCGCATCGATATTCTGACCGTACTTCCCGAAATGCTCGAGTCCCCGCTCAACTGCTCCATTCTCAAACGAGCCCAGGATAAAGGACTCGTGGAGATCGCAGTCCACAACCTGCGCGACTACACCGTGGACAAACACCGCAAGGTGGACGACTATCCGTTCGGCGGCGAAGCGGGAATGGTCATGAAAGTGCAGCCTGTGGACGCATGCATCTCCCACCTTAAAAGCCAGAGGGAATACGACGAGGTGATATTCACCTCTCCCGACGGGGAGACACTGACCCAGCCTATGGCAAACGCGATGTCGATGCTCGGCAACATAATCATCCTCTGCGGACACTACAAGGGGATCGACTACAGGATCCGCGAGCATCTCGTTACCAAGGAGATCAGCATAGGCGACTACGTCCTGACCGGCGGCGAGATCCCGGCCGTGGTCATAGCCGACTCGATAGTCAGACTGATTCCGGGAGCGATCGGCGACGAGCAGTCGGCCCTTTCCGATTCGTTTCAGGACAATCTTCTCGCCCCGCCGGTATATACCCGTCCGGCCGACTATAACGGATGGAAAGTGCCCGAAATACTCCTTTCCGGCCACGAGGCCCGCATAGCGGACTGGCGTCATGAACAGGCGCTCGAACGCACCCGGCTCCTGCGCCCCGACCTGCTGAAATAAGCCTGCATCTGGATTTTTCCGGTCTCCCGCAAAACAAAACCGTCCCGGCAAGCGTATCTATATCCGGAACAATATCATTAGAGCTTGTTTAATAATAAATGTGAAAATCACGGCGGTGTATCTTTGAGATAAATTTCTCCTTATGAGGAAGGAGTGATGCGGGCATCATGACTGACAGATAACAGGAATTTAGCCAGAGAGACACCGGTATAAAGGAAATCTCACATTTGAACAAGTTCTGATAGTTTGTAAATTATTTTTAAACAAGCTCTTAACCTGACTCCGGACATGAACAATAACAGCACTTCACCGGACGGCTCTGAGACCAGAATCCAGAACCAGCATTCAAAAATGAGGAGGATCACCGCAATAGGACTCCTCGTAACACTCGGCATCGTATTCGGCGACATAGGAACCTCGCCGCTCTACGTGATGAAAGCCATAACCGGAGTCAACCCGGACTATGACCCTGACTACATAATCGGAGCCGTTTCGTGCGTCATCTGGACGCTTACGTTGCAGACCACCGTCAAATATGTCCTCATAGCCCTCCGCGCCGACAACAAAGGGGAGGGTGGCATCCTGTCGCTTTTCGCATTGCTGCGCAAGCTGCCCCGGCGATGGCTCTATCTTGTGGCGGCCATAGGAGCCTCGACCCTCATAGCCGACGGAGTGATCACCCCGGCAGTGACGGTAACCTCCGCCATTGAGGGGCTTACAGCCGTAGACCAGACCATTCCCGTGATCCCGATCGTAATCCTGATAATAACCGGGATATTCCTGATGCAACGCGCCGGCACCGGCACGATCGGAAAATTTTTCGGACCTTTCATGCTGATATGGTTTCTCACACTCGGAATCCTGGGGACAACCCATCTCGGTTCATGCCCCGCTATATGGAAGGCGTTCAATCCGTGGTATGCAGCCAGACTGCTGATCGATTTTCCAGGATGGTTCCTTATCCTTGGAGCCGTTTTCCTATGCACCACCGGAGCAGAGGCGCTCTATTCCGATCTCGGCCACTGCGGACGCCTCAACATATCGGTCAGCTGGATCTTTGTCAAGATAATGCTCATCCTCAACTATCTCGGTCAAGGGGCTTGGCTGATAGCCAGCGGTCCGGAGAATACGGCCGGACAGAACCCATTCTACGGGATCATGCCGCAATGGTTTGTGATCCCCGGCGTCATTCTCGCCGCCGGAGCCGCTATCATAGCGAGCCAGGCTCTCCTCAGCGGATCGTTCACAATCTTCAGCGAGGCTATGTCGCTCAATTTTTGGCCGAGAATCCGCGTGAAATATCCTTCCGACGAAAAAGGCCAGCTCTACATCCCCGCCGTCAACTGGACGCTTCTGGCCGGATGCCTGGCCACAGTGATGATTTTCCGGAATTCAGCCCACATGGAGGCTGCCTATGGGCTCGCTATCACGATAACGATGCTGATGACCACGCTGCTGCTCGCATTCTGGCTTCACCACAAAGGGACTCCGCGATGGATCATTGCCATATTCCTTCTCGCATACGTGGCGATAGAAGGTTGTTTCTTCGTGGCAAACCTTTTCAAGTTCATGCATGGAGGATGGTTCACCATCCTGATCGCCGGCATTGTGGCCTTCGTTATGATCTCGTGGCGGAACTCGTCGCGCATAAAGGAATCGTTCACCGAATGGAAAAGACTCGGCGACTGGCTTGGCGTGATCTCCGAGATAAAAGCGGACCGGTCCATTCCGAAATATGCTTCGAACATCATCTATTTCTCCCGCTCCGCGTCCCGGGATCTTGTCGAGAGCAAGATGATGTATTCAATCGTCAACAAGCAGCCTAAACGCGCCGACCACTACTGGATCATCCGTCTCGAATACACGGATGATCCCCACACGCTGGAATATTCCGTAAGCACTCCAATCGAAGGCACGCTCTATTGCGTGCATCTGCGCATGGGCTACCGCGTCGAGCCGCAGGTGAGCCTCTATCTGCGTCAGATTGTGGAAGATCTTGTGGCCGAGGGGAAACTCGATCTCAGAAGCGGATACCCGTCGCTCCACAAACGCGGGATCGCCGGCGATTTCCGCTTCATCGTGCTGCGCCGGATCTTCTCGCCGGGAAGCTCATGCAAGAAGTCGCAGAAACGGCTCATGCATCTCCACGACATAATCTCCCGGCTGGGCATCACGGACCAGTCGGCTCTGGGACTGGACACGAGCAGCGTCGTAACCGAGACTGCCCCGCTCATAATCAACAGCACCCCGGCCCGGCGGATCGTCAGGATATGAGTTTCATGAAACGGGGCTCAGTCCTCGTCCGGGATATAGGTCTGTTCCCTCATGCCGGTGTATTCCTCCCAGTCGGGATCTTCGGTAGCGTCGATCCTGAGGGGAAGCTCCGGAAGCGGGGCGAGAGCCTGATTGAACACAAACGAGAATACTTTCAGATTAAGACAATAGAATATCCAGTCGCGCCGGCCGTCTCCGGTATATATGCCTGTCAGGATAGCCGACTTGCTCTTGTCGAAAGATTTCATCAACGCATCCGTGGCCTGCTCCATAAGCCTTGAATCGGCATCTGAGGGCATCCCGGACGGATCCGCGTCGTAGTCCCAGCTCACATCGAGCCGATAGATATACTTTCCCGAGGCCATCACTTCATCGAGCGAATCCCTCCCGGTTACGATCACTGTCTTTCCGCTTTCGCTCTCGGCCGGCGCGGTCCACCATTTGTCAGGGAATTTCATCGGTTGCAGGGTGTTTTTTCAATGCACTGTCACGAGTGTGGCGCCGAAACCATATTCCTGAAACGACGCGTCCTGAAGCTCCGCCTTCGGCCACTGGCGCCGGAGCAGTTTCCACACCGCATCGCGCAGCACACCCTCCCCTTTTCCGTGAATGAACACTATCTTCTGACCGATGCGGCGGCTGTGGGCTTTCATGGTCTTCTCCACTTCGTCGAGCTGGATGCGGAGCATGGCGGAATTGTCGAGACCAGCCAGCGTGTCCACCAGCTCACCGATATGGAGATCAACCTCTATCGGCGGAAGCAGTCTGTGGGGATTCTCTGCCGGATCCCGCTTTTTCTTTCCCTGTGCGTCGCCATCCTTGCGGTATTTCTTCGCAAGCTCGGCCAGACTGTCGGACTCTCCGCCTGCACGCGCACCCACCGCCTCGCGCAGACGGGACGCATCGACGTCTGCGCCCTTGACGGGCATATCGTCGTTCACCAGAGGGATCTCAAGCGCAGGAGTCTCGAAATACACACCAGGGCGGAAACAATGCGCTTTGTGAAATTTAGTCAGGTCAAGACGCTTGACCACATTTACCGGAGGCTTGATCTGGAAACTTTTCGAGGGCTTGGACGCCACGGCCTGCAGAGCCACACGCTCGATCTGCCCGAGATCCTCATGGGAGAAGCGAGCCAGATCTATCAGCTCCTGAGGATCGACCTCGCCGGAATAGACCACACTCCATCCCCTTTCGTCGGCTCCCCGGCGCAGGAACGTGAACGCGAGCCTGTAGTTCGAATCATTGACGAGAACTGCATTGAATCCTGTCTGGCTTATGCGTTTCGGATCGTCGGGCTCGAAAGCAAGCGTTATGTTGAGTTTCTCGCCGCGTTCCGTTTCCTTGACCGGAGGAAGTCCGGGATCAGGCGCGGACTGTTTCACCGGTTCAGGTTCGGGCGACGCAGAGCGTCCGTTGTCGAACGCTTTCTGGTCAAACATCAGGTTCGCGCCCTTGGTCTCGGGTTCATGTCCGGCCGGGAGAACCACCACAAGTTCACGGACGAGAACAGGCGTCTCAAAGCCGTTGTCGTCCACATACGCTATCTTTCCCTCTATGCGCGTTATCACACCGCCTCCGACGGCGTTCAGATAGCGCACTCTGTCTCCTATCTTTGCCATTGCTCAGTTTTCAATTATGGTTGTTGCTGTCCCCCTCCGGCGAGGTTGCGTTCAAAATCCTCATCCACTTTCTGCTCACGCGCTTCGTAGGCATCCACGATGCGCTGCACGAGCGGATGGCGCACGATGTCTTTCTTCCCGTACTCTATCATGCCGATCCCTTTCACCCCTTTCAGGATCCGCAGCGCCTGAAGCAGGCCGCTCTGCACGCTGCGCGGGAGGTCGATCTGGGTGGCGTCGCCTGTGATGATCATCTTGGCGTTGACGCCGAGACGGGTCAGAAACATCTTCATCTGGTGTTTCGTGGTGTTTTGCGCTTCGTCGAGGATGATCACGGCGTCGTTGAGCGTGCGCCCTCTCATGAAGGCGAGCGGGGCGATCTGTATGGTGTCGCTCTCCATGTATTCCTTCAGTTTCACAGCCGGGAGCATGTCTTCCAGAGCGTCATATAGCGGACGCAGATAGGGGTCGATCTTGTCTTTCATGTCGCCGGGCAGAAAACCGAGTTTCTCGCCGGCTTCTACGGCAGGCCGCGAAAGAATCACTCTCTTGCACACCCTGTTTTTCAGCGCCGCCACGGCAAGGGCGATGGCTATATAGGTTTTGCCGGTTCCTGCGGGTCCGAGAGCGAAAGTCAGATCGTTTTCAGCAAACGAGCGCACCATCTTGGCCTGGTTGGCATTGCGCGGAGCCACGGGGCGGCCGCTCTGGCTGAAAAGGATCACACCCTCGGTGTTGACCTCTTTGGGCGCGTCTCCTTTCACTATGTCGATTATGACATCCTCGCCGAGCTTATTGTATTTTGCGGCGTAGGCCTCTATCTCCTTTATCTTCCGCTCGAATTCAGCCGTCTCGGAATCCTCCCCGATCACCTTTATCACATTGCCTCGCGCGGCCATGCGCAGTTTCGGGAAAAGATTGCGTATCAGACTGATATTGCAATTATTGACGCCATAGAACGTCTGGGGGTCAACCCCGTCGATTATAACTATTCTCTCTATCAAAACAAGAGTCTGTCTTTTTATGTATGTTCTTATCCGCTCAGCCCACAGACCCTTCCAGCGTGATCTGGAGAAGTTTCTGGGCCTCGACGGCAAACTCCATCGGGAGCTTGTTCATCACCTCCTTGGCATATCCGTTCACTATCAGTCCGACAGCCTCCTCGGTCGGGATTCCGCGCTGACGGCAATAGAACAGCTGCTCTTCGTTGATTTTTGAGGTCGTGGCCTCGTGTTCGACCGTGGACGTCGGATTATGCACGTCGATATACGGGAACGTGTGCGCTCCGCACTTGTCGCCCATCAGCAACGAGTCGCACTGGGTGAAGTTGCGGCATCCGGAGGCCTTGGCGGCCACTTTCACCAGACCGCGGTAACTGTTCTGGGAATGGCCGGCCGAGATCCCCTTGCTCACGATCGTGGAGCGGGAATTGCGGCCGATATGGATCATCTTGGTGCCGGTGTCGGCCTCCTGCCAGTTGTTGGTTACGGCCACGGAATAGAATTCGCCCACAGACTCGTCCCCTTTGAGTATGCACGAGGGATATTTCCATGTGATCGCCGAGCCGGTCTCCACCTGGGTCCATGAGATTTTCGATCTGTGGCCGCGGCACAGGCCGCGTTTCGTCACGAAATTATATATTCCCCCTTTGCCATCCTTGTCGCCGGCATACCAGTTCTGGACGGTGCTGTATTTCACCTCCCCCCGCTCCTCGGCTATTATCTCCACAATGGCGGCGTGGAGCTGGTTCTCGTCGCGCATCGGGGCGGTGCATCCCTCGAGATAGCTGACGTAGGCGTCGTCGTCGGCCACGATCAGCGTGCGCTCGAACTGTCCGGTGCCCGAAGCGTTGATACGGAAATATGTGCTGAGTTCCATCGGACAGCGCACCCCCTTGGGGATATAAACGAACGATCCGTCGGAAAAGACAGCGGAATTCAGCGCGGCAAAGAAATTGTCGCGGTAGCTGACCACGCTTCCGAGATATTTCCTGACAAGGTCGGGATAATCCTTCACCGCCTCGGAGAAAGAACAGAAGATCACTCCGAGTTCGGCGAGCTTCTCACGGTGGGTGGTCTTGACGCTGACCGAGTCCATCACGGCATCGACAGCCACCCCGGCGAGATGTTTCTGCTCCTCGAGCGATATGCCGAGCTTATTGAAAGTCTTCACAAGCTCGGGATCCACCTCGTCCATGCTTTTTTTCTTCTCCTGACTTTTGGGAGCGGCATAGTAGCTTATGGCCTGGAAGTCTATCACCGGAAGATGCAGATGCGCCCAGCGGGGCATCTCGAGAGTCAGCCAGTGGCGGTAGGCCTCAAGACGGAATTCCAGAAGCCATTCGGGTTCTCCCTTGACTTTGGATATGTAACGGATCACGTCTTCGTTCAGCCCCGGAGCCACCTTGTCGGTCGCTATGTCGCTGACGAATCCGTATTTGTATTCCGACGCCGTGGCGTCTTTGATCACAGTCCCGCTGTCGGGGCGTGGGGCACCGGCGTTGGCCGACGCTTTTATGTTTTCGCTGTCCACGTTATTAATAACAATTTGGAGGGGCAAAAGTACAAAAAATCATGATAATTTCCAAACTTCCACCCCACACCATCCGACCATAAAGGCGCGCCCCTTTAAAACCCGGGGCGCGCCTTGAATGGCTATATCGGCCTGCACGGAGGCAAACCTATATTATCTGGCTGTGAGTCTTGCGGAATATGGAAGGCGGCTCAGGTCGAGAACCACGCTGTAGACTCCCGCCTCCGTAAGATCCAGATTCGTTTTGGCGAAAGGATAGAGATCCGTAAGGTTTTCTCCCAGAGAGATGGCCCAGTCTCCGTTCATGCGGAATTTCCATCCACCTGCCTTGACGAAATCCACCTCGCCCGACCACACGGTGCCGTCGGCGTTCGGGGTGAGAGCGACGTCGCCTCCCCAGTCGTTGAAATCGCCTATGCATCCCACGCTGGTGAGACGTGTTGCGGAATAAGAGAAGTTCTGTCCGTCGGTGCTTGAGATAAGCACATAATAGAATCCTGCCCCTTCGGCGGGAACCGGGATCTGGGTGGAGGACGAAGCCGAAAGGCTACCGTCGGCGGCTAAGCCGAGCTTGAAGTCAAGGTCGCCGATCTGCTCGATCGTGAACGGATTGCGGATCATCACGAAGCCGCCATACTCGTAGGCCGGGGCGTCTTTGTTGACATTACGCTGCAGCCTCATCGAACCGGCCAGATCTTTGCCGTCGGCACCCGGCGTGCCTGCTACCAGACCGGGAATCACGTGCGGACGCACGGTTAGGGTCTGTCCGGCGAGATAATAATGGTCTGCTCCGCCGAGACGGACGCATGTTCCGGTGGAGAGTCCTTCTGTGGCGATGGTCATGAAAGCGGCCACGCGGATATATAGAACGCGTTCGTTTGTCTCGAATTTGGAGAATAATCCGACGAATGCTTCCTGAAGCGCCGCCGGAGCCACGGCAAAGATTGTGCCGGGAGCCGACTCGGGGGAATTATCCACGAGTTCCACAACCCGCGCGTCGCTGTAGGTGGCGTCGGATGCCACTTCAAGCCTGTAGCTCAGTTCAGCGTCGGCCGGGCAGACATCGGACCGGGTTACGTCGAACACCGGCACGAAGCATGCCGCGGGATTTATCGACAGCCAATAGTCTATGTCGATGGCCTTTCCGGCGGTCTCGGACGACAGGGTCAGCGATATGGCCGAACTTCCTTCTATTACATGTTCCTGCGGGTTTGTCTGCGCGATCCCGAGATCTCCCGGATCCTGCTGACAGGAGGCCATGACTCCGCAAAGAGCGGCTCCGAGGAGGAATATATTGATATTTTTCATTGTTGATATGTCAGTTTTTGAGATTCTTTCGGGCGGATGCGCCTTCAGGAGATGTCCCGCAGGCGCATCCGGTTTCTCAGAGTTTCTGGAATGTTACCTTTTTAGTTTTCATGTCGAGCGAGATGAAGCATTCCCCACCGGCCCACGAACTGTCGTTCCATTTGCCTTTGCCGTCTGCCACCACGTCGAACGTGGATCCGGCAGCGGACACGGTGATCGGGAAGTTCTCGTCAGGCTCCCCCGCTCCGAGCGATCCCTTGTCCCATTCGCCAAGCTGGCTGTAGAACCTGAACTCGAACTGGCCGGCCGGGATGTTGAATGTGCCGGTGTAGATGTTTGAATTATCATCTGTCTCGCTTAGGGCATATTCCTCTGAATTGATGTTGAATCCGGTGAAAGCGCCGACAACATATATCTTCCGCGACTGGCCGGGGGCGAAAAGAACCGTGTTTTTGTTCAGATTCACCTCGATATGAACCTTTCCGCCTTTCCAGCCGGCGATATTCCATGATCCTTGGGCGGCCTGATTGCCTACAGTCTGGATGCAGGGCAGCGTGATCCCATCGGCAGGAAGCGTACTGATAGCCGTTCCGTCCACGGTGATGTCGATCGGGGCGTCGTCCAGCTGAGATCCGATGGAGAACTTGTTCCACGCACCAGGTTCATCATAGAACCGGAACATGAACTGCCCTTCGGGGATCGTGAAATCGCCCACATAAAGCTTGTTGCCTATCACAGTCTCCTCAAGCACCCAGTCTGGATCGCCAGCTATGGCCCAGTTGTTGGGAGCGCCTACGAGCCATATTTTGTCGGGCACGGGCTTGACATAGGAGCGCACATTTATCGTTATCGGGTTCGACCAGATGGCGCTGTAGGGAGCGTTGGCCACCTCGGCGCGCACGCGGACAGCCACCGGATGGGGTGCGTCTTTGGCGTTGGTCAGGGTCAGGCCGTAGATCTCGTTGACTGCCACGCAGAATGTCTCGCCATTGATCGTGATGGTGGCGTTTGTCGTCGTGAAGTCCACCATCGACGCGAGCGGAAGAACCGGCTCGTCTCCGTCGGCCACGGTCTCCTCTCCATCCCCGTCTTCGGCGGGAATGTTCTGAAGCTCGTCCCATTTTGCGAAGTCTTCCACCGAACGGGCCACCTGGACCGTATAGTTCGGGGTGCAACCCACGCCATAGTCAGGCTGGCTGACGGTGAATGTGATGTCGTTGAGCGCGTTGCCGGCGGCATCGGCGTCAAACACATATAATTGGTCGGCGAGCGGCGGAGTGTTGAGGACGAATTCCGTAGGCTTCTGAAGACGCGGCTCGGTGTCGGCCACGCATGAGGCGAGACCGGCTGCAGCCACGAGCGCCGCTGCTGAGATTATCAGTTTATTTTTCATTGTTACGATTGTCTCTTGTTGAAAAATTGATGGTTTGATTCTTGGGTGATCCCACCCGTGAGCCTGTGATCAATAGCCGGGGTTCTGTTGCATTTTCGAACCGTAGATAGCAATCACGTTGGCAGGCAACGGATAGAGGTTGCGCGACGGATCGAGTGTCGTTCCGGCGGGTGAGCCTCCTTTCCAGTTCCATGTGTAGCCGCCGGCGAACTTGTTGAAACGCACGAGGTCGGTGCGGCGCACGCTCTCGAGATAAAGCTCTCTCGCGCGCTCATCGAGAATGCTGTTTTCATTGAGGTCGGACTGTATCCATTCCGATGCACCGGCGCGGCCGCGAACGAAGTTGGCATATTTCAGTCCGTCCGATGCGTTGCCTGCTCCGTGGAGCGTGCATTCGGCGGCCATCAGATATATGTCGGCCAGGCGGATGAGAGGAAGATCCGTGTTGGGATAATACTTGGTGCATATATTCTCAGTCTGTCCGGCACGGTTCAGCCCGTTGTCGTCCACAAACTTGTCCATCGTCCCGTCGGCGTTGCAGAGCAGGTTGGTGAACTTGATGCAGAGATAACCGTCGGTGAATTTGTTCCACGCATTGTTGGTGATGGTATAGCCGGCGTTCTCCGTCAGCCAGAGATAAGCGCGGTTGTCGGAGGTTTTGCCGTCGGCCCAGACGAATTTCTCGGCCAACTGCTGGCGGGCATGCATACAGCCCCATCCGTTGCCGAGTCCGTACCAGCTCAGATTGCAGAATCCTTTGTCGAGCTTTGCGGTCGAGGCATCGATCACACCTGCGTTGCAGAGGAATGTTGTTCCGCCGTAAGGCTGGGTGTAGGTCTCGTCGTAAGGCACGCCCCACAGGATCTCGTTCTGATCGGGAAGCGCTCCGCCGGGCATGAACTTGTCGTTGTTGCCGCAGAAGAGTGAAAGATACTCCACAGCCAGGCCGGTTGTCTCGCCGTGATGGACATATCCGCCGGTCTTGTGGCGGTTGATGATGTTCTGCGCGTGGTTCCAGCATTCGTTCCAGCGCGGAACACCGGTAAACACTTCAGAATTGACATAGAAACGGCAGAGAAGACCTTCCACGGCGTCTTTGCCAATACGGCCATAGACCACGTTGCCGCCGTTGATATCCTCGGGCCATGTGGCGAGTACATCCTCGAGATCGGCCACCACTTTGTCAAAAAGAGCGGCGCGGCTCTCGGCCTGCTGCGGGAGCGAGCCGAATTCCATGTCGTCCCATGCCACTACGCCGCGGCCCCAGAGGTCGATCACGTTGTAGTAGGAATAAGCGCGGAGAGCGCGCGCCTCACGGCAGAACTGGTCCACCTCTTCCTGCGATATAGCCTTCGGACCGGAGCCGCCTACCTCGACGCCGTTGGCCGAGAGGCTGCGGGCCACCTTGAGAAAATTGTTGCAGACGGCGATATGGACATAGAAACGGGAATATATGCCGTAGTTGACACCGTTGTCGGTGCCCCATGTGGCATCCGTGAGATTTTTCACACCTCCGGCGTCGTCATATATCCACATTACCTCGTCGGTCGGGAACTCATTGAGCATGAACAGACCGCGGGTCCACTGCGATGTGCCGCCGTCGATACCCTTGATGTCGCAGTCTCCATCCGGGCCGGTCTGTCCGGAGACAGCGAGTCCCTGATAGCATTTGGCCATTACGCGGCCTATGGCCTCGCGCGGATTGTCCTTGAATGATGGCTCCATGATCGTGGAGGGATCGTCAGGAAGCTGGTCGAGGTCGCCGACGCAGGATGTGAGCCCTGCCGCAGCCAGAAGCGCGGTGCCTATAAAGAGTTTGTTTATGATGGATTTCATATTGAAAAGCAAGTTTGTTTGGAATATGTTTAATTATTCAGACCGGATCAGAATGTGGCGATCAGGCCGAGAGTGAAGCTCACCGGACGAGGATACGTGGATCTGTCGATTCCGCCGTAGATCTCCGGATCTATCCCTTTGTACTTGGTGATCACGAAAGGATTCTGCACCGCACCGTAGAGACGGAGACGGAGCGAGTCTTTCAGCAGGCTGGGCCATGTGTAGCCGACGGTGATGTTGTCGCAACGCACGAAGCCGGCGTTCTCCAGATAATAGTCGGAGAAATACTGGGGGGCGTCGAAGTAGAAATCGCTGTCCACGAGATTGCGGAGGGCGGAGTTCTGCCATGTCATGTTGCGGGCCGTGCGGGTGGCGCGCACATCATTGTAGATGTAGTTGCCTATGTTGGCGCGGAGACTGAACGAGAAGTCCCAGTTCTTATAGGAGAAATTGTTGGTCCAGGTCATTGTAACCTTGGGATCCGGGCTGTGTTTCATCACCAGGTCGAGTTCGTTGATGATGCCGTCGCCGTTCTGGTCCACGTATGCGCCCTCGATGGGATCGCCGTTCTCGTCGTAGATCTGCTCGTAGAGGCGGAACGTAAATGCCGGGTATCCCACCTTGTGAGCCTGACAGTTGTTGCCTGTGCCGCCGGAGATGCCGCCTACGGGAAGCAGGAAGTCATCGTCGTTGCTGTCGTTGAGCTTGGTGATCTTGTTCTTGTTCCAGGCGACGTTCAGACTTGTGTTCCATACGAAATCGGGAGTGTCGAATACGCGTGCGCCGATCGTCGCCTCCAGACCGATGTTCTCGAGGTCGCCGATGTTTTTCACCATCTGGTTAGTCGTGGTCGCGCCGGGAGCCACGGGCACTTCGGCAAGCAGGTCTTTCGACTGACGGAGATACCAGTCGAGAGCCACGGTCAGACGGTTGTTCCACCAGCCCATGTCGAGACCCACGTTCCATGTGGTGGTGTTTTCCCATTTCAGGTCAGGGTTGTAGGCGTTGGGATAATAGACAGGCGAGTCGGGGGTGATGAATTTCCCCTCGTTGTCGTAGTAGCCGTATGTGCCGTTATACATGTTGGGATACCACGAACCCTGCTGCGACATGGTGTAGCGTCCCATGTAGTCGAAGAATCCACCTACGGACTGCTGTCCGGTCTGACCCCAGCCGAGGCGGAGCTTGAACTCGTTCATGTTGTCGCGCACGCTTTCCATGAAGGCCATGTTGTTGATCTTCCATCCGAGAGCCACGGAGGGGAACAGACCCCAGCGGTTGTTCTTGGAGAAGCGCGAGGTGCCGTCGTCGCGGAGAGTGAACGTCAGCAGATATGTGTCCTTGAATGTATAGTTGAGTCGTCCGAAGAACGAGATCAGCTGCAGGCGTCCGGATGACCAGTAGTAGGCCGGTTTGATCGACTTGCCCACCTGGTCGTCGGTAGTGCCTGCCGGCGCGTCGGGATCGTAGACGATCGGCACAAGGTTGCCCCCCTGGGTGTTGGGCGCGAAGAAGCCGTTGGTGGTGAAGACGGTTCCGTTGTTGTTGCCGTGGCTGTCGAAACGCTGCCAGGAATAGCCGGCCATCACGTCGAGGTATGATTCGATAGCCTCGAATTCCTTCTTGTAGTTGATATAGAAATCGAGAAGCGTGTTGCGGCGCAGCTCGTAGCTGTGGTAATGGGTGCCGGCGCCGCCGCGGATATCCTTGTTGTTCCAGTTGGAGGGGGAGTTCTCGGCGATGAAGATGTTGTTGTTCGACTTGGTTACGTCATAGCCGAGGTTCAGGTTGAGATGAAGGTCGGGGAGGAAATGGAGAGCGTAGTCGATCTGGAGATTTCCGTTCGAACGGTAGATGTCGGCGGTGTTGTCCGGATCCTGGTTCTGAGCCACGGGGTTCATCACACCCTGCTGGTTGATGTTGCGGTCCGAGGCCGAGATGCTGTAGCCGTTGTAGAGATAGGGGAAGCGTCCCATAGTCTCGGGATTCTCATTTTTCCAGTAGGAATAAACCGGGCGTGTCGGATCGGCCACGAGCGCGGTCGATGTGCAGCTCTCGTCGGTGAACCGGTTGCGGATATAGTATCCCTTCACATTGGCCTGCACCTTGAGCAGGCCGCCGAAAAATTCCGGAGTGAGGTTGAAGCCTGCCGTAACACGCTGCATCTGCGAGTTTTTCAGAATACCGTTGTTCATCGTGTACGAACCGCTGACACGGTAGGGAAGGAAACCTGCCTTGCCGCCTACCGAAAGGTTGTACTCATGGCTTACCGATGTGCGCAGGATCTCTTTCTGCCAGTCGGTGCTGGCGCCGCCGAGGGCTGCGAACGCCTCGGAATCCTCGCCCCAATAGCTCTTGATCATTTTGGTGAAGGCGTTGGCGTCGAGCGCGTTCCAAGTCTTGCGGGCTGTATTGACACTGACATTGGCCGAGAAATTCACCTGCGGGCGTCCGGATTTGCCCCGCTTGGTGGTGATGATGATCACACCGTTCGACGCACGCGAACCGTAGATGGCCGTTGCCGAGGCATCTTTCAGGATAGTCATCGACTCGATGTTGTCCGGGGCTATCATTGCCAGCGGGTTGGACATGCCGCTTATGTCGTCATTGCTCAAGGGCACGCCGTCGAGTACGATCAGAGGGTCGTTGGATGCATTGAGCGATGCGCCGCCGCGGATACGGATCGTGGCGCCGCCCTCGGGGCTGCCGCCGCCGCTCGTAACGACCACGCCCGGACTGGCTCCTGTCAGCAGATCCTGGGCTGATGTGGCGATGTTGGCGTCCACCTCGTCGGGAACCACCATAGCCACCGAACCGGTGGCGTCAGATTTTTTCACCGAGCCATAGCCTATCACCACCACGTCCTTGAGCGTGGTGGAGTTTTCCGACATGGTGATTTTAAGGTTTGTCTGTCCGTTGACGGCTATTTCCTGAGGATCGTAGCCGATGTAGCTGACTGTGAGCGTGGCCTTCGGATCGACGGTGATCTGGAAGTTGCCGTCGATGTCGGTCGCTGTGCCATTGGAGGTGCCTTTCTCCATGACCGTAGCTCCGATCAGAGGCTCACCGAGATTATCGACCACCAGACCGTGGACGGTAATCTTCTGCGCTAAAGCGGGAAGAAAGGCCACAAGCAGCATTACCGCCGAAAGCCATACTTTCCGGTTCAGATGAAAACAAGAGTTCTTCATGCAAGAATTTGATTTAGTTATACATAAGGGTTTATATAGTTTCTTTACGGAATATTCTCAAAAAACACACGCACCAGGGAATCTCTATTCCCGTGCGACGCTCTTGTCTAATGTGGCAAAAGTAGAAAGAAAATCCCGTTCTGAATAATCCAGAACGGGATTTTAACGGTGTTAATTAACTGTTTTAACTAAATTTACTTAACAAGATCGATGTTTCAGCCCTTGATCTTCACCTTTATAAATCGGATTTAACTCATTTTAGCATCCACGGCGGAAATCATCTGCGCAGCCGCCACGAACCGCATATACGGCGGTCCACAGCCACCATGTTGAACACCGATGTCAGAATGGCGAGAACCGCTCCGGCCGATATCGCCGGCCAGACACTTCCGCCTCCGCCCAGCCCTTCGAGCTGACCGATATACGTAAGCCTGAACCCGTAGACCGCGCCAAGTGAAAGCGTCAGAGCCAAGACGCATGTCAACGCTATCATGCGCCTGTAGGGCGAACCAACCTCGGAAAGCGGGTATCCGAGCATAAGCAATGTATGGATCTTCTCACGGTTGCGCTCCATAAGGATCGAGACCGAGAGCATGAGGATGAAAAACGACAGGATCGTGATGACGATTCCCACACCAAGTATGACTCCGGTGGCCACATTGAGCAGAAACGACGCCTGGGAGGCCCGTTTGTCGCCCGCCACCTCCATGCCGCGGGATTCAAGGTAGGGGGCGATGGCCACGTCGCCGGGACTGCTGACGTCCACTATCAGACGCGAGGTGCCCGGCTCCTGATTTCCGCCGCCGAACTCCTTGTTGCTCCATTCCATGAACTCCTCGGGAACAAGGATGGTGTTGAGCCTGTTGGAGAATCCTACTATCCTGCCGGAGAATTCTCCGGAGCGGGATCCGTCATCGCTGCTTATCCTGAGCCTCAGGGGCATTCCGCCCATCAGCGATTCCGAGAGCTGCGGAAGGCCGGCCGAGGATGCGAATCCGAAATTATAGAGCGTCAGATAGTCTTTCGAGATGATGACAGGCACTTCCGCCGAGCCGGGACGGTAGCCCCAGCGCGAGCCGGCCACGTCTATGAAACGCGAGGGGATCGATTCAAAGAACATATAGGTGGACATCCCGCGTCCGCCGGCCTCGACCGAGGCCGTAACACGGTAATCCACCGACCTGAACCGCCCGACTTCCCTCACCCAGGGCTGGGAGGAAAGATCCGCGATCTCATCTTCGGAAAACACGGCCGCGTCGCCGCCTACCGTATTTGCCGACGACACTTTCTTATTGACAACAAGATAGTCTTTCCTGATGAAACTGTCGTCGTCGGCATAGATCGACCTGACGTCGCAGAAAAACTGCACCCCTGCCACCACTATGGCGAGGCCGATGAAATTTGAAAGCACAAAACCGGCAATCCTCGCCGGACTCATATTCTTGCGCAGAAGACGGTTGATGATCATAGCCTGATGGTTTTCAAGTTATCGAGAAGCAGGCGGTTGCCTACCGAGGTGGTTATTATCCCCGCTCCCTGGCGTTCGGCCTCGCGCTGTATCATCCGTGCGGCGATCCGGTTGTTGTCAGGATCGAGATGGCTCACAGGCTCGTCGAGAATTATGAAGTCGAAAGGCTGGCACAGACTGCGGATTATGGCCACACGCTGCTGCTGGCCGATGGACATGCGGCCTACGGGATAGTCGGCGCGACTGTCTATGCCGAGTTCCTTCATCCAGCCGTCTATGCGTGAATCGGGCACGCCGCCGGTCAGCGAAGCCTTGAGACGAATATTCTCCAGCGCGGTCAGCTCAGGAAACAGCGCCAGTTCCTGAGGAAGATAAGCGATATGACTGCGCCTTATCCGCTGCCATTCAGCCACAGGGATATCCCTGACATCCACATCGTTGAAGCGGAGCGAGCCGAGGAAGTCCTCGCGCGTTCCGTATATATAGGCGCAGAGCGACGATTTGCCTCCGCCGCTCGCAGCCTCCACAAGCCAATGCTCACCGCGGCGGAACTCCACATCCGACCTCCACACGCCGGAATCGGCCACCGGTTCATTCTCAAACACTTTCGGGAGCATTCCGCTGAGACGTATGCTCTCTATCCTTTCAATCCTTTCCATATTCCGGCTCCGGTCAACGTCTGAACATTTCTGTGAGGAAAGCCGCGAGAATCTGCTGGTCATCGGATTTTCCCTTGACCTCGATCTCCGCCTCAAGACTGCCGCCCGAGGGTTTGAGACGCAAAGCGAGCGTCGAAACAGGAAGAGACGTCGCTCCGATGCGCGACTGAAGAGCCTTGGACCCGGCCATATATGCCACCACGGTCCCGGCGCTCTCCTTGGCGAGCATATCGGGAGTTATCGGCCCCTGAGGCTTTACCGCGGAGGAAAGTATCATGTTGCTGCCGTCCATCCTCCATTTGAGACCGAACTGATCCGCGGCCGAAGCGAGCGCCGAAAGGCCGTTTCCCCGGGTGGCTATCACCCCTTCCAACGGCGGAACCGATCCGTCGCCGCTATCGGAGCCGATCATGAAGGCCACCGTCCCGTCCACCGGGGCTATTATCTCCTGATACAGTTTCCCTATCCCTCCAGTCTTGGCCAGAAGTGCGCCGATCTTCTCCACCGCCTTTGCCGGAAGCCCGATGGCCAGACCGGAATCTCCCGATCCTCCCAAAAGCTTCACTGTGGATCCATCCACTTTGCCGAGGGGCAGATTGCTTCTGGCCGGTTTCAACTTGCCGTCGAGTACCCGCGCCCGACCTGTCATCTTCCCTTTTCCGAAGCTGACGCCGAAGTCGAAAAACGCCGCGTCGTCAAAAAGAGACTGGAGCACCATCTGGGCCTGCATCTGCGTGGCCATGTCGCTGAACCCGATCAGCGGCGAGGAGACGGAGACAAGGCCGCAAACATCATCCTTGCTTCCGAGTATCAGATCCGCTGACTCTCCCGCCGAGAACGATTTGGACTCCTGAAGAGTGGCAAAAACCTTCACATCGAGGGGATCGAGGTCTCCCGCGCTGACAATCCAGAACTGATTCCCCTTGACGGCCGCGGTGCGGGAGCATGAGATCCCGTCCCTGTCGGAGAATCCCGGACCGGCTTCGCGGCTCTCCGTAAATTTCCTGAAAGCGTCCGGATCGGAAAGCAACCCGGTCATGTAAGTACGGTAACCTTGAGTGAAAATCACCACACTTGTCAATTCCACTCCTGACTTGCCTCCGACCATATCGGACAGCATTTTCTTCTCCTCCGGGTCTTTTATTCCGGCCACGGCAGACGTCAGAGCCTCCGAAAGCTCGATCTTGCCGTCGTCTACCTTACATCCGGCTTTCCGGACGAGATTGCCCAGATCGAAGGTGATCACAGCGTCGGCCTCGGCCGGGACAGTGGAAAGCAGATCCGAAAGATCGGCTGACGAATCTTTCGAGCATCCGGCAAGCAGCACCGCGGTCAACGCCACGACGGCTGCGGCAATACGGAAACATGATGGCATCTTGTGCATAAAGTCTGGTATTTATAGTGTGTTTAAAATTATACAAGCTGATCCGCGATTCTCCAAAAGAGAGATTATCGCCCCAGCCCCCGTCTCAAAAATTCCAGAGCCTCATGGGGGCTTATAAAATATAACGTATTTTAATTTAATTATTTCACAATCCACGGCGCCAACCAATGAAAAAATAGGAGCCGTATCACTACGTCCCCTATTTTTCTCCGTAGATCTCAAAACAATTCAAGATCCACAGATAGTCCTAATCCTAATTTTTTAACTATTAATCCATATCTTTACTAATGCAACAATAAAAACATGTGTCAATGAAACGATTAACTCCTTTAAAAGTCGTATATTTTCCTCGGCGACGCGAAAGCGCGCCTTGATCGTTTGAAATAAATGAGAATTATTTCGATACAAAGTTAATAATTTCTTTCTCTACAACGGATATTGAATGAATATAAATTCCTTTTTACTGCCTCCGTTTTTATTAAATGATGTTAAATTCATACAAAATGGATCTCAATCCACCCATTTTTGGTAAAATCTCCACATCGGCGGATGCTGTATTCAGGATCCGGCAATACGCCAGCCTATAGCCTATCCACGGAAATCAAATCCCGCGGAGCCATTCAATTCCGGCGCAGGGCGCGGCGGTGCGGTCGAGCATGGTAGGCACGACGGAGACGATTCCATGCGAGAGACACCATTCGTCGGTGTTGTCCGCATCTGGCTCCTCATTCTCAAACCGGCCTGTCAGCCAGTAGAATTTATGTCCGTGCGGGTCGATATATTCCTTATATTCGTCGCTCCATTTTCCCCGGGCGGCGCGAACCACCCGCATCTCGGCTGGCTCCGCATCAACTACCGGAAAATTCACATTCAGACAGACTCCGTCCGGGAGTCCGTTGGCAAGCACGCCGCGGCATATCCTCTCAATCCACGGCAGACAAGGCGAGAAGTCGGCGTCGGGAGAATGGTCCGTCAAGGAGAAACCGACAGACGGTATGCCAAACGCGCATCCCTCCATCGCCGCTCCCATCGTGCCGGAATAGACCACATTGACCGCCGCATTGGAGCCGTGATTGATCCCGGACACTATAATATCCGGACGCCTGTCGAGCAAAGTGTGCATCGACAGCTTCACGCAGTCTACCGGCGTGCCGTTGACCTTATACATTGTCGCCCCCGAATAGTCTGCAAGTCTTGTGGCCCGCAGCGGCGTATTGACCGATATGGCCATCGACTGGCCGGAACGGGGTCCGTCGGGGCAGACACACACCACGTCGCCTATACCGGAAAGGGTTTCCACAAGGCGCCTGACGCCGGCGGCCTCGATGCCGTCGTCATTGCTCACAAGTATCAATGGTTTATCCTTCATGTTTCAGAATATGTTTAGGCTGTACGGTCTATCTTCTTTTCTTCTTCCCTTTCTTGCGGGACGAACTTCCTTTGCTTTTGCCGGATTGCTTCGATTTTTTTGAGACACCAGAGTTCTTGACAGGAATCTTGATCGAGTTGCCGGCACGCAGGTTGTCGTCTTTCATCCCGTTAGCCTTCTTGATCTCCTCAACGCTCACACCATATTTATTGGCGATCACAGTCAGGTTCTCGCCGCTCTTGATCGAATGTTCGGTAGGCTTTTTCTGAGTCTGTTTCTTGTTTTTCTTGCTGTTTTTCGATGGAGCGGTCGCCGGAGCGGACTGCTGGCGCGAAGGTTTCGACTGCTGGGCTGCCTGAGCCGGCTGCGAGGCGGGGACAGACGTCTGCTGGCGCACCGATCCCGGAGCCGCCACGCGGAGCTGCTGCCCGACCCTGACGGAATTGCGCCGCAGGTTGTTCCACGATTTGATCTCGGCCGGAGTTACACCGTAACGAGACGCGATCGAGGCGAGAGTCTCCCCGGCGCCCACCTTGTGGGTGGTAGCCGAAGATGAAGACACGGTTCTTTTGGCCGGAGCGGACAGCACTTCCTCTGCGGGCACATTGTCGGCAGGGGAAATGAAATCTATCGTCGGATCCGAAGCCATCAACTCGGTCGCAGTCATTGTCGGGCCGGTCGGCATGTCGCCTGGCTCCACGGTCTCCCGGCGGGCATATTTCTCAGCTTCATGAGCCTTTATCTGATCCTCGCTGACAATATAGGCGTGAACCTGCTGCGAGGGGAGGATAAGCATATAGGTTTTTTCTGGCGAGCCGGGTATAAGATCCGCCCGGAACTGCGGATTGAGCAGACGCAGTTCTTCGACGGGAATATCGAGTACGGCGGAAATCTGATTGAAATGCACACGGTCTGAAATCCCGACGGTGTCGGTGATCAGCGGCTTTGTAGGCAACACCGGATTGATGCCGTGATCCCGGTAATGGTTCATCACGTAGTTGGCCGCGATGAAAGCGGGGACATATCCGCGAGTCTCCGGCGACAGATATTTGTAGATCGACCAGAAATCATGTTTCCCCTCGCCGGCACGGCGTATGGCTTTGTTGACTGCGCCGGGGCCGCAGTTATAGGCCGCGATCGCCAGGCTCCAGTCGCCGTAGGAAGAGTAAAGATCTTTCAGATATTTCGCGGCTTTGCGCGACGAGACATAAGGATCGCGCCGCTCGTCCACAAGGGAATTGACCTCCATGCCGAGACCTTTGCCGGTGGCGAGCATGAACTGCCACAGGCCGGTGGCTCCATGCCGGGAGACCGCATTGGGATTGAGCGCGGACTCGACCACGGGAAGATATTTGAGTTCGAGAGGCAATCCTTGCTCTTCAAGAGCCTGCTCGAATACAGGCATGTAGTAGTTGGCAAGGCCGAGGGTAGCGGCCACCTGCGCGCGTCCGCGCTGGGTGTAGCGGTCTATATATGCCCTGACTATGCTGTTGAACGGCATCTCGATCACCGTCGGAAGCTGGGCGAGCCGACGCCGGATCTGGTCGTCGGTCGTCTTGACATCCGCCGACCGGTATTTGTCGTCTGTGGCCGTATAGTTTTTAAGATACCAGCTCTCAAGAAGCTTCTGGGTGTCGGTCTCGAAACTTTCGGGAAATACAATTTCGGAATCGGTTATACTCTCCTTTATGTCGAGGACATTGGCTTTCGACGAGCGCGGAGCCGCCTGGGCCAGCAATGCCAGCGATGCGAGGGAGATTGAAATCAGTGGTTTTAGATTCATGTCGTTATCTGTGTCTGTATGAGAGGAGTCGGATATTGAGCTGCCGGTCAGAACGTGAACGCCCAGTTCAGCCCGAGCGCCGGGCGCCTGTTGCCCGGACTCACCATCATGGCCGGAGCCACGTCCATCGAGAGATCCGGCGAGATGTCGAAATGGGCCATGGAGGCGTCGACGTAGGCATCGACCATGCAGAGGAGATAGAGCGCGACGATGCAGATTATGCAAAGGTCGCGGTTGCGCCGGTAGAAGTTGCGCCGGCTGCGGAGAGTGGACTGGAGCCACGATTTGTCGAGCGAGGCCTCGTCCGTATTAGGAGGAAAGAAATTCATGTAGGAATTTGTCGACGGATCGTTGTCGAGCAGATCACGGTAGCCCTGTGTATAGTCCTGAAGCTGGGAGTTGTTCCACGAAGTGGCGTAGCCGAGACCCATGAAGCCGCCGACCACTATCGGGAGCTTCCAGTAGCGCCGGTTGTAGATCTGCCCGAGACCGGGAAACAAGGCCGACAGCCACACGGCTCTCTCAGGCGAGGGGTTGAACTTGATCTTGCCGTCGAGCCCGTAGGGCGATTTCGGGTCGGAAACCACTGTTTTCGTCGTGTCGGGCTCTTCCTGCCCGGCCTTCACAAGCAGCTCGGCATCGAGATATGTGGCCACGGAGTCAGCCGGCTGGCTCCCTGCGGCCAGCGGTTCCTGGGGCATGACTGTTCTCTCAGGCGCCGCTGTGGCCAGCGAGTCGCGGAGCGAGGCTGCCTGTATGGCTTCCGGAGGCACAAGCATGAGGACACACAGAAGCACCACAACCACTGTCGAGGCCGCGTCGAGACATAGCGTTGTCTTTCTCTTATGTCGGGTCATGATCTGTTGCCGGGACATTTGATTTCACACACGCTGCCTCATTTGATCTTCTCGAAAAGCTCGACAAGACGCTGCAACTGGTCATCGTTGTCAAACTTCAGCGTTATCGAACCCTTGCCGGAGGCATTGCGGGTGAACTTCACCGGAGTCGGGAAATAGTTGGAAAGCTCGCGCTGGAAAGCCTCGTAGCCTCCTGTGGCCTGGCTGGATGAAGTTTTCTCCGGAGTACGCTCCGCTGATTCGGAATATTGCTTTGCAAGCTGCTCCACCCGGCGCACACTCAGTCCCTGCTCGAGAATCTTGTTGTAGATCTTCAGACGGGTCTTCGTGTCGGCTATGGCGAGCAACGCACGCGCATGACCCATGTCGATCTTGCGGTCGCGCAGTCCGAGCTGGATCTCGGCCGGGAGTTTCAGCAGGCGCAGATGGTTGGCTATCGTGGCCCGCTTCTTGCCGAGACGCTCCGACAGGCGGTCCTGGGTGAGATTGTATGTGTCGATGAGTTTCCTGAAAGCGAGCGCCACCTCTATGGCGTTCAGATCCTCGCGCTGGATGTTCTCGATCAGCGCCATCTCCGTCACTTCGGAATCGCTTGCCGTGCGCACGTAGGCCGGCACCGAATGCAGGCCGGCGGCCTTGGCGGCGCGCCATCTCCGTTCGCCGGCTATTATCTGGTAGCCTCCGCCGGGGAGGGAACGCAGGGAGAGAGGCTGGATGACTCCAAGCTCCCGGATCGATGCGGCAAGCTCTTCGAGCGCCCCGGCATCGAATGTGGTGCGTGGCTGCGAGGGATTTGGCTCGATCATTGAGATTTCAATCTCGCTGATGGCCGAGGATCCGGCTGTCTGCACTTCGCCGAGCGATATCAGCGAGTCGAGTCCTCGCCCGAGGGCATTGCGTCTGGTATGTGTCATTTTTTCAGGTCAGAGATACGTGGTTGGGTTGGTTGGTGGCTGAAAGTTTTTGCCGGCAGCGGAATCCGGGTCAGCTGCCCGACGCCTTCTGCTTACGGCGCCCGCGGGCCACGAGTTCGCGGGCAAGCTGAGTGTAGGCGATGGCTCCGCGCGAATCAGGATCATACAGGATCACCGGCAGACCGTGGCTCGGGGATTCCGAAAGCTTGATGTTGCGCGGGATCACCGTGGAGAACACCATGTCGCCGAAATGGCCTTTCAGCTCTTCGTAGATCTGGTTGGCCAGCCTGAGGCGCGCATCATACATGGTCAGCAGGAACCCCTCTATCTCAAGCGACGGACGGAGACGGCTCTTGATGATCCGGATCGTGTTGAGCAGCTGCGATATGCCTTCGAGCGCGAAATATTCCGACTGCACCGGGATTATCACCGAGTCGGAGGCCGTGAGGGCGTTGACCGTGATGATTCCCAGCGAGGGGGAGCAGTCGATCAGGATATAGTCATAGCTGTCGCGGAGCGGCGACAGCACGGCCGCCATCGCCCGCTCACGGTCGCGGCGGTTCATCAGTTCAAGTTCTGCACCGACCAGATCTATGCGCGAACCGATCATGTCGAGTCCTTCGACACATGTGCGCTGCACCGAGTCGGCAGCCGGATAGCCGTCTACAAGGCATTCGTAGACCGAGGGATGGTCGCCCCGCGGATCGAGACCCATTCCTGACGTCGCGTTGGCCTGGGGATCGGCATCGACGAGAAGCACTTTCTTGCCGTCGAGCGCCAGGCATGAGCCGAGATTAAAAGCCGTGGTAGTCTTTCCGACGCCACCTTTCTGATTGGCTATTGCTATGATTTTACCCATATCGGTGTGTTGAGGAGCGGCTATGTGATGCTCCGGTAAATTTCAGGTTGCAAAGTAACAATTTTTTGGCGAGAATTCACAATTTTTTATCTTAAAGTGTCTTAATCTGTCGATAAATTGTGTAACCCAAAGAATGACAGCCATATAAATACAGACAAAACCTCCGTTCGACCGCCTGTGGAAACCCCAAAAGCCATCAATATGAAGCAAACTGGCATTCCAGACGGTTTACAGCACGCCTGAACGAGAGCCACAGTAGCATCGAAGCCACAAACAATGCAGCTGAGAAACTGTAATATACCCCGACGCTCTTGAGGCCGGCCACATCCCCGAGAAGGAGCATCGAGGGAACGCCGACAACGATGTAGGCCACGATGGCCACCCACAGCAACGGCTTGACATCGCCGGTGCCGCGCAAGGCATTGGCGTATGTGAGCTGCACCGCGTCCCCGTATTGATAAAGCACAAGTGGGATGATAAGCGTATGTCCGATCCTGACCACATCAGCGTCAGGAGTGAACAGACCGATCAGCGGAGAACCGCCGAAATAGAAGAAAAGCGATGCGGCTGTCGCAAGAAGCAGCGTGATGTGCAGCCCGGCCGAGGCGCTGCGGCGGATGCTCACGAAGTCGTCCACACCCGTGAAATTAGCCACTCTGATCGACGTGGCAACCCCGAAACTGATATAGATCATGAATCCGAGCTGGGCCATGGTGTTCACAACCTGGTAGGCAGCCAACTGAAGCTTGCCGAACCATCCGCAGACGATGGCGCCGAGAGTCCACAGGGCGCATTCCACTCCGTTCTGTATCATGACCGGATAAGATGTGGTCCAGACTTTAAGGCGCACCGATCCCAACGGAACCCGCTCCCGGAAAGCCTCGATATAAGGACGGTAGCGCTTGTTGCGACGATAGACCGCCACTATGGCCACCGCGCCGGCCACACGGGCCGCAAGCGTGCTGAGTCCGGCTCCGAGAAGACCGAGTTCAGGCAGACCGAGATGCCCGTAGATCAGAAGCCAGTTACCGAATATGTTGAGGGCATTGGCCGAAAGGATGATCCACATCGGCATTTTTGTGGAATTCAACGCATTCGCGGTCTGCTGAAAAACATTGAAGAGGGAAACCGGGATCAGGCTGCACAACACTGTCAGAAAATATGGCCTGACAAAAGGCATCAGCTCCTCCGGCTGACCGAAGCAGTCGAGAAAGAAATACAATCCACCCATCACGATGGTGAAGACCGCAGCCATGCAGAGATTGACCTGGAGACCGGCCTTCAGCGTCAGCCCCGCGCCCCGCGTGTCGCCTCGCCCGAAAAGAGCCCCGACAAGCGGGATCATTCCCGCCGCGAAGCCGATCATCATGACCGTAGCCACCACAAACAGTGAATTGACGAAGGCTGCGGCCGCCAGCTCCTCGGTCGAATGTGCCCCGACCATCATCGTGTCGGCAAAATTGACCGTGATTATACCGGCCTGGGTAACCAGCACCGGCGTTCCGAGCTTCACAAGTTCCCTATATTCCGCTCCATAACCTCCGGAAAAAGTCGATGTTGCATTCTTGTTCATAACACTTTGTCGGTTTCTTCCACGCGATGCAAAGCCGCGCGGCCTGTCTGGCTGAATGAGTTGTGTTGCAAAATTACAAAAAATCACGCACTTCATGAAAGAGCGGGATTCCAGCTCCCATTTTTACCACAAAATTCCCAAAAAGAACAGAAAAGATTTGGCCGTTAACGCCAGTTTTCATACCTTTGCAGCGAATCGGCATCTAAATCCAAATCTTGATTCAGATACAACCCAAAGCCGGTCATGACTTTATGGACATCCTTTTCAATCCGATCCTCTATCAAACCGTAGTTGCCTCTATGGCCGCGCTCGCCGTAATTGTTTTCATTGCCCTGCAGCGGATCACTCCGGGCTACGGAATCCTATACAACAGCAAATGGGGGCCGGCCATCTCCAACCGCACAGGCTGGATCATCATGGAGGCGCCTGTCTTCTTCGCGAT
This sequence comes from uncultured Muribaculaceae bacterium, assembly GCA_910589425.1. GTDB lineage: Bacteria > Bacteroidota > Bacteroidia > Bacteroidales > Muribaculaceae > Lepagella. Next base: position 7,205 of record CAJUSZ010000019.1, on the reverse strand, counting down.
GCTGCTGCTGTGGCTCATGAGCCCGAGACGCGCCGAGGCGGCTCCGGCGGCAATGGCCTCCCTTTTTCTGCTCCACTATTTCCAGCGCTCGTTCATTTTCCCGCTGATGCTGCGCGGAAACAGCCGTATGCCGGTGGCGATAGTGATCTCGGGGATAATATTCAACCTGATCAACGCATACATGCTCGGGGGATGGATATTCTATGTCAGCCCGCCGGGAAGCTATCCGGCTTCATGGCTCGCAAGCCCGATGTTCATAACCGGGACAGCGGTATTCTTTGCCGGCATGGCGATCAACTGGCAGAGCGACCACATCGTGCGCCATCTGCGGAAACCCGGCGACACACGCCATTATATTCCCCGCGGAGGTATGTTCCGCTATGTTACTTCGGCAAACTATTTCGGCGAGTTTCTCGAATGGACCGGATTCGCCATCCTGACATGGAGCGCGGCCGGAGCGGTATTCGCTCTCTGGACTTTCGCGAATCTCGCACCCAGAGCCGCCGCCACCCACAGACGATATATCCGCGAATTCGGCGACGAATACAGCTCGCTCGGAAGAAAATACATCCTGCCATTCATCTACTGAACAACAAACCGACATCATAAGTAACTCTTTAAAATTAGCTTATATCAGATTATGCTGGATTTTTGAGGAGATTTCAAATTTGAAAGAAGGAGTTTAGCGGGCTAAACGACTGATTGAGAATTTGAAATATACCGGAAAGACAAATAAGATGATATAAGCCCATAGGGTTGCTGATAAGAATTTTAAATTACAACTGATTTTAAAAAGTTACTTAATAATGAAACTCTTCACTCCCGCAAAGATCGGTCCCGTCGAACTGCGGAACCGCTCGATCCGTTCGGCGGCATTCGAAGGAATGGGCAAAGACAACGCTCCGACCCCGATGCTCCGAGACTACCATCTCTCCGTGGCCCGGGGCGGCGTAGGCATGACAACCCTCGCCTACGCCGGAATCTGCCGTTCGGCGCTCTCCTTCGACACCCAGCTTTGGCTGAGACCACAGATTGTGAAGCCGCTACGGGAGATCACCGACGGAATACATGAAGCCGGAGCCAAGGCATCGATCCAGATCGGACATTGCGGCAACATGACCCACCGCTCCACCGCCGGCGGGACTCCGGTCGGCGCATCAACCGGATTCAACCTCTACTCACCCACTTTCGTGCGCGGTCTGCGCGAGGATGAACTCAAGGATATAGCCCGATGCTTCGGCGATGCGGTGCGCACCGCACGCGACGCCGGATTCGACTGCGTGGAGGTTCACGCCGGACACGGATACCTCATATCCCAATTTCTATCCCCTTTCACCAACCACAGGCGCGACCGCTTCGGCGGATCGCTCGACAACCGGATGACTTTCATGCGTATGTGCATGGAAGAGGTGATGAAAGCCGCCGGGTCCGACATGGGCGTGCTGGTGAAGACCAACATGCGCGACGGCTTCAAGGGGGGACTTGAGACGGAAGACTGCCTGACGGTGGCCCGAGAACTCGAGAGGCTCGGCGCCCACGCTATCGTCCTCTCGGGAGGATTCGTCAGCAAGGCGCCTATGTACGTGATGCGAGGCGAGATGCCGATATATTCCATGACCCACTACATGAAGCAGCTGTGGCTGAAATACGGCGTGCGCATGGCCGGGAAATACATGATCAGGAACGAACCGTATTCCGACCTTTATTTCCTCGACGACGCACGTGTGTTCCGGCGGGAACTGAAGCTGCCTCTCGTCTACGTAGGAGGCGCCGTGAGCGGCGAGGGGATAGAGCAGGTGCTTGGAGAGGGATTCGAGTTCGTGCAGATGGGACGGGCGCTCCTGCGCGAACCAGACTTCGTCAACCGTCTGCGGGAAGATCCCTCCCACAATTGCGGATGCGACCATGTGAACTATTGCATAGCGCGCATGTATTCGCTTGAGATGAAATGCCACAAGGACTGCCCCTCGCTTCCGCGTGGCATACGTAACGAGATCGAACGGATAAAACGCAGAAATGGGACAGACCGCTGATCTTCATGACAAAACGGCCGTCGTAACCGGAGGGTCGTCCGGAATCGGCCTCCAGTTCTGTCTGGAGCTTGCCCGCAGAGGCGCCGACATTGTGATGGTCAGCATCCAGGAACGGGAGCTGGAGGAGAACTGCGCCCGGCTCAGGGATGAGTTCGGAGTGAAAGCCATGCCACTGACCCTCGATCTTACCGCGCCCGACGCGCCCGACGCGCTGGACTATTTTCTCGACAGCAACTCGATCGAGCCGGACATCCTGATCAACAATGCCGGAATATTCTCTTTCAACACCCTGACAGGCACGCCTTCCGGGAAACTCGACTGCTTCATTGACCTGCATGTGAGGGCCGTTACGGCTCTCAGCATCCGGTTCGCAAGGCGTTTCTGCCGCCGCGGAAACGGATATATCCTCAACATGAGTTCGATGTCGTGCTGGATGCCGATGCCGGGCATAGCGATGTATGCAGCCACCAAGGCATACATACGTGTGTTCACCCGGTCGCTCCACTATGAGATACGCGACTCCGGGGTTTCAGCCACCGTGGCCTGCCCCGGCGGGATAGCCACCGACCTTTTCGGGCTCCCGGATCCGCTGAAACGTCTGGCAGTCAGGATCGGGGTTCTCCAGACTCCGCAGAAATTCGCACACAAGGCCGTCGGGAAAATGCTCCGCCGGAAAAAGCAATACATCAACGGATGGCTCAACCGGTTCTCCATCTTTTTCATAGCCGTGCAGCCCACATGGATACGGATGCAGGTGAAACGCCTGATGCTCGACCGCGGAATAAACCGCTGACCGACAGGCACGGCATAAGCATTAATCCGGACTTCGGAGCCGATGGTGTCGGCTTTGAAGTCCGGATTGTTATATCTGAAACCGAGGGTATTATTCCCTGATCACGAGCATTGCGTCGCCGTATGCGCCGAAACGGTACTTCTCCTTGATCGCCGTCTCGTAGGCCTTCATGATCAGATCATAACCGCCGAAGGCAGCCACCATCATGAGCATCGTCGAATAAGGGGTATGGAAATTGGAGATCATCGACGTGCATACGGAAAACTCATAGGGCGGGAAGATAAACTTGTTGGTCCAGCCCTTGGTAGGCATAATGTGTCCGTTCATGCAGACCGAACTCGCCAGCGCACGCATCACCGATGTGCCTACCGCGCAAACGCGCGACTCACGGTCTTTGGCCGCGTTGACAAGATCCACGAGTTCCCCGCTCACATTCATGTCTTCGGAGTCCATACGGTGCTTGGTGAGATCCTCCACATCGATCTCCTTGAAGTTGCCGCGTCCGCAATGGAGCGTTATGAATCCTTTCTCCACTCCCTTTATCTCAAGACGCTTGAGAAGCTCACGGCTGAAATGCAGTCCGGCCGCAGGAGCCATAACGGCTCCCTCCTCGGTGGCATAGATACATTGATAGCGCTCTATGTCTTCAGGCTCCGTGTCGCGTTTGATGTACTCAGGCAGCGGAGCTTCCCCGAGGGAATAGAGAGCCTCCTTGAACTCATCGTGGTTGCCATCGTAGAGAAACCGCAGCGTGCGTCCGCGCGACGTGGTGTTGTCGATCACCTCGGCCACCATCGCGTCGCCGCCGAAATAGAGCTTGTTGCCGATGCGGATTTTCCGGGCGGGTTCGACCAGCACATCCCAGAATTTATTCGAAGCGTTCAGTTCGCGGAGAAGAAAGACTTCGATGCTGGCTCCGGTCTTCTCCTTGTTGCCGTGCAGGCGGGCCGGGAAAACCCGGGTATTGTTGAATACCATCACATCGCCTTCATCGAAATAATCAAGCACATCCTTGAAAATCTTATGCTCTATGGTGCCATCCTTGGCATTGACCACCATCAGGCGGCATTCATCGCGGTTCTCGGTTGGATACTGGGCGATGAGTTCTTCTGGCAATTTGAATTTGAAATGCGAAAGTTTCATGATTCTGAATCTGATTGATGTTGCGTTTGGTCTGTGAGGAAGAGAGAATGTGTATAAGGGCTGTCGCGGAGAGAGTGTATGTGTATTATCGGTTGCATTGGCCGGGAAGGGTCATTCTTCCGGAAACTCTACCGGCCCGGAAGAGATCAGCTCTATGGCCTGGTCCACGGACATGGAATCCTCTATGCGGCAGTCGCCCACCCGCGTGCGCCTCAGCGATGTCAGATGGGCGCCGCTTCCGAGAGCCTGGCCGATGTCGCGTGCCAAAGCCCTGATATATGTCCCCTTGCCGCAGACTATGCGGAGACGCAGACTCTCGGGAGAGAACTCGATAAGCTCTATCTCGTCGATCTGGAGCTGCTTGGGCTTGAGCTCGACTTCGTGGCCTTTCCTTGCGAACTTGTAGGCGCGTTTGCCGTCCACTTTCACGGCCGAGAACACGGGCGGCACCTGCATGATGGCTCCGGTAAACCGTGGAAGCACCTCCTCCACCGACCGGCGGGTGATGTGGTCGGTCGGGAAAATGGCGTCGATCTCTGTCTCGAGATCGAAACTGGGCGTAGTGGCGCCGAGACGGAGGTCGGCCACATATTCCTTGACCCCAGTCTGAAGCTCGTCGATGCGGCGCGTGGCCCGGCCGGTGCATACGATCAGGACGCCTGTGGCGAGAGGATCGAGGGTGCCGGCATGTCCCACCTTGAACTTCTTCAGTCCGAGACGGCGCTGGATAGCCCCACGGATGCGCTTCACCGCGTCAAACGATGTCCAGCCCAGCGGCTTGTCGATGCATAGGATCTCTCCCGATATGTAGTTCATTCCTTTAAGTGACTCTAACTTATATCAGATTATGCCGGATTCTTGAGGAGGTTACTTATATGGTTATCGCCACAGAAGGCAGATTACGGCCATCGCCGCGCAATAGACCGCGAACCACACGAGTTTGCCTCTCTTCACCAGGGCGAGCATCCAGCGGCAAGCTCCGCACCCGACGACAAACGCGCTGACAAAGCCTATGATCAGAGCCGTGGCCCCGACGCTGTTTTCGGCAGCCTCCCCTCCTTTGAGCAGCTTCACAGTGTCCAGAAGCGCCTCGCCGAGAATGGGGATTATCACCATCAGAAACGAGAACGAGGCCACCTTGTCGCGCTTGTCGCCCAGAAGGATGCCTGTGGCTATAGTCGAGCCCGACCGGCTCAGACCAGGAAGAACCGCCACCGCCTGGGCGCATCCGATGATGAAAGCGTCCAGCCAGCCTATGTCGTGTCCCCGGTCGCCGCTCACCATGCGGCCCGTAGCACGGTCTATGCCGCTGAAATGGGCGAACGTGAGGAGACCGGCCGTTACCAGCAGGCATATTCCGACCACCGTCAGGCCGTTGCCGAAGAAAGCCTCCACCGTGTCCTTGAAGCAGAATCCCACTATGGCCACCGGAATGCAGCTCACAAGGATCTTGCACACATAATAGAAGCCGGCGTCGCGGCGGAACGTGAAGAAGCTCGCGCAGAGCCGCGAGAACATGGGCCAGAGGATCACTATGGTGGAACACACCGTGGCGGCATGTACCATTATGTCGAACTGAAGCACCTGATCGGACGGAAGATCGATGCCGAGAATCTCGCGGAAGATCTCAAGATGTCCGCTGGAGCTGATCGGAAGATATTCCGCCAGCCCCTGCACTATCCCCAGAATAAGGGCGTCAAGCCATTCCATATCGTCAGGTTCAGTCGTTGCGGCGTGTGCGCCGGCTCTTCGGCGTGTAGATTATGGCGAAAGCCATCAGAAGGAATCCCAGAAACGAGACCGTGGGTCCGACCACGATCCTGCGCGTGCTGAATATGTCGGGATTGAAGCCCCCCTCCACGCTGCTTCCGGGGCCGGACATCAGGATAAACCCGATTATGATCATTGCCAGGCATACGGCCATGAGGATGAAATTGATTCGGGCGAACGGCCTCTGGCTGTCGGTGGTCTTCTCCATCGACCCGGCCGCAGGCTTCTGCTGCCGGCGCTCGGAGAGGCGGGATATCGAGGGTCTGGTTGTTGTCATGTCTATATGGATTGTTTTTCTATGTTCCTTGTTTTTCTGTATGCTGTGTGTCCCCCGCTCATTTGAACAGGTCATCATAGTCCTTGCGGAGATAACGGTTGGCCGCTGCCACCGACGAAACCGTGCAGATCAGGGCGCCTGCCACAATGAGCCCGGCCGCCACAATGCCCAGCTGCCACCAGGGCACTATCTTCTCAAGATCGCCGAATCCCGCCTGCGGGGCGAAAACCATCGCCAGGGCGAGCAACGCCGACGCCACCACCCCTGCGATCACCCCCGAAAGCAGATTGTTGCCTACGATCGGACGGCGGATGAAACCGTTGGTGGCGCCCACCAGCTGCATGGTGTGGATCGTGAACCGCCTCGAATAGACCGTCAGATGCACCGTGTTGTTAATCAGCACGAACGAAATCACCAGAAGAGCCACGGCGATCACGCCTAAAATGCAGGCCGCCCGCTCGATATTGGCATTCATCGACTCAACCATTTCCGCGTCGGGAGCGTCGACCGCCTGGACTCCATTCATCGCCGCCACCTCGGCCTTGATCGCTTTCAGCTGGCTCTCGGAGGCATATTCCGCTTTTACCGTGAAACTCACCTCCGGAGAGAGAGGGTTGACTCCGAACAGTTCCTGAAGATCCTCTCCGGTGTCCTTTTTCCACTGCGCCATAGCCGCATCCTTGGTTATGGCCGAGACCGACCGCGCGTAGGGACGCGAAGCTATGATCCTGGACAGGGAATCGGCCTGACTGTCCGACGCCGAGTCGGCAAGCACCGCACTCAGCTCGATCTTCTCCTTAAGGCGGCGTGTTTCCGAAGCGGCGCCGAGGGAAATAAGCGCGATGACTCCGATGATGACGAGGACGAGCGCCACACTGACCACTGTGGTCAGATGTGCCGCCCAGTAAGATATGCGGGCCTCTTTCTGCTGTTTCATACTTTTATTCCGGCGCCGGCAGCCGAAACTGCGACGCCACGGGAGATTTGCACGGGCATACGCCCTAATTCATTAATATGCAAACAGATGACAGCCGAAATCCATTCGTGCGGATCCGGCATCGGCATCAATGCGGATGCAAAGATAATAAATTTCGGGGCGAAAATCAAGAATCACAGCATTTTTCCCCACCGCATCCCACGGCTCTTTCATTTAAAATATCTTGGTCAGTTCTCCAGCATCGATATTTTA
>CAJUSZ010000018.1 GCA_910589425.1 uncultured Muribaculaceae bacterium | reverse complement strand
GAGGGCGCGGGTGCTAAGGTCCGCGTCCGAGAGAGGAACAACTCAGACCACCGGCCAAGGCCCCCAAATGCGGGCTAAGTTGAAGACCATAACGAGGTGGGATTGCCTTGACAGCTAGGATGTTGGCTTGGAAGCAGCCATTCATTTAAAGAGTGCGTAACAGCTCACTAGTCGAGTGATCCCGCGTGGATAATAATCGGGCATAAGCCCGCTGCCGAAGCCGTGGAATGTCGCTTAGAGCGGCATTGGTAGGGGAGCATTCCGTAGGCCCTTGAAGGTGCGTCGCAAGGCGTGCTGGAGGCATCGGAAAAGCAAATGTAGGTATAAGTAACGACAAGGGAGGCGAGAAACCTCCCCGCCGAAAGACCAAGGGTTCCTGAACAACGCTAATCGGTTCAGGCACAGTCGGGACCTAAGGGGCAGCCGAACGGCGGACCCGATGGACAGCCGGTCAACATTCCGGCACCCCGGCGCGGAGCGATGCGGCGACGGAGAAGTGACACACCCGCGCACTGACGGAATAGTGCGTTGAACCGCGTAGCTATAGGCGGCGTAGTAAAGTACGCGCCGCCTGGTGAAACGGGATAGTACCGCGAGCCCCCGGGCAAGCGGATAGCGGTGGTAACCATGCTCCCGAGAAAACCCGCTAAGCAATCCGTGACGGGCCCGTACCGCAAACCGACACAGGTGGTCGGGTAGAACATACTTAGGCGCTCGAGTGAATCATGGTTAAGGAACTAGGCAAATTGACCCCGTAACTTCGGGATAAGGGGTCCCCTCCTCCGGGAGGGGCGCAGAGAATAGGTCCAGGCAACTGTTTAACAAAAACACAGGGCTGTGCGAAATTGAAAGATGAAGAATACGGCCTGACACCTGCCCGGTGCCGGAAGGTTAAGAGGAGACGTCATCGCAAGAGAAGCGTTGAATTGAAGCCCCGGTAAACGGCGGCCGTAACTATAACGGTCCTAAGGTAGCGAAATTCCTTGTCGGGTAAGTTCCGACCTGCACGAATGGTGTAATGATCCGGACACTGTCTCAACCGTGAGCTCGGTGAAATTGTAGTATCGGTGAAGATGCCGATTACCCGCAACGGGACGAAAAGACCCCGTGAACCTTTACTGCAGCTTAGCACTGTGACCGGGTGTGCGATGTGTAGGATAGTCAGGAGGCAGCGAAGCAGGGACGCCAGTCCCTGTGGAGCCGACGTTGAAATACTGACCTTCGCACATTTGGTCTCTAACTCGGCAATCGAGGACACTGCTTGGTGGGTAGTTTGACTGGGGTGGTCGCCTCCAAAAGAGTAACGGAGGCTTCTAAAGGTGCCCTCAGGCCGATTGGTAACCGGCCGCAGAGTGTAATGGCACAAGCGCGCTTGACTGGGAGACTGACAAGTCGATCAGGTAGGAAACTAGAGCATAGTGATCCGGTGGTTCCGCATGGAAGGGCCATCGCTCAAAGGATAAAAGGTACTCCGGGGATAACAGGCTGATCCCTCCCAAGAGCTCATATCGACGGAGTGGTTTGGCACCTCGATGTCGGCTCGTCACATCCCGGGGCTGGAGAAGGTCCCAAGGGTTGGGCTGTTCGCCCATTAAAGTGGCACGCGAGCTGGGTTCAGAACGTCGTGAGACAGTTCGGTCTCTATCTGTTGTGGGCGCTGAAATTTGCGGAGAACCGACACTAGTACGAGAGGACCGTGTTGGACAGACCTCCGGTGAACCGGTTGTACCGCCAGGTGCACGGCCGGGTAGCCGCGTCTGGGCAGGATAAGTGCTGAAAGCATCTAAGCACGAAGCCGGCTCCAAGATAAGATTTCGACAAGGGCCGTCGGAGACTACGACGTCGATAGGCCGCAGGTGCACGTGTGGCGACACACTCAGCCGAGCGGTACTAATTGCCCGAGACTCTGGTAAAGAAACAACAACATAGACACGCAGCGGGACGGTCAGTCTGCCGTGGGTCGAGGATTCAACGCTTCCGGTATGTACGCTTCTTTGTCGGCACAACGTCCTCGGTCGCCGGGAGCGGCGTCCTTGAAGGACGGAAAAAGAGACTAAGGTGATGACAGCATGAGGGCTCCACCTCTTCCCATTCCGAACAGAGAAGTTAAACCTCATCACGCCGATGGTACTGCGAAAGCGGAAGAGTAGGTAATCGCCGCCTTAAAGGAAGGGACGGGCATCCGGACGAGAGTCAGGGTGCCCGTCCTGTTTTTTCTCTGGCTGGCGGGTAAGGCCATCAAGGGCCATTTAAGGCCATTTAACAGGGAGGGAACAAGGTTATTTTATATCAGAGCTTTGCAAAAAAATAGATCTGTGTGTAACTTTCGGGCGAGATTCTGCACCTAACGTTACAAAAAATGTCTGGAATATGGAAAGTCCACCTAAAACAAGTCAGGAGTTTGCCTCTTTCGTCAGAGAGCATTCCCGCATCATCAACAAGGTCTGCTGGGCTTATGCTACCCCGAAAGTGCCTTACGAGGATTTACGTCAGGAAATTCTTACCAATCTTTGGCAGGGTTCGGGGCAGTTCCGCGGTGAGAGCAGACTCTCCACATGGGTTTATCGTGTTGCTGTTAACTCAGCCTTGATGGCGATCCGCAATTATAAGCCTAAATTGGAGACTCTCCCTTTTGAGGTCTCGGTTGCTGATGTTTCCTCGGAGGCCGACGATGACAAGGCCGAGCAGCTTGCGGCTCTTCACGATTTGATCAACCGGCTCCTCCCGATCGAGAAAGCGATTATCCTCCTGTGGCTTGATGAATACTCATACGAGGAGATCGCGGAGATAATCGGCATGACGCGGAACAATGTGGCCACCAAACTTCACAGGATCAAAAACAAACTCATCTCAAAATCGAAATAATAATATGGATTTGGACGAACTCAAAAAAAGCATGTCGACTCTCGATGACGTACTCGCGCGGAAAAACAATGATCCCATAAGGTTCAACACAGATATGTGCAATTCGGCGCAATCCCGCATAGCAAGACAATATCGTAAAAACATACTGATGTGCGGTGTTCTTGCGGTTGTGTTCCTTCTGACCGGCATAGGCGGTGTCAACGAAGCGATCTTCCCTTCGGGTCTCAAATTCTTCCTGAGTGTATATCTCGGGATATCGGCTCTGTGGTATACTTATCTTTATGTCCGGACGAAAAAAATCGACATTCTGTCCGATACGCCGATAGAAACGATGAACAAGGTGGCCGGTCTCAGGCTTTCGGCGCTGAGCGGTGAAATAGTTCTCGCCATCTGTCTTACGGTTTTCTTCACGTTGCTTCTGTCTCATATCTGGCCTCTGGCTCATTATATAGTGTGGGTTATCTGCGGCGCGTTGCTGGTCGCCTCAATATATTCCGCGGTGATAATGCGGAGGCATATTCAGGACTTCAAGAACCTTACATCCATGGAATAACAGGAATAAGCAGAGCGGTATATCAGTCCGTCGGGAGAAGATCTCACCCGGCGGACTGAATTGCAACCGGAGGATACAGATGCCTGCCGTCGTGGGATGGTCAGGATGAATATTTGATAAAAAATCGGGGTATGGTTTGGCGGTTACGATTTTATTTTGTAATTTTCGCGCCGATAACAATCTTTAGACTCACACAAACCAGTTACCATAAAGACGAAACACCAGGACACCTTTTTATCTTTCAACTCAGTCACATATCGGGTTATGCACCTTCGTTCCAAGATAAAATCAGACTCCTGCTTTTCGAACGTGATTCTTACATTTGATAAACATGCCTTTATGTTTTAACAAACACTAATTTTTCATTTCATTATGTACAAACGTTTTCCATCTCTGACTGCTTTGCTTATGCTGGCTACGGCTGCGGGCGCCGGAGAAGCGGCTGCAGCGCACAGTTCGCCCCAGCCTGCCGCTTTCCAGGAGCTTGCGGCTCTGAAAGCACCGAGGGAGGCACAACGCTGGCAGATGAATTCACAGGCGCCGGATGTGGCTGTGAAACTGCCCGGTAAGCTTCCTTCGCGTAAGATTCCACTTCAGTCTGTGAGTGAGCTTGCCGGTGACTATGTCCAGGCTTACGAGCCGATGATCACTACAGGAATCAAGTCCGGCGGCGAGGCCCGGATCCGGGCTATCGGCAATGATTCGATCGCTATCGACAATTTCTGGGTGAAAGTATCCCCGACTCTTTCTGTCAAGGCCAGGGTGGATCTGGCCACCGGAAAGGTTACGATCCCTTCCCAGTTCGTGTTCACCGACAGCAAATACGGCCCGTTGAGTCTGGCCGTGTGCGCGCTCGGCGGCCCGGACCGCACGAGCCAGATCGAAGGATATGTGGATGACGCCGGCTCGATACACATCACCACTCCCTGGGGCATTTACGGCGACGAGGGGATCTACAAGGACCACTGGGTGGCCATCGAACACAATACGGTGTTCGACCGCGCCAACGGCACCATGAAATACAGCGTCGAGGCCAACGGCGCGACATCTTTTCAGACCTATAACGTCAACATCACGCAGCCTTCGGCCAATCTCGTTGTGGTGAAGAACTTCTTCAATGCGGGTCTTCCGCTTGAGATTGTGCTGAATCCGGACCGCACGGCCGCGATCAACCGGCAGGAGGTGATGGAGATGGTCTACAACAATGCCGTGGTGAAACTCTACACTGCGGGCAACTGCGAATACAACTCGGCGGGAAAACTCACTTCGGCCTCGGCCAATTTCCTTACGTACAAGGCCGCTGATGACAACAACAGGTCGCTCAGCTGGAGCGACTGGACCCTGCTTGGGAGCAACAACATGTTCTACGCCAATCTCCCGACGGGCAATCTTACCTCGAGCTTCGACTTCTCCTATCCCAAAGCTCCGGAAGGCTCTCTCAAAGGAAGCGGCACGGAGCAGGATCCATATCTGCTCACGTCGCTCGACGACATGCTGATACTGAGCAATATGGTCGCCGCCGACACGGTGGTGAACGGTGGTTCGGCCACAGCGCCGCTCGTGCGTTCGTTCATGGGCAAGCACTTCGCCGTGGCCAACGACATAGACATGCGCCACTACCGCTTCACGCCTATCGCAGCCAACACGCTCCATTCCTTCGCGGGCATACTCGACGGGCGCGGCCACACGATCTCCAACCTCGACGTCAACACCCGCGCGGCCGGTCTGTCGGCTCTGATCGGCCATGCCGACACGGTGGCGGTGATCAGGAATCTGACGCTCGCCGACGCCGTGATAGGCGCGGAGGGAAATGTGGCGGCGCCTCTTGTGGGACTCTCTATGGGCTCCGTGGAGAACTGCCATTCGCTGCGGGCCAAAGTCTCGAACACGGCGCAAGTGGCCGCCGGCCTTGTCGGTCTGGCCAAGAAGATAACCGACTGTTCGGTCTCCGAGGCCAAGATCTATGCCTCCGGAGGCTACGGCGCGGGACTCGTCGGCGAACTCAGCGGCGAGATGACAAACAGTCATGCAAAGAACATCTACATCCTCGGCAACGCATCCACAGCCGGCCTGCCTATGGGCGGCCTGGCCGCATCGATGCGCGGCAGGATCTCTAAAGGATACTTCAGCGGCCATATCGACGGCAAATCGAATTTCCAGACTTTCCTTGTGGGCGGCATCGCCGGCACATGCCTGGGCGGCTCGATCGAGGAATGCTTCGCGGTGGGCCGCATAGAGTGTGTGCCCAATGTCAGCAACACGCCGATGGTAGGCGGCATAGCCGGCATGTTCAGGGGTACGATGACCGACTGCCATGCCGCCGGCTACATCAACGGCGCCAACTGCGACTATTCCGGTGGCCTCGTGGGCTATCTGCGCAAGGCAAGCGACACCGAAGAGTCCAGGATCACCAACAGTTTCTCCTCGGCGGTGCTTATGTCGAACACATATCAGTATAAGCCTGACAAAGGGATACGCGAGCTTTTCGGCACGATCGAAGATAAGACGTCGCCCGTGATCACCAATGCATATTTCGACAATCAGATCACCAATTTCGGCTCGACCAAATGCGGCACCCTGGGCTACAAACTGGCCTCGGCCGACGGCCCGGAGGGATTCAGCTCCGATGTCTGGACATTCACAGCCAGCCAGTATCCGCGTCTGAAGGCTTTCGCCGAGACCCCTGCGGCCCATCTGGCGGCTACGAGGCTGGAGATCGACACCCTGAGCAACATAGCCAAGGTGCAGAATCCCATCACCCTGCGCACCCTGGGCGAGACCAAGGTGCATATCCTAAAGGACGGCCGACTCACCAACCGCGGGGACTTCGCCTTCATCGAAGGAAACACGCTCCGCGCTTTCGGCACCGGAATCGGCGCGGACAGCCTGATGGTGGTCAACGGCTCGGTGAGCTATCCACTGGCCGTGAAAGTCGCCCCGGCATGCTGGGACGGAGCCGGTACGGCCGAGAATCCGTTCCTGCTGCGCAACAAGACCGACCTCATCAACCTCAGTATCGCCACCACAGAGATGGAGCAGTATTATCCCGGTTCGTATTTCCGTTTCACAAACGACATCGACCTGGAATATGACCGCTCGTTCATCGGAATCTGTTCCGACCAGTCCACGGCCGGCTCCCTGAAGAAATTCCAGGGAATCATCGACGGCGACGGCCACACACTCCACCGCATGGACATGGACTATATGTTCTGGAGCGTGTCGCCGGAAGAAAACGCTTCCGGGCTGGGCACACCCGACGAGAACCGCTGCGAGAGCTACAAGACATTCGTGGGCCGTCTCGGTGAGCATGGAGTGGTGAGGAATCTCACCATCGGCGCCGACTGCGTGATCCGCGGATGGAGCCAGATCGGCGGAGTGGTGGGCTACAACTACGGCACGATCGAGAACTGCCGCAACTATGCCGACATCACGGCCTACTCCAACTGCGTAGGCGGAATCACGGGCCAGTCGATCAAAGGCTCCGTGATCCGCAACTGCTACAACTCGGGCAACATCACCGGCGGATTCACCCAGGCCGGCGGCATCGCCTCCACAGTCTACGGTCTTCTTGAGAACTGTGTCAACACCGGAGACGTTACCGTGCGCGGACTCTCCATCTTCCAGAAACCGGGTTTCAAAGGGATCAAGCAGGCCGGCGGCATCGCGGGCCAGGGATCCGGCGGCCGGATACAGAATGTGGTTAATTTCGGCACCGTAACGGCCGAGACCAACTATGCCGGCGGAATCATAGCCTCGATCAAGAGCGCCACCAACGGCGACTACACCAACGACATGATCAATGCCGTCAACGCCGGGATGGTCTGCACCCCGTCGGCCACCACGATCGGCGCCATGGCAGCCGAGGGAGGCACGACAGGCAAGATCGAGAACAACTATTACGACGCTCAGATAATCACCCCCGGCGCCATAGCCAACAGTCTGGCTGCCGGCGTGAACGCTGCAACCACATCGACGCTTGTCTCGGGCAAGCTGCCGGAGGGATTCAGCTCCGACATCTGGCAGGCCGACGAGGGGATGTATCCGGTGATCAGGATCTTCGCCGACGAGCCGAAAGTCAGAATGGCCCGCGCCGCCGTTGTCGGCATCAACGGCGACCATACCGCAGCCGATCTCCAGGGCACCGCCTCGCTGGCTAAAGTGGACGGTCTCTCGTGGCAGCTGCGCAAAGGCACCGAATTCACCATCTCGGGAAACACGCTGCGCGCTCCGGAGAATGTGGCCGAGGCCAGGACAGACACGCTTGTGGCATCTTCGGCCATATACACCAAAGTCATTCCTCTCCAGACTATGACTCCCTGCCCGCTGAAGGGTGCGGGCACCGAGGCTGATCCCTACCAGATCTCCAGCGCCGACGAATGGAACTCGCTCTCGGCATGGATGCTCCTCGCAGGCAAGGATATGCACGGAATGTATATCAAGGTGATGAACGATATCGATTTCACCGGCAAGAGCTTCCAGCCCATAGCGGGCAACGGAGTGCTTAATTTCAACGGCACGCTGCTCGGCGATGGCAGGAGCATCACTGGCTATACGCTGACCACGAGCGCCGCCTATCAGGCCCCGATCGGGATTCTCGGCGTGGCGGGTACCGTGCGCGATCTGACTTTCGCAGGCACCGTAACCTCCGCGTTCACACAGACCGGCGGCATCGTGGCCAAGCATTACGGCACACTGCTCAACTGCACATTCTCCGGCAAGCTGACCGCCACCAAGACCGACGCGGGCGGATTCGCCGCGCGCTCCTTCTCAGGCGCGTCGTTTGTCAACTGTGTCAACACAGGCACCGTGGAGAGTACGGCCAACAATGTGGCCGGCATCGCTGGATATTCCGAGGCCAACGTAACTTTCAGCGACTGCGCCAACAAGGGCACGGTGCGCCAGAATGCCAAGGGCAGCTACAATGCCGGCATCGTGGCCACATCGCTTCCCTCCACATTCGTCCGCTGCGTCAACTACAATAAGATAGAGCTTGCCGATTCGGCCAACACGCAGTATGTAGGCGGCATCGTGGCCTACGCCAACGGCGCGGCCAACGCCCGCGAGTATATCTTCGAGGAATGTGTCAACCATGCCGACATCTCCGGCAAAGCCTTTGTAGGCTCGATCGTGGCCGCCTCGGGAACCAATGTCGGAGGCAACAGGCTGATGGTGAGCCGCTGCGTCAACTACGGCAACCTCACCACGCTGCACACCGCTTCGGTGAGCAACAGCGCCCTGGGCGGAATCATCTCGCAGGCCACAGCCGGCTCGCAGATCACCGATTGCCGCAACTACGGCACGATCACCAACCGCAAGAGCGTGTATGCCGGCGGCATCGCAGGCTCGTTCCGCTCGAATCCGACCGCGGCTCTCCCCGCCCTGATCAAAGGATGCGTCAACGAGGGCGCGATTGTGGCCGAAGGTAATCAGGGAGGCGGCATCATCGGCCTCATGCCTTCCTACTGCACGATCGACTCATGCGCCAACCACGGGCCGGTGAGCGGCACATGGAACCTCGGCGGCATAGCCGGCCAGGTCAGCGCAAACACCGTCATCTCCCGCTGCTACAATACGGCCGCGGTTACCGGCTCGCAATATCGTGTCGGCGGACTTACCGGCTCGGCGTTCAACATAGCTACGGAGATCACCGACTGCTGGAATTCGGGCGATGTGTCCTCGACCAACACCACAGCGGGAGTGGCGGCCAACTCAGGAAGCCAGATAGGCGGACTCGGAGGATACAGCGCCGCCGAGTATACGCGCTGCTACAATACGGGAATGGTGAAAGGTGTATCCCTTGTGGGAGGCCTTGTGGGCCAGCCATACAAGGCCCGCACGAAATTCACGTCGTGCTACAACACCGGCGCCATCGAGGCTCCGGCCGACACATGCGGCTCGATCGTAGGCTGCTCCACGATCGACAACGGCAAGAACTGGAGCGATGAAAACACCGTAACCGACTGCTATTTCATCGACCGTCAGGCTGAAAACGACCGGATCGGCACTCCTGTGAGCGAGGTTCAGCTCGCCGCGACCGATATGGGCGAGGGATGGCTCCCGACCGACAGTTTCACTTATCCGCTGCTCGCCGGCAACTGCACTGACAAAGCCCGCGTCGACGCCGCCCGCGCTATCCTCTCCGAGGCTGATCTCAAGGACGGGATCGCCACCGGTGCATTCAGCGTCGGCTGTCCGGATGGAGTGGTCTGGACCGCTTCCATCCCCGACCTCAGCATCTCCGGCACGGAGGCTACCTGGAAGAACGCTTTCAGCGGAAAATTCAGCATGACGGCCACCTGCGGAGAGTTTGCCCGCACGGTTGAGCTGGAGGCCAATGTAACGACAGGCTTCAACGGCATCGAAGGGATCGGTATGGACGGCAAGGCAGTGAGAAGCGTCGAGTATTACTCGGCCGACGGCCTGCGCGTCTATCGTCCGCAACATGGCCAGATCTGTATCCGCCGCACGGTTTACGCCGACGGCACCACGGCGGTTGACCGTGTAGTGGTACGCTGACCGCTTAAACATACCCACCAGTCAGAAACCGGCTGTGCGATTCCGCGCAGCCGGTTTTTTACGGAATATCTCAAAAAAATCGGGAAAAGATCGGATAATATTTTGCAGATTCGGGATTATTTTGTAAATTTGGCCGTTGTAACAGACTGATCAATCGATCAGCTGCCTGAAAAATCCACTTATTGTGAAAAAGAATATCCTACATACGCGCCTTGCCAAAGTAAGGCTGAATCTTGACTGGCTCATCGGGAGTCCGGTGAAAGGTTGATTGTTATGTAGAGATTCACCGGACAGTAACCACTTCTACTGGCGTTTCGTCCAGCGGCGGTTAATTAATTGTCATCATCCGTAGACAGCGGATTCCTCCACCCTTCATTTCCTGTCATAGCATTCAACGTTTCACCGACTGGGTTTCCGGCCGGTCTGTCTGTTTATGTGTCCGGCCGGCGGGATGCTATCCAAGAGAGTGTTTACTTTTCGCACACACGCAAGTTAATTTTTAATCTCTAATTTTATATCTCATGAAGAAAATCAGCGTATTAAGCAGTCTGCTGCTGGTGGCTTTCACCGTAGTGCCGGCGGCGCGGGGCGAATCAGCCCTACGAAGTTTTTCAGAATCGCATGTCGGAGTGAAATCACCTCCGCCGGGGTTTGTGCCTCTCCGTTTCATGGGGGAGACCGGGGTTCCGTTGCCTGCGGGCTATCAGGCGGGTTCGCCGGTAGCGTCCGCGGAATCTCCGGCGGGAGTGCCGGTGATCTACGGCACGGTAATCTCGTCGAAGGCTGGAGAAGACGGCTCGTCGGCCCATTCCAAAGGGATGTATACGTTTACGGGCGACGGAACGTTCACCCGCCTCAACACGCAGGGCAACGCCCAGTATGGAGGCGCGCCGATGGCCGACGGGTTCTATTATGCCGTCAACCGCACGGGGACGGCGAAGATCTATGTTGACAAGTTCAACACCTCGACATGGAAGCGTTCGAGCCATACGCTTGTGTCGAATGTCGGGATCATGGCGTCGGACGTGGCCTATGATCCGACGTCGGACATGGTCTACGGCTGTTTCTACAATGATTCGGGCGACGGATATGTGTTCGGCAAGGCGGACTATTCGACGCGCAAACGCACGGCCATCAAGCCTCTGGAGATGAGCCTGAACGCGGTGATGGCCGACGCCAGCGGCCAGATCTGGGCGATCGACATGACGGGCAATCTGCTGAAGATCGACAAGCGCAGCGGAGCGTCAACGACTGTGGGCCACACGGGAGTAACGCCGCTCTACGCGTCGTCGGCCACGATCGACCTCTCCACCGGCCGTTGTTTCTGGACGGTCAATCCGGCCGACGGCAAGGGCTATCTCTACGAGGTGGATCTGACGTCGGGCGCGGCCACGCTTGTGTGCCGGTTTGTGAATTCCGACGAGGTTACAGGGATCTATGTCCCTTATTCCCCTCCGCAGGCGGCTCCGGCGGCTGTAAAGGATATGCAGGTGGCAGCCGAAGGAGGATCGCTTGAGACCACTGTGAGTTTCACAGCCCCTTCCGTTACATCGGGCGGGTCGGATCTGGAGGGAAGCTTGAGATATTGCCTTTGGGTCGATGGTGAGATATATAAGGAAGATGTGGCTTCGCCTGGTGATAAAGTCTCGGTTCCGGTAACGGTGCGGTCGGCCGGACGCACATCCTATGCTGTTTCGTTTTCCAACGGCGCGGGCCACGGGGCGCGGGCTTACAGAAAAGTGTTTGTGGGCAACGACACTCCGTCGGCTCCGCGTCCGTCGGTAACTTATTCGGACGGGGCGTTCACTGTGAGCTGGAACAGGGTGTCAGGTTCTGTCAATGGCGGCTATGTCGATCCGTCGCGGGTGGTCTACACTGTGGTGCGCCAGCCTGACAACGTAACGGTGGCTACGGAGACGGCAGACACTCTGATAGTTGACCGTGTGAAACCCACGCCGGGACGCATGATCGCCTATCGCTACAGCGTCAGGGCCACTTTCTCCGGCAACACCGGTTCGGCTGGAGTGAGCGCCGTCTATCCGCTCGGAGAGATCGCGGCTCCCTGGTATGAGGGATTCGACTCATCGCAGTCGATGGACAATTTCGTGATCCTGGATTCCAACGGCGACGGTGTGAAGTGGGAATACAGCAACGGAATGTCGAGCGCCTACATCACCAACTCCAAGAGCAAGCACGACGACTGGCTCATCTCGGCCGCCATACGGATGGAAGCCGGGGTGAAATATAAACTGACGTTCGAGGCTATGGCCAGCTTCAATCCCGAGCGCTTCGAGGTCAGGATGGGGCGTGAGGCCACGGCCGACTCGATGACCATGCAGCTTGTGGCTCCGACGGATCTCCAGCCCGATTTCAGCATGAATCCGGTGGTGCCGGAGTTCACTGTGCCGGAGTCAGGACTTTACCATATAGGCTGGCACGCGATCAGCGATCCCGACGGATTCTATCTCTATCTGGACAATATATCGCTTACCGACGACCAGCTCCATGAGTCGGAGGCCGTCGATGTGCCCTACAGCCAGGATTTCGCCGAGTCGTCGGTGCTGTCTGATTTCACTGTGGCCGACGCCAACAAGGACGGCTTTGTCTGGAACATAGACAAAGGGGAGGCCCGTGTGGCCAACGGTCCGACGGGTATGGACGACTGGCTTATCACACGTCCGCTGCGGATGTATGCCGGCAACCGTTATTGCATCTCGATCGACGCTTCCTCCCCGATGAATACCAAAGAGAGAGTAAGGATCTCGGCCGGTCTCAAACCCGTTCCGGAATCGATGACCACTGAGATCATCCCGGCGACGGAAGTCTCGACGTCGGCTCCGGTGCGTCTGTCGGAATATTTCCTTCCTCAGGCCGATGGAGAATATTATATCGGCATCCACGGCTGTTCGGCCGGAGGCTACGAGCTTCATGTGAACAATCTTTCGGTGGCGGCTCCCGTAACGGGCATGTCGCCCGCGGCGCCCACCGAAGTAACCCTGACGCCCGCCCCGAAGGGAGAGCTTAAGGGCACGCTGCGCTTCAAGGCTCCCGCCGTCAATGTTGACGGGGATCCTGTAGGCGCACTGGACAGGATCGATGTGATCTATTGCGACTCGGTGGTTCATTCGTTCGCCTCTCCGGCGGCCGGCGAGACTCTTGAGTATGTGGCAAGCGTGGCGAGTGCTGGCGTCCACACGTTCACGGTTGTGGCCAGCAATTACTATTCGTCGGGGATTCCGGCGGAGGTCTCAGGCTACATAGGGATCAATATTCCCGGCATACCGACAGATGTGAAAGTTACGGAGGATGGGGACAGCGGCAAGGTTACGGTCAGCTGGAACGCTCCGGCGGAAGATGTCGACGGCCAGCCTCTGGATCCGGCGGATGTGAAATATATATTGGCCGAGGTCATCAACGGCCAGCAGCTTGTCATCGCCCGCGACATAGCGGAGACGAGCTATACGCTCCAGGCTGTGGCTCCCGGTGCGGAGCAGCAGTTCAAGACCTACGCCGTGTTCCCCTTCACGGAGGCCGGGCGCGGCGCGGGCGTCTCGTCGCAGACATTGCCCGTAGGCAAGGCATACGCGCTTCCGTATAAGGAATCGTTTGCCGGCGGAGCCGTTTCCTCAGCTATAGTAGGGGTTCAGATCACGCCTTCAGTGAAATGGTCTCTCTACAACGATTCGATGGGCGATGTCAGGTCGGCCGACAGCGACAATGGTTTCGCAGCGATGGAGGGTGAGAATCTCAAGGCTTCGGGTGCCATGTTCACCGGCAAGATAGATCTTTCCGGAAGCGAGCATCCCTGGTTCACATTCATGACATACAATCTCAGCGGCGAATACCCCCACGACAATCAGATCATTGTCCAGGCCATGCTCCCGGATGGCGAGGTGGCCACACTGGCTGATTTCACCATATCCGACCGTTTCGGCCGTGAGCCGGGCTGGTGTCCGGTCGAGGTGGATCTGACGCGCTATGCCGGCAGGACTGTCCGTCTTGCCATAGGAGCCGTAACCAACGGATATATGCATACACTTCTCGACTGTCTTGAAGTAGCTGAGAAAGAAACTGAAAGTGCTGATGCAGTGGACTTTGACGGCGGAATCAGTGTCTCGGCCGGCCGCGGATCCATACTGATTTCCGGCGCCGAGGGCGAGCTGGTAGTGGTCAGCGACATGCATGGCCGTGTCGTGGGTCGTCTTACAGGCACAGGCAGCGATGAGGTGCCGGTCTGCGGCGGCGTCTATGCCGTGCGCGTCGGCGGACTCACGTTCAAGATCTTGGTAATGTAACGACGGGGGAGGATGCCTCCCGGCAGAGACTATCCGATTGCGGAATCCGGCATGCGCCGGGTTCCGCATATTTCTGTAGTTGTCTGTAGGTCAAAAGAAAAAGTCTATCTCTTTTCGCAAAGAAATAGACCGAAACCTTAATCTTAAATTTAATACTATGAAAAACACTACACAAAATTAATAATTTTGCTTAGCTATTGCAAGTATGCATGGGTATAAAATCCGATATTTAACATTTTTTTGTTCATCTCCATCAGATTTTGGCATCGGAGGGGGCTTATTCCTTTGAGATCCGGTCGAGGCGGCTTGCGAACCGGCGGTATATGAAATATAGTCCGGCGGCCAGGATCAGGATGAGAGTGAATCTGCTGAAGGGATTCAGCAGTCCGTGGGTTCTCAGATAGCGGTTCGCGAGGGATATGATTCCGGAGAATATCCCTCCTGCGGCGATCAGTCCGCCGAATGCCAGCGCGGCTTTTCTTGCTTTTTGCGACATGGTGTATTATTTAAGAGTTACTTGCCGGTTGCGCCGGTACGCTCCATGATGTGCCATCTCGGACGGCGTTTCACCTCCATGTAGACTTTGGCGAGATATTCCCCCACTACTCCGAGCGCGAGCAGGATTATCCCGGTGCAGAACCAGATGGATAGGATGATTGATGTCCATCCCGCTATGGTGTGGCCCGAGAAATAGCGGATCAGGACGTAGGTCAGTATGGCCAGGGCGATGAGCGTGAAGATCAGTCCGCATCCGAGGATCATCCTTGCCGGCCGGGCGGAGAAGGATGTGATTCCGTCGGCGGCGAAGTTGAGCATCTTGCCTACGGGATATTTTGATTCCCCGTGGCGGCGCGGCGTGCGGTCGTAGAACACTTTGCTCTGGGAGAATCCCAGCATCGGTACGATGCCGCGTATGAAGAGGTTGGCTTCGTCATATCTGAGTAGCTCGCCGACGGCGCGCGACGAGAGCAGGCGGAAGTCGGCGTGGTTGTAGACGGTCTTTACTCCGAGAGCGTCCCTGAGACGGTAGAATCCCTTTGCTGTCAGGAGTTTGAAAGGGGTGTCCTCTCTGTGGCGCCTCACTCCGTAGACCACATCGTCGCCCTCCCTGTATCGCATGATCATGTCCCGGATCGCCTCCGGATCGTCCTGGAGGTCGGCGTCGATGGTTACCGCGGCGTCGCAAAAGGGGGCTGTCTCCTCGAGTCCGGCCATGAGTGCGTGCTGGTGGCCGGTGTTGGCGGCGAGTCTCAGTCCGGCTGCGTTGCCGGAGCCGGCCGCGAAGCCGGCTATCAGCTTCCATGTGGAGTCGGTGGATCCGTCGTCCACATAGAGAATGTGGCTTGAGCCGGCGATAAGCCCGTCGGCGGTCAGTCTGTCAAGGAGCCCGGAGAGTGTGCGGTGGGTCTCGGGCAGGGAGGCTTCCTCGTTGTAGCATGGCACTACGACGGCCAGTGTCGGTGTTGATCCGTTGGTCTGTGGCATGGCGCTTGTCAGCTGAGAAGCCGGTTGAAAAGTGAGATGTATCTGCGTGCCACCGAACCGGCGGAGAAACGTTCCGTAACGGAGCGCAGCATTCTTCCGGCTGTCTGCGGATCGGAGGCGAGTTCCATCCCCTGGATTATCCCGTCGGCGAAATTTTCGGCCGCGATGTCGGCTGAATCGTCGAAGTCTACGAGTATGCCGGTTTTTCCGTGATCGATGATGTCGGCCTGCCCGCCCCGGAGAAAGCTCACGGGTACGCATCCGAAAGCCTGACCCTCCACGAGCGTGCCGGGCAGATTCTCATATAGCGAGGTCGAAACCACCATGTCCGCTCCCGAGTAGGCCTGGGCTATCTCCTGCTGTCCTGTCAGGCGTCCGATGTGGCGGTGCTGGATCCCGAAGCCGTCGAGGGCATGTGGATCCTTGATGTCGCCGAATGTAACGAGTCTCATCCTGGCGGCCTTTTCGGGATATTTCTCCGCGAGGACGCGGGTGGCTCCGGCGAGCAGCGGCAGCCCTTTTATGGGGTCGTCGAGACGGGCGGCTCCCATCAAGATGTGGAAAAGTCCGTCGTCGGCCGGTATGCGCCGGAAGTCTGTCGGCATAGGAAACGGATTCGGGATTACGCTCAACGGCTGCCCGGACAGCAGCGACGACGCTTCGGCACGCTCTTTGAGCCAGTTGCTGACGGCTACGAAATGGAAAGCCCCGCCGGAATAGAGCCTCTGTTTTTTCTTCCATACGGATCCCGAAATGTCGGAGGCGGAGGCCAGTTTCCCGAGCAGGGGCCGGCAGTCGCCGCACCGGTTCCGGAATCCGGGGCATGATCCCGCATGATGGCATATTCCGGTCATGTTCCACATGTCGTGCATCGTCCATACGATAGGTTTCCCTGTCCGGGCGAGTTTTTCCAATCCGCCGAACGAGAGCATCCCCTGGTTGATCCATCCGAGACATATAATGTCGGCCTCTTTCACGAGCGGATGCTTCCAGAGAGGCAGTCCGTCGGAGGCCGTGTCGATCTTGAAGAGGGTGGACCGCCGCAGTCCGTTGGCGGCGAATATTTTCAGTCTTTCCGCGAGGAAAGCGCGCTGTATTGCCCGTCGGGAGCCGGCCATCTCTACGTAAGGGGAGTCGCTGCGTTTCTCGGCCACGATCATCCGGGCGTCGACGCCGCAATCCCGCAGCGCCTCCATCAGCCTGCGGCTCACCACGGCGGCTCCCCCCGTGGTGTCGGATCTGTTGATGATGACTGTCTTCATTTTCTCAGCACTTGCGTCTCAGGGCGATGAATCTGTAGTCGTAGCCCCCTCCGGATCCGGCCGGAGGCATCTCCTCGGCTGATGCGGTCCATTCCTCCGGGTCGAATTCCGGAAAGCGTGTGTCGGCGTCGGGAAATTCCGCGTCCACGAGAGTGATGTAGAGCCGGGTGGCCATTGAGATGGCTTCGGCATAGATCTGTCCGCCGCCGATTATGAAAGGGATGTCGCCCGCTGCGCACATTGCGAGGGCTTCCTCTAAGGAGGCTGCCTTTTCAGCCCCCTCGGGAGAGAAACCGGGATTGCGGCTCACCACGATGTTGCGTCTTCCCGGGAGCGCCCCGGCGGGGAGCGACTGCCATGTGCGCCGTCCCATTACTACTGGATGCCCCATCGTGAGGCGTTTGAAATGCTTGAGGTCGGCGGGGATGTGCCAGGGCATTCCCCCGTCTTTCCCGATGGCTCTGTCACGTGCCATAGCCACAATGACGGCGCATTCCCTGCGTCTGGAAGTCAGAGAATTGAACATTGTGAAAGGACGGAGAGATTCGGTGTGGTTCTCCTCTGTGCGGTTGTCGGTGGGGAATGCTATGGTCTGTTCCATGGTGATGCGTTTATGTGGCTATGAGACAAAGTTAGACATAAATTTCCAAATATGCAAAACCGCGTCCTTGCGTGGGATTGCCGTCTGCACGGCATAAAAAAATTGATTGTCGTCGCGACAACCAATCTTCGTGTTAACCTTAAAATCTAATACCATGAAAAACTCTGCGCAAAGTTACGGATTATTTTGCAAAACACTGTTATAAAACAGATATTTTATTTGCGTGTTTAACCATAATTAACCTTTGTGTGTATGCATGGCAGATTATTAACACAGATAAACAGATATTCAGGCTTGCAGCGGACATTTTTTGTGGAAAGGGGAAAGAGGTCTAAAAATTAACATTCCGTTGGTGTCCCGAAAGTTGCACGGATTCCAAATTTGCGTTACTTTTGTCGCGATGAAACAAATTCACATAATCGTGGCGGTTTCTATCGCCGTCGTGCTGTCTGGCTGTGGCAGAGGCCGGTCTGCGCCGGCAGACGCAGCCGGGCATGTGAAGCGTGGGGTCGAGCTTGCGGAGTCGGGCAATCCGGCAGGCGCGCTCGCCTCGCTCCACCAGTTTATCGTGGCCGCCGACATGAATCCGGAGTCGGTGGCAGACAGCATCCGGATCGACGCCTATATGCTGCTGGGCGACCTTTACTGCGATTTCGACGACTACGCCTCCGGGGTCTCCTACTATGAGCGTGCGCGGGGATTGATGGGAGCGGATGCCGGACGCGATCTCCTTGTCAGGCTCCACCACCGGCTGGCCGTATGCTATAGCAATCTCGGCGAGCGGGCCGATGCCAGAAGCAACTACGGCGCGTTTCTCTCGAAAAGCGAGGGACGCCCGGACTATGACTTCGAACAGGCGCTGACGGCCGGCTACATCGAGAAGGCGTTCGGCTCGGAAGCGATGTCCAAGACGCTGATGAAGCGCGCGCTCGCGCTTGTGGATGAACGCGGGCTGGACACGATGCTCCGCGAACTTCCCTCCAAGGAGCTTATGGAGATCTACAACCGGGAGAACAAGCCCGATTCGGCGCTTATGCTGCTGAAGAATCTCTATCCCATAGCGGAGGCCAAGGGATCTGACGCGCGCAAGGCGGGGTGTATGCGGGCAGCGATGCGGGCGTGGATGCTCAAGGGGGAGCTTGACAGCTCGCTTGTCTATCAGCAGCGTTATTTCGAGTTCAAATACAACATGTTCGATTCCGAAGCCTTCACAGCCCTCTCGGACAGTTTCAGATATGAGGATGAGGCGAGGACGCGACGCCGGCTCGAAGCGCTGAGGGATTCGGTGTCGCTGGGTCAGTTCAGCCTTGTGGCTGTAGGGCTTGTGCTGGCCGGATGTCTGCTTTTCATCTGGTACAGGCGCAGGGAGATGCAGTCCCGCCGGCGCTATTATCTTCTCGACGCCGCCATGCACAGGCTTCAGAAGCGCGTGGGGAGTGCCCCGGCGGTATATGCGGAGTCGGCCGAGCCGGTTTCCGGTGCGGCGGCGACGTCCGATCCGGCCCGGCGTGAGCTTTTCGCCAGGATAAGCGGAGTGGTAAGCCGTCCGGAGATCTTCACCGATCCCACGTTCTCGCTTCCGCGTCTGGCGGAGATGATGGGCACCAACACCAAATATGTGTCTGCCGCCATCAAGGAGGCCACCGGCCACAATTTCCGCTCATACGTCAACGAATACCGTATCCGCGAGGCCCGCAGCCGCCTGCTCGACACGGACAATTACGGCCGGCTCACGATCCAGAGCGTGGCCGAGAGCGTGGGCTTCGTGGCTCCCTCCGCCTTCATCAGCGCCTTCAAGCAGTTCACCGGCATGACTCCTTCCTATTATCTTAAGATGAGCCGTGAGATGTCCGACTGATTGTTTTTTTTGAAACCGGAAATCGTAAAAAGTGAATCGATATTTATATATTTCTGTGTGTCAATAGATTGATAATTTCTCTTTTCGGAATTCGTAAATTCAAAAATTGGGATGCCTTGAAAATTTGCAGTTTTTCCGGCGGGCAGGTAATTTTGCTGACGGAAATCTTTCCGGCTTCGGGCCGGTTTTTCCACAACACAAACCGACAATCATCAATGAGTGTTTTCCACCGCATATTGACAATGTTTATGGCCCTTGCGGCAGTCGCATGCACGTCGGCTCCCAAAGGACAGGACAGGGGGCGCGAGCTTCTCGAGACCGCGCGCAATGACTACATGACCGGAGAATACATCGAGAGCATGAAGTCCCTTCACGAATATATCACGGCTGTGGAGGTCGGGGATATAGATCCTGATCCGCAGACCGACATGCATATATACAAGTTTCTCGGCAACATCCATCTGGTCTACCAGGACGTCCAGGGTGCGATCAAGAATTACGAGATAGCCCTCGACAGGGAAGAGGTGGCGCCCGACGGCACGGAGAGGCTTAAGATCCTCTACAATCTCGGTCTTGCGAGCTGCATCATGGGCGACAGCGTTAAGACGCTCGGCTACGTGAGGCAGATAGGATCCGTAGGCAACGCCGATCCGGGTCTGAAACGCTATTTCCACACAGTGGCCAGCGCCTATTATGAATCCTCGTTCGGCGACAGGGCTTCGGCCGCCGTCAAGCTCAAGGAGGCGCTCGGGATAGTGAAGACTGCGGGACTCGAGAACTACCTCAAGTTCACCCCATACGCCGAACTATGCTCATGGTATGAGGAGCAGGGACGCTACGGCGACGCGCTGAAGATTCTCGCCGAATTCGAGCGGGAGCTGGACCGGACTCCGGAGTCGCCCTCGTCGCTGATGCAGTGCATGCAGCAATACATGAGCGTCTACACCAAGTTAGGCGACAGGGAGAAAGCCACCTATTACCAGACCCGCTTCATGCATGTCTCCGACTCGCTGATGAACCATAACCGGTTTGCGAAGGCGCGGGAAGGTTTCAGCCGCAGCCGCGCCGAAGACTCGTCGTCGCGTATTGTGTCGCTGCGCTCGGTGCTTTCAGTGCAGCACATAGGCCTTTTCGCTGGAATAGTGGCTATTGTCGGATCCGTGGGTCTGTGGATCTTCAGGCGGATGCGTCAGCGCAAGGAGGAAGGGGATCCCGTATCCTTCGCGCAACCCATGCTGTCGGCTCCGCTCATGACTCCGGCCCTGGCCGAGCCGATTGCCTCATCCGGCACGGAAACAGCCGTCCGGACCGGAGCGCCCGATCCGCGAAATTCGGAGCTGTACGGCAAGATCTGCTCGCTGATCGACGATCCCGACAATTTCTCGAATCCCGACTATTCGATGGAGCGCCTTGCCACGGAGCTGGACTCGAACGTGAAATATGTGTCGAGAGCGGTGCATGAATGCGCCGGCACGAATTTCCGCACCTTCATCAACGACAGGCGCATAGCCCGCGCCCGCGAGATCCTTGAGAACGAAGGGGACGGCGTGCCTATCGCCGATGTGTGCCGAAGGGTGGGGTTCGCCTCCCAGTCGGCCTTCATAGCCGCTTTCAGGCGCGTTACCGGCACGACTCCCTCGAAATACCAGCGCGCGCTCCGGAAATCAGATTGAACGAATACAATATCTTTCAGATATGATTCAGGAAGACCAAAAATCACACACACTCTAAAACCTCAACTGTATGAAAAGATTTCTTACAACCGTATTGCTGACCGCCGCCATCGCCGGCGCACAGGCAGAGAACACTTTCATTCTCGACATCGACGATGCATCGAGGGTGAGATTCGAGACAGGAATGACTTCAGCCACATACGTGGAGCAGGCTCTTGTCAACGGCGCCAACACGATCACCCAGTCCGGCTCGGAGGATTTTGTACTCACCCCGAAGACAGGCTATCTGATCGAGTCGATCACGGCCTACGACGCGGCCGGAACCGCGCAGGCCTCCTCGGGATGGACATACAGCAAGACTGACGACAGCTATAAGATCTACTTCCTCGGATCCCGCCAGCCGGCTGCCAGATATGTGGTCAAGACAAAGGTCGACACCGAGACTCCCTGGACTCTCACGATCGACATAAACAACGCCGACGCCGTGCTTAACTCCACCTTCAAGATCGGCGACACATCCTACAAGCCCCAGACCGGACCGCAGACCATCTCCTACAAGGCCAGCAAGGGGATCCAGTTCTACATGCAGCTGCGTCCCGCCGTGGCCGACGTGTCGTTCACACGCGACGGGACCGCCACCGCGCCCGCCGGAACGATGGCCAACGGCACACGCACATACAAGTTCAACCTCACCGACGGCGAGAAAATCGTGATCGACGCCACGATGGAGAAACCTGAATATTATCTCGACATCGACGATCCGGAGAGGATCGAGGCGTTCTATCCCAACTCGTCCACTCCGCTCTCAGGGCTGAAGGCTGGACGCAACACCCTTGAGTTCTCCTACGGTTCCACGCTCTCGATCCAGGCCAAAGACGGATACCGCATCACGGGGCTGGCAAACATGAGCATGAATCCCACCACGGACGTCTATTCCTACACCTTCTCGGACGGCAACAGCGGCATGGTGTTCAATTGCACCACAGAGGAATACACCAAGCCCATCGCCACATTCATCCTCAATCTCGACAATCCCGACTATGTGGGCTACACTTCCGGTCTGCCGACCAACACTTTCTCAGCAGGCGACAATGTGTTCGAGATCAACCTCGACAAGACCCAATCCGTAACTCTCAACTATTCATATAAATACGACGGCAAACTGATGGGAAGCCTCAACGGGGTTCCTTTCGAGATCGCAGAGCCTGAAAACTACTGGGACTCATCGTCCACCAAATTCGACAACCTCGAGCAGGGAAAGACCTACCGCGTCGTGATCCGCGAGAAACTCAGCGGCGAATACGAGGGAACAGTAGGCGTGGATTGCGCCGACAACTACACAGTCTGGACCGTAAGCTTCGATCCGGCCGGCATAATAGAGCTGACCGAAGGCTCCGATCCTCCGGTGATCAACACCGTCTCCACACCGGTCTCCTATTATGTGGCGTCGGGAGTGGAAGCCGGTGAGAATGAGATGACCATACGTTTTAACGAAACCATCCCCGAGGGTGAATACACGATTATCGTTCCGGCGGGAACATGCCGTATCAACGGAGCCTACAACAAGGAGATCCGTCATAATTTCACCGTAGTCGCCACAGGCGTCGCCACGATCGGCGAAGACAGCGTCGAGGCTCCCCGCTGGTTCAATCTCCAGGGTGTGGAGATCTCCGGTCCGCAGAAAGGCCAGATGGTGATCGAGGTGCGCGGAGGCAAATCCACGAAGAAAATATTCCGCTACTGAAAAATTGAAACTAAAAAACATCTATAAGATATGAAAAAGATATTGACAGCGGCCGCTTTCGCCGCCATGGCCATGATTCCCTCGGCGGCCAACGCATGGGACGAGACTGGCTACTACTATCCCGAACAGGAACCCGACTCGATATGGCAGGACTGGCAGTTCTTTGCCAAGGCCGACATCGAATGGGCCGGGCTCAACGCCGGATTCTTCAGCTACGACACCGAGGTGAAAAAGCGCGTGTCGAAAGATCCGAACGTAAAGAAATTCCAGTGGGCATTCGTGGAATGGTTCGCCTCCGGCGCGGATCTGATCGTGGAATATGATCCCGAAACAAAGCATTTCCGCATTCCCGTGCAGCGCAAGGGCGTCAACAATCTCTGGGACGGAGAGCCGTTCCTGCTGACTGGCTGGCGCGAGTTCTACGGCACCGACGATCCATATTCCTCATGGGACGAGGTGAACGGCATTCTCAATCTCTACACGATGGAATACTATCCCAACCAGGATAACGGCGACGGCACATTCGGCGACAAGGCCTACGCCTTCGGCACAAACAAGATCCAGATGCAGGGATTCACCAAATATGACATCGACATCCAGGCTCCCGAATGCGTCTCATCGTTCGACCTGAAAGCCAGCCTCGTCATGACCCCGCATCCGAAAAACGCATGCTATGAGCTGATCAACGATCTAGTGATCCCTTACGACACAACCACGTTTGTCCGCGTGGCCACTGACCGCAGGAATCCGCTCGACGCCACCAAAGAGCTGAACTTCACCCTCAAGGAGGGAGTGAACTCCATCGTGTGCGCTTCCTACGACGGCGACGGCAAGCTCTACCATTCGGTCAGAAACATCTACTGCATGCCCGAAGACGCAGCCAACTGGAAGAGCCTCGGCAAAGGCCGCTTCACCGAAGACGCTGTGCTTGGACTCGGTGGCGAATGGACCCCGACCACACTCGACGTGGAGATCGAGGAGCATCAGACACGCGCCGGATTCTACCGTCTGGTGGATCCCTACAAGGATCTCGCCGCCAAATGGAAAGATCTGACCTACACACATGATGAACACAGACACTACATGTATGTGGACGCCACGAATCCCAATCTCGTGATGCTCGGGGCCACAGTGCCGGGAATTTTCGTCAACGATAATCTCAAGGACGCATATCTGACATCGAAAGCCTACGAGATGAAGCGCGCCGGCCGCCTCCAGCCCGAATATGCCCCCTATTGCGGCAAGCTCAAGGACGGCAAGATCACATTCCCCTCGGGTGCCGTAGGCGTGCGTCTGCCCGAATACACCAAGACTCTTGGCAATGATCTCGTCTACTGGGTGAACCTCAACGAGGCTTTCGCCGTGGAGCTTCCCGCGACCAACGGTGTGGACACGATCGGCGAGGCCGCTGATGAAGAGGCCGAGTATTTCACTCTCCAGGGAGTGCGTGTGGCCTGTCCGGCCGATGGCGAGATCGTGATCGTGCGCCGCGGAGGCAAGGTGTCTAAAGAGATGTTCCGCAAGTAAGAGTGTTCTAAATTCAAACACACTATAAGATCCTGATCCATCCCCATTCCGGGGCAAATATTCAAGATAGAGGCAGCTGAAAGCCGGTAGTGGCCTTTGGCTGCCTCAACCATAAAAAACGAAGCAATGAGAATCAGACATATCATATCGCCGCTGATCGCGGCAGCCTCCTCACTGGGCGCCCTCGCGGTTCCCGCGCAGCCGGGGCTGGTGGAACGCCATTTGCCCGACGGCACGGTTGTCAACGTGCGCATCTTCGGCGACGAGCATGGCCACTACATACTGTCCGAAGACGGATGGCCGCTGATAGAGGCCGGAGGCACGATGTGGTTTGCCGAGCAGGGAGCCGACGGATCGCTCCGCCCCTCGGTCTATTCCCTCAAGGCGCGCGACTCACGGACCGAAAGCTGGCTTGCCACGCAGCCGAAGGAGATACTTGCAGGAATCGCGGCAGCCAGATCCGTGTCTCACGCCAAACGCGCCCCGAAGAGGAGGAATCCCGGCCTGCACTACACATCCTTCCCCCACCACGGCTCGCCTCGCGCCATCGTGATCCTCGCGGAGTTCCCTGACGCGAAATGCTCCACCAAGGATGCCGGCGACTATTTCAACCGTATGCTCAATGAGGAGGGATTCAAGCTCTGGGGATCCACAGGCTCGGCCAGGGACTATTTCATCGATTCATCTTCAGGGAAGTTCAAGCCCGACTTTGATCTCTACGGCCCGGTAACGCTGCCCGAGCCGATGGCTTATTACGGTGGCAACGACGAGGCGGGCGACGACCTCCATCCCGCCGATCTCGCCGTGCATGCGTGCCAGCTGCTCGACGACAAGGTGGATTTCCGCCAGTATGACCATGACGGCGACGGACTGATCGACAACGTGTTCATCTTCTACGCAGGCCGTGGAGAGGCCTCGGGTGGATCGGACGATACGGTGTGGCCCCACTCATGGGATGTGCGCTCGGCCTACTACGGCACAGGGAAGCAGTTCATCTTCGACGGAGTGGAACTAGGCCATTATGCCTGCACCAACGAATGGAAAGGGGATCGTCCCGACGGAATCGGCACTTTTGTCCATGAGTTCAGCCATGTCCTCGGCCTGCCCGACCTTTATGTAACCGCCGGCGGCAAGGCAGGCTTCACCCCCGGATCGTGGGATGTGATGGACTACGGCCCCTACAGCAACCTTTCCCGGACTCCGCCGGCCTATTCCACATATTGCCGCTACGCTATGGAATGGATCGAGCCGAAAGTGCTTGAGAAAGCCGACAATCTGAGTCTCAACCCCCTTTCGGAGTCGAACGAGGCATGCATAATATTCTCGAAGGATAATCCTAACGAATATTTTCTGTTCGAGAACCGCCAGCAGCGCGGGCAGGACAAATATCTTCCGGGCCACGGGATGCTTGTCTGGCATGTGGACTACGACGCCGATCTCTGGGAAAAAGGCGGAGTGAACAATGATCCGTCCCACCATCACGTGGATCTCGTCGAGGCCGACGGCCTGCTTTCAGACGCCACCCGGGCCGACGATGCTTTCCCCGGATCGAAAAACATAACTTCCTTCACAGCCGGAGGCCGCCCCGCGTTCAAGGACTGGAAAGGGAACGGTATGCCCCCTGTTACGGAGATAACCGAACAGCGCGGAGTGATCACGTTCAAGTTCGACGGCGGCCTGCCCGACAGCGAGACTCCCGTCGCGCTCCCGGCTGCTGACGTGGAGTCATATTCATTCACAGCCCGGTGGGCGCCTGTGGCCGACGCCTTGGCCTACAGGATCTGCGTCTCGGCCTCCGGCGCGGAGACTCCGCTCATCGACCGCATGGTGGCTCCCGACAGCACATCGTTTGCCGTAAGGGATGTCGCGCCTGAGACAACTTATTCCTACACCGTGGCCGCCCTTCAGCCCGGCAAGGGGATCAGTCCGGCTTCTCTCCCGGTCGAGGTTACGACCGGAGAGGCCACATTCGAATGGTTCGCGCCTGTGGCCAATGAAGCCGCGCAGACCACCGGATCCGCTTTCACGGCATCGTGGCAGCCGCTCGACGGAGCGACGGAATATTTCGTAACCCTCTTCAACAAGACCGGAATCCTGACCGAGCCCGACGAGCAGGGATTCGACGGCGGAGCCGATGGTCTGCCCGCCGACTGGAAATGCTCCACCACATTCAAGTTCGACAACGCCAACTATGCCGGCAAGGATGTCCCCTCGCTGCGCTACAGCGGCTCGGGCGGAACGCTCGAATCGGCTGTGTATCCGACAGACATCCACAGCGTAAGCCTCTGGCACCGCGGACTTAACAATACGGCCGGCAATCTGATCACGGTCGAGGCTCTTGTTGGCGACGACTGGAAGCCGGTAGGCGAGGTAACGGTTACCGAGAATGAGGGAGGCCGCACCGACACAGTGGCGGGATTCCCCTACGGAGCGCGTGCCGTCCGTCTCGCATACGTAACCGTAGGCTCTAAAAAGGGCGCCCTTGCCCTGGACGATGTATGCGTCAACCGCGAGGTCTCATTCACCCGCGAGATCGTGGCCGGGATCGACCGGAAGTCGGCCGGGACATCGACATCGATGCTTATTGAAGGGCTGGCGCCGCAGACCGAATACTGGTACAGCGTAGTGGCCACCGACGGATCGCTCATGTCGCGCGAATCGGCGCCGGTGAGGGTGATCACCCGTGAGGCCGGATATAATGCCGTTGAGACTGTGGACGTTTCCGGCAAGCCCGCGCGCTGGTTTAATCTTCAGGGAATGGAACTGACGGTGCCGCCGAAAAGGGAGCCGGTGATCGAGATAAAGGACGGTAAGTCAGTGAAACGTATCTACCGCTGACAATCCTCGGCAAAGACACAGAGAATAAATATAGTTGAAATGACTGGAGGGGATGCGTCCTGCAAGGGCGTGTCCCCTCTGCCATCCCCGTCAGGGGAGGGGAAGCAGCCAGTCGGTGCCCATTTTTATGCTTTTTTGAGAATGTTTTTAGGAATCAACTTCTGCTATAATGTTGTTGCAAATGGTGTTCATATCGAATTAATTTCGTAAATTTGCATATATAATAGCCTCGATATGATAACAAAAGACGAAGTTCTGGAACTGCTGACATCAACCGAGACCTATCGGGTTGAACGCACAATAAGCACCGGCAACATGGACAAGTTCTGTGAGGCCATTTGTGCGTTTGCCAACGATATGCCCAACTCCCGGAAGAACGGCTATCTCATTATCGGGGCTCATGACGATGGAAAGTTGTCAGGATTGAAAGTGGACGATGCTCTGATGAAGAAAATATCCGGCATCCGTTCAGATGGCAACATTCTTCCATTGCCGACTATGTCAGTTGACCGTTTCGTGTTTCCAGAAGGAGATTTGTTGGTAGCGGAGGTTCGTCCTTCTGATTTACCACCTGTCCGCTATCGTGGCCGTGCGTTTATTCGTATTGGTCCACGCCGCGACATAGCCACCGAAGCAGAAGAACGCATATTGGCTGAACGGCGTTGCTCTTTCATGGCTACATTTGATGCCACTCCGTGCTTGAATGCAAAATTGGAGGACTTGGATGTGGATTATATCAAGAATACTTATCTTCCAAAGTTCCTTGATGAGGATACACTGACAGCTGACAAGCGCGACATCAAGGAACAACTCGCGTCAATCCATCTTTATGACCGTGAAAATGATTGTCCGACATACGCCGGGATAATACTATTCGGAACCAATCCAAAGTATTTTCTTTTGGGCGATTATGTTCAGTTTGTCCGTTTCGCCGGAAAAGATAAAGGAGGCGACATATTGAATGAGCGACAGTTCTCCGGGCCTCTTTACAAGATGCTCCCTGCGTTGGAATCGTTTGTAAAAGATGGCATTATAACGCAACGCCCTGTGCCCGAATCGCTTTTCCGCGAGAAGACCGTATGGAATTATCCCGAAGGTGCTATACGCGAACTGATGATGAACGCCTGTATGCACCGCGATTATCAATCAAATATGCCAATTCGGTTGTATCAGTTCGATAATTACATCGAGATTATGAACGCCGGAGGGTTATACGGCGAGGCTCGCCCTGAAAATTTCCCCTCCGTAAATGACTACCGCAATCCGCTCGTAGCTGAGGCTATGCGCGTGATGAAATATGTCAACAAGTTCAACCGAGGTGTAACCCGTGTTCAGGAAATGCTCAAAGAAAACGGCAACACTCCTGCCGTCTTTGATGTGAACACAATCACCGCTTTCCGCGTAACAGTTCAAGCGACCAATGAAGCCGACTTGTCGAAGGGCACAAGTCAGGGCACAAGTCAAGATAACAAAACCATTGAAGAAAAAATCATAGAGTTCTGCAAAGAGCCGCGTTCATTGACAGAAATAATGAATTATTTGGGATATAAGGACCGAATGAAATTCAAGAGAAAATATATCAATCCAATATTGGGTAAAACCATTGTCATGACTATCCCGGAAAAGCCCAATAGCAGGAATCAAAGATATATATCCCAAGACACATAGCATTAACTTGATGCATGACTTAGTGCCTAGGCCACAAGTTAGGCATCAAGTTCGATACTAAGTTAGGTATAGTTAAAGGA
Source organism: uncultured Muribaculaceae bacterium (assembly GCA_910589425.1). Lineage (GTDB taxonomy): Bacteria > Bacteroidota > Bacteroidia > Bacteroidales > Muribaculaceae > Lepagella. Next base: position 22,032 of record CAJUSZ010000018.1, on the reverse strand, counting down.
TAACTATGGTAAAGGCTCCCGGATAAAGCCTAAATCTTCGCTATCCGTGTCAGGGTAGGGGAAGCAGCCAGTCGGTGGCTTCTTCGGGAGAGCCGTGGCCGTTGTTTCCATCTCCGGCGGCTGCGGATTCCGTTTCCTCCATCTCTATCGGTTCCCTCAGACCCGATGTCCTCTTTCCTGCAAGGCGGGCTGTTTCGGCGCGTGCCTCGGCGAGCTGCGCCTTGAGAGAGGCGATGCGCTGGCGGTAGTTCTGCTGGGACTGCCGCATCCGTTCTATCTGTGTGTTGATCTCGCGCAGAGTCTCCTCCTCGGTGCGGGTCTGTTCTATCTCCTGCCGCAGACTGAGGATCCGGCTTTCGAGTTCTGTCCGTGTGGTCAGCAGCAGATTCATGAGCTGCTGCTGTGAGCGTTCGTGGCCTGCTATGGCTTCTCGCAGTTCCATGATTTCCGCCTCGGCTGTTTCGCGCAGGGCCACGGCCTCCTCCTTCTCGCGGCGGAGTGTCTCTGCGGCCAGATGCGCCTGTCCGCATTCGTCTTCAAGTTCTTCCACGAGTCTGGCAGTGCGCCGCGGATGCAGGAAAGCTTCGGATGGCTTCATCTGGGTTTGGCTACGATTCCGGCAGACTTGCGGCCGTTGATGGCGATGGTCAATGGTTCGGGGAACCGCACGATCCTCACGGCGTCCGATTCGTACTCGGCCGGCATGGAATTGAGATAGTCCACGTCGTAGATCCCTTTGCCCGCCGTGGTGTCGATGGTGAAATAGCCCACGCCGAACGATGTGAGGTTCTGGAAGAAATGGGTGCCCTGCGACGGTTCGATGCGGTAGCCTGGAAGAGCCGATTCCACAATGAGGCGCGCACCGGCTATCTGCGGCCATTTCACGGGAATTCCGAGCGCAGGATCGGATGACCCCCATCTTCCCGGCCCGATCAGGATATAGGGATCGCCGGCTTCGGACAGGCGGGCGTTTATCTTCTCTATCTCCTTGGCCGTGTTTTCATTCGACAGGGAGTCGAACACTTCGGGTTTGACATAGACCACCGTCCTGACGCCCTCCATCAGGCCGTGGCCGAGAGCGGTGTCCGAACGTAGGATCAGGTCGCTGTCCGCCACGTCGAGGATCGAATCGTCGAGCATCTCCTTCTTGTCGACTATCGGGCGGATCTGGAGCCAGTAGAGTGTGGCTTTGCGTCCTTCGTGGCGCGACGGGTCGGAGTGGATCGTGGCGGCAAACTCGATCTCCACCGGCCTTCCCATCTCGTATTGGCCTGTGGAGAGCATGAAATCGATGATCCGCGCCAGAGGGATCACATTGTGGCGCAGGATATTGGCGAACGTAACCACTTTCCGTCCCGGACCGGAGTCGGTGTCGCGCAGGATGGCGTCATTGACGTCGTAGGTCGAGACCATGTAGCGCAGCGCACCGGTGCGGTATGCTTCGGAGACCGGTATGCGCCGGATGTTGAAACTGTCGTCGGTGGAGAAATGGCTCTCGGCCTCGGTTTCCTCCATCGGAAGGGCATAGAGATAGGTCTGTGTGTCGCGCAGCGCTGCCTGGAGGGTCGATGTCTGGATGATGTTGTCCGGATGGCTCGGGGAGAAACGCAGCGCTTTCGAGCCGTCCACGATATATTTACCGAGTCCGACGGCTATCTCGGCCACCCCCTCTTCGGTTGTCTCGTTGCCGACGGGATAATAGTTGAGCGACCGTCCCACGCCTGAGAAGCTGGGATAGTAGAGTCCGTCGTGGTCCTCGCCGGCCACTTCCTGCAGGATCACGGCCATCTTCTCCTGGTCGATGACATTGCGCGTGGCGTTCATGTAGGCCTTTGAGTCGGCGAAAAAGACCGATGCGTAGACACTGCGTATGGCATCCGAGGCGAGACGGACCATTTTCCGTGGATCGCGCAGATTGGGGATCATGTATGTGGAGTAGACTCCGGCGAAAGGCTGATAGTGGGAATCCTCGAGAAGCGAGGAGGATCTCACGGCCAGCGGACTGTCGATCTCCTCGAAGAGATATAGGAGATCGTCGGTGAGGTCGTCGGGCAACGGGGCTTTCAGGAAAGCCTCGAGGATCTCGTTGTCGGGCAGCTGGGACAGGGCTACGGGGTAGAGGTCGTTTGCCTCCATGAAGCGGTCGAACAGATCGGTGCATATCACCACAGTGCGCGGGATGGTGATCTGTACGCCTCCGAAATCCTCGCATACAGGATTGCGTTTTATTATCTGGTCGATGAAAGCGAGACCGCGCCCTTTTCCTCCGAGCGATCCGTCGCCTATGCGGGCGAAACTGCTGTAGCGGTCGAAATGGTCCTTGCGGAAGACGGCCACCACGCCACGGTTCTTCATGCGCCGGTATTTGACGATGCATTCGAAGATCAGTTTCCTGACTGCGGGAGCCTCCTCCATGCGCGTGAATCTTCTTCCCTTTATGGCCGCCGCGATCGGGAAAAGCGCCCGCGAATAGAGCCAGCGGCTCACGTAGTTCTGCGAGCAGAGATAGAACAGGGCGTCGGCCGGGATGTTGAATATGTTGCGTTGCAGACCTTTCAGGTTCTTGATGCGCATGATCTCGAAGCCCGACGAGGGATCGCGGACAATGAAGTCGCCGAATCCGAAGTTGCTTTTCACGGCTTCGCGCAGATCCTGGGGCAGCGTCTTGGAATTTTTGTCGAGGAAGACCCCTCCGACGCCGATCGCGTCGGCACGGTTGTCGGCTTCTGAACTCTCGAATATTACCGGGAGGAACGGCTCGCTCTGATGGAAGAGCGCGGCGAGTTTTATGCCGGCCTTCGGGTCTTTGATCCCGTCGATGGGAAACCTGACGTCGGAAATGACCCCGAGCATGTTCGATCCGTAGCGTCCGAATATCTCCCTGGCCTCGTCGAAGTCGCGGGCCAGAAGCACTTTCGGGCGTCCGCGCATGCGCAGCATCTGCTCATGCTCGTTGAGCGCCTCGGTGGAGAATTCCATCGACTGGGTGAGCAGAAACCTGAACAGGTGGGGCAGGATCGAGGAATAGAATCTCACGGAGTCTTCCACAAGCAGGATTGCCTGCACGCCGACATTGCCAATGTCGTTGGCGGCGTTCATCTTGTCTTCGAGGAGCTTGATGATGGCCAGGATCAGATCCACGTTCCCGAGCCAGGAGAAGACATAGTCCACGCCCGAGAGATCCTCGTCGGCTATCCGGCGGCTCACCTCTTTGGAGAACGGGGTCAGGACCACGAAAGGGATCTCCGGAAAGCGGCGGTCGATCTCGCGCGCCTGCCGGAATGTCTCGCCGACATCCACTCCCGGCATGGCGATTATCAGATCGTAGGGCTTGGCTTCCAGTTCGGCCCAAGCCTCCGTGTAGTCGGCCACTTTGGTGAATCTCGGGGGGGACGACAGATTCAGCCTGACATATTCGAAATAGACCTGTTCCTCCACCCTTCCGTCCTCCTCCATCATGAACGCGTCGTAGGGGGTGGCTATGAGCAGGATGTTGAAAATGCGCCTCTGCATCAGGTTCTGGAACGCCGTGTCCTTGAGGTAGAGTTTCTGCAATACGCTGTCGTCGATTTCTTTCATGTCTGTCTGTCGGGATCCGGAATGGCCGCTCCCTCATGATGATAAACGCTCGCGGACGGCCCGATGTTGTATGCGGGGCGCCCGTGCGGGCCATATATGCGAATCCCGGCAGATCCGAAATGGATCCGACCGGGATTCACGCTTGGATTAACCTTTAACTGAGAAAATTCATTTCTGTTCTTCGAGATAGAGCTCGAGCGCTCCAGTCATCGAGGGGACTCCCGGACGAGGAGCCTCGATCTCTACGTCGAGACCCGCGTCTTTGGCGGCCTTTACGGCCACCGGACCGAAAGCTCCGATCTTGCAGTCGGGATACTTTGTGGTGAAATCCGGGAAGTTCTTCATCAGGGAGTCGATTCCGGCCGGGCTGAAGAAGAGGATCAGGTCGTAGTCGAACGGCTCGTCGGGGGCGAAGTCGTTGCTGACGGTGCGGAACATCACGGCCTGCGTGTAGTTGATCTTGGCGGCGTCGAGAGCCGGTTCCGGTTCGGAATGTATGTCGGAGACGGGGAAGAGGAACTTCTCCTTCTTGTTTTTCAAGATGGCCTGCATCAGCTGCGGGTCGTCGATCTTTCCGGAGAGACCGAAGTTGATCTTGCGCTTGCGGTAGACGATATATTTCTGCAGATAGTGGGCGATGGCCTCGGTGGTGCAGAAATATCTCATCGTGTCGGGCACGCTGAAGCGGGCTTCCTCGGCCAGACGGAAATAGTTGTCGACCGCTATGCGGGAAGTGAAAATAACCGCCGTGTAGTCCGGAATGCTGACTTTCGCCTGGCGGAATTCTTTCGACGTCAGACCTTCTACCTTGATGAATGGACGGAACACTATCTCGGCGCCGAACTTCTCGGCAATGTCGAAATACGGCGACTTCTCCGTAGCTGGTTTCGGCTGGGAAACCAATATCTTCTTTATCTTCATTTTTCAGGTTCTGAGACCTCCTGCCGAGACTGACTTGTCAGCTGAATGAAGCGCACAAACCGCAGGCGGCCACGAATGTTATTATCAACGGTACGATTTCCAGAGTGCAAAGGTAATACAAAATTAGCACCCAAGACGAACTTTCGGTCATAAAAATGCGGAACGCCCGGCATATAAACGGTATTTTGACCGCCATGAAGCATATCGCGGCGATCACCAGCGCGGCCGTCGAGGCCTCCGGGCTGAATTCGGCGAGCAGAGCGCAGGGGAAAGCCACAAGCGACAGCAATCCCATTCCGGCCACAAATCCTCTGACCCACTGCGCCGAAAGCTGTCCGGACGTGAAGATGGATCCGAAGCCTCGGTAGAGGGCGGGCATGACAAGGGTGTAGGCCGACGTGCAGCCGATGCAGACCGTCATGGCGATCCAGGGAGCGGGGAAGACCATCCCGCACGGGCCGGACAGGGTGCGGAAGAGCAACACTCCCAGCGAGCCGGCGCTGAGTGCGTTGAGCAGAAGCAGGAAGGCGGATTCGCGCACGGTGTCGTCGAACATGTTGTTGCGCTCGCGCACTTCGGTCATCTCGCGCAGAAGCCCCTTGAGATAGCGCGAGTTGCTCTTGCAGCGCAGCCCGACGACGCAGAAGAGGACTATGAGCGATGAGATGATCACCGACTGCACGGTGTCGGTTCCCTGCCGGCGCGCCGCTTCGGTCCGCGACGGGGAATCGACTATCATGATCCCCTTGCGCAGCGTCGAGGCGGCTGCCGCGCTGTCGGCCCGGGCTATGCTGTCGGCCCTTGCGGCGGAATCCGGACGCGCGGCAGCAGGACGGGGCGCGGCGGGTATGTGGTGTGTGATTGAATCAGGCATGGATTTTCGTAAGTTATACGCTCTCGATACACACTTAGAGTGTGTTTGGATTTAACACACAATTAATATTTTGATTAAAGAATCATCATTTTCAAGAAGTTCCACGTTAATCCCCTCAGTCTTAACGCGGGTTAAATTCAAACACACTCTCAGAGCCATTCCTGCCCGCGATACCAGTCGATGGACCGGCGCAGCCCCTCCTCAAGGCTTACCGAGGGGCTGAAGCCGAAGTCGCGTGCGGCCTTGGATATGTCCACGTTCCAGTTGCGCTGTTTCATGATCCGGTATTTGTCGCGGTTGAGTGTGGATGGTTTCAGCCGTGCCACACCCCATTTCTCGGCCAGAAAGCATACGGCTTTCACAGCCCAGAGGGGCATCCTGACCGGCATGACGAATCTCTTGCCCAGAAGCCGGGCTGTGATCCGCCGGAATTCCTTCTGGGAGTAGGCTCTGTTCTCGGCCAGGCAGTAGGTCTCGCCGGCCGGAGCCTTGTCAAGGGCGTCGAACACGGCGCGGGCCAGGTCTCCGGCGTAGAGGAATGTCAGCATCTGGCGCCTGAATCCTACGGAGAAGTCGAAGCCCTTGTCGATGGATTCGATCATCAGGAAATAGTCGTGGTCGCGCGGGCCGTAGAGTCCGGTGGGTCGGAAGATCACTGTCGGTATGCCGCACGTGGCCAGCCACATCTCTGCTTTGAGTTTCGAGGCGCCGTAGCGTGTGTTGGGGATGGGGATTGCTTTCTCGTCGAAAGGACGGTAGCCTTTCTCGTCGCCGGGTCCCATCACGGAGAGCGAACTCATGTAGAGCATTTTGCGGGGGATCATTCCGGCGGCTTTCACGGCTGTTGTGAAATCGCGCAGATATTCGTAGTTGATGCGCGAGAAGTCGGCGAATCTCAGGCATTTCGTGGCTCCGAGGTTGTAGACTATGTAGTCCCAGCTCTCGCCCGGAGGGAGGGCTGTGGAGAGTGTGTCGGCCAGTCCGCGTGGATTCTCGAAATCGAGAAACAGGAAGTTTATTTCCGGCTGTGAGAGCCATTTTCTCGAGGTTGACTGTCTGATTCCGGCCCAGACTTCAAAGCCCCGGGCAAGCGCCTCTTCCACGAGCCAGCTTCCGGCGAATCCGCCGGCGCCTACTATCAGCACCCTGGGTTTTCTGCTAATTGCGGTTTCCATGTTCTGCGGTTGTATTTAAACAATCTCCTATCCGAGATACTCGTCGCGCCGGCTCAGGCGTCTGAATCTGTAGCCTTGTTCCAGAAGCCATTCGATCGACGGACCGAGGGCTCCGAAGAGTCTTGGCTGGCTCTTAAGCGAATCGTGGAAGACGATGATCGCCCCGGGCCGGGAATAATGGCGCACATTGCGCACCACATCCTCCGCGTTCAGATGGCGGCTGTAGTCGCGGGTGATCAGATCATACATGATCAGGGTGTATTCCCGCTTGATGGCGGCGGCCTGTTTCCATCTCAGAAGCCCGTGGGGAGGCCGGAAGAGATGGCTGCCGATGTAGCGGTCGGCCTCCCTTACGTCGGCCAGATAGCGGCGCGTGGAGACTCCGGCTCCCTTGAGATGGTGCATCGTGTGGTTGCCCACGGCATGGCCGCGGCGGATCACCTCCTCGAGCAGCTCGGGATGGCGGCGCACATTGTCGCCCACCATGAAGAATGTGGCCTTGACGCCGTAATGATCCAGTATGTCGAGTACGCGGGGCGTTACCTCCGGCACCGGTCCGTCGTCGAACGTCAGATAGACGCACCGCTCCTTTGACCCGAAACGGAACACCGCCTCGGGAAAAAGGATGCGGAATATCATCGGAGGACGCTCGATCAGGCGTCGCCAGAAGCTCATTGCGGCCGGCCGGAGTATTCTTCCGACAGGCGCCGGGCGCGGCTCTTGTCGAGTTTGCGGTAGTTCTCGTCGGATTCTATGTCGGCCATGCTGCCTCCTGCCGACTGGTAGGTCTCGATCAGGGTCCAGATCATGGAGTCGACCTGACGCTCCTCGGCCGAGGTGCCGGCGTAGGATCCGGCGTCCATCCCCTGGAGTCTGACGGCGTAGGGAAGATATTCCTTGATGGCCGACAGGAGTTCCGCGGAGCTTACTCCGCCGTTCTCGCCCTGGGTGCCGCCGCTGCCGTAGAAGCTGCTGTAGGCTTCGGCAAGCTCCTGCTCGGTCAGTCCGTTGGCCCGGAGGATGGTGTCTACTGTCTGCTGCTTGCCGCCGTATTTGCGGAAAAGCTCTATGAAATGGTAGAACTGATAGGGGACATAGCGCGTCTCGAGCGAGAAGGAGGGATTCTGGAATGTGGCCGCCATCGCCTTGTTGTAGCGGATGTAGGGGGCATAGCGTCTCATTATCCCCTCGAGCATGTCGAGTCCGGTCTTGACCAGGGCGGGATCGTTCAGGCGGCGCTGGTCGCCGAGTTCACAGAAGAGCTGTGCGGCAGTGGTGCCTACGCTCAGAGAATAGGGCAGGGTGGCCGGTCCGGTCTTCTGGCGGAAGAGCTGGAGGATCTGGAGCGCGCGCCGGTAGTCGGACGCGGCTTTGGAGCTGTCGCCGCGGTCGGCCGCTATGTCGCCTTCGGTGAGGCATTCGGTGGCGAGATCGGTCATCGATGTGCGCACCGATGCGAGCATCCTTCCCGCCGTCTCGTCGAAGTAGGGGGCGTGCTGGCCGGGTTTGACGTCGGCTCCGCCCCAGCGGTATTTCTTGGTGATCACATCGAAAGCCTTGTCGGAGCGGGCCGGCGATCCCTCCATGTAGGTCGGCACGAGCTGTAGCGCCATTCCGGTGGAGCGCATATAGGGCATCAGTCCGAGATAATAGTCCTCGCCCACGGTGGAGGCCCAGTAGATCGGTCTCTGCCATCCGTTGGCGGCGTTGGTGGCTATTATGTCGAGCATGAGGAGTTCGCCGAGGGTTACGTAGCCCTGACGCTGATATGTGTTGGTCTTGCTCAGATCGATTGTGATGCGGTCGGCGATGAAGGCTGTGTCGGCCGGGGCTACGAGCCCACGCTTGATTACGACGTCGCGGTCCACGGGTATGCTGACCACCGGGCCGGCGAACGCGGGATATGAGAAGCGCTCGCGTCCCTTTCCGGCGTAGATGTCGCGCAGGGATGCCAGCAGGTCGGCGGGTTGCTGGCTGTCGCCGATGACGGTAACGTCGGCGTTGCCGTAGGCTATGTCGGCCGGCGTCGCGGTGAAGCTTACCGGGGGCGCGCTGTAGCTCTGCATCCGCTGCTGGTTGGCATACCAGTCGGAGTTGAGATAGCTGAGGTTGATGATCTTCACGTCGGGTCTGACTCCCTCCACCTCCTGTGCATACCAGAGGGGGAACGTGTCGTTGTCGCCGTTGCAGAATATGATCGCGTTGGGTTCGAGGCTCTCGAGATAGTTGATGGCATAGTCGCGGGCGGCATAGCGGCCGGAGCGGTCGTGGTCGTCCCATGTCTGGCTCACCATCTGGAGAGGCACGATTATTCCTGCGGCGCATGCGATTGCGGCGCAGAGGCGCGATTTCCCGGAAAGGGCGGCGGGTTCGTCGGTGATTGCCGAGGGCTGGATCTCCTCCTGGCCGCTGTCGGCGTCGCGTCCGATCACTTCCCCGGCTTCCTGAAGGTCGGAAAGGTTGTCGACCGGAGCGGCGGCCTTGCGTGTGGAGAGGAGATGGAGCAGAATGCGCCAGAGAGCCGCCACGCCGAATCCGATCCAGATGGCGAAGGCGTAGAATGATCCGGCGAAGGCATAGTCGCGTTCACGCGGCTGGTTGGGCGGCTGGTTGAGATACAGCACGATGGCTATGCCTGTCATGAAGAAGAGGAAGAACACCACCCAGAACTGCTCGATTCCCCTGCGTCCGGCGAAGGCCTGCCAGAAGAGTCCGATCAGTCCGAGGATGAGCGGGAGCATGAAGTAGACGTTGTGGCCGGCGTTGTTCTTGCCGAGGTCGTCGGGGAGCAGGCTCTGGTCGCCGAGACGGGAATTGTCGATGAACGGTATGCCTGAGATCCAGTTGCCGGCGTCGAGTTCGCCGAACTGGTTGTTGATGTCGTTCTGGCGTCCGGCGAAGTTCCACATGAAATAGCGCAGATACATGTGGTTGAGCTGGTAGTTGAAGAAATAGGCGAGGTTCTGCGAGAATGTCGGCTTGTAGGCCATCTTCTGCGGATAGACGTAGCTGACGCCGTTGAACACGGGCATCTGGCGTGTGTCGAGTTCGGGATATTCCTCGCCTGTCTCCTTGTCGACGGCGTTGATGGCCACCATGTTGTCGGCTGTGGTGTCGTTGAGGTTGACCCACTGCGCGTAGTAGGCGCGGTGCTGTGGGCTGTAGATGCGCGGCAGCAGCATGTTCAGCTCCGGATTCATCTTCATCTCGGGCTTGTAGTCGCGCAGCACGTAGTGGTCCTTGCCCCGGCTGGCCAGGGCTGCATTGCGTGCGGTCTCGCTCTCGTCGAGGAATCCGTAGTCGCTGTGGGCTACGGCGTTGGCCACTCCCTTGGCGTAGATGGCTTTGCCGGGATTGGCCACGGGATTGTAATATGGCGTGGTGATTGTAACGGGCTGACCGTCCTCGCTCATTCCGAGCGTGTCGGTGCGGCTTCCCTCATATTGCTTCTGCGGGGCGCTGTTGATCGTCTCTCCGTAGAGGAGCGGATTCTCGCCATATTGCTCGCGGTTGAGATATGAGGCGAGGTCGAACACGTTGTCGGGCGAGTTCTGGTTCATCGGTGTGTCGGCGGCGGAGCGTATTAGTATCAGCGCATAGCTTGAATAGCCTACGAAGATCACGGCCATGCTCCATGTGATCACTGTCAGCACGCGCACCGAGAGGTTGCGTCCGAAAGCGAAAAGCCAGCATGCTGTGGCGGCGATAAGCACGATCCCGATCCAGGGTCCGTTGCCGAAGAAGAGCATTCCGCTGATGGCCACGGCCATGAGGAATGAGATTTTCATCAGCAGCGGCGATTTCTGGCGGTAGAGTTCGAAAAGCGACCATAGGAATATGGCAGCCGTCAGAACCACGTAGCAGAGGGCGCCGCTGTTGAAGCTCATGCCGAAGCCGTTGACGAACGTAAGCTCGAAGACCTGGGCCACTTTGATGAAGCCCGGCACAAGGCCGAACAGGACAAGGGCTATGATGACGAACGAGACAGCGAGCGCGAGCAGCGACTTGAGCAGGTTCATGCCGGGATATTTCCTGTAGGCGAAGACAAGCACTATCGCGGGGATACACAGCAGATTGAGCAGATGGACGGCCACGCTGACGCCGATGATGTAGGCTATCAGGATCAGATAACGGTCGGAATGAGGCTCGTCGGCGCGGTTTTCCCATTTGAGTATCAGCCAGAACACCAGCGCCGTGCAGAACGAGGAGAAGGCGTAGACCTCACCCTCGACGGCTGAGAACCAGAAGGTGTCGCTCCAGCAGTAGGCCAGGGCGCCGACCACGCCGCTTCCCATTATGGCGAGATATTGCTGAAGCGACGGCTCGGAGGTTTGTCCGTCGCGCACGGTAAGGCGTCGGACAAGGTGTGTTATTGTCCAGAAAAGCAGAAGGATGGTCAATGCGCTCAGAAGCCCGCTCATGGCGTTGACCGCCACTGAGACGGCCTGCGCCGACGGCGCGAAGTTGGCGAAGAAGCGGGCGGTGAGCATGAAGATCGGGTTGCCCGGCGGGTGTCCGACTTCAAGCTTGTCGGCCTGAATGATAAACTCACCGCAGTCCCAGTAGGATGCGGTAGGCTCGAGTGTGAGCCAGTAGGTAACCAGGGCGATGGCGAACACCAGCCACCCGGCCACGTTGTTGATCAGATTGTAGCGCTTTGTTATCATCGATGACTTTCACGGACCTTTGGCCGTGGTAATGAGTTGGTTATCAAAGTTTGAACCCCCATCCGGATTCCGGATGGGGAAAATGGCGTGAGACCGCCAACTATTAAACGCGCAAATTTAACAAAAATTACGCTCATCCGCAACATCGCGCCTGTCATCGATGGCGCGGATGATTTCGAGTTTCAGCTCTCGCTTTTTATTGCAGTGGGCAGATAATCCCGGTCGCGCCAGTTGATATATTTGGTGCCACCTCCGGCGCGACCATTGATTGTTGCGATGACAATATCAAGTATCCGCGTGCGTAGCTGCTTCGCTTTTTCACTCTCAGTGAGGAGCATACCGATGTTTAGGAATGCACGGAATGTAAAAATTCCAAGTTGCCGTGTAAACTTAGGGACATTAATGTCCCCAACAAAATGCAACTTTAGTTCTTTCAATGAATTACCCTCACTTAAAAAGTATCCGTTAGCACGAAGCTCATCTCCATGCTCCTGCACATAACGCTTGATGGTTCGCTCGTCAACGCCATAGAAATCTGCAACCATTTTAGTAGTAAACAGCAACTCTCCATGATAACGCAAACCTTCCACATCCAAGTTTTCTTGAATGGCTTGAAGGGCATAGTTGTTGTTTAAAACATTCTGTCGCTCTATGTTTGATATTGTGAGGTCGTTCATGAATTGCTAAATCAGGGCATGTTTAATAATAAATGTCAATATCCCGGCGTTGTGTGTTTTTTGCTGAATCCCGGTTGTTTGTCAGTCGTGATGTCTGATCACTCCTTCCTTGTAACGAGAAATTTATCTCAAATATAAAACGCAGGGATATTGACATTTATTATTAAACAGTCCCTTTGGCTCAGATGAAGAGATTGAGCCCGGCGTCGTCGGCGCGGTTCATGTAGGTGGCCACCCCGCCTACGGTAACATTGTCAAGAAGCTCGTCCCGATGCACTCCCATTACGTCCATCGACATCTGGCAGGCTATGAATTCCACTCCGGCTCTGACAGCCGCGTCGCGCAGGGTCTCGAGAGAGTCGATGTTTTTGCGCTCCATGATGTGGCGCATCATCTTGCTCCCGATCCCGAGCATGTTCATCTTCGACAGGCGCAGCTGCCGCGAGTCGGAGGGGAGCATTCTTGAGAACATCCTGCCGAAGAAGTCTTTCTCCACTTTGGGCTTGGCGGATTTCTTTATGGCGTTCAGTCCCCAGAAGGTGAAGAAGATGGTTACTTTCTCTCCGGTGGCCGCCGCCCCGTTGGCCAGCACGAATGTGGCCAGTGCTTTGTCGAGGTCGTCGCTGAAAAGGACGAAGGTCTTTCCGCGCCGCTGCGGTTCCTCGCTATTGTCGCGGTGGGCTTCAGGGTTGCCGCGCTCCACTGTGATGCGGTGTTTCCCTCCCGTCGCGCTGGCTGAGGCGAAACGGTTGCCAGTGGATCGGCACCAAGCCTCGGCGTCGCGTGCGAATCCGGGGTCTGTGGCTGTTATCTCCATTCTCTGGCCGGGCGAGAGTCTGTCCATCCCCTCCTTGAGTTTCATGATCGGTCCGGGGCAGGAGAGTCCGCACGCGTCGATCTTCAACGCCGGGGCGTCTTGCGGGGTCTCGGCCGCGGCTGGCTTTCCTGTCGTGTCTCCCCCCTTGACAGCACCGAATGGCCTCGGAGCGGGAACTGTGGCTGTGGCGGAGCGGAAGGTCTTTATGCCTCCGATCAGGTTGGCTACGTCGTTGAATCCGTGGCCTTTCAGGATGCATGATGCAAGATAGCCACGCAGTCCGACTCCGCAGTAGACCACAATTGGGCGTCCGGATGGAATCTCGCCGAGGCGCGACCGCATCTCGTCGAGCGGGATATTGACCGCTCCCGGAAGCGCACCGGCTTCAAACTCCATGCGGGTGCGCACGTCGATGAGGGTGATGCCGGCGGGATCCATGTCCCGGAGTTCGCGCCAGTAGACGGGTTTCATCTTCCCGCTGAGAATGTTGCCTGCCACGTAGCCCGCCATCGCCACGGGGTCTTTTGCCGATGAATAAGGCGGGGCGTAGGCCTGTTCGATCCGTGTGAGATCCTCCACCGTGCCCCCTTTTTTTATGATCTGCGCTATCAGGTCGATGCGCTTGTCCACGCCGTCGTAGCCCACGATCTGGGCGCCGAGCAGCTTCCCTCCGGAAGGGGAGAAGACCACCTTTATGGTCATCGGCATGGCGTCGGGATAGTAACCGGCATGGGACGAGGGATGGATCGTGGCCGAGAGGAAGTCGGTGCCGTCGCGCTTCAGCCGCTTGGCCGGGAGTCCGGTGGCGGCGACAGTAAGGTCGAAGATCTTGGCTACGGATGTGCCGATCGCCCCCTCGTATCTTATTCTGTCGCCAAGCACCATGTTGTCGGCCGCTATGCGGGCCTGTCGGTTGGCCGGTCCGGCGAGATAGTTGAGCCATGATCCGGCGGCGAGCGGATGGGGATATTCGATGGCGTCGCCGACGGCGTAGATATTCTCGTCGGATGTGCGCAGATACTCGTTCACCTTGATTCCGCCCGCCTGTCCTGTCTCAAGGCCGGCAGCCGTGGCGAGCGCCGTGTTGGGTCTGACCCCGATGGAGAGGATCACCATGTCGGCCGTCAGGCTTCTTCCGTCGGCGAAGTTGACCGTTATTCCGCCGTCGGTCTCAGAGAATGATGCCACGGCGGTCTCCAGATAGAGTCTCACCCCTTTCTCGGTCAGATGGGTGTGGACAATCTGGGCCATCGAGAAATCGACCGGCGCCATCACCTGCGGCGCCATCTCCACGACAGCCACTTCGGCTCCGGCGTGGATCAGGTTCTCGGCCATCTCCAGCCCGATGAATCCCGCGCCGACCACCACGGCCCGCTTCAGGTCGCCCCGGATCACCCGTTCCTTGATCGCGTCGGTGTCGGCCACGTCGCGCAGGGTGTGGATCCTTTTGCTCTCGATTCCCGGAATCTGGGGACGCACCGGCGTGGCTCCCGGAGAGAGAAGCAGCCGGTCGTAGGTCTCGGTGTAGGAACTTCCGTCCGGCGCTGAGACCGTCACGCTTTTCGCTACAGGATCGATGGCGGTAACTTCGGAATTGACCCGGACGTCGACGGCGAGCCTGCGGCTGAAGCTCTGAGGCGTCTGCACAAGCAGTTTCTCGCGTTCGCCGATCACTCCGCCGATATAATAGGGGAGCCCGCAGTTGGCATAGGATATATGTTCCCCTTTCTCGAAAAGGATTATCTCGGCGTCTTCTGACATTCGTCTCAATCTCGCTGCGGCCGTGGCGCCTCCGGCCACCCCGCCGATTATGATGTATTTCATGTGTTTTTTCGGTTTCAGGAATTATTTTCCGCAAAGTTAGGCTTAATTGCATAGATAATCAAACGCAAATAACTATCTTTGCATAGATGAAACCTATCAATACGGAAACCCATGACACTGCAGCAGCTTAGATATGTGGCCGCCATCGACAGCCACCGCAGTTTCGCCTCGGCCGCCGAGGCGCTCGGAGTAACGCAGCCCACACTCAGCGGGATGATCCTCAAGCTGGAGGAGGAGCTTGACGTCCGTCTGTTCGACCGCACGAGCAGGAAAGTGTCGCCCACGGCGATCGGGGCGAGGATAGCCGTGCAGGCCAGGAAAATACTGATGGAGACGGACCGCATCCGGGAGATGGTGAGCGAGAGCAAGGGCGGGATCTCCGGCGAATTCCGCATGGCCGTCGGGCCGAGCATAGCCCCCTACATACTTCCGGACTTCATCCGTCTGTATCTCGGGGAATATCCGCAGGTCCGGCTTTCAGTGGAGGAGATGAGGCCTGAGGCGATGATAAGATCGCTCATGGCGGCCTCGGTGGATGCCGGGATCGCCACCACCGGACATGCGGCGGAGGGGATATTCGAGATCCCGCTATATACGGAGCGTTTCTACGTCTATCTTTCCGGGAGCTGCCGGAGAAGACTTCCGGTGTTCCATCCCGAGGATCTCGAGCATGAGCATCTTTGGGTGATGAAGGAGGTGCAGTGTCTGCGCCAGAGCGCGTTCAGCTTCTGCAAGGGGAGGCAGGGGAAGCGCCATGTCTACGAGGCGGGCAATATAGAGACGCTCATACGCATCGTGGACGCCAACGGAGGCTACACGATAATTCCGGAGATGCATCTGCCTATGCTCACACCGGACCAGCGCGGGAACGTAAGGAGCATCGACGGCGACCATCTGTCGCTGCGTAAGGTGTCGATGTATATCCGTTCCGATTTCGTCAGGGAACGGATGCTCAACACCGTGGTCGGGACTCTCGGCCGCTTCATGCCCAGGGGGATGATGGAGCCTGCGCTGATGCGCAACGGCATACGGTTGTGAAGAATACGGAAGAATTATTTTTAAACAAGCTCTTACAAAAAAACGATTATGGAAATAAAGAATCTCGGACAGACGGATTTCGAGACATTGTTCAGCTGTTTTGAAAAAGCCTTTTTCGATTATGAGATAAGCTTCGGGAAAGAGGAGGTGCGTTCCATGCTCAAAAGACGCGGCTACGACCCCGCGCTCTCGTTCGCCGCTTTTGACAATGGCGCGATGGTGGCGTTCACGATGACCGGAACCGGGAAATACGGCGGACTTCCGACAGCATACGATATAGGCACGGGAACCGTCCCTGAATACAGGGGTCAGGACATAGCCGGCAGGATCTTCAGATATTCGGTGCCGATTCTTAGAAGCGCCGGGATCAGGCAGTATTTGCTGGAGGTGCTTCAGGGCAACCGGAAGGCTATCTCCGTCTACAGGCGGATGAATTTTCAGGTAACGCGGCAATTCGACTGTTTCAGACAGGAGGCAGACCGGATCGTCGGCAGCGGAGGGAATGACGGCTGCCGGATCATGCCGGTCGCGCCGGACGCCGTGCGTCAGGCACAGGGATGGTGTGATTTCAATCCTTCGTGGCAGAACAGCATGGACTCGATAGAAAGGGGCGGCCGGGATCTGATAGCTCTCGGGGCTTTTCTGAATGGGAGGATGGCAGGCTATTGTGTGTTTGATCCCGGCACCGGAGATCTGACGCAGATAGCGGTGTCCGGAGAATGCAGGCGTAAAGGGATAGCGACGCGGTTGCTTCACGAAGCGTCAGGAAGAATGACGACCGGCTCTATCAAAGTGCTGAATGTAGATTCCGGTTGCACGGGTATGCGCGCGTTTCTCGAAAGCCGCGGCATCCCTCTGGCAAGCACCCAGTTCGAGATGGCATTGCCGATCCTCTGACATTCCGGGCTGCGTGTTTTTCTGGAATTTTCGTTTAATCCGGCCGGGTGGATATAAACGAGTCATCCCGTCCAATACGGATACTGGACGGGATGATGGTATTGTCTGCCCGGAAGCTGATCAGTCCTGGTTGAGGTTGACACGGCGGAAGTCCACCACGGTCAGACCCTTTTCTGTCTGTTCGAGATACTGGCCTACGGTCAGCTTGGCGTCGCGGTGGTATTCCTGTTCGAGAAGCACGTTCTCCTTGTAATATTTGTTGATGCGGCCGTTGACGATGTTGTCGATCATCTGCTGGGGCATGTTGGCTGCTTTTTTCTCGGCGGCCTCCTGCATGATGGCGCGTCCCTTGGCTGCGTCCTCCTCGGTGAGCCATCCCTTGGTGATGTTGGAGGCGATGTGGTCTTCGCTGTCGAAGTGGTTGGGGTTCAGACCGGCTTTGCGGAGAGCTGCTTCGGCAGCTTTCTGAACCTGCTCTGCCTTGGTCTTCTCGATGGCCACGTTCTTCTCCTCCTCGATCAGAGAGGCGGGCACCTGCTCGCGGGTGGCGGCCACCGGGTTCATGGCAGCGACCTGCATGGCCACTTCCTTGCCGGTGTAGTCGTCGAGACCCTCTTTTGTGAGGCCGACGATAGTGGCGAGCTTGTTGCCGAGGTGTTCGTAGGCAGCCACGGAGGGAGCCTCGAGCCATTCGTAGGCGCCGAGTTCCATCTTCTCGCCTGTCTTGCCGATCTCGTCGGTGATAAGCTCATTGACTGTGCGGCCTTCCACCTTGAGTTCCTTCACCTCGTCGAGGCTCTTGGCCGAAGCGGCCACGGCTGCGTCGAGGATGGTCTTGGTGAGGGCGCGGAAAGACTCGTTCTTAGCCACGAAGTCTGTCTCGCACTTGAGAGCCACGATAGCGCCGAAACCGGGCTTTGTAGCGGCAAGCACGCATCCTTCGGCGGCATCGCGGTCCTCACGCTTGGCTGCGACAGCCTGTCCTTTCTTGCGGATGATCTCTATTGCGCCCTGGATGTCGCCGTCGGTCTCGGCGAGGGCGTTCTTGCAGTCCATCATGCCGGCTCCGGTCATCTTGCGGAGCTTCTTGATGTCTTCTATTGATACTGCCATTGTGTGGTTTCCTTTCTGTTAAGAGTGTGTTTGCTTTTGGCCCGCTTAAGGCTGAGCGCATCAGGCAGACCTCAGAATTAATGCGATGCTGTCAAAACAGACACATTCTTTAATTAAAAATTAACTTGTGTGTTGATAGTAAACGCCTACGGGAGGCGGTTTTACTAACTGATGTTGATATCCCGGTCGAAAAAACGTGTCCGGGATTTCCGCTGTCCGCGCCCGCACAGGTCTTGTGTCTGGTGCGGGAGCGGGCAGCCGGATTGTTTCCTGTCCGTTATGGCCGGCGCGCGGGGCGTGTGTTATGCCTCTGCGGTCTCTGCGGCCACAGGCTCTTCAGCCTTCTCCTCGGAGCGGCGCACGCGGCGGCGCTTTCCTGCTGCGGGAGCGTCTTCGGCCTTGAGTTCCTCGTCCACTTTCTCTACCTTGCGCTCCTCGAGGCCTTCGGCCATGGCCGAGCATACGGCGTCGAGTACGATCTCGATGCTCTTCGAGGCGTCATCGTTGGCGGGGATCACGAAGTCTACGTTCTCGGGGTTGGAGTTGGTGTCGACCATTGCGAACACGGGGATGCCCAGACGGTTTGCCTCGGCAACGGCGATGTGTTCCTTCATCACGTCGATCACGAACAGAGCCGAGGGAAGACGCGAGAGATCGGCGATCGAGCCGAGGTTCTTCTCGAGTTTGGCACGCTGGCGGGTGATCTGGAGCTTCTCACGCTTCGAGAGGTTGTCGAAAGTGCCGTCTTTGGCCATCTTGTCGATGGTGGTCATTTTCTTAACGGCCTTGCGGATGGTGGGGAAGTTGGTGAGCATACCGCCGGGCCAGCGTTCGATCACGAACGGCATTCCGAGGGCGCCTGCCTTTTCGGCGATGGCCTCGTGGGCCTGCTTCTTGGTGCCTACGAAAAGCACTTTCTTGCCGCTCTTGGCGATCTGGCGGAGGGCGTTGGCTGCCTCCTCGATCTTAGCGGCGGTCTTGTAAAGGTCGATGATGTGGATGCCGTTGCGCTCCATGAAGATGTAGGGAGCCATGGCGGGGTTCCATTTTCTCTTGAGGTGGCCGAAGTGGCAGCCGGCAGCGAGAAGCTGTTCAAATGTGGGTGTTGCCATTGTGTTGGTTGGTTTGTTTACGTTCTTTGGGTTTGAAAACAATCCGCAGGTAGGGAACGTGTCCATCCCGTGGATTTAGATACTAAACACATGCGGCTTCGGGGAAGACCGGCGGCCGGAGTCGCCGGAGCGGAGAGCTGCCGCCTCTCCCCGCCGTTTTTTTATCGTCAAGCCCGAAGCCCTCCGCAATGCCTCTCAGGCAGACTGCGGACGACTCCGGTCTTTGTGTCGGAACATGCGCGCGACGGTATTCCTGCGGCGGTATCCGCCAGAGAGAAAACCGCGCGGCCACATCTCTTCGCTTAACGCTTCGAGAACTGGAAGCGCTTGCGGGCTTTGGGCTGACCCGGCTTCTTGCGCTCCACGACGCGGGCGTCGCGGGTCATGAAGCCTTCGGCGCGGAGTGCGGGCTTGTCTTCCGGATTGATCTTGACAAGAGCGCGGGAGATGGCCAGACGCAGAGCCTCGGCCTGTCCTTTGTAGCCGCCGCCGTCGATGTGGGCGTAGATGTCATATTTGTCTGCCACCCCGAGGGTGTTCAGAGGCTGAAGCACTACATATTGAAGGATCGATGACGGAAAATATACGTCGAGCGAACGACGGTCAATAGTGATTTTGCCGGTGCCTTCCGTCAGATACACGCGAGCCACGGCGGCCTTTCTGCGGCCGATTGCATTGATTTTTTCCATCTTCTTACTTCAGTTTATTGATGTCGATTACTTTTGCGTCAACATCCGTGAAAGGATGCTCGGCAGAGTTGTAAACATACAAGTTGTTGAGCTGGGCGGCTCCGAGACGGGTCTTGGGGAGCATGCCTTTGACCACCTTGATGTAAAGGGGGTGCTTGCCAGCCTTGATGGTCTTTTTCATCGATTTGGCCATAAGGTCGGCGGGGCTGTACGAACGCTGGCCGCCGGGATAGCCCGTGTAGCGGAGATATTCGCGTTTGTTCATCTTGTCGGCTGTCATGATGACTTTGTCGGCGTTGATGATGATCACGTTGTCGCCGCAGTCCATGTTCGGAGTGAAGCAAGGTTTGTATTTGCCGCGAAGAAGCTTCGCAACTTTCGAGCAGAGACGGCCAAGAACCTGGTCGGTCGCATCGATTACAACCCACTCCTTCTTGATGGTCTCAGGAGTGAGCGAGAGCGTCTTATAACTTAAGCTATCCACTTTCGGTTAGTTGTTTAAATCGGTTGTCGTTAGTTTTTTTTGTTTTCACAATCATTTGACCGCCACAGACTTAAAAGGCCAATAATAAGAACGGGCCGCCAAATCCGGTACTAACTGGATATAATCGGCGTGCAAAGGTACAAATTATTTCGTTCCCCGCCAAACAATTACACGTTTTTGATAAAAATTCCGCGCCACGTGGCCCGGCGCATGACGTTTTTTTTGTCCGCCACACTTTTTATTTCTAAATTTGCAACCCTTTCTCCAGACCAACACACAAACAGAAGCAGACATGAAGAAACAAGCAGCCATAATCCTCGCCGCCATAGCCTCGACGGCAATCGCAGCCCCGCCCGAAGGATACTACTCATCCCTCGAAGGCCTCTGCGGGACACAGCTCAAAAATGCCGTGAAAGCCAAAGTCAGGAAACACACCGTCGTCAGCTACAACGACGGAACATGGGACGCATTCCGCACCACCGACACACGCACCGTGAACGGAACCCTGTGCTGGTGGGACATGTACTCGCCCAACAACGTCCCCGTATCTTCCGGACACCCCGGAATGAACATAGAGCATTCAGTGGCAAACTCCTGCTGGGGTGGATCGAGAAACGACGCGTACAAAGACCTCTTCCACCTCAACCCCTCCGACGCCACAGCCAACAACCGCAAAAGCAATTTCCCCCTCGGGATCGTAGTCGGGACCCCCACATGGTCCAACGGTATAACCATAGTCGGAAAGCCGGCATCCGGAGCCAGCGGCGGAGCGCAGAACGTATACGAACCAAACGATATATATAAAGGAGACTTCGCGCGGATCTACTTCTACATATTCACCGTCTACGACGACATATCCTGGGGATCATACTCCGACAAGCGCGACGCCATGTACGACTGCTCCTCGTCGCCCGTGTCATTCCGCCCCTGGGCCGAGAAAATGCTCCTCGAATGGAACGCAAAGGATCCCGTAGACACCAAGGAGACAGACCGCAACGACGCCGTATACAAAATCCAGAAAAACCGCAACCCGTTCATCGACATACCCGACCTCGCCGATTATATATGGGGCGCGAAAAAGACCACCCCGTTCCACTACGACCCCGAACGGTATCCCGAGAACCCTGACGATCCCGACAACCCGGATAATCCCGACAATCCCGACAAACCCGGAACCGAAGGCTCATGGCAGCTCGTAACCTCAGTCTCCGGACTCAACGGCAGCGACACATACATCATCACGGATGCAAGCCGATACTACGGACTGAGCCACACACTCTCAGGAAAATTCATAGCCCCGACAGCCACCGCGCTCAGCGACAACGACGGCACAATCCTCTCCGTGCCGGCCGACATAGCCACAGTAACCCTCAGCGGATCAGGGTCGGAATTCTCCATAGGGATCGCCGAAGGTGAGAACGGGACACCATCCTACATATCATCCACCTCGGCAAAGACCATCACCCTCCGCGACACCCCGGGAGAGGAAGGCACCGTGGCGAAAATCTCCATCAACGCCGACGGCGAAGCCACAGTCAGCTACGGAGCTGCAGGCAACCTGCGGTACAACATATCCGCCCCGCGCTTCACCACATACACATCCGGACAGACACCGCTCAGATTCTACCGCAAGATAAAGACCAACGCCGCCCCCCTCGTCCGCGACGACCTCCGGCTCAGCCTCTGGGCCGCCGACGGCCAGCTCCACATACCGGCGCAGTCTACCGTAACCGACCTCTGGGGACGCACCATAGCCCGCTCCGGCCACGCCGAAGCCACCATCCGCATCCCCGCAGGGATCTACATCGTATCCTCACCCGGCTACCGCCCCGTGAAAATAAAAATGTGATACCGGGCCGCACCCCACGGCGACACGGCCAGTCCGTCCGGATCCGCGCCGGACGGACTGACTGCTTTCTTCCCGCCACCCCGTAGAGAGACAAACGCCTCTGGCCGGCATGGAGTGAAAAACGGATAAAAAACCGTCAAAACCAAAAAAAATTTGGATGTCATAAAAAAAACGCTTAACTTTGCACCTGCAAACACCCCTTGTGCGGCTCATTTGATGGACGCGCACCCGGAAGAGACCTTGATGGGGTGATAAACAAGCAAGCCCAGGTGGCGGAATGGTAGACGCGCTCGTTTCAGGTGCGAGTGTTGAGAGA
>CAJUSZ010000017.1 GCA_910589425.1 uncultured Muribaculaceae bacterium | reverse complement strand
ATTGATTTAGCTGCCATAAAAATTTTATTGAATCGAATTTAAACAAGCTCTTAGAATATGCAAGAAAAATAAACAAATAATTTTGAATATTTTTAACTTATGAAAAACAATAGGCTGCGGCTTTCCGTTTTTTCTGTAGATGACAATGTATGTAAATTGAAAATAACTATGTATATGAAGTGTAAAATATTGACTGGGAAGCTGCTTGCGGCTTCTCTGTGTGTCTCGATGATGCTCCCTGTCGGATGCTCTTCGATAAAGAATACGTGGGACGGAATGTCGCAGACCGGGCAGGGCGCCACGGCCGGAGGAGCGGCAGGTGCGGCTGTGGGTGCAGGCGTCGGCGCGTTGATCGGCGGCGGCAAAGGAACCTGGATCGGTGCGTTGGTCGGAAGTGCATTGGGTGCGGGCACCGGTGCCTTGGTGGGAAACTCGATGGACAAACAGAAGAAGCAGCTCGAGAAGGAACTGGCTTCAGTCAAGGAACTTGCGTCGCAGAAAGACACGACATATATTGTGCAGACTGTCAAGGACAGCAACAATCTCGACGCGATCAAACTGGTGCTTGGAAACTCCGTGTTGTTCTCCACAGGTTCGTCGAATCTTTCTGCCGCGGCGCAGGCGGCTTTGGGACGTGTGGCCTACAATCTGAAGCAATTCCCGAATACGGATGTAACCGTTGTCGGGTTTACCGACAACACAGGTTCGGAAGCGCTCAACCAGCGTCTTTCGCTTGAACGGGCACAGAGCGTGATGAATTATCTGGTGTCTCTCGGTATCCCGCAGTCGAGGCTCAAAGCCATTGGCGAGGGCTGGAACAATCCGATTGCCTCCAACGCCACTTCGGCGGGACGCGCTCAGAACAGGAGAGTGGAACTGTTTATCACAGCTGACCAGCAGATGATCGAGAACGCGCAGTCGGCGCAGTGATCATATCCGCACGAAAACGAAATTCCCCGGAATCGGCTTAGATTCCGGGGAATTTCGTGATATAAAAATAAAAGATCTTTATTTCTTCATTTTGTTATATCTGGCGTTTAGTCCTTCCACCACCTCGTCGGTTATGTCAAGAGCCGGATTGATGTAGAGCGTGGCGTTTTTGAACAGGATGGCGTCGTAGCCGCGCTTTGCATTGTATTCCTTGATGAACGCTTCGATCGAGTCGTTTACAGTCTGCTGCGCTTTCATGGCCGCGTTCTGGAAATTGTTCTGAAGATTGGCCGCGTCGCGCTGTGCGTTGTTCTGGAGATTCGCAATCTTCTCCTGATCCTGCTTGTAGCTGGCCTCCGACAGATAGCCGTTGTTCTGGAGCTTTTTCTGCATGGCGCTTGCCTGACCCTGGATTGTGGATTCATGACGTTTGAGCGCGGCCTCCATGTTATTTTGCATACGCAGCATCTCCTCGTTATAGTCTTTTGCAAGGTTATACTGGCTGAGGATCGTGTCGATGTCTACATAGCGGTAGTTGGGAAGTTCTCCTTTGGCGGCTGTCTTGGCTGAGTTCTTGACGTTAGCGTTGTTGCCGGCGCCTTTCTCGTTGTCGCCGCATGATGTCGCCGAAAGGCATGTCAGAACCATGCAGACGGGAAGAATACGAAGTAAGATTTTCTTCATAAATATAAGAATCGTAGATATTTGATGGCGAGTTTCATTGGAGAGACGGGTCGGACTATGTAAATCCGGCACAAAAGTAATGAAAAAGTTCTGATAAAAATAATTATGGTATGATATTTTTCTATTTTTTAACTTTGCCGGGGTGCCGGACCACGGCCTGTGTCATTTGTCGGGAAACTGGCGAAGATATTCCTCTGCTGTAAGGGAGAGTTCGTCATACCATTCTTTTCCGAATCTGGCAGTGAGCGGCTCTTTCAGAAACTGATACGCTCTCAGGCCGAGCTTGCGCCCGAGTGTCTCGGCGCTTTTGCATATTTTCCATCTGTGGAGGTTGACGGCCGTGAAACTGCCGTAGCTTTTCAATCTCACCGGATAAAGGTGGCATGATGAGGGTTTGCACCATTTCGTGCGTCCTTCGCGGAACGCTTTCTCAAGGGCGCAAAGGGTTTTCCCGCCGGGAGCGTACGTGCAGAATACGCAGTCGCGGCCGCCGACGATGGAAGTTACGAGATCCCCTTCACTGTCGATGTATACGACGCCTTGTTCCGCGATGGTCTGTCTGGCGGCCGGGGTCAATTCATCATGGATTATTTCGAGTGCGTCCTCAAGATGGCAGACTTCATCGTCGGCCACAGGGGCGCCGGCGTCTCCTTCCACACAGCATGCTCCCAGGCATGAGTCGAGGTCGCAGCAGAAAAATCGTTCTATGAGATCGAGGGAGACGAGTGTGTCCTTAATCTGTAGCATTTGGTCAGGGTTGAATATGGGGAAAAGTGCGTGGATCTACCTGTTGAACAACTGGGCGGTTCCCAGAAGCCTGTCGGCACGTGATCCGGGTTCACGCAGGTAGACATATATCCGGTATTCGTTGCGTGTCTCGTGTTTATCGCCCTCTATCAGGCTTGCATCGGCTGGCGACCGGCCCCCTTTTGGCAGAGCCACATACCGGTAATTGTAAGATCCCTGCTTGAGCGGAATCTCAAGCTTGTAGGATCGTGAATCATGGTCGAATCTCATTCGGTTCGTTCCGGTGAGCCTGCCCGAGGCGAAATCGCCGTCGACATAGATGTCGGCGTTTGTTATCTCCGGATGGCTCAGCTCGAAATGGACTGTTATATAGTCTGCTCCGAGGTCGGGGTTTGTGGAATTATACTCGTCGATCTTGAAGCGTCCGTTCTGCGTTTGATCGAAAGAGTATGGCTGTCCGCTCCGGCTGAAATCACGTTTCACCCATGCGTGGTAGTTGTTGCCGATGAATCTGACCGAATCCACGTTCATGCCGGCATAGTTGGCTCTGACGGTCTCGAAGCGCCGGTATTCATTCCCGGCCGGGAAAATGAGATCCTGCACATGTTCGTAGATGAGATCCCGTCCTCTCATTTGCTGCGGGCGCAGGATGGTGCGTGTCCGGGCAGGATCGCCGTTCTGGCTGGCCACGACGATGATGTCGGTCATTGGCGAGCGCAGATTCAGCCCGGGAGTGGATACCGCGAGATTGAGCTGCTGCCATTCCGTGTTCAGCCCGCGGTCGGTCCGGGAAGTGGCTTCCCCTTTTACGGCAGCTACATTCTCGCTGACGCTGAACCGGGCCTGAAGCACCGGATCGTCAGGGTTGTCCTGCTGGAAAACCTGAAGCAGATAGTTACCGCTCAGCAGGGGCTGCATGTCGGGGTTGGGGATCTCAAGGCGGTAATTGACGAAATGGACATAAGTGTTGGATGAGAAGGCATAGTCCGTGATGTCGGCTATGTTGAATCCGTCAAGGTATTCGGACTCAACCAACTGCGAGGGCTTCCAGTCCGAATTGCAGTGGATCAGCCGGTATTGCAGCCAGCTGCGGTCATCGCCGAGTTCGTCGAAAGTAATGACAAGGCGGTCGTCTGATCCGAGACGCACCACCGGCATTCCCATGAAATTGTCGGCATTCAGGATTTGCAGCGATCTGAACCGGCTGTCGAATATCCGGGTGTCGGATCCTCCGGCACTCTCTTGCGCCCATGCCGTATTATTGGGCATGATCTGCATGATGGCGAATATCGCCGGGATGACTGCTGATTTAAGCCTCATCGCCGCAGAAGTGGTCATGTAGGATTCCTGTCCCCTCGAATATGAGATCGTTGCATGCCACTGGAGGCTTCCTCCCTTTCAATTCGCGGCAGAGTGTGCATCCGAACCGTTGGCGGAAGTCGTCGGTGAGTTTCCTGACAGTGGAATAGACCTGGGGCTTCCCTTTGGGCGAAGCGTCCCCTAACATTCCGGCCACATGTGCGAATGCCCCGATCACTCCGCAGATCTCACCCTGGCCTCCGACTCCTCCACCCAATCCGGCCACCGACCGGGCAGCGGTGTTTTCGTCGATCCCTGTGAGATCTGTCATTGACATTGCCACGCATTGCGCGCAGTTATATCCCTGAGAACGTAAAGCTTTGGCTTTCTCGATTCGTTGTTCTTTTGTCATCATCAGTTGAGTTTTTTATATAAACAATAACGGATACTTACCAGACTATCGGATCAGTGCCGTGGTCAATCAGCCAGCGGTTGGCTGCCGTGAAATGTCCGTTGCCGAAGAACCCCCTGTAGGCCGAGAGCGGGGATGGATGGGCCGATGTAAGCACCAGATGGCGCTTCCTGTCGATAAAGGCTCCTTTGCGGATTGCATCCGATCCCCAAAGCATGAAGACGATGCCGTCGCGCTGCTCTGCCAGCCGGTGGACTGCCGCATCCGTGAATCGTTCCCAGCCGATCGAAGAGTGAGATTTAGGCTGGTGTTCCCTGACGGTCAGCGAAGAGTTCAGAAGAAGCACACCCTGGCGCGCCCATCTCGAGAGATCCCCGTCCGCAGGGAACGGGGCGCCGGTCTCTGAACTTATCTCCTTGAAGATGTTGACCAGCGACGGCGGCATCCTGACTCCGGGTCGCACGGAAAAACAGAGGCCGTTGGCCTGACCGGGTCCATGATATGGATCCTGGCCTATTATCACAACTTTCACTTTGGAGAAAGGGCATGAGTCGAATGCCGCGAAAATCTCCGGAGCGGGAGGATATACGGGCGTGGTTCCGGCGTATTCTTTCCTGACGCTGGCGGCCAACTCGGCAAACCATTCGGTGGCGAATGTGTCGGCGAGGGCTGTTTTCCATTCGGAATTGATTCTGACGTCCATAGGGTTCTGTGTTCGTATTGCAAAGTTAACAACAAAATCTATTTTTTGAGCAAACTTTTTTGGTGTCAATGTCGAAAATTGCGAAAAATTAACTACCTTTGCAGTCAGGAAACCGATCGCGCACCCATAGTTCAATGGATAGAATAATGGATTCCGGTTCCATCGATTGGGGTTCGACTCCCCATGGGTGTACTAAACAATACTTTACGAACTAACCATGCTATCATGGGGTGGAACAGGCTGTGATGTCAGTTCCACCCCGGTTTCATTTTAGCTTTTATCGCATAATTCCATAAAAGTGAATCGTGCCGCAAAAGGATATGTTTTCCCTTGCAGCACGATTTTTGATATCTGCTTATGCCGGCATGTCGGCCGGATTCAGGCTGATTACTTGCGGATGCCGAGTTCTTTCTTGGCGATGATTGCGCGGTAGCGGTTGATGTCCTTGCGGATCAGGTAGTCAAGAAGACGACGGCGCTGACCTACGAGAGCCTTGAGCGAGCGGGCTGTGGTGTAGTCCTTGTGGTTCTCTTTAAGATGCTCGGTGAGGTGCTTGATGCGGAATGAGAAAAGCGCGATCTGGCTTTCGGGGCTGCCTGTGTCTGTCGCGCCCTGTCCGTAAGTGGCGAAGATTTCAGCCTTCTTTTCAGGAGTAAGATACATAATTGAGAGAATTTTTAATATGGTTAGAAAAAGCCTTTCTTTAAAAAGCGGACTCCGCGACTCTCCCGGTCCGGAACGCTTTTTGTCAAAAGACGGCGCAAAGGTACGTTTTTTTTTTGATATGGGCAACCGCCGATCATGTTGTCGTTGAAAAATAATCCATAAATAGTTAATAATCGTCTGTTTTGCTTTAAAAAATTTTGTAATTTTGCCGTAGCTAAATAAATTCTTGAAGATGAATCATACAAAAGTCCTTTATGCCATGGCATTCTCATGCCTTGTCTCATCCGCTTTGATATTGCCGGCGGATGCATTTCCGCAAAGTGCTTTCGACAGCCGGTTTGTTGATTATCCTGTCTATTCCGGAGATGATCTGGAATTGAAAGTGGACGCTGACGGAACCCATTTCCGGCTTTGGAGTCCCAGGGCGGAAGCTGTGAGGGTGAATCTTTATGACACCGGACACACCGGCAAGCCATTCGGCACCCTGGATATGAAGAAAGATGAGAAATCAGGCACATGGACAGCCTCTTGCGGACAGCCTCTATATGGGAAATTCTATACGTTTCAGGTTCTCCACGATGGCAAATGGCTTTCCGAGACGCCCGGCGTATGGCCTAAGGCAGTAGGAGTCAACGGTATGCGTGCCGCTGTCATTGATATGTCATCGACCGATCCTGAGGGATGGGAGAACGACAAAGGTCCGGATGTGGCCAATTTCACGGATGTGATAATCTATGAGATGCACCATCGCGATTTTTCCCAAAGCCCGACATCGGGAATCGCCAACAAAGGGAAGTTTCTTGCCCTTACCGAGTCCGGCACGCAATCGCCACAGGGACTTTCCACAGGGATCGATCATCTGAAAGAGCTTGGGATCACACATGTGCATATTCTTCCCTCCTATGACTATAATTCCGTCGACGAGATGAATCTCCAGCAGAATGTCTACAACTGGGGCTATGATCCGCTGAACTACAATGTGCCCGAAGGTTCCTACTCCACCAATCCTTCGGATCCTGCGTCGCGTATCAGGGAGATGAAGCAGATGATAAAGGCGCTCCACGATGCCGGGATAGGGGTGATTATGGATGTGGTCTATAATCACACGGCCGGCAACGATGATTCCAATTTTGAACTCACGGCTCCGGGATATTATCATCGCCACTGGGACGACGGACGTTATTCCGATGCTTCGGCGTGCGGAAACGAGACCGCTTCCGAACGCAGGCAGATGTCAGACTTCATTGTGAATTCCGCCAGATACTGGGCGGAGGAATACCATGTGGACGGTTTCAGGTTCGATCTGATGGGGATACATGACACGGAGACAATGACGCGTGTGGCCGACGAACTGAAGAAGGTAAATCCCTCGGTGTTTGTCTACGGCGAAGGCTGGACAGCCGGCGATTCGCCTCTTGCCGCCGAGCGCAGGGCTTTCAAGGAGAATGTGAGCGCCATGAATGGAGTGGCGGTGTTTTCCGATGATATACGCGATGCGGTGAAAGGCCATTATTCCAATGAATCCGACCGTGGATTCGCTTCTGGTAAGCCTGGCCTTGAGGAGACGGTGAAGATAGGGATAGTGGCGTCTACAGCCCATCCTCAGGTAGATTATTCAAAAGGCAACAATTCCCGGTTCCCGTATGCCGGATCTCCTGAGATGATCGTGAACTATGTCAGCTGCCATGACGATCTTTGCCTGACCGACAAGCTGCGCAAGTCAATGCCTGAGGCCTCCGATTCGCTCAGACGTGAGGTGGCCAAGCTCGCGCAGACAATCGTGTTCACATCTCAGGGCACGCCTTTTGTTTTTGCAGGTGAGGAGATATGGCGCGACAAGAAAGGTGTGCATAACTCGTTTCAAAGTCCGGATTCAGTCAATGCCATCGACTGGAACAACAAGGCTCTTTTCAAAGACCAGTTTGACTATTATGCCGCTCTTGCCCGCCTGCGCCGGGATCATCCGGCATTCCGCATGACTTCCGCGTCGGATATAGCCCGGCATATAGTTTTCGACAAGATCGACTCGTCGAAACAGCCCAATCTGATAAGCTATTCATTGGTAGGAAATGCCAACGGCGATTCATGGAAAGAGATAAAGCTGGTCTTTAACGGTGCGCCGGAAGCCAGGACTGTGAATGTCAGAAAAGGGGATTGGATGGTAGTGGCCCGCGACGGCAAGATTTCTCCGGAGTCTGGTCTTGGCCGGTTTGCAGGGGGTAGAATCACACTCGCTCCCTATTCCGCTCTGATTCTTGCCAGACAATGACAAGGATTTTTTTCTGAAACGATAGCCGCAGCCGGATGATGTTTTTTCAGCTGCGGCTATCATTGTTATCTTACAGTCGGTATGGTGTCTCTCAGGAAATCGCGTGGTGCCGGAAGGCTCATCTCCCGTTTCTCCCTGCTTTTCCCTTTTTTCTTGTGCCCGCTCTTTTTCCTGGGGTCTGTCTTGCTTTCTTTCTTCTTCCCGGTTACATTGTTTGCCGAATCTTCAGGCTGAGGAAGAACCATGATTGTTTCAGATTTTACGACGGTGGCCGGTGGGGCATTGTGCCGCAGAAACATGATGCATATAACGATCACTATGGCCAGCGAGAGGCCGACCAGTCCGGCCCGTTCCTTGGGGGAGAGGGGTTGTCTCATGGCGGATCTGTCAGAACGGGTATCCTATCGCGAGATGGAACGCGAAGGCATCCTTGAATTTGATATTGAAATAGTGGGGAGTCCCGTTCCAGTATGGAGTATGAAGTCCATATCCGAGATCCCCTCTGACCACGATCACTCCGAGATCCACACGAAGTCCGACTCCGGTGCCGAGCGCGATGTCCTTAAGGAAAGATGACGCTCTCAGCTCGCCTCCGGGGCGGGATGGATCTTTTTTCAGAAGCCATACGTTGCCGGCATCGATAAACGCGGCTCCATGAAGAATGCTGATGATGGGGAAACGGTATTCGGCGTTAACCTCGAATTTGAATGTGCCTGTCTGGTCGAAGTATCCGTTCACCTGATCTTTCGGTGCGCGATAGCTTCCCGGACCGAGCGACCTTACCGTAAAGGCGCGTATCGAGTTTGCTCCCCCGATATAGAATTGCTCTGTGTAGGGGACTTCCTTTGAGTTGCCGTAGGCATGTTCGGCTCCGAGCAGGACGCGTGTTACAAGCCATTGGTCAGAACCCCTGACGAGCCGGCGGCTGTATACAAGCTGCACCTGCCCTTTGATGAACTGCGAGAACGGTGTTCCGAACATGCGCTTTTCTCCTTTCACTCCGCAGGCACGCCATATCCCGCTGAAGATGTTGCCGGCTTCGGTTATGGTGGCAGTCAGGTTTATACCGTTTATTCTTTCACGCTCAAGAAACTTGTCGAGCGTGTAGGTGTAGCTCATCTGCGGGATGAACTGGCTTTGGAAACTGAGCGCTATGGCGGGATTCTGAGCCATTATGCTGTCGAAACTGTTGGTGGTGGTCATCAGTTTCGTGTACGACAGTTTGAAGAGCGTGAGCTGGTTGAGAACATTGCGGAACGATCTCCATTCGTAGGAGTAAGACGTGTTGAATTGCGCTATCTTGAAGTAGTGGGGACGGTTGAGGATGCTCGCGTTGAGCGATATGTTGGTCCAGTTGAGGTCGCGTTTGTTGCGCGGCACGAATCTGGGGGCGAGGAGCCTCGGGAAAGCCAGCGATGCTGTCAGTCCGAATTCGTAGCTGTTGAAGACCGAGCTGCGCTCATGTCCGGTCTGCCATTCATAGTCGGCGTTGAACTGTACGCTGAATTTCTCCGCTCCGCCGAAAATGTTGTAGTTGGTGAGTCCGACTATGAGTCCCGGGCCGAGATATGAATTTGATTTTGATGTGGCGTTGACCTCGATGGAGGCTTCGAGCGGACGGTCGAATTTGCAGGTTATGTAGACGTCGAGCCGCGGTCTCGCGTCTGAGGCGGTGTCGGCCAGAACCGGCTGCACCTGGATGGCGCTGAAGATCCCGAGTCTTGAAAGGCGCGTCTGGGTTCTGTCCATGTCGCGCACCGAGAAGATCTTCCCCTTGCGGAAAGTGATGCATGACGGCACGAGATTCTTGCGCAGTCGGGCAGGACGCATCACGATCAGCTCGCCCCGTTCGGTGTGGATTGTATCCGGTGTGCCCGGTTTGCGGTTGCTCTGACGCTCGATGGTGGTGTATATGTTCCCGACCCTGTATTGGCGTGTGGCCTCCTGCGGCATATTGTCGGCCAGGGAAAGTTTCAGAGCTATCTTTCTGGGAGTGATTGTGCTGTCGGCCAGAAACTCGATATACTCGGGACGGAAGAAATAATATCCTCTGTTGCGCAGTCTGTTTGCTATCCGCACACGCTCGGAAGAAAGACTGTCCACGCAGAAACGCTCCCCTTTGACAAGGTAGTCGCTCTTGCGCGCGAGCGAATCGATGAACCGGCATAGACCGGAATTGTCATCGTCGAGATAGATGATGCTGTCTATCGGATAAGGCGAACTTACGTCGACCAGATAGTTGATCTTGGCTTTCTTCTTGTTTTTCTTGTCGTGCAGAAGATCGTAGGATGCGGTGGATCCGAAATATCCGTTGTTGTCGAGGATCTCCTCTATCATCTTGACGCGCACTTCGGGACGGACATCGCTGATCAGCACCGGCTGCTCGACGAGTTTACGGTAAAGCCACCCTTTTATCCCTTTGGCAGAGTCGTTCCAGTTGTTGTAGACCCACAGCCCGAGTGGTATGGGCGATCTCCAATATGGAGACATTAATTTGAATGGCAGCGGATTGTTGGGAGTAACGTTTATGGTCTGTTTTATGTCGCTGACCATTTCGGAGGGGAGCTTCTCTTTCCCGGTCGGTTTGATCTCCAGTTTCTTAACACCGGTGTATAGGGTCTCGTCCTGTCCGAGTCTTTTTGTTGTGGAGCATGATGCAGCCGTCAGCAGCGTGAGGATTGCTGCGAGCTGTATGGCCATCAAGGCACGCAAGGAGTGTCTGCCGGATATGCTTTTCATTTTGTAGCTTCAGATTGTGTGGTCGTTACGGTTTCAGGCTCTTTGGCCGGTTCGCGGAGCGAGGAGTCAGAACGCTCGGTTTCCTGTTGTTTCTTTTTTGATCTGTGGAAACGGAAGAGCTGCTTGAGATTGCTGATGCGTCGCCTCATCACGAAGCCGACACCCATTTCTGTAACCTCTCCCTCGACGATGCTCTCAAATCCGTTGTGTCTGAATAGTTTCAGATACATGCTCAGGGTGTTGGTCTGCTTGAGCATATACTCGAATGAGACATCGCTGAGAAGATTCTCTGCAAAATTCTCGTCGGCTGATGCGTCGGTGGAATAATTGCCTCCCACTACGATCTTGAATTTGTTGTTGAACAGAGATTTGGAAACCTGGTAGCTGTAGCTTGTCGTCGTGGTGTTCTGGCCGTTGATCGTCTTGTCGTACTGATCCACACCGAACGACAGATCCACGCCGCGGATATGGTTGGCAGCCCAGGAATTGAGTTGGGATGTCAGGAATCCGTAGAGGGCGCTGTTGGCCATGCTCGACATGTTGCCCGAGGCGGTCTTGACACCTTGACCGGAGTATTGTCCGGTTATGAGGAGGTTCATTGCCTGGGTTGACCGTTGGTCGGGACTCATGGCCTGGAGTTCATTCTGGATGGAGATGTCGTCTTCGGTGGAAAGATCGAAGTTCACTCCGGGCGATGAGAGGGTGTTGCTGACCGCCAGTGAAACCTTGAACTGGACAAGATTTGCGTTTCCTCCGCTCTGCACCACGTTCACCTTTATGTTGTCATACGCGTTGATATGGAGCATCGGATTCATTATGTCGCCGTTCCATAGCACATAGCTCGAAGGCTCGAAAGTGAATTTTTTCTCACCCATGACCGGAAGCGAATATCGTGCGAATCCCTCGCCGGTGTTGAGCTGGCCCGTGAGACGCATGTCGCCCATGTAGTTCTGGAAATATCTCAGCGTTCCGGACGGGGAGAGAACCACCCGGTTGGTGGCGTTGTCCGGGGAAAGAAGCACCGTGGCCTGGGTGCCGGGAGCGATGTTGAGCGATGCGAGTATACGCATGCTCATCATCGTGTCCACGCTGTCGGCTTTCTCGACCTGTGTGGTGTCGGAGAATTGTACGAATGTAACTACTTCTCCGTTCGATCTCTGCTCTACGATGGTCTGGGCGTCGGTCTGGAGCTGATAGAAAATGTCTGTGGAATTCAGTATTGAAAGATTGGCGTTGATGTCGAAGTGTTTCATCGGTCCGCGTGCCGAGGCGTCGAGATCGACGAAGAGTTTGCCGTAGATGGGACTTCTCGCCCTCTTGTCGTTGTTGACAATCTGGACGTTCTTTCCCGAAAGACCGATGTCGAAACTTATGTCGTTGAACTTGCGGGCATTGACCGATCCGTTTATCTTCAATGGATTCTTGTTGGCCGCGAAGATGTCGAAGTTGTCGAACCGGATCACGTTGTCGGCCACAGAGATCGGCTGCTTGTCGAAATGCAGCGAGCTGCCGATCATGGGTATGTAGACTCTCACGGAGTCGCATTCGATCCCTCCGTTGAGAATCGGCTCGCTGAACGATCCGGACATGGCCATTTCTCCGTTCAGTTTGCCATGGAGCTGAGCCACATCCGCACCGAGGAACGGGTTGGCTACCTCAAGCGGGAAACGTGTAAGCATCAGCTTGACGTTGTGGGGGATGAATCCGCCTTTGCTGTCGGTGGTGTCTTTCATGAGCGCACCCTGGAGTGAGAGCGCGGGTTCTCCATTGATCTTAAGGGATGCCATGCCTCCGGAATTGCCTTTTTCCCCCATTCCGGCCTTTACGGCAAGCTCGAAATCTCCGACCTCGATACGGTTGTAGTTGAACCCGTCCACATTGACTGTGCCGTCGGCAATCAGCGCTTTCCCATGCATCCCGAGAAGCATGTCGGCGCTGACGGAGGCTTTGACCGGGGGCGCGAACACTGACATCTGGAGGAAGTCCTCGATATGAATGTTTTTCAGATTGACATGCAGATCCTCTCCCGAGCCGTCTTTACGTTGCTCGGTCAGGAGCAGAATGCTGCTCTCGGCGCTCTGGGCCTTGAGATTGGCGTCTATGCGGCTGTTGGAGAACGTATATTCGAGATGGTTGTCGGCATTAAGTGTCCAGGGCAGATACGCGATGGTTGCCTTCAGAGGGGAGAAGTGGAGCGACACGAGGGAGTCTGTAACCGCAGCTGTCAGACCGAGACGATAGCCCGTCTCACCCTGGATGTTCTGTTGTTTGAGGAAAATTGACGCGCGGTTGCCTCCGACGTATCCGTTGAGATCTACTTTGGCGAACTCATCGAGAGTGCCGGGTGCGTTTCCGATGTGCGCCCTGTAGTCGAGGAGGGAGCCGCGTTGGTTGAGCGACAGAGAGGCGGAGTCGATACGCATGGATCCGGTGTTGAGATGCAGCGTGCCGAGGTTGGCGCGGATCAGGGAGTCGTTGCTTATTGATGCGAAGAGCGTATCGACCGACATTCCTGTGGCCGTGAGGAACTGCCTTATGAGTCCTTTGCCCGAAGCCTCGGCGTCGAGGCGGAATTGGGGGAGGGAGGCCTGAAGCGATTCGACGTCGAGATGACGCTCGTTGATCTGTTTGGTTATCAACGGCATTGTCGCAGTGAAACCGTCCACCACATTTTTCAGACCTGAAGAGCTTGAGAACTCCAGTGAAGTGCTTTCGCATTCGACGGCGGCATTGACCGAGACCGGGGTGGAGAGCAATGTCGCTGTCAGTCCTTGCGGGAGATGGATATATCCGTCGGGGAGATTCCAGTCGAAATTCTCGAGGCTGAGATCCGCGTCGTAAAGCCAGCGCTCAGGACTGGCCTTCCCTTTGAGCGTTATGTTGCCGTTGCCGGAGCATATTGTCTCTACGATGCCGAGAGCCTGGAGATCCACATTGTTGATCTTCGCCCTGACGTCGAATGTGTAGTCGTCAGGAGCGACAGTTCCCCGGGCGTCGAGTGTCATGTTTGCATTTGGGTCGGGGGATATGAGATTTACCGCGTATTCCCCGTCGCTGAGTTCGGCATGGAGATCCACTCCGTGGTAGGCGTGGTTCTTATAGACAGCTTCGGAGATGTTGATGTCAGCGAGAGTGTGGGCTCCCGGTGTCGACGGATTGAAACCGGCTCCTGTGGCGTCTATGTGGGCGGAAACTGTGCCTAAACCGATGCCCGGTACAAATTTCCCTACATTGAGTCCGTCGATGTTTATGTCCGCGTCGTATGCTTCTGAAGTCAGCGATACACGTCCGTTGCCGGCAGCGTTGCCCGATTCGGAACGCAGGTCGAAATCGGCTGTGTAGGTCTGACGGTCGGCCTCGGCACGTCCGTTGATGGAGAGTTTCGGGATCTCATATCCGGATATGCCTGCTATTTTTTCCACGGTCCTGGGACCGGTCAATGTCGCGTCGAAATCGAGCGCAGCCTGCATCTTCTTTACATCAAGCGGGTTGCGTGCATATCCCTTGGCCGTCAGCTGGGCTACGTCGGGAATGGTCAGCCTGAGGGCGCTGACGTCTACCGAGGCGAGCGATCCCGCGGCTTTGAGCATGAGCGTGGCGGGGCGTGAAGACGGGAGATTGCGGATATATGTGCCGAGTGAGGGCATGAAGGAAACGATGTCTTTAGGCGATACGGAAGCATCGGCTGTTACGGATGTCGATGCGTCCGGCTTCATGGCCATCAGGGCGAACGGAACGTCGGCGTCGGCGAATATCCTTGAATAAGGTGTTGTGATGTTCAGATTCTTTATTCCGAGTCCTGTTGAGTCTACCGATACGGTGCCGCGTCCGCTTGTGATCGCGAGTCCGCAGCGTTCGCGTGCCATGAGTCTGGAGATAGGGAGCCTGATCTCGGAGGCTTTGTTATAGAAGCCGTTCATGCCGATGGAGACGTCGCTGACCGAAATGTAGGATGCGTCGAACCCGGGAGCGGGTCTGGCTCCTTTTACTGCATACAGAGCCTTGAATCTGTCGAGGCTTACGCTGTCGCCGCTGATGATCATGGGTGGCGACGGAGGACTTACTGTGTCAACCGGAGCCGGGTGGGTCTTGATATATTCAGCTGTCGGGGTGAGATATGTGGCCGATCCGTCGGCTACTCCGAGATATGCCACCGACACGACGTTGCGCCTCAGGTCTACCACGCCACGCCGGAGTTCGAGACTGCGTGTCTGTAGATCGAGTGTGTCGATGGTGGGGAGCATCGACATGGCGAACCGGAAATTTTCGAGTTTCAGATTGTTGGCCTTGATAAGGAATGGAGTCGATGTCGAGTCCTGGGGCGATGGCTTCTTCTTCCATACATTCATATAGAGGCTGACGCTTCCGTCGCTGAGGCTCACATCATTGAGCGAGATCTCGCTGTTGCGGATATTGGCCGAGCTTTTGCCGTCGGCTGTCAGCCGGCCGGCGTGGATCTTCATTATCATGGAGCTGTCGGGGCTTACCATGCGGTAATATCCGTCGATCAGGCTCAGACGGTTGAGTTTCACGTCGAGGTTGATGAGCGGAAGCAGTCTGACATCGGCTATAGCTTGGCGCGCCCTGACCATTGTGTCGCCTGAAGCCTCGACCACGCTTACGCCTTCGAGGGATATGTCGAGCGGAAATTTCAGTCTGAATTTCTCGATCCTCACATCCATGCCGGTGGATTTTCTGACAACCGAACATGCAGTGTTTTTCAGGAATGTCTGCACCGGGGGTATATATATCACCACAGGGAGCATTATCACAGCCAGCAGGAACCAGCCGAAAACCTTAAGTATGGTCCTCAGCCAGCGGGAGCGTTTTGGCTTCGCGCCATTCGTCTTGTTTATGTCCGTGGTTTCCGTCCCGCCGGTGGCCGGGGGGACATCACGGTTGTTTTCTTGTGTCCGGTTCAAGTTGGAAAGAAGTGTTCAGGTTTATAAAATGTGGAATCTTCGTGCTGCCGGCGGCTGCCGTTCACCCTCTTCCGCATCTGTGGAGCAGGAAGTACGTCAGGGCTGCGATTACGGCTCCGGCTATGTCGGCGGCTATATCGGCAACGTCGAAAGAGCGTCCAAGGTTCATGGCATCCTGAAGAAATTCGATTGAGATGCCGTATAAAATGGAGATCGAGGCTGCAATGACATATATGTGTTTTTTGCCCGCTTCCGGGTCGCGTGGTTTTCTCCAGTCGTGGATTATCGCCGCCGCTAAAGCTCCGAAGATAAATGCGTGGACGCATTTGTCCGCTCCCGGAAATGACGGGACATGGCTCTGCCCGAAAGGACTCGGCGAGAGTGTGAGCCAGGCGATAGCGCAGAAAACCGATATTGTCAATGTCCACCGCGGGATATGTCTCGAATCCTTCATTCTGCAAAAGTACAAAAAAATTGTGAACATCGGGCCGGTATGCAGACCGGGGCCGGCTCCTCTGTCAGGAATCGGCCCCGGAATTGTTAAACAAGCTCTTGTTTCAGTCTATTGTAATCGGAGCGTGCATTGTCGCCGCGCGTTCCTTATTCACACTGACTTTCAAGGCGTGCGCCGGTGTCTTGCGTGGAGCTGAAGTCGTATCGTAGCCTTCGGCATTGGTATATCCGAGGCTTTTGAGGTCAACGTTCGGATTATATTTTACTTCTGCGGCAGGCACGAGATAGCGCCATCCGTTGTATTGCTCCGGGAG
Organism: uncultured Muribaculaceae bacterium; assembly: GCA_910589425.1. Classification (GTDB taxonomy): domain Bacteria; phylum Bacteroidota; class Bacteroidia; order Bacteroidales; family Muribaculaceae; genus Lepagella. Next base: position 35,821 of record CAJUSZ010000017.1, on the reverse strand, counting down.
GAGTTCGGTTCCGAAAGATGCCGGCCAGTTGCCGCTGTCGGTGTTGCCGCTGATCCAGTGGGAGCGTCTGATCGGAAGCTTCCAGCGTTTCATGTCGAACCAGCTGTGTCCCTCGCCCCACAGCTCGATCTTGCGTGAGCGGCGTATCTCGGCCATAAGGTCGTCTCCGTAGGCATTGCAGACATAATTTGCCTGGCGCATTGAGTTAAGCTTTACGAGAGCTTCGCGGGCGGCGGATTCGTCTCCGAGCCTGAAGTTGGCTTCGGCCAATGAGAGGATCACCTCATCCGAACGCAGGAAAACCACTGCTCCGCCTCCGTAATCGTTGCTTGAATAGAACTTCACCTGCGCTCCGAATTGCACCGGGATATAATTGTTGTTGTAGTCTTCCCATGTGGCGCCATAATGGAATGCCTTGTTTTTAGCCAGTTCCGGCTTTTTATTCTCATAGAAGTTTGAGAAGAGCCGGCTCGCGGCCTTTATGCCTGAGGATGTGGTTGCATAAAAATAGGGCTGCTCCGCATAGGTTGTTTTATACCAGCTTCCCAAATCGTTGAAAGGCCTGAAGTCGAGCTGATCGGGCATGGCGAAGAGCGAGCGGCGTATGTCGGTCGGGTCGATGCTGAGATAGAGATCCTTGTCGATGGCGTTAGGCCCGTATTCCCAAGTGCATGGATATGGGCCGTTGCAGGTGTAGAATGACTGGAATGCCCAGAAATATAGAGGGAATTCCACATTTCCTGACGGGGATTTTATGGTGTCGTAGGAACCCCATATCCAGCTTGGTGCCGCTTCCATGAATCCGGAGGTAAGCTCAGAGGATTTGGTCAGCGGTACGTTCTGAAGAATTTCGTTGGCGAGACTCTTTACTGTGGTCCAGTCTTCCTTAATCATGGCGATTCTCATTTTCACTCCGAGCGCCACATTCCGGTTAGGGATTATGATCATCGGCTCCAGTCCGTCGTCGGATCTGTTGTCGGCGAATATCCTGGCGGCTTCGTCAAGGTCGGAATAGCAGCGGGCTATGATGTCAGACATCGAAGCCAACGGAAAATTCTCTTTTGAGAATGTGGTCTCTAGCGGGGCGCAGACCATGGCTCCGTTGTTTGAGTCGCACCATCGCGGGGCGAATATCTGCAGCAGACGCCAGTATGCGTGCGAGCGGAGGGTGAGCATCCTGGCGCGCGCCAGCTTTCTTTCAGCCTCGGTGGCGGAGTCGAATCTGTCGATGTTGTCCAGAAGGAGATTGGCCGAGCGGATCATTGAGAAGCATACGACCCAGGGTATGCCGTTGATGACCATCCGTGAATCGTTCATCCTGTTCCAGGAGCTGAAACCCGAAGCGAAGCGCTTGTCCATAAGACAGGAGATGAGATCGCCCGACATGTTCTCGCCGAGCATCTGGCCGATCCATGGGTCGCCGTTGATTTCTGTGTTGCCTGACTGCTGGTACTGTGTATACATCGAGGTCATGGCCGACACGGTGCAGTCTGCGAGAAGTTCCGAATCGTTGCGCCCGCAGTATACCTTGAAAGACATAGGCTCGTTCTGCATGAAGAGATCCGCATGCCATAGGTCGGGGTTCTGCGCGTCGCGGACGAAAATCGAGGTGTTCTCGAGATTCTTAAGGATAAACTCCCTGTTTATGGGTTGGATGTATAGGCCGCTTCTGAGATTGAACATGCATTGATACATGTAGTCCAATCCATTGCCGGACAGAGTCTGCATATATGGCTCTCCCTCGCTGTTGGTATTTGTGTAGAGATAGCCTATGTCTATCTTCGGGAAACTCCCTTTCGGCACAAGTATGTTGAGCCGGATGGTGGCTCCGCAGAGGACGTCGCCGCTTTCGTTGGCTTTCCTTATCCTCCGTTTGGAGTCGGATGTGTTGATGACTTCCCACGTAACATCGACCTTCTCCCCCGCCGGTGTTTCCGGGGTCTCGATGGTTACAGGATATGATTCAGTCCCCCAGGGAATGAAATCCATGGATGATATTTCCTGACCCAAGGGTGTGCGGGCGGAAAGGCCGTTGCCGTTGTTCTGAAAAACGAAAGCCACGGTATTCATCTCCGGATACTGGGATTCGATGCGTTTCCCATCTTTGTCGAGGAAATCAACCCGCGTTCCGTAACCTTGATCTGAAGTCTGGGCCTGTGAGACAAACGCCATTCCCGATATTGCGGCGGCCATGACCGCCATGCTGGTTGTCAGTTTCATTTTGCGAGGATTTTAAAGGAGTTACCGTTTATTTTCACTAAGTGCATGCCCGGACCGTAGCGGTTTATGTCTATGCTGCTGTCTTGGGAGACTGTCAGTTCAGCCTCGGCTATTCCCGAGAGAGAATAGATCCCCACGCTTACCGGAGACTCTACGTTGGATATGAGGATTATGCCATCGGTGATGTTTACCGTGTAGCCGGCCTCGGCAAGAATGCTTTCAACGCCTGTCATGCCTTGAAACTCAATGTGGTTCAAGTCGGAGACCGGCATGGAGAAGAAAAGCGTGCCGAATCCGGTCTCTGGTGAGTCTCCGGGGATTATGTTTCCATTCTCGTCATAGGACAGCGTTCCTTCATAAACGCATAGATAGATCTCTTTTGATGACTGGTTGGCCATGTAGCCGGCTTGCATACCATCGCCGATCTGGATGCTGATGTTCTGCCCTGAGACCGTGGTGGCCGACATGATGGCCGCGTTGGCAGCCGCAGACGGCAGAATAAAGGCAGATGCAGCAATAAAAAGTTTTAGAAATTTTTGTTGCATTGTTTAAAAATGTGTTAAGAAAGTAATATTGTCGCAAAGATAGTAAAAAATGTTGATGAATTGTTGTATTTTACTTGTTATGTGAAATTTTTTTTTGTTCAGGAGTGGTATTTCAGATAGGGAGCGGTATTGAATGCGACGGATTGATTTGGAGGATTCCGGTTTAAGATTGGTATTTTGTGGATAAATCTGACAAAATGTCAACAAATTAGTATATAAGCAATTATGGTAAATAATTGTAATAAAATGCCTGATTTTGTGGTGTGGGAATGGAAATTGTCAATCATATATGCTCCAAAACGGGCGGTTTGAGGTGTTATAAGTGGAAATTTGATAATTTTTAAAGAAAAATTGCAATGCTTCATTGTGATTAACATAAATTAACACAAAGTTTTCCCATTGTTAAATTGGAAACATATAACTTTGAGGCGGAAATAAGCGACGCTCACTCATCGGGTACGTACAATTGACTTACGGTCGCGTAGTTTCCAAAACGTCATTCACGAATAAATATACTCACTCAATAGTAACCAAATGAATAAATTTTACTTTTTAGCTTCAGCAATCGTTCTCAGTGCCGCAAGTATGTCGGCCGCAGTCATCAATGTAGGAGACCTCCAGTTCACTACAATTGACGATTCCACAGCAAAACTCAGCAAATTCAACGGTACATCCGGCGATATCGTGATTCCGGCGTCTGTGAACGACGGCACTTCCGACTATGCTGTCGTGGAGATCGCGGCAAGTGTGTTCCGCTCGAAATCCATCACATCGGTAGTTGTGCCGGGTTCAGTAAAGATTGTCGGGACGCAGGCTTTCAATATGTGCCGCAGTTTGACAAAGGCCACTTTCGAGGAGGGCGTGGAGAGTCTGGGCTACCAGCTTTTCAATTCATGCGGTTCTTTGACCGAAGTGTCCCTGCCTTCGACGCTGACATGTCTCGGAGCCGATTATCTCGGTTTCGACGATGGCCAGGCATTCAATGGCTGCTCGGCGCTGACCGAGATCACAATTCCTTCCGGTATCACAGTCATCCCGAGCAAGACATTCTATGGTTGCAGCTCCCTTGCCACAGTCAATGGGTTGTCGCAGATAGAGACGATAGCCACGCAGGCATTCAACAATTGCAGCAAACTTTCGGGTGAGCTTTCATTCCCTGCTGTAACATCGGTCGGAAGCAATGCGTTCGGTTATTGCGCGGCTCTTGAGAAAGTGTCGTTCGGTGATAAGCTCAAAGCCCTTCCAAACGAGGTGTTCTATGGTTGCGAGGGACTTCGCGCGGTGGATTTCGGCAGCGCCCTCGAATCGGTAGGCTCACGCGCATTCAATAATTGTTCCCGGCTGGAGTCTGTGGTATTTCCGGCGACTATGACTACCATCTCCGCTGACGCTTTTGCAGGATGCACAGGCATAAATACGGTAACATGCTACGCTTCAGTGCCCCCGACAGCCTCGGACTCGTCGTTTGCCGGAGATGTCTACAAGAATGCGTCGCTCTATGTTCCCACCGCATCATTGGATACATATAAGGAGGCCGAAGTGTGGAAAAACTTCGAGAATATCGTATCTGTAGCCACAGGCGTGGAAATGACAGAAGCCGGAGAAGCCGCCGTAGCCCCGATTGCAGGAGGCTTGCGCATCACAGGCGGGATCAAGGCCGATGTCTATGCATTGGACGGACGTAAAGTGGCCTCTGCCGCTGAAGGAGATGTTCTTCTTCCCGACGGTGTATACGTGGTAGTTACGCCTGCTATGCAGGTTAAAGTGTTTGTGAAATAACACAACAGTGTCAGTTTCAATCGATAATGACTTCAAGGCGCCGGCCGCATCACATATCTGAAAAACAGCTCATGCGGCCGGCGACAATCATAACCAGTCAAAGCAAGAATTCATACAATTAATCAAATAAAATCTTATGAAATTATTTACACGTTCCATCCTCTCTCTTGCCGCAGTTTCGTTCATATTCGCCGATGCCGGAGCCGCCGTGCAGTTCATCACCGGCGGTCTCAAATATGAGGCATTGTCCGATTCAACTGTAACGGTTCTCAAATACCAGGAGGGCACTGAGATTGATCTTCCGACGAAAGTTGCCGATCCTGAGACAAAGAAAGAATATCAGGTGGTGCAGGTTTCCGGACAGGCGTTTCTCAATGCGCCGATCACATCCCTCAAGGTGCCGGCAAGTGTGAAGACTATCGAGCAATATGCTTTCTGGCGTACCCAGATCGAGACTATTGATCTCGCGGAGGGCGTGGAGACTATCGGCTACGGAGCTTTCAAGGAATGTAAAAAGCTCAAGACAGTCAAGATTCCCAATTCAGTGAAGGATCTGGGAGCGATCTACTCTCTTTTTGGAATCGGCGGTGCTGCCTTTGCGGAGTGCGACGCCCTGACTGACGTGGAACTCCCGGGCTCTCTCGACAGCATTCATCAGCAGACATTCATCAACTGTCTGAGCCTGAAGAATGTGTCGATCGGCGAGGGAATCAAGTCTATAGGCGAGCGTGCGTTTGAAGGCTGCAATGTGCTTCACTCCATCAAGCTTCCCTCCACTCTCGAGCGCATGGATCGCGGTGTGTTTATCAAAAGCGGACTCACCAATCCTACGATTCCGGGATCGATAAAGATCATTCCCAACAGTTGCTATCTGTGGTGTCAGAACATGACCGGTTTCACAATCGAGGAGGGAATCGTGGAAGTGGGACGCCAGTCGTTTGCCGACTGCCGCGGATTTACAGAAATCGAGACACCTAATTCGGTTGAATGGATCCGTACCGACGCCTTTTCCGGCAATGCGAATGTGAAGACCATCAAGCTCGGATCAGGCATACGCCGTCTCGGCCACAGCTCTCTCGCTGTATGGGAACCCACGGACAAGAATATTCCTGTGTGGTCGCTCACAGACATCTATATCGATTCTCCTGTGCCTCCGGTACACGAGCAGAATGACGAGCATTTTGACATTCTTGAAGACGATTTCTTCTTCGGCGACACGAAGGCGTTCACGGATGAGTATACGCATAAGTTCTATTCCACTGTCAAGCTCCATGTGCCTGAAGACGCAGTGGATGCCTACAGAAAAGCAGAGGTATGGAAAAACTTCAGCTATATCAACGACACTTACAATGCAGTCGATGCCATTGAGGCGGAAAGCGGACTGTCGGTATGCGGAGGAATGGTGACATCCAATGGAATGATAGAGATCTATACACTCACAGGCATGAAAGTGGCTTCAGCCAACGGAATCTTCGATCTTCGCGGGCTCGGCAGCGGTGTGTATGTGGTACGTTCGGCAGGCAAGGCAATCAAGACTGCCATCTGATGACGAATCCACCGCTTGTGTTATTGAAGCCATAAACGTATTATCATAGGTTTTTTCAACATCAAGGTAAATTATGGTGAAACCGCTCCAATCCCGCCGTGAGACGGGGCTGGAGCGGTAAATAAATCAATAGGATAGAACTTTCTAAAAAACAAATTCTAAAAAATGGTTATTCACTGAACTATTCATACGGATAAATGTTTAAAGGATATACAACGAGTTTTTCATGGTATTAGATTTTAAGGTTTATGTGATTGGTTGTCGTGACGACAATCAATTATTTTTTTATATAAACCGGCCTGATATAGGCTGATACGCAATGGCTTTGGCAGCAAAAGAGTTGTGTCTGTTAGGATTTCTTGTTATCTTTGCTGCCGCACAATCGAACGAAGCCATGAAAACCACCACTTTGGTAATAATCACGGAATCATATCCTCTCGGAGGCGTAACCGAATCCGGTTTTATCGGTCCGGAAATTGATGCGCTTGCGGCGGAGTTTGGCAGGGTGATTATACTTCCGCGTGTCGAACGGGGGCGTTGTTTCCCTTTGCCGGCCAATGTGGAGGTGGATCGCTGTCTTGTCGGCAGACCCTCTTTCTTCAACAAGCTGTCGTCGCTCGTCTGGCCTGAGACCTGGAATCACCTTGTGGCGGATCTTCTTCCCCGCATCGGCTTTTCTATTCGCAGGCTCATGGCCGCTTTGGCTTATTCGGCCTATGTGAAAGATGCCCGGAGGAAACTGCGCAGGTTTGTGAAAAGGCGCCGGATGGATCTGGATTCGACGCTGTTTTATTCTTTCTGGTTTGTATATCCGGTTGAGGCTCTTGCAGGAATAAACGGCGCCAGGTTTGTCTGCCGCGCCCACGGTTTTGATGTATACGATGCAAGAAATGTGTTTCTGAGCCACAGTTGGCGACGCAGCTCATTGCGGGTGATGCTTGCCTGCTATCCAGTGAGCGAATGCGGTGCGGACTATATCCGCCGGGACTATCCCGAATGGGGCGATAAGGTTTCTGTAAGGCGTTTAGGCTCGCCTGGAGCGGCGGCGCTTAATCCAGATCAGGAACCCGGGGATGAGGTAAGGATCGTCAGCATAGCCCGGGTGTCTGAAGAGAAAAGAGTGGGATTGATTCTTGAATCGCTCAAGATATGGGCGGCTCTTTCCCCCGGCCGGAACATAGACTGGATCCACATTGGCGACGGCCCCATGATGGATTGTCTGAGGCGGGATGCCGCGGATGCGGTTCCTCCGAATCTGTATGTGGATCTCAGGGGGGCTTTGCCTAATGATGAAGTGCGCCGTCTTTTATCAACTGTCCACTTCGACTTCATGATGCTTCTCAGCAGCAGCGAGGGGCTGCCTGTGGTAATATGCGAGGCAATGAGTCATGGGATTCCCGTTGTAGCCACTGATGTCGGCGGAGTCTCTGAAATCGTGGATTCTGACGTGGGTTTGCTTATTGAGGCGGATTCGTCGGCTGCGGATGTTGCCGGAAAGCTTGAGCGGAATCATGCTTCCATGAGACAGAAACGGATTCCGGCCCGCCGCCGTTGGGAGAGCGGGTTTGATTCAGTCAGATTGAGAAAGGATTTCGCCGGGGAGCTGAAAAATTTTCTGCGGCGCGGTCTATAGCCGTCCCATGTCATTGTATGAATATTTTCCCTGAAGGGAGATTATCAGATGATCGAGCATCCGGATCTCCATAGTTTCGCAGGCGAGCTTGCATTTAGCCGTGATGAGATCGTCTTCACGGCTTGGAGTCAGGTTGCCGCTCGGATGATTGTGGCACAGGATCATGCCCTCCGCGCTTTCAAGAATGGCATGGCGTATTATCGATTTGATGTCGAAGACGGTGGCGACCGCGCTTCCCGAGGATATCTTGCGAATGGAAAGCACCGAGTTCTGGCGATTGAGAAGCACTATCCAGATCTCTTCGTGAGGGAGATTGGCTATACGCGGACGCATCAGAGAGTCGATGTCTTCCGACGACCGGATTATCGGACGCTCGCCCGGCACTTCGGCGGAATACCGGCGCATTAGTTCCAGCACGGCTTCGATCTGTATAACTTTGGTTATCCCGAGTCCTTTTATTTTCAGCAGCTCACGCCGGTCGCGGCGTTCGAGATTGTGGATGAGACCGCAGTTCTCGCGCATGATGTCGCGGCAAAGTTCTGTTACCGGTTTCCCGGGGATTCCGGTGCGGAGAATGAGCGCCCAGAGATCCGCTGTCGGGAGCTGGCCGCATCCGTGGCGGATGGCTCGTTCACGCGGTTGATCGTCAGGATCGAGATCCTTCACTGTCTTGGCGGGCATTGCATGGGGCTGTCCGGGATTTGGCTTTTCGGAAGTGTCCATCGAGGAGATTGTGATATAATTGGTGAAATGTCATTCAGTTATTTGCCGCGTCTCATTTCCCGCTCCTGTTTCTCGTCTCGTCCGTGCCGGAGAAGGATCTTCCATGTGTATGCCCGTATGAATCCTGTGCCGTAGCCGAAAAGCTGTATCAGGCTCGTGATGACTCCCAGTGATCCGATTTTCAGACTTCGGGTGGCGGCTATTCCGCAGAGCCACACCGCGATCAGGTATGCTGCCAGAGGGATCAGCAGCCACTTGCAGAAGAAGCTCCCAATAATGAATGCGATTGAGAATATCACGAAAAGCGCCGGAAGCCAGTGTACCAGTTTCATGGATCCCGGATAGAGGAGCTGGAGAGTGATCCTCGACATGCCGAATACGTGTACCTGGCGCCAGAATTTTTTCATGTCGATCCGGCGTTTGTGGAAGACTCTGACGTTTCTGAAAAGCGCTATGGAGAATCCGGCGAGTCTTATGCGGGTGGACATGTCTATGTCTTCGGAGAACATTTCGCGGAAACCGCCGACCGACTCATATACTTCTCGGGAGAATCCGGTGTTGAACGTCCGGGGGACAAATTTTTCAAGCTGAATCTTTCCGCCGCGTATCCCGCCGGTGGTGAGGAAAGATGTCATGCTGTAGTTTATGGCTTTCTGTGTGTCGGAGAAAGATTCATGTGCCGCGTCGGGTCCGCCGAAGCAATCGGAATAGTTTTCAGTCAGAGCCTTTCTCAGTTGGGAGATATAGTCGGGAGGAAGAATGCAGTCGGAATCGACAAACACCAGGTAATCGCCCTTGCTGTGTTCGATGCCGAAGTTCCTGGCCGGACTTCGTCCTTCGTTTTCCTTATAGAAGTATTGCAGGTTGAGCGAACGGGCGAATGCCTCGGCCTGATCCTGACACCTGACTGATGATCCATCTTCCACGATTATTATCTCAAACCCTTTGTCGGTCTGCGATTCGAGGGAGGCGAGCAGATCGGCTATCTCGTCCGGGCGGTTATACACGGGGACGATTATTGAGAAAAAAATCTCTGACGGTTTGGTCCTGTTCATAGATGATGCGGGAGATAGGCGGCTGGTTTCTGAAAGCTGCCGGTTTTTGTTTTTAGGGGTGGGATTGAAATATGCCGGAAAGCTTTGCGGCTGCCATTGGAAATTGAGTGGCTGGTCGAAGCTTTCCGGCGGTGTGTCTGCGGTAGACCTGGAGCTTGCTGTCAGACAAGCTCTTGATCTGATGAGGTCAGGATTTCACGCGGCTCACATAGCTGCCGTCGCGGGTGTCTATCTCGATCGAATCGCCTTCGTTGACAAAGAGGGGCACGCGCACTTCCGCGCCTGTCTCTACAGTAGCGGGTTTGAGTGTGTTGGTCGCGGTGTCTCCCTTGATTCCAGGCTCGGTGTATGTGATCTTGAGGATGGTCTTCATCGGCATCTCGGCATAGAGGACGGTGTCGGTAGAGGCGTCGCTGACTACTTCCACTATGTCGCCCTCTTTCATGAATGCGGATCCGGTTACGAGTTCTTTGTTGATGGGTACCTGCTCGAAAGTCTCGTTGTTCATGAAGATGTCGTCGTTGCCGTCGGCATAAAGATACTGATAGGGGCGGCGTTCCACACGCACATCCTCAAGCTTCTCGCCGATGTTGAAGCGACGTTCGAGAACTCGGCCGTCCACTACGTTTTTAAGTTTTGTGCGCATGAAAGTGTTGCCTTTGCCGGGCTTCACATGGAGAAATTCGATGACAAAATAAAGCTGGCCATCCATGCGGATGCATGTGCCGTTCTTGATGTCTTGGGCGTTCATCATAATTGATGCGGGTATTTAAAGAATTAATTTTTTATTCGGAGGAGTGTCTTTCCCCGTTGCCGGGGTGAGACAGAGGGAGGGGAATTGATTGCAAAATTACAAAAAAGTGATCAAGTAGGCAACCCGGATGGATGCTAAATTGCGGAAAATACGCAAAAAATGGGGTGATGCAGAAAAAAACGGTGTTTAAATTTTGTCAAACGGAAATGATTTGATAATTTTGCAGTCCGAAAAATCATTGCAAAAAATAAAAATCACAATACAAGATGAAAAGAACGTATCAACCCTCCAATCGCCGTCGCGTCAACAAGCACGGTTTCCGCGAGAGAATGGCCACCAAAGACGGTCGCAAGGTATTGTCGCGCCGCCGTGCCAAAGGCCGTGCATCTCTGACTGTTTCAGACAGCATCGCCGGCAAGTAAGCTGATTGCTTCCAAAGGGGTGGCTCCACTCTTCCGAAGCGGAGGATTGGCATTCCCGATCTACATGCGCGTTCGCACTTTTCCCAGCAGATACGGCAGGGGAAAGGTGTGGAGGCGTGTTTTTGTGTATTCTATGATTGGGTGTGATTTCTTTTGAGCCGTTGTCCTGATGTGTGTTTGTTAAATACAGACATGCCATTTGCAGACTGTGAGATTCAGGCTGTCCGTTAACAAAGAAAGCCCTCGAGTGCCGTGGAGACGACAGCCGAGGGCATATCCCGGTCTTCCTAAATCTGAAAGACGCCCTTTATAAGGACCTTGAATGGCCGGGTGTTGTCTATAATCTTGGGGTTATATACTTTGCTGTAGAAATAAATTTTATTGCGGCGGCCGGTGTTGTACCTGATCAACCGCGTCATCTGATACCTAAACAATCATTCCTACCTGAAAGTTTGATCAACCGTTGAAATAACCGGTGAGATCTTCAAAAATGCCGATTGAGAAGAGCCAGTAGAGTAGTATGAAAATGAGGATTATCACTCCGAGCCATAGCCATAGGCGGTTTGTCTTTCTTGTGTTGTCGCGCTTGCGGTTACGTCCGGCTGCAGGCAGACTCTCGGCGATCTGATCGGGTGTCTGATGATTGTGGGATTCGCGTTGGGCAGCGCTTTCATTTTCTCTTATGTGTTTTTCCTTTCTGTCCATAACCTTTGTCTTTTTCGTTTATTTTAACTTTAAAACATAACCGGTGTTAAACTGGTTCACCGTAGGGATAAAAAAACCGCACTTTTTCTGGAGTGCGGTGTATTTGGAGATCAGAAAGGTGTCGGTTCGTCTGATGCGCCCGGCATTATGTCCGGCATGGGCGTATCCGGGGACGGGCCGTAAGGATCGGATGCGAACGGAGGGATGTCTGCAGCGGCCGGCGGCTGCTCTCTGTTCATGCGCGATTCAAGCCTTATGGTGCTTGTGGAGCTGACAACATCGGCCACGCTTTCGTATGCGTCCTCCCAGTTTTCAAACCGGGCGAACTTTGCGGTAAATTTAAGTTTGACTGTGCCGACTGCGCCGGACCGGTGTTTCGCAATTATAATTTCCGCCAGGCCGCGTATGTCGTTTCCTTCGGCGTCCTGCCCGCTTTTTGTGTAATATTCCGGACGATGGATGAAACATACGATGTCCGCATCCTGCTCGATTGCTCCGGATTCGCGCAGGTCGGAAAGCACCGGACGCTTGTCTTCGCGGGTTTCGGTGGCACGGTTCAGCTGAGACAGGGCTATGATCGGGATGTTGAGTTCCTTGGCCAAAGCCTTCAGGGAGCGGGATATCGTGCTTACCTCCTGCTCGCGGCTTCCGAGTTTCATCCCCGAGGCGTTCATAAGCTGGAGATAGTCGATCATTATCATCCTTACGCCATGTTCTCTGACTAATCGTCGGGCCTTTGTCCTCAGTTCGGTGATCGAGAGTCCGGGGGTTTCGTCGAGATACAGCGGCGTGGCGTATATTTTGCGGAGGCGGGTGTTGAGTCTGTCCCATTCGTCGGGCGACAGGCGCCCGCTCTTTATCTGTTCGCCGGTTAGCTCGGCCACATTGCTCAGAAGTCGCTTCACCAATTGCACGTTGGCCATCTCAAGGGAGAAAATGGCAATCGGCTCATTGAAATCAACGGCTATGTTCTTGGCCATGGAGAGAACGAATGCTGTCTTGCCCATCGCCGGACGCGCGGCGATGATGATCAGGTCGGAGTTTTGCCAACCGGACGTGATTCGGTCGAGATCGGTGTATCCTGTCGGAAGTCCGGACAGTCCGGAGTCATTGTTGGCTGCTGCCTGGATCTGTTCGAGTGCCAGACTGATCACGGGATCAATCTGGGTAACCTCTCTTTTAAGCTGGGTCTGAGATATCTCGAAAAGCTTCCCTTCCGCTTCCTGAAGCAGATCGTCGACGTCGTTGCTCTCGTCGAAGGCCTGTGTCTCGATCTGCGAGGCGAATGTGATAAGGCGTCGTGCGAGATATTTCTGGGCGATGATCTTGGCATGATACTCCACATGTGCAGCCGAGTATACCCTTGCTGTGAGTTCGGTGATATGAACAGCTCCCCCTATTTCCTCAAGTGTGCCGTCTTGCCGCAACTGTTCGGTTACGGTTATCATGTCGATGGGATGCTGGTTGAAGCCGAGTGTGGAGATCGCTTCGTATATCTTCCTGTTGACCGGATCATAGAACGATTCCGGGACAAGCAGATCGCAGACAGACATGTATGCGTCTTTCTCAAGCATGAGCGCGCCAAGCACGGCCTCCTCGATGTCGGTGTCTCTCGGAGGCAGTTTCCCGACAGCGTCGGTTATTTCCGGTGTGTGCCTGGGTCGGTTGCGGTATGTTCGTTTCTCTTCCATGTGGTGTTGCGGTCTTTTCTTGATCGGGGGAGACTGCAAAGATAACAAAAAAAAGCCGGTTGGCGGGGAGGTTCTGCAAGCTTTATTTCGCGACGCATGCCACGAGGAGAATCACGGATGTGGCGAGCAGCAGCATGGCGGTCTTTCCGAGATAGGGGTTGAGGGCGGATCCACGGTGGGAGATGATTCCTTTCCAGAGGTGGATGTGGACAGCCGCTATTATGGCCGGAGCGGTCAGCCACCATGCTGAAAATGAGTCCCGCAGGCTCCATGTTGTTATAATTATGGCTGCAAGGCCGGAAAGAAGATATACTGTAGACATGACGCTCCGGCCGAAAATCACCACAGTGGTCCGTTTGTTGACCAGACGGTCGTCGTCGGCATCCCTGTAGTTGTTTACAATAAGCACATTGGCCCCCATCAGCCCGATCGCTACGGATATTGGCAACGCAATCCGCGCCACATCCCACGTCTGTGTCTGCAGATAAGCGGTGAGTGTTACGGGCACGATGCCGAAAAATATCACTACGGCAATGTCGCCGAGGCCGTGGTGGGATAGCGGATACGGTCCGGTGCTGTAGCCTACGGCGAAAAGGGCGATGGCTATCCCTACCGGTATCAGCCACCATTCTCCGAACAGTAGAAGCGAGCATCCGAGCAGGGCGTCGGCCGCGAGTAGTATGAATGTGGCCCGTTTCATGGATTCAGGCGATATGTCGCCTTCGGTAACCCCTCGGCGGAATCCATCCCGTCCCTTGCGGTCGAGTCCGTTGCGGAAATCGTAATACTCGTTCGCGAAATTGGAGGCAATCTGGGCAATCACGGCAAAAGCCAGGCATATCAATGCAGGAACGGCGTTGAACCTGCCTTCGAGACATGCGCAGGCAGTTCCGGCTATGACCCCGGCCACACTGACCGGAAGAGTGCGGAGGCGCATAGCCTCGATCCATGCCTTGAGCTTCATACCGGTTTGGGGTCTGTTATATTGAATTAAGTTTTGTTTCAAGAATAGGGTAGAACCGTCCGGCCACGTCGTCGAGCCTGCGGCGGTCGTAAAGACCCTCGATCAGATGCCGGGGGATTTTCTCATATCCGTCTCTCATGCCTACCAGATTGAGAGCCACTGCCGCGTTTGTGTCGGCATCTCCACCGGCCATTATCACTTTCTGCAGAGCCTCTTCCGGAGAATCTGTATGGCGCAGAGTCCAGATTGCACATGCCATGCATTTTCTTACGTACCAGAGTGTTTCAGGATCAGCAAGTTCGAGGTCTGAGATGTCGTCGGAATCTGTCATCTCGATGTATGGGCATACCCGTTTGTCGATCTTTTCCGCGATCTCCATGATTTCCGAACGCGACAGGAGTCTGTCGTCATGCATGAGCGCGTGTGCTATTTTGGCGAGAATTGTGGCGGAGCATATACACCTCATGTCCGGATGGGTGATCCTGCATATCTCGGCCACTTTGCTTTCCGGATCCTTTTCCCAGACTCCGCAAAGGATGGAGCGTTGCAGAGCCTCGTTGGAAGCATGCTGTCTTCCCATCTTTATCCATACGCGGTCGGCGACCGCTGACGGATTGTCGAGATAGTCGGGCTGGCTTACGACCCATCTCACCTGCGGCACGATATCTACAGGATTGGTCAGGAACCAGTTGTAGATAGCTTCAGCACACAGCTGAGGGTCGAGGCGCCCGTGTTGGATGATTGTCTCCATCATGGCTATGAGGACTTCTGTGTCGTTGGTCCATTGTCCTCGTTCCCATTGGGAGCGGTGGGCGTCCTGCACGATCTGTGAATAATCGTTGAGTCCTTCCGGATAGCGTCGTCTGACTTCGGCCGGGGACATGAATTCGGTGCCGAGTCCCATGGCATCGCCGATCGCTCCGCCATAGAAACTGCCGTAGAATTTTTGTTTAAGGTTTAAGTTCATTGTTTCAGATAGAATGGATCTAATGTGTGTAAATATGAAAAGAAAGAAGGTTGTATTATGTCGAAATTATCCTGCAAAGATACTAAATTAACCTCTGATGTCAGCTCTGCCGGGCGTCAATAGTGTAAAAACCTATGAGAATTCAGAATGATATGCCTGTATGCTGCAATAATTAGTTTATTGAAAGCGTTTCAAATATAGAATTAAGGTTTAGTTATTATGATAAAAGCTGCTATTCCATCCCTGTCTTGCGTTTTATTGTCGGGTGTGGCGTCCGTTTCATTAGCCGGTAACATCTTCACCGTTAAAGTGCCGGATCCGGGCTCACTGGAGCGTTCCTTCGGGACAACAGACCCTTATACGGTAGAATCGTTGAGAATAGAAGGGACGCTTGATAATGACGATATACGGTTTCTGAGGACTTTGCTTGGAAGCGATTCGCTGCTTAACCAGTTGCCCTCAAATCTGCGCTCTCTTGATCTGTCTGAAGCGCGTTTTGAGAACTCCGGCGCCAAGGGCTACGCTAAAGTCGGGGATGGATGGTTTCATGTGGTTTCCCCGTCGAGATTGCCGGCTGTGTTGGTCTATAAGAGTCCGCTTGAGAAGATCGTGCTGCCGTCGGCTGTTGATTCCATCGATCAGTTCAGCATATCGAACTGCAACGTGAGGGAGCTGGATCTTTCGGGGATGAAGTATGTGCATCCGAGGGCTGTAATGGGCGACACATTGCTTCATACGTTGCGTCTGCCAGCGATGGCCGATGCCATAACCCCGACCTCATCGGTCCTTAAATCCATACGCAGCATCACATACGGGGATGTGGATTATGTCCCCGCACAGTCATTCAATAATCTTCCTGAATTGGAGGAGATCATATTCGGTGGATTAGTCGGCCATATAGATGGTTATACAGTAAACAATTGTCCGAAACTTAAGAAAATCATATTTTCCGGCCCGGTGAATACGACCGGGGGAAGCCAGTTCACGAGCAATTGTCCCGCTCTTGAGAATATATCAATCGGAGGGCTTGCCCTTTGGTTCGGGAATGTGGCGAATCCGGGCAATACGAAAGATAATCTCTACCGCATATCTGGTGCGGTGATGGAATCGGGCGATTCGTCGGCGGTGCCTGTGGCAGGGCGGAAAGAGATTCTGGCGCGTCCGGATATGGTGGACGATCTGAAGCGCCTCGCCAGATGGGAAATCAGCCATTTGACGTCGGCCGAAGGCGGATTTCTCCGTCGCATGGCCTATGCCACGGCATCGGAACAGACGGACACAATGCTTGTTGAAGCCGGCCTGATATCACTTTCTGACAGTATCCGGGAGGCGATGAGGTATGCAAAAGGCACTGATGATTTTAAAACCAAGCTTCAGATTCTGAAAGAGGCTCCTGCCTACATTGCCGGCTCTAACCCGGACATCGGTTTCAGCTACGCCAGTCCGACGGATTCCATGCTCAGGCTCACGAGAGAATATTTCAATCTGGACAGTGTGGCCGGAAATGGCGATGACATATCCCGTATGAAAAGATTACTCTACTGGGTTCATGACCTTGTAAGGCATGATGGCGGCAGTTCATGGCCGGATTGTCCTTTCAATCTGCGCGATCTTTACAAAGTGGCGCAGCAGACAGGACGTGGCTACAATTGCCGGTTCATGGCCATGATGCTTACCGAGGCGCTTCTTGCCGAAGGATTCAAGGCAAGATATCTTACTTGTATGCCGAAAGCGTGGGACATGGATGATGATTGCCACGTGATATGTGTGGCATGGAGCGACTCTTTGAATAAATGGGTATGGCTTGATCCGACTTTCGCAGCTTATGTTACCGATGAAAACGGTCTGCTTCTGCATCCGGGAGAGGTTCGAGAGCGTCTGCGAACGGACTTGCCGCTGATCCTCAACCAAGATGCGAACTGGAATCACAAATCGCCACAGACAAAAGAGGAGTATCTCGACTCCTACATGGCGAAAAACCTCTACATAATCACATCCAACAGCAGAAACCAGGCTGAGCCGGAGGGAGGAAACCGTTCATATCCCCATGAAATGGGGAAGGAGATTTATCTTGCTCCTCCCGGTGCGCGTCTTCCCTCCGGAGCTGCAATGAAAAGCAGTGATCCTGAGTGGTTCTGGCAGAAGCCGTGAAATTGGATCATCTTCGTTTGAGCCGGAAAAAATCCTGCATCAAGGATGCGCATTCGTCGGCAAGCACTCCCGATTCGATCCTGGTTTTCGGATGGATCGGGGTGCGGTCGTTGAAATATGTAGTGTATCCCTTTTTTGTATCCGGAGCGCCGTAGACTATTCGTCCGATCTGGCTCCAGCCCAATGCACCGGCGCACATGGCGCACGGTTCCACGGTTACATACAAGGTGCAGTCAGGAAGATATTTGCCTCCCAGATAGTCGGCCGCCGCTGTGATGGCCTGCATCTCGGCGTGGGCCGAGACATCCCGCAAGGCCTCGGTACGGTTGTGGGCGCGTGCGATTATTCTGCCGTTGATCTCGATCACAGCTCCTATGGGGATCTCATCTTCCTCGAAAGCCTGCCGGGCTTCGTCGAGGGCCGCACGCATGAATCTTTCATCGCGCTGGGAATCGGTTTCGTTGAGCATGGTTGGTGTGGATGGTTTGTTGTTAAACAAGCTCTTAAACTACAGGTTGTCGATAAGGTGGTTGCGGATATCGGTCATCAGCCATTTAGGAGTGCTTGTGGCTCCGCATATACCGATTGATCCGGCGCCGCGCAGCCGTTCGAGATCTATGTCGGCGACATTGCTGACAAGCATTGCCCGCGGATTGGTCTTGAGGCATTCTGCAAAAAGCACTTTGCCGTTTGAACTTTTGCTGCCGCTGACAAAAACCACTGCATCATGTGCCGCTGCGAATTCCCGGATCTTGCTCATCCTTCCCGACACCTGACGGCATATTGTGTCGAAAAATCTGAATGACCCTTTGCGCTTGCGGCGTTTGATGGCCTCGACGATGTTGCTGAATCCTTCAGGAGACTTGGTGGTCTGGGAATAGAGGAGAATATCACGGTCGAGATCCAGATTGTCGAGTTGCGATTCCTCCTGTACCACTATGGCCTCGCCGTCTGTCTGGCCTACAAGGCCGTTGACTTCCGCATGTCCTTCTTTGCCGTATATTATGAAAAGCGGGCGGTCGGGTAGCGATGAGGCTTCGTCCCAGGCCTGTTTGATGCGTCGCTGGAGTTGCAGCACCACCGGGCATGTGGCGTCGATCACCTCGATATTGTTTGCCTTGGCCGTCTGATATGTCAATGGTGGCTCACCGTGGGCACGGAGAAGCACCTTGACGTTTCTGAGCCTTCCAAGTTCGGAATGGGTGATTGTCTTGAGTCCTTTGAGCCTGAGACGTTCCACTTCGTCGCTGTTATGGACAATGTCGCCCAGACAGAACAGTGATCCTGAACGTTCAAGTTCCTCCTCCGCTTTGCGGATAGCGGTAACTACGCCGAAGCAATATCCGGAGTCCGAGTCTATTTCAATATTGGTCATTGCATTCCGGATGTTATCTGGTGGAAAAGACCGGTCAGCCATTCCATCTGTTCCGTTCTTGAAAGGGTGTCATTGTTGAGGATATGTGCGTCGGGAGCTTTTCGCAGCGGGGATTCTTTACGGTTGATGTCGGTCTCGTCCCGCTTGCGGATATTGGCCTCCACTTCGGCATAGGATATATCATCTCCTTTGGCTTTGAGTTCGGCATAGCGGCGCTTGGCTCTCACTTCGGGGGAGGCGTCGACAAAAACTTTCATCTCGGCTTCTGGAAAGACAGTTGTCCCGATGTCGCGTCCGTCCATCACTATCCCTTTGGAGTCGCCGAGAGCCTGCTGCATCGCCGTCAGCCTGCGGCGGACTTCGGGAATGGCAGAGACGGCGCTCACGTGTTCGCTCACCTCCATACCCCGTATCTCGGATTCCACGTTCTCGCCGTTCAGCAGCGTATGGCTTGATCCGCTAACGGGATCGGGAGTGGAGAAGGTTATGGATATTTCGGGGAGCAGAGCGATCAGCCCGTGAGTGTCGATCTTCCCGTCTGCGGAGATAAGACCGTTTCTCAGGGCCGCGAGTGTAACCGCACGATACATGGCGCCGCTGTCGATATACACGTATCCGATTTTTTTTGCAAGTTCGCGGGCCATTGTGCTTTTGCCCGAGGATGAATATCCGTCGATTGCGATAGTTATGTTATGTTTCACTATGTTTGGGTTGCTTATGATTCTATGTCGGTTAAAATGCTTTTCTGTCTGTATGTGTCAACTCTGTTTCCCTCTTACAAGACGCAGCACCTGGGCCGTCCGTGCCGGAAGATACAGTTTCAGCCATCCTTTCCCAGCCGGTGAATAGAGAGGATCCGGCAAGGTGAGATGATGGATGCCGTCGTCGATGAAGCCGAAGCCCCCGAACTGACGCGCGTCGGAGTCGAGTATCACTTCATATTCTCCAGCCGGAACGGGGAATCCGTAGTCGGAGAAGGAGTCTGAAGGATTCCAGTTGAATACGAAAATCAGGTCGCCGCGGCGGAATGCAAGAATCTGGTCATCGTCTTTCTCCCACAGTTTCTCTATGGCAAGCGACTGGAATCCGTGGATGGCGGAGACCATGTCGATCATGGCGTTGTCGAAAGCATTCAGAAACTGATATTTCAGGTCTTTCCGGTCTACCAGGCTCCACTGCCTGCGTGCGTATTTGTAGCTCCATCCATTGCCCTCTCTGGGGAAATCGATCCATTCCGGATGTCCGAATTCATTCCCCATGAAGTTGAGGTAACCGCCGTTGATGGTGGCTAAGGTAACGAGACGGATCATCTTGTGCAGAGCCATTCCCCGTTCTACGGCGAAGTTTGAGTCATCAGCCATCATGTGCCAGTACATCTCCTTGTCTATAAGGCGGAATATGATGGTCTTGTCTCCTACGAGCGCCTGATCGTGGCTTTCACAATAGCTGATTGTCTTTTCGTCTTTTCGGCGGTTTGTCAGATCCCAGAAGATCGACGATGGATGCCAGTCCTCATCTTTCTTTTCTTTAATGAGTTTGATCCAGTAGTCGGGTATTCCCATGGCCATACGGTAGTCGAATCCTATGCCGCCTTCTGAAAATTTCATGGCAAGGCCTGGCATTCCGCTCATCTCTTCGGCTATTGTGATGGCGTGAGGGTTTATAGTGTGGATAAGGATATTGGCCAGAGTCAGATATGTGATGGCGTCCGTGTCCTGGTTTCCGTCGTAATAGTCTTTGTACGAACCGAATGCTTTCCCGAGTCCATGATCGAGATATAGCATCGATGTAACTCCGTCGAAGCGGAATCCGTCGAAATGGAACTCCTCGAGCCAGTATTTGCAGTTTGACAATAGAAAATGGATTACATTGTCTTTGCCGTAGTCAAAAAGCAGAGAATCCCATGCGGGATGCTCCCGTCTGTCGCCGCTGTGGAAATAAAGTGAAGGCGATCCGTCGATGCGCCCGAGTCCCTCGGCTTCATTTTTGACCGCATGGGAATGCACTATGTCCATTATCACCGCCAACCCGAGTTCGTGGGCGGAATCGATCAGCTGTTTCAACTGATCCGGAGTCCCGAAGCGGGACGATGGAGCGTAGAAACTGCTGACGTGATAGCCGAACGATCCGTAATATGGATGCTCCTGGATAGCCATTATCTGTATGGCATTGTAGCCGTCGGCTGCTATTCGGGGAAGAGTTTTCAGACGGAACTCTTCGTAGCTGCCCACGCCCTCTTTCTCCTGAGCCATTCCGATGTGGCACTCATATATCAGAAGTGGGTTTGTGTCGGGGATGAAATGTTTTATCCTGAACACGTAAGGGTTCTCCGGTTCGTAGACCTCCGCCGAGAATATACCTGTGTCGGGATCCTGCACCACACGGGTGGCGTAGGCGGGAATGCGTTCACCGCATCCTCCGTCCCAGCAGACAGCCATCTTGTAGAGATCGCCGTTGCGGATCAGATCCTTGTCTATCTTCGTCTCCCACACTCCATCTTTGTTTTTACGGAGCTGGAATTCATCGCGTCTTTCCCAACCGGAGAATGTCCCGATAAGCCATATAGCGGTGGCATTGGGCGCAAGTTCCCTGAAGATCCAGTTTCTTTCTGAATCGCGGTGGAGTCCGTAGAAATTGTATGCGTTGGCAAACTGCACGATGCTGCCGCCCGTGTGGGAGGTGAGTCTGTTCAGGGCGCGGCACGCATCGTCGTGTCGTCCGTCGATAGCCTTGGCGAAAGGCTGGAGCCAAGGATCGTTGCGCAGGATCGCGAGTTGGTTTTCCATATCTTAATATCTTCTGTTTGTGATTAAGTAACTTTTTAAAATCAGTTGTAATTTAAAATTCTTATCAGTAACCCTACGGGCTTATATCATCTTATTTGTCTTTCCGGTATATTCCCAATTTTCAATCAGTCGTTTAGCCCGCTAAACTTCCTCTTTCAAATTTGAAATCTCCTCAAAAATCCGGCATAATCTGATATAAGCTAATTTTAAAGAGTTACTTATCATCTCCATGATATAACATCACGGAACCGGATATTGCGCTGTCGCAGCCAATGTTTTTTTACTTTACCGGTCCTCTGCGGTTGCAGTTGCGTAGTTTTCGGGATTTGCATGAGGGCTTTTTTTTATGTCTCCGCGTGGTGGGAGGCTGTTCCGGTGATGGATCCGTCTGATCTTTTTTTCCGTGTCCGGGATCTGCAGCCGGTATGAGTCCGGGAAGATAGCTTTCATCCGAATTCAGTCCGAAACACCGTTTTATGGCGTCGCGCAGCGTGGCGGCGTCTTTGCCGTTTCCTTTCAGTGCGCTGATAACTCCGGCGATGTAGTCCTCCTTGCGTTTGAATCCAAGCATCTGTGCCACATTGGAGTCTGAGAGCATCGGCTTGTGATTGAACACACGCAGAACACCTTCGTAGTCATCATTGGTGATCATGTCTCTGAATTCCGAGCGCAGCCGGTTGTAGTGTTCCCGCGGACGAAGTTTGTCCACCAGCCCGCGAAGATGAGTCTCCATCGCCGTTATGCATGTGAATCTTGCGTCGACTTTGCACTCGACTTCCCTCTTCACACGGTGGCGCACATGTTGCAGAGCCTGTTCGTCGAAATGGCGGCGGAACATCTCCATCACCGACTTTCTCACTTTGGCTGCGACCCGCTGGGGATCGCGCCCTCTTCTGCGGGACATGATGCGGACCACGTCCTCAAGTAAGAATATGTTCTCGACCTCGGCCACTTCAGGAACGAATATCTGCTTATTGCGCAGATATCCGACCTCCGCGGGCGTTCTTCTGTCGCGGTCCACAATGCCGTGGCTGTCGAGATGATGCATATATTTAAGGTCATTGAAGCTGCGGGTTGATTCGATGACTTTGTTGCACGATCCGAGCGGCTTGACCGTATATTCCGTAAAGACCAGCGGATAGAGCTTGCCGTCGATGCTGTGGGTTGAGTCTCCCTCGATGAAAAGCACCGGTTTGCGTGTGCCTATTATGTCGAGGAAAAGTTCGTCTGAAAGCGAGGGATTGTCGAGTACTTCATAGTCCCACCGATGGAGCCTGGCGTCGAAACTCTTTACCCAGATACAGGCGTTCGCTGTCCGGGAGCTGACAAAATCGATGTCTACGGTATTGTAGACAAAACGGCAGTCAGGCCTCATCTCCTCTATGGCATTCCAAAGGTTGGCCTGCATGGCGGGATGGAGGAACAGAGAGGGGGAATCAATGAAGATCACAGCATCCGGCATGGCGTAGAGGACGGCTGCAATGTAGTAGAACACAGCTTTCTCTCCCTGGCTCAGCCGTGAGGATGTTATGGTTCCTTCATCGCAGTTGTTGGCGAAAAGCAATGCTCCGGCCTCGCTCATGATATGGTTGTCGGGGAATATCCGCTCCCAAAGCTCCACCACTCTGTCGAGTTTGGTGGCTCTGTTGCCGGAGAGTCTGACTCCGCGACGGCTGGAGGCTTTCATCCGTACGAGTTCCTCAAACTCGTCGGCTATCAGCAGATGGCCGAGTTTGTCAAGCTCGCTCATGGCCTGGGTGCTTAGATAAGGCTTTGACTTGACGGCCGCTTCATAGAGCATGTCGATCGACCCGTTGCGTCTGGATGGTTCGCGCTCCGGATAGAACGCGCTCAGCGCGGAGAGACAATAGGCTTTGTCCGCGCAACGTTCGATCAGATCCTGCATGAACCTTGTTTTGCCAGCTCCATTGGCTCCGATGATGGACACCTGCGCCGTGGGAGGAAGCGCCGGAACCGCACGCCCGTCGGGCAGATCGGGAAGAGTGATTTCAGTTAGCATTGCTGAAATGTTTTGATAGCTCTGTTATTGAATGGTCCCTTTACTTTTGTGGGATGCAAATATAACGCTTTTATTTCGGTTTTACTCTCTGTTTGATCAAAAATCGCTAAATTTGCGGTCTGAATCTTAACTGAAAATCCTATATGTTCTCAGGAATAGTTGAAGAATCCGGACGGGTTGTCCGGATTGTCCGCGATGGCGGAAATGTGCATCTGACCCTGGCCTGCTCTTTTGTCGATGAACTTACCATCGACCAAAGTGTGAGCCATAACGGGGTGTGTCTGACAGTTGTCAGTCTCAATGGCGACGGCACCTATACCGTAACCGCAATTCAGGAAACCCTCGACCGAAGCAATCTTGGAGACTTGCGCGAGGGGGATCTGGTCAATCTCGAGAGAAGCATGAAGATCGACGGGCGTCTTGACGGCCACATCGTCCAGGGGCATGTGGACACTACAGCCGTATGCACCGGAGTGGAGGAAGTGGATGGCAGCCGTTATTTCGCTTTCAAATATGACTTCAGACCTGAACTCGCTGAAAAGGGATATGTTACCGTGGAGAAAGGCTCTGTGACGGTCAATGGCGTAAGCCTGACAGTCTGCGACTCCGAACGCGACAGATTCCGTGTGGCGATAATTCCATACACGTTCGAACACACGAATTTCTGCCGGATCTCGGAGGGAACGAGGGTTAATCTGGAATTCGACATCATCGGCAAGTATATCGCGCGCATCAGCAATCTCGGTGCGCTCTGAATCCCTAAAAAACACGATCGCGGCCCTGGAGTCTGATGATTCCAGGGTCGCGATGTGTCAGGTGGATCGTATTGCTGTGGCGTTGTTACGCCAGCAACCTGAAGTTATTTGCTCTCGTTGCTCCCTTTGCCGTTGAGGATTCCTTTCAGGGCATTCCCGATTCCTTCTTTGATCTTGTCGCCGGAACTCTGTTGCTGTGTCTCGGTCGCCGGAGAAGGAGTTGCGGTAGTGGTGGAGTCTTTTTTCTGGCTGCCACCTTTAAGGATATTCAACAGACTTCCTACGCCATCGTTGTTTTTATCCGATTCGACGGTTTCTCCTGTTTTGTCCATGCCGAATCCGATGTATATGCCATCGTAGGAGTCGATGAGGGATGTTATGGCCGAGATACTCTTCATGTTCAGAAACTTGGATATGGTATTGACCAAGGATTTTAGTTTGGATGAATCAAACATTACATCCATCGATTTCGATGTCTTCTGCACATAGGCGGGAATATCGCCAAGCTTAAGGGCACCGAAAGCCTTTATTGAGAAGACAAACATCCCGTCGCTTCCCTGGCTGATGGTGCCGGAAAGATTCAGCTTGCTCGATTTCAGCGTGAACGACTTGTCCGGATTGACAGTCAGAACCGCTCCGGTCAGCCCATATTGCTCGAAGTATGGCTTGAGTTTCGATTCGAGTGCGGCCGCGGCTGCGATGCCTCCGGCTTTTTTCAGCATGTCGTCGCTTTTGAAACTTACCGCCGGCTGGTCTGCGGTCCATATTCCGGCCAGATCATCGACCGTCAGATCTGACTTCATAAACACCCCTTCGAGCAGATTCCCGACCGTTGTGCCGGAGTTGCCTTTGAGCAGTCCTGTCAGGTCGAATGCCGAAGAGGGGAGAGAGGAAAAGGCTGTTGCGATGAGTGTGAGCGCGATGGCTATTTTCTTTTTCATCTATATTAATGTTTAAGCGATATTGAATCCCTGTATGAAGTATGTATTGTGTCTACAGGGGGATTTTTCAGTATTGGGCTATTGGTAAATTTTGGTTTAATTGTGCTTTTTGTGAGCAAATTTGAGTAATTTTGTAGTCTGTTACAATTTGATTTGTAATTTTGTGCTGAAAAGTCAGTAATACTACCGGGGGTGGTCAGGCCGCGGCAAAACTTCCTTGCCAGCAGGACCTATCTCAGACACATGTCCCCTCTGTTGGTTTAAATCCATTCTACAAGATGGGCTTTTGCCCGTAAAATCGAACATTAAATAACTTTAACACAATAACACATGAAACTGTTGAAACGTGGTGTCATTATTCCCGCTGTGGCTTTGCTCGCGATCTCCTGCTCAGAAGAGGATCGGCTCGGGCTGTCGGGAGGGGAGGGCGCCATACGCCTCGCTCTTTCCGCGTCGCCAGAAGTGGCGGTAGCCGCTCCGACACGGAACGCGATTCCGCAGCTTGAGGCTCCGGAGATCAATCAGTTTGCCATCAGGCTTACAAAATCAGACAATTCCTATTCGCAGACGTGGAATTCCATTGATGAATTTAATGCCGAGACTTCATTCCGCACCGGTTCCTACAATCTGGAAGCGTACATGGGGGATGTGGATGTCGAGGGATTCGATGCCCCCTGTTTCTACGGGGCGGCTACCGTGTCGGTCGTGGAGGCTAAGGAAACCGAAGCGTCAATAACCGCGACGCTCGCCAATTCCATGGTAAGCGTCGATTACACGGATGCTTTCAAGAACTATTTCAAAGACTATTCGGCAAGAGTCCATTCTGCCGGACATTCATACATCGATTTTGCCGCCGACGAGACCCGCCCGGCATTCATCGCTCCCGGAGAGGTGGATCTTGCAGTGAGCTTCACAAATCCGCAGGGACAGTCCACAAGCGTGCAGCCTGCGGGATTCACTGCAAAACCCCGCCACCATTACCGTGTGCATTTCGACGTTACCCAAGGGGCAGGCAATGCCGTTCTGGTCATATCTTTCGATGACACCCTTGTTGCCGAAGACGTTACGATCGATCTTACAGATGAACTTTTCACCACCCCCGCGCCTCAGGTGAAGCCGGAAGGGTTCCAGACAGATGTCCCCGTTGAGGTGCTGGAGGGCAATGCGAGCCTGACTCCATACGCATTCACTGTGGTGGCCCGCGGAGGGATGGCCGAGGCTAACCTCACGGTTGATTCAGACTACAGGCCGGCTTTCGGTAATGAGATAAACCTTGTGGGAGCCTCAGCTTCCGCCCAGCAGCAGATTGAAGCATCAGGAATAACAGCCGTCGGTTTCTTCAGGAATCCTGACCGCCTTGCCCGTCTCGATCTCTCGGGATTCATGGCAAATCTTCCTCAGGGAACGCATAAGATCTCGTTGGTGGTGAAAGATAAATATTCCCGTGTGAGCGACCCGGTTACGCTTGTTGTATCGACCGAACCGGTGCATATCTCAGCTTCGGCCGAAAGTGTGATATTCGGAAATAATCAGGCTCTGGTGAATATAGACTATAACGGTTCAAATGCTGAGAAAGCATTCACATTCAAGGCTCTCGACAAATATGGAGTCTATCAGGACTGTCCTGTGGTGCAGGTCGCAGCAGCTCAGAAACTTTCGCGTGCGTTCCCGGTTAAGGGCTATGCATTCTCTATCACTCTGCCTGACACCGAGAGGAATCAGATTCCCC
This sequence comes from uncultured Muribaculaceae bacterium, assembly GCA_910589425.1. GTDB lineage: Bacteria > Bacteroidota > Bacteroidia > Bacteroidales > Muribaculaceae > Lepagella. The sequence continues at coordinate 9,060 of CAJUSZ010000017.1, read as the reverse complement.
TTCAGATCTTATATAACGGTGTGAAGAAAGCGGAGATAATGCTTGAGGTCATAACTCCGGCCTACGATGTTGTGGCCGACCCGTTTGCCAACAAGGTTGTCCTAAAGTTTGTCCCAGAGAATGCGTCCGATCTTGCCGCGATAATCAATGCGGCCAAGATATCGGTGGTGTCGACACGTTCCACCCGCAGCGGATCGTTCACTTTCACCCGCGACGCTAAGAACGGCCTTATAACAGTGAGCGGCTTCAATCCAGCCACTTCTTACACGATCAACACGTCTCTTACTGCCGACGCGTCAGCTTCCCCGGCTACATCCACGTCGATAACGACAGAGGCTGCCGCCGGTATTCCCAACGGAGATTTCTCACTGACTCAGGAGACAATAAATATCTCCGGAGTGCTTGTCGGCGGACCGTTCACTGGCACAATATGGGGTAGTCCACAATATAACACGCATTCCTCCATCGTGCGTTCTGAGCCTGTAGGATGGGCTTCGGTAAACCAGAAGACGTGCTATGAGGGTTCGTCCAATATAAACACATGGTTCCTTGTCCCCTCCACGTTTGCTGAAAACGAGGAGACTACAGTGAGAAGCGTTGCCTTCAACCATGCCGGAACGACTCCCGCTGTCGATAAGCGCACGGCTAAGTACTACAACAACAACGTCCCCTCATTTGCCGACAATCAGAAAGCGGCAGGAGAGCTTTTCCTGGGTTCATATTCGTTTGACGGGACGGAACACCGTTCCGAGGGTATGGCATTCGCATCGCGTCCCGCTTCGATATCGTTCCAATACCGCTATTCTCCACTCAACGGCGAGAAGGCCACTGCTGAGATAGCCGTGGTGGATGAAGCAGGAAAAACGATAGCTTCAGGTTCCATGTTGCTCGACGCGGCATCTTCGATGACCGAAAAGACCATCTCCCTCTCCGGCTATCCGTTTGGAACGAAAGCTTCCCGAATTCTTGTGAAATTCAAATCGACCAATGCCTCTGTGCCGGCTATAACCGTTCCCTCAGGCGATTCGGGACTTGCCGAGTTCAGCGGCGTGCATCTGTCCAACACGACAAAAGCAGCCAACGATTATAAGGCCTTTGCCTCAGGATCGGTGCTTACGGTCGATAATGTTAAACTCAATTATTAATCCATTCACGAAAGAAATGAATAAGATCATCAATATAGTTCTGTCTGTTGTAATCCTCGCGCTCCTGTCAGCGTGCAGCAAGGAACGCGAGTTTCCAGGAAGCAGCGGATACGGAAAGGTCAACACCCGCTCGCTGACCGTGGAGATGGCCAATGAAGAGAACACACGAGCCGCATCGGTAGATGTCGCGGATTTCACAGTCAGGTTTTTCCTCGACGGTGAGACAACGGCAGTGGCTTCCTGTAGATACGGGGACATGCCCGAGGTGGTAGTCCTTCCTGTAGGCAGATACACGGCCAAGGCCTCATACGGCACAAATCCTTCGGCAGCCTGGGATGCTCCTTATTATGAGGGACAGACGTTGTCTTCGTTTGAAGTGATGCCGGATCAGGTTACAATGGTCAGTGATCCCATCGTGTGCAAACTTGCTAACATAAAGGTTACGGTATCCTTTACCGATGAGCTTGCTGCGCAGATGAGCGCGGGATCGAAAGTGTCGGTGAAAGTCGGCGAATATGGCTCGTCGCTCGAATATACGGTTGCCGATCGCGACAAGGCAGGATATTTTGCCTATGTCGACAACAGTCAGACTCTTGCAGCCACATTCATTGGAGAAGTGCAGGGATTTCCCACTACCGAGACGAAAGTTTATGACGACGTGCAGCCGGGAAATCACTACCGGATCATTTTCGATCTTTCGACTCCGGACGAGGAGCCTGGTGATATAACCGGACTTCTGCGTGTAGACGCAAGTGTCGAGATTGAGGATCTCAACCGCCCGGTCGATTCTGAAGATGAAATCCTTAAGGACGATATGCGTCCCAAAGAGGACAACGGCGACACTCCGGATCCGCCGGCAACACAAGGCCCGTCGGTTTCAGTCGAAGCCCCTGTGTCTTTTGAGGCGGAAAACGATGTAACCCCGTCATCTAAAGTCGTGGTCAAAGTCAAGTCGTCCGCTCCCGGAGGAATCAAACGTTTCGATGTAGAGATAATATCCGATTCCCTGAGCGAGGACGCTCTCAACGAAGTCGGGCTCTCAACCCACCTTGATCTTGTGAATCCAGGGGAGTACCTTACAAGTCTCCAGGGACTCGGACTGCTGGGCGAGGGTGTGGAATCTCTCGGCGGACAGACTGATGTTACATTCGACATTTCCGGATTCATGGTGCCTCTGTCGGCTTTCGGATCGCAGACCCATAAGTTTAAATTCACAATCTCCGATGAATCCGGCTCAACCGAGAAGATCCTTATCCTTCGTATGAACGTATAATAACGACTGCAAATTCCATGAAACATTACATTAAGAACATAGCTTTTCTGGCTTGTGCCTCTGCGGCAGCCTGCGGGTTGCAGTCATGCGTCTCGGAAGATATATTCGACAATTGTTCGGACGGTGCGCTTCGCGTCAGAATGGTGATCAATTCAGATCTCACACGTGCGGAGACAGACAATGCCGACCTCGGGGAATCAACCGTGCTTTACATATCCAGCGCCAAAGGCCTTGTGCGTAAATACAAGGGTATGGAGACAATTCCCGACAGAATCCCGCTGAAGGCCGGATCCTATATTGCCGAGGCATGGGCAGGCGACAGCGTGTCGGCCTCATTCGACAAAAAATTCTATCAAGGTCAGACTGAGTTTCAGATAAATGGTGGGGACACGGATGTAACACTCTCGTGCGGGATCGCAAACGTGGTCGCTTCGGTCAACAAAGCCACTGTCGATGCGGTTTCTGCCACCGATCTGAAAGTTACAGTCGGACATTCGAGAGGCTCGCTCGATTTCACGGCGGACAATTTCGATGACAAGGGGTATTTCATGATGCCCAATGCCGACAAAAATCTGAGCTATACGGTGGCCGGTGTGAATTCCAATGGTGATCAATTCTCCATATCCGGTGAAATACCGGACGTGAAGAAAGGGCACGAATACATATTGAATCTTTCCGACAATCCTACATACGACGAGATCGGCGGCGCGTTCCTCACCATCGTCATCGACGACAAGGAGATCCTGAAAGAGAGCGAAGTGGTGATTCTCGGTCGTCCTGATGTGAAAGGAGAGGGATTCGACATCGAGAAGCAGCTTTTCGCAAACAGCGGACAGTTTGAGGATGTGGCCGTGAGAGTAAAGGCTTTCGGCACCGTTGAGAAACTGATCATCTCGTCGCCAGATGCCGAGGCTTTGGGTTTGCCGTCGGCGGAAGTGGATCTCCTTAGTGCGACCGACGATGTAAAGGCTTCCATGAGATCAAAGGGTATCGAATGGGAGAAGACAAAGATCGAAGGAAAGAATCTGGAACTCGCCAGAATATACTTCAAGGCCAGCTATCTTAATTCCCTTAAGGATGGAGCTTATGAGCTGACTGTCTCCGCTCATGATTCTTATGGCAAATACACTGACGCCAAGGTTAGGATCGGAGTGGGCGAGGGAAACCAGATCATAGATGATCCTGTGGTTCTCGACGCAATCGGAAACAACGATTATCTCAACATACGTGCGCGTCGTGCGGTGCTTACCGGTTCTATAATCGATGCTACCAGGACACCCTCGCTTCAGTACAGGGAAGAAGGGGCTTCTGAATGGACAACAGTCAGTCTTGAATCCGTAGCGGCTATACGCCGGAAAAATCCCAAGCGGGTAGCCTCACAGGGATTCAAGGTTACAATCAAGGATCTGAAGCCGGCCACAACCTACGAGGCCCGTGTGGTTGCCGATTCGTTTGAATCGGAATCGAGATGGTTCACCACTGAGGGAGTCTTCTCTATTCCCAATGCAGGTTTTGAGGATTGGGATACATATTCCGCCAAGACTCTTCTCGGAACCAAGACCGTGATATTCCCTGGGTCGGGAACACGCTCTTTCTGGGATTCCGGAAACGAAGGTGGCGCGACAGCCAATAAGATCCTGACCAATAAATCTACCGATATGGTTCATTCGGGAACATATTCGGCTCGTCTCGGATCGCTTTCCGCATTCAGTCTGCTCGCCGCCGGCAATGTTTTTGTCGGTTCATACGTGGAGACCGACGGAACCAACGGTGTGCTTAAGTTCGGCCGTGAGTATAACTGTTCCCACCCCGATAAAGTGGCTGTATGGGCAAACTACCGTCCCGGCAAGGTGGATATTATAAAGGATGGAAACCAGCAATACATCGATTTCCAGAAAGGCGATTCCGATCATGGCCAAATATATGTGGCTCTGACTACTGAGCAGGTGGATATCCGCACAAATCCGGATAAGCGCAAACTGTTTAATCCTGACAGTTCGGAAGTGATCGCCTACGGCCAGGTTACATGGAAAGAGGCTTTCGGACCCGATGGATCGCTTCAGAAAGTTGAGATCCCGTTCACGTATAATGACCGTGCGGTTTCCAATAAGCCATTATACCTCGTCATCGTGTGCTGTGCATCCAAATTTGGCGATTATTTCTCCGGATCGTCTTCGAGTGTGATGTATCTTGACGATTTTGAATTGATCTATGAATAAATTTCTGTCAATATTTCTTCTTAGTTTCTTCCTCGCGCTATTCCCGTCGGGAATAAGCGCGCAGGAAGAATTCTCAAGAGACATAGAGTCGGTGGTCTTTGTCCCGAAAGGACAATGGGTCGCCGGCCTTTCCATTTCCTATGATCAGACCAACCAGAACAAATACCAGTTTCTGATTCTTGAAGGCATATCGGGCGATACTTATTCTTTCAAGGTGTCGCCGATGGTGTGCTACATAGTGAAGGATGATCTTGGTCTCGGAGGAAAGTTCGCATATTCCCGTTCGCTTACAAAGATCGAGAGAGCCGACATCGTGGCCGGCGCTGACAGCGAGTTCAACATAGAGAATCTCTACAGGCTTTCCCACAATTATTCAGTGATGGGAATAATGCGCAATTACTTTTCAATCGGCCGGAGCAAAAGATTCGGCTTTTTCAATGAATTGCAGCTTCAGCTCGGTGGAGGACAGTCCAAGCTTATGAAGGGAAAATCCGACGACCTTACAGGGACATACGAACGTAATTTCTCTTTGAATGTCGGTATTGCTCCCGGACTATGTGTGTTTCTTTCAAATTATTCCGCACTGGAGGTCAATGTAGGTGTGCTTGGCTTCAAATATACTGACACGAAGGCTGTCTCTGATCAGATTTATGTCTCGCGGCGAAATTCAAAGTCGGCCAACTTCCGGATAAATCTCTTCTCTATCTCTTTCGGAGTGGCTTTCTATCTATAAGATGTCTACCATGATAAAAAGATATTTGACTCTTCTTGTAGCCATGTTTTCTGTGGCCGTGGGTATGAAGGCCGGCTCTCAGCAGACGGTGGATGCCGACAGCATTGACCGGATTACCAATTCCAGGCTTATGTGGATCCCTGATTCATTGGCCGATCAGGTGCGCTCTGTGATCGATGGTCATTCCAGGATCGTGCGCGACAATTCAAGGATTGATCTTGAGGAAAAAGTCATTGTCAGGGGCGACACTGTGCCGCTGATAATCAAACAGAAAAATTTCGGAAGATATGACCGTGGACTTTTTAATTTCCTTTTCATCCCGAAAGGGCAGTGGATGTTCGCTCTGACAGCATCTTATGGAGAGTTCAATTCAGACGATCTACAAGTGTTCGACCTTTTGTCGGATGTGGATGTCTCGGGAAACATTTTTTCAATAAAACCCACAGTTTCATATTTTATCAGGAATAATATATCTGTCGGTGTAAGGCTCAATTACACCCGGGCAAAGGCAGGGTTGGGATCGCTTAAGGTAGATCTTTCTGACGACATGTCTTTTGACCTTTCAGACATAGCATATAACAATGAGGAATATTCGGCCGCGATAATGTCGGCTCAATATATAGGTATAACACGGAACTCGCGCTTCGGAATCTACAACGAGCTTGAACTCTCATTCGCTTCAGGCAACGGCGACTTCCGTCGTCCTTACAACGGGCAGCCCAAAAACACCCATACCACCTACATGCAGGCCAGACTGTCGTTTTCTCCAGGCGTATGTGTATTCATAATGAAGAATGTATCATTCAACGTCTCTTTCGGTGTTTTCGGCTATTATCTGCGGAATGAGAAACAATATGTCGACGGGGAGAGCCTGGGCAACCGTTTCTCTTCCGGAGCAAATTTCAAATTCAATATTTTTAATATTAATTTCGGCATCGGTGTTCATATCTGATGCCGTATTATAGCATACCATGCATAATCCACGTCGTTTTTGGGGAATTGCTGCCATGACGGTTCTGATTGCCGTTCTGACAGGATGTATAAAAAATGATATTCCATATCCGCGTATACTGCAGTCGATACTGACATTGTCTGCCGTCGGTGAATCTGCTCCGGCAAATATCGACGAGGCAAACCTTTCAGCTGTCGTCTATCTCGACGAATCCGTGGATATATGCCACGTTAGGTTTTCAGACTTCTCGTTCACGGATAAAGCAGTGTCTTCAGTCAATCTTCTGGAAGGAGATTATGATCTTTCAAGTCCGATGCATCTGGTTTTGTCAAGATATCAGGATTATGACTGGACTATCTCGGCTGTGCAGGAAATCGAACGATATTTCACGATAGATGGCCAGATAGGACAGACTGTGATCGACGTCCCGGGGCGGAGAGTGGTTGTGCGTGTACCCGAATCTGAGAACCTTACATCATTGACTCTCTCATCAGTAAAACTTGGTCCGGCTGGATTGACAACCATGGTGCCGGATTTGAAGCCGGGACAGATCAATCTGCTGTATCCTCTTGATATAGACGTTACAGCTTTCGGTCGCACCGAGCGCTGGACGATATATGCTGAGAAGACGAGTTTTGTTGTCAATACGGTTTCTGTCGACGCTTGGTCGCAGGTTATATGGGCTTATGGCGAGTCGCAGGAAGGCATGAAACAGGGATTCCAGTATCGCGAGGCCGCTGCGTCGGAATGGATTGATTTGCCGGATTCGTATATAGTTTCTGCCGGAACCAGTTTCTCTGCATCAATTCCTCATCTGAAGCCGCTTACCGAATATGTGGTCCGGGCTGTTTCCGGAGATGAATGCGGAAAAGAGATCAGGGTTATAACTCAGGCTACCGAGATTTTGCCCGATGGCTCTTTTGATCAATGGTGGCAAAACGGAAATGTCTGGAATCCCTGGAATGAAAGTGGCTCAAGATTCTGGGACACTGGCAACAAGGGTGCGGCATTCATCGCCAGCTCAAATTCCACTCCATCTTCCCATACTCCTGACGGTCAGGGTCAATCTGCACGGCTTGAGACAATCTATGCTGTGGTTAAGCTTGCTGCCGGGTCAATCTTTTCCGGTGAGTTTGCAAGGATAGATGGCACCAACGGTGTGCTGAATTTCGGACGCCAGTGGAATCTGCGTCCTACGAAGCTCAGGGGATATTTCCAATATCAGACCAAGGTCATAGATAAATCCATGAAGAATGGTGAATATGAATATCTCATCGGCCGTCCTGACTCATGCCATATATATGTCGCGCTGACGGATTGGACCGCTCCTTATGAGATCCGTACAAGCGCGTCCAACAGGCAGCTTTTCGATTCAAATTCACCCTCGGTGATAGCATACGGGGAACTTGTGTATTCCGGGACAATGGATTCGTTCAAGGAATTTGTGATTCCATTGCAATATAGATCGACATCGCGAGTGCCTTCCTACATTCAGATCACCGCCTCATCATCAAAATACGGTGATTATTTCACCGGAGGCGTAGGCGCCCTTCTGTATATAGACCAGCTGTCGCTTGATTATGATTATTGAAATGTATTCTTGATATGGGTGGGCATCCCTTTTTAAAAGGCCGTATACGGTCATTCCGGTTTGCCTGGCAAGGCATACTGTCGCTTTTCAAGAAGGAAGCGAACGCGAAAGTACATCTCGTTGCTGCATTTTTGGTGATCGCTCTGTCGTTTGTCATGAAAATCGAGGCGCACGAATGGGTAGCTGTCATCATCTGTATTGGAGGGGTGTTCATGGCGGAGGGATTCAATACGGCAATAGAGTCGATTGCCGATAAAGTCTCGCCGGAATATGATCCATTGATCGGCAGGGCGAAAGATCTTGCGGCCGGGGCTGTGCTGTTATTTGTAATGGCCGCTGTGTCTGTGGGCATTATAATATTCCTGCCTTATATTATGTCTTTCATATCAAAAGCATGGGAATGATACGGAGAATAGTTGTCAGTCTGGTGATTGCTGTTACTGCAGTGGTACATTGCAGTGCCCAGGAGATAATGGTGCCCGATCAGATCTCCACGCCTGTGTTCAGTAGGTCGGATTCTCAGAAAAAAGTATCCCTCTCCACCGACGTGGTAGCGGTGGCTCTTCCGGCTGCAGCACTTGCCGGAACTCTGATATTGCGTGATTGGCAAGGTTTAAAGCAGGGTGTGTTTACTGCGTTGGTAGCAGGTGGGGCAACACTGATTCTTAAATATTCGGTACACGAGCGGCGTCCTGATTTTTCAAATTATCATTCATTTCCCTCAGGTCATTCTGCTGTTACATTTGCCACAGCGGCATATATCCAGAGAAGGTATGGATGGAAATTTGGGGCGCCTGCCTATGCCTTGGCCACATACGTCGCATGGGGGCGTGTTTATGCCAGGAAACATCATTGGTGGGACGTTGTAGCTGGAGCTGCAATAGGAGCCGGATCTGCGTACATATTTACAAGACCGTGGGCGACGAGACATTGTGTTTCGATCGTTCCCGCTACAGATGGGCGAAACATGGGTATTGTCGCATCTATGACATTCTGAAAAGATTGTTGAGAACAACCATCGCTTATCATTTATTAGACCGGCGCACACCCCCTTTTTTCCGACTTTTGCGGATTCCGCGGAATTTTCCTGAAAAAAAAGTTGTAAAAATATCTGTGTGGTATTCAGGGGCTTGTGGTTTTGTAAACA
>CAJUSZ010000016.1 GCA_910589425.1 uncultured Muribaculaceae bacterium | reverse complement strand
CTGCGTTTTTTATCTCAAAAATAAGAATTTTTGATCATTCAAGCCAAAGATAAACGCCTGACATACAGTATATAAAAATTTACCCGACTCGCAATGGATCGGGTAAGGGTGTCATGCGTCTGTTTAAAATTTAAATGAAAGAGCCGTGCATTTTACACAAAAGAAATCAGGATTTCAGTGACGCTGCAAGCGCATCAATTCCAGCATCTGGCGCTGATTGCGCGAGATTGTATCAAGCACCAGTCCGCATAAAAACAGAAGGATGGATAGCATAAGGAATGTGCATGCCACAATGAGCGAAGGGAAACGCGGCACAAGTCCTGTATCCCAATATTCCATCAGAACCGGCACCATGAGCGCTACGCTCCCCACAAATGAGATAACAGATATGATGCTGAAAAAAAGCAGCGGTCGATAATTCCGGAACAATGAGAACAACGTCCCGATCACCCTGAAACCATCACTGAATGTGTTCAACTTTGATTCACTCCCCTCGCCACGGTCTCTATATTCAATCGGCACCTCACATACCCTGTAGTTCTTATCAAGGGCATGGATCGTCATCTCCGTCTCGATCTCGAATCCAGACGACATGACCGGGAAATTCTTTATGAAGTCGCGACTGAACACTCGATAGCCGGACAGTATGTCGTGCAGCCGGGCATTAAACAGGCGGTTGATCATCATTCTGACAAACCTGTTGCCTGAGTTGTGGAACGGCCGTTTATTCTCAGTGAAATAAGTCGATGACAACCGATCGCCCACCACCATGTCCGCACGGTTGTTGACAAGCGCATCGATCAGCTCCGGAGCGGCCTCGGCGGGATATGTGTCGTCTCCATCCACAATGACATATATGTCGGCATCAATATCCTGAAACATCGACCTCATCACATTCCCTTTCCCTTGACGCGGTTCTTTTCTGACAATGGCTCCGGCACGCGCGGCAATCCCGGCGGTGTCGTCGCTGCTGTTGTTGTCATAGACATAGATGTCGCTATCCGGAAGAATCTTGAGAAAATCCCTGACGACATTGCCTATCGACTGACTCTCGTTGAAGCACGGGATCATAACTGCCACTTTCCCGGAATCATGACTGACACTCATACCTTAAATTTTTAAAGATAACACTACTTCTGCCGGAAAGAATCTGACACAGGTACAGAAGCGAACAGAACAGCGTGGCTCCGAGCGAACGCCATACAAACCAGAAATGGATTATCGAGTGGTTCTGCAACACAAGATACCATCCGACGGGCATCAGGGCTATCAGTAGAAGATATGCATTTCTTTTCGTGAACTTGCGTCCCCCCGCCATATAGCATATAAGCAGAAACAAGATAAAAAGTGTTGCAAACACCGGCATGAACCATTTTGCCACAAACATTTCAAGCATCCAACTCTGATTGACAGCGCCATTGATCCTGACACCGGCATTTACAAATGCGTCGGTAAGAATATCCATTCCTGTTATCAATGTAGCCAATACCCATTTCGACGCCCATGTCAACGCATAGCCTGCCCCCCATGAACATGAAAGAAGAACGCAGCTCCGCAATTTGGTGTCCCGGGTCTTACTGTAGAGTATTATCGCCAGCGGGAAACATAGAGTGACAAGCGGTGCGGTAAGAAGATCCAGAAAGGAGGTTACAGCCCCTATGGCAAAAAAGGCAAGAACCTGGTTCCTGAAACAGGAAAACTGCCTCTCCGCACCCAGCATCACGATTATGGCTATCAGAAAAATATAAAAGCAGGAGCTGAATTGCATACACTTAGGAATGATCGGCAGGCCCAACAGAACCAACACTACAGCGAACAGCAGACCGGCAATCCAACCGCGTCTTCTGACTATCAGCCAACAGGCGGCTATAAACAATCCTATCAATACGATATAATTCACCACATGTATGAATTCGATGGATCCGGCACAAAGCATCAGGCGCAACGGCAACTGATAGCCATGCCAATAACGCCCATAGTCGCTTATGTCTCTACCACTGTAGTCCCCTCCGGCCATTTTAGTTACCGCCTCGACAGTCTTATCTCTCTCATAGCAGAGAGGATTTCTCATCGCATTATTTATTGAACTCTCCTGATCGTAAGACGTAACCGACATACTTACCATAAGGCAGTCCGTGAAACCATCCACCCGGTAGAGCGCAAAACCGCGCTTATGATCCTCTCCTGAGATCTGCTCTGCGGAATGCACCGCATTTTGGGCAAACCAACTGTGAGGCACAGAATATGCCAACCATTCAAGGCCGACAAACAGGATTATCAGCGACACATAGAGAATGGCAATTTCAGCTATCAGATGGAATCGACGTCCACTTTTGGAAGAACGACACAGGCGACTGGAACTCGCGATCATTTGCATTAACCGATGGGGATATAGTCAAAGACGGTTTGTGAATCAAAAATATAGCGGATAAATAAACGCCAAGCCGCTTGTGAAGACTATATCCTTCCCAAACGGCTTGAACTTTATGCTGTGATTATATTGCTGATAGCAACAACAATAAATCTACATCTGTTTTTTTATTTTAATGCAGCCTGAACTGCGTCGTTGGGCACCATTTCCTCTTTGAAGATATAAGCGCCTGTCTTAGGAGATTTCTCCATTTTGATGACCTTGCTATAGGTGCGTCCTTCACCTTTCTGAAGCGACGCGACGGTTTTCTTTGCCATATTTCAGAGTGCTTATTTGATTTCTTTGTGAACGGTTACTTTCTTGAGGATAGGGTTGTATTTCTTCAACTCCAGACGCTCTGTTGTGTTTTTGCGGTTTTTTGTGGTGATGTAACGGGACATACCGGGCATACCGCTTGCCTTATGTTCGGTGCATTCGAGGATAACCTGAACGCGATTGCCTTTTGCTTTTTTTGCCATAACGATTATTGACGTATAGAATAGGTTGAGAACAGGTTAGAATGAAACGATGGTGATATCCTTGTAGTCGAGATTGCCGGCTGCTTCCGCTTTCTTGAGAGCGGCGTTAAGACCAATCTTGTTGATCGTGCGCAGTGCATGGGCGCTGACAAGAAGTTCGATCCACATGTCCTGCTCTACCCAATAGAATTTCTTCCGGTGAAGATTGACATTGAATTTGCGCTTGGTGCGACGCTTGGAGTGCGAGACATTGTTACCCACGCTCGCTTTCTTGCCCGTTAACTGACAAACTTTTGACATGGCTGTTGGTTGTTAATTCTATTTACTGTTAAAGTCTTAGTATTGACAAGTGGCCGCCATCTCACTCTCATATCGCCCGCGAACGCATCTTTTTCGCCGACTTTCTACGGATGTGCCACAAATCGGGGGCAAAATTACCAATATTTCACGACATACCAAAATTTATTCATGCTTTTTTAGCCGAAAATCTTTGGGATTTATGAAATCAGCATTTTCCATCAGGAATTCTATCCCCCGCGGTCTTCATTCGTCGTTGAAATCTTCCTGAGCCTCGTAACTGTTACGCAGAAGATGGATGAGCATGACCATGGCGTGGTTTGTGGCACTCTCTATCACAGTATCCCTGTCCCCTTTGAAATGCAGACACTCGCTGACCACTGTATCCAGATACTTTACCGCAATCCACACTGTCCCGACAGGCTTGAGCTTAGAGCCGCCGCCAGGACCGGCTATCCCCGTTGTGGCGATGGCGCAATCGGTGCGCATCAGCAATGCAGCGCCTGAAGCCATAGACTCTGCCACACTCCGGCTCACGGCACCATCCCGGTCGATATCACGGCGATCAACTCCAAGCACATTGGCCTTGACATCATTGCTGTAGCTCACCACGCTCCCGAGAAAATATGCCGACGACCCGGCATTCTGCACAATACGATGCGCTATATTGCCACCCGTGCAACTCTCCGCACAGCTCACAGTCAGCTCCCGCTCCGTCAGAAGATCCCCGAGAACCTGGGCTACAGTACGGTCAGCCATAGCCACTACTTCGTGGGAGAATATGTCGTTAAGGTTCTGCTGGTATTTGTTGAGTTTGAAACGGAGCAGCTCCACGCCGGAGTTAACACCGGTCAGCGTGATACGGGTTACAAGATTAGACGAATCTATCGATATTTTGACATATTCAGGAAGCATTGACTCAAAATGCTTCATCACTTTGGCAAGCTCCTGCTTCGTATACCCATAGATAACCACGTGGCGGGATTCCTTATGCATGGCGTCGGCTGGCTCTGATTTCTGACTCATTCTTTATGATGTTGATTCTATCCTTGATGAATTACTATATTTGACAGATCTATACTTTTGACCGCTGATTTCATATTTCGACTCTCGCGAACGGAGGCTTGGAAAGATCACAGAAATCATTCTCAAGATATTTGAAATAACCTGCCATCGCCACCATTGCCGCGTTGTCTGTCGTAAACGGACGCGGAGGGATCCACGCTTTAAGTCCTCTTGAATCGCAGAAATCAGAGACGGCTTTCCTTACTCCTGAATTGGCCGACACGCCTCCTCCGATAGCAACGGAGCCGACACCGTACATATCCACCGCACGTCTCAGCTTATCCAGAAGTATACGTATGATGGTCGCCTGAAGCGAAGCAGCAAGATCCGCCTTGTTTTTCTCCACGAACTCAGGGTCTTCCCTAAGATTGTCCCTGAGCGTGTAAAGGAAACTTGTCTTCAAGCCGGAGAACGAATAATCCAATCCTCCGATATGCGGACGGCTGAACTTAAATGCATGAGGGTTCCCATGCTCGGAAAGGCGGTCTATATGAGGTCCACCGGGATAAGGCAAGCCCATCACTTTCGCACATTTGTCAAACGCCTCTCCGGCCGCATCATCTATCGTACGGCCTACAATCTCCATGTCGAAAGGACTTCTCACCATGACAATCTGGGAATTTCCTCCGGATATGAGAAGACACAAAAAGGGAAACTCAGGCACTTCCTGCCCCTCATCGGTCCGGATGAAATGCGACAGCACATGAGCATGAAGATGATTGACATCCACGACAGGCACGCCAGTTGAAACCGCCAGACCTTTGGCAAACGACGTGCCCACAAGCAACGAACCCAGTAGTCCCGGGCCTCTTGTGAAAGCTATGGCGCTTAGATCGGAAGGAGACAGACCGGCCTGACGCAAAGCCTCGCTGACGGTGGGGACTATGTTTTGCTGATGAGCCCTGGATGCAAGTTCCGGCACGACACCTCCATAGGCCTCATGGACGCTTTGGCTTGAAATAACGTTGCTGAGCAATATGCCGTCGGAAATGACAGCAGCCGATGTGTCGTCGCACGACGATTCTATTCCGAGAATTGTAACACTCATATATTATGTGTGAACCGGTTTTTATAGAGCAAAAGTAATAAAAAAATTTCGTGTATCCGCAATTTTTCGTAACTTTATCCTCTGAATTAGTTGATACCATCGCGGATGGAACCGCATTCCGACCGTACTATACGGTGGCTGCCGAATGCTTCAAGGATTGTTTTATGCAATCCTCCATACGCACATTGACGACAATTACCATGACAATAGCATCCACACAATACCAACCTCTGTCAAAAGGGAAAATTTCGTTACTGTCTCAACTTGAATCCAAAAAATTCAGGGAGAAGCATGGACTTTTTATCGTGCAAGGTGAAAAATCCGTAATTGACGCCCTCGGATCATTCGAGCTTGACACATTATGCGCAACAGCCGGATGGCTGGAGTCGCACACGGAAATGATGGACAAAATCCCAGCCGACAAAGTGGCATTGTGCAATCCCGCAGGGATGAAGAAGATCTCTTCCCTTAAAAATCCCCCGGAAGTTATCGCGGCATTCAAGCTCCCCGCCAAAGAATCTGCTATTCCGATTCTTGATCCGGGAAAAATTTACCTCTTACTCGACGGAATTCAGGATCCGGGGAATCTCGGATCAATACTCCGCACAGCGCACTGGTTCGGCGTAAGCGGAATATTCGCATCCACCGACACGGTAGACATATACAATCCCAAAGCGATAATGGCCACAATGGGATCCATCTCCAGTATCAGCATCCGATATCTGGATCTGGCATCGCTGATCGAATCCAATAAGAACATCCCTGTCTACGGAACTCTCCTTGATGGAGAAAACATATATGATGCGAAGCTGACCAAAGGAGCCATGATAGTATTCGGGAATGAAGGCAAAGGAATAAGCGCCGCTATACGCAGTCTCATCGACAATGCGATCCTGATCCCTCCGTTTTTGGAAAATGATCACTCGGAATCGCTCAATGTAGCGGCGGCGACAGCGATCACTCTATCCGAATTCAGACGTAGAATACATTGAATAATAACCATTTCAGTTTGCAACGATATATGGCTAAAAATAAAATTGTTTATTTCTGCAACGAGTGTGGACACGAATCTCCCAAATGGGTCGGTAAATGTCCCGGATGCGGACAATGGAACACGATGGTTGAGGAAAAGGTTACCGTCGGGAAAAGCATACTGAAATCAGGACGCGGACTCCTGGCTCCTGACTCCCGTCCTGTGGCCCTATCAAGCATTGAAGCCATCGACGAACCAAGAATTCCTCTCCCCTCAGACGAACTTAACCGGGTTCTCGGCGGAGGTCTTGTTGCCGGCAGTCTCACACTGATCGGAGGCGAGCCGGGAATCGGAAAATCCACATTGCTGCTCCAGAACGTGCTTTCCATCAGAAGCAAGCGCATTCTATACGTGTCTGGCGAAGAATCAGCCAGTCAGCTGAAACTCCGGGCAGACAGAATCGGCAAAGCCTCCGACAACACTTTCATCCTCTGCGAGACGGCGATCGACAGAATATTCACACAGATTGAAAACGTCAAGCCTCAGATTCTTGTGGTCGATTCAATCCAGACAATCTATTCGCCTGAAATAGAATCGGCACCCGGATCGGTAAGCCAAGTCCGCGAATGCGCTGCAAAATTGCTGCGTTATGCGAAACAATCCGGCGTGCCGGTGATTCTCGTAGGACACATAAACAAAGATGGAGCCATCGCCGGGCCGAAAGTTCTCGAACATATCGTAGACACCGTGTTGCAGTTCGAGGGAGACCGCCAATACCTCTACCGCCTTCTACGGGCCATCAAGAACCGGTTCGGCTCCACTTCGGAGATCGGAATATACGAAATGGCTGAAAAGGGACTCAGGGAAGTACTCAATCCCTCAGAGATGCTGCTGTCCCAGAACCGTGAGGAGGAAATGTCCGGCATAGCGATAGGCGTGACTGTAGAGGGAGCCAGACCGTTGCTCATAGAAGTCCAGGCTCTTGTCTCGTCCGCCGCATACGGAACCCCGCAACGGGCCGTAACAGGTTTTGACCAGCGGCGTCTGAACATGCTTCTTGCCGTGCTGGAAAAGAGAGCCAGATTCCGGCTTTCCCAGAAAGACGTGTTCCTCAACATCGCCGGAGGGCTGAAAGTTGCAGATCCTGCGCTCGACATGGCTGTCGTGGCCGCTGTCATGTCCTCAAATTTCGACATTGCCCTCCCCCACGACATAGTCATGGCCGGAGAAGTAGGACTTTCCGGAGAGATCCGCACGGCGGCGAGGATCGACCGCAGGGTTGCCGAAGCACAGAAACTTGGATTCAAGAAAATCTATATCCCCAAAGGCAACCTCAAAGGGATGAAATCAGGGAATTTCAAAATCGACATCATTGAGGTTTCAAAAGTCGACGAGCTGTTCCGTGACATTTTTGCATAGAATACGGTTCAGAAATAGCCGACCGGATTCTATATCTCCAGATGCCGGGCATAATGGATCATGTGCAGCGTGCAGCAATCATTCAAAAATAAGTCTGCGTCCCGGCAAATCTCTGACACTTTAGTTGTATACATACTCAAAAAAATAAGCTTCCCTTTTTAAGGAAGCTTATTTTTTGAGGTTCCAACCAGATTCGAACTGGTGTAAACGGTTTTGCAGACCGGTACCTAACCACTCGGACATGGAACCCTTTCAATTGCGAAGAGTCGCTCTCGCGCAACTCCCTGTTCGCTTTTGCGATGCAAAGTTAGGAACTTTTCATGAAACGAACAAATTTTTCAGCACCATTTTTTCACTTTTTTATTTCTCAATATGCCAACGTTCAGATTAAGGGGTAATTATACCCGGGATTCCCAGACATATCCAATCCGCCAACAATCCGCCAAATCCACAATCGGCGCCAGCATTTCGTAATTTCCTTTTTTTTCGTTAATTTTGCAACGTCGTTTCCACATTCAATCTGTCTCTGAATTCCATTGGAGATTTATTATACCGACGACAAAACATACCAAATTATCATATCTTCCACTTCGACAGATGATTACATTCTTCAAGAAAGGGGTATCAACTATTTTTGCCGTTGAAAGCCTCGATAAGCTCAATGATGCCGATCTCGAACGTCTTGTCTGGCTTTTTGATGGAGCCACTCCGCTTAAAACCCACAAAATAAAAGGACTGTTCACCGGCCCTCGAAAAGAGATGATAACTCCATGG
This sequence comes from uncultured Muribaculaceae bacterium, assembly GCA_910589425.1. GTDB lineage: Bacteria > Bacteroidota > Bacteroidia > Bacteroidales > Muribaculaceae > Lepagella. Next base: position 48,188 of record CAJUSZ010000016.1, on the reverse strand, counting down.
AGTACAAACGCTTCTGAAATGGCAGCCAACATGGGAGTCAAGGGGATCATCCGCATAGAGCAATATGAAAGAGTCCGGAAAGAGGACCAGCCGTTCGACCCGATGCTTCAAAGCCGCTATGACGAGCTGAACGATAAAATATTCACTGTCGAAATCAAGGCCGCCGAAATCGTAGAGATCGATGACATCGATGAGTTCAACCGGACAGAAGGACTCGCACTTTCCTCTCAGGAAGTGGACTATCTGAAAAACCTTTCAGACAAGCTCGGCCGGAAACTCACAGACTCGGAAGTATTCGGATTTTCCCAAGTCAATTCCGAACATTGCCGCCACAAGATCTTCAACGGCACTTTCATTATCGACGGCAACGAAATGCCATCTTCGCTATTCTCGATGATCAAAAAGACATCGAAGGAAAATCCCAATGCGCTTGTGTCGGCATATAAAGATAACGTAGCATTCGTAAAGGGGCCGAAAGCGATGCAGTTTGCTCCCGCAAACCCGGAAAAAGCGGACTTCTTTGAAGAAAAAGAGATCAAGACTGTAATATCCCTTAAAGCTGAGACCCACAATTTCCCCACCACTGTGGAGCCATTCAATGGTGCTGCCACTGGAACCGGTGGAGAAATACGCGACCGCCTCGGCGGTGGAAAAGCAAGCCTGCCGATTGCCGGCACTGCCGTGTATATGACCGGCTATCCACGCCCGGATGAAAACAGAAAATGGGAATGTGGCGCTCCCCTCGCCCGTCCGTGGCTTTATCAGACTCCATCGCAAATCCTCATAAAGGCCTCCAACGGCGCTTCCGATTTCGGTAATAAATTCGGACAGCCTCTTATCTGCGGCTCAGTCCTTACTTTCGAACATGAGGAAAACAACGAAACCCTTGCATACGACAAGGTGATAATGCTTGCCGGCGGCATCGGATCCGGTACGGTCAAAGATGCGGTAAAGGGAATTCCCGAACCTGGAATGAAAGTCGTGGTCATGGGCGGCGACAATTACCGTATAGGTATGGGAGGAGGAGCTGTCTCTTCTGTAGAGACAGGCCAGTACGCCAACGCAATAGAACTCAACGCAGTGCAGCGGGCCAACCCCGAGATGCAGAAACGTGTCAGCAACGTGGTAAGAGCGCTTGCTGAAATGGAAAGCAACCCATGTGTCAGCATCCACGATCACGGTGCCGGCGGCCATCTCAACGCCCTTTCTGAACTTGTGGAGGCTACCGGAGGAAAGATTGATATCGACAAGCTTCCTGTAGGAGACACCACATTGTCGGCAAAAGAGATAATCGGCAATGAAAGCCAGGAGCGTATGGGGCTTGTGATGAAAAGCTGTGATGTGGAAAGAGTCAGAAAGATCGCAGAGCGTGAACAAGCGCCGTTCTACGTGGTCGGAGAGACCACAGACGATGCAAGATTCGTGTTTGAACACGCCGACGGCAGAAAGCCTATAGACCTTGCCATGTCGGATATGTTCGGCAACTCTCCGAAAACTGTATTGACAGACAACACCGTCCATAAAAAATTCTCCGATGCGCCTTACGCTTCCGACCCTGACAGTGTGGTCAGATATGTAACCGACATGCTCGGTCTTGAGGCTGTGGGCTGCAAAGACTGGTTGACAAACAAGGTGGACCGTTCCGTAACCGGCCGCATAGCCCGTCAGCAATGTGTCGGAGAACTCCAGCTCCCCCTCAGCGACTGCGGTGTCGTAACTCTCGACTATCATGGCAAATCCGGTATCGCCACATCGATCGGACATGCCCCGCAGGCTGCCCTTATCGATCCCGCCAAAGGATCGGTTCTGGCAATAGCCGAGGCTCTGACCAACATCTCCGGAGCGTTGCTCAAACAAGGTATAAAGTCAATATCCCTTTCAGCCAACTGGATGTGGCCCTGTAAGAATCCGGGACAGGACGCAGCGCTCTATTCGGCTGTAAAGGCCTGCTCCGACTTTGCCTGCGAACTGGGAGTCAACATCCCGACAGGTAAAGATTCGCTTTCCATGACCCAGAAATATGGCGACCGGAAAGTGATGGCACCAGGCACAGTAATTATTTCCGCAGCCGGAGAAGTCCGCAAAATACGCCGTGTAACAAGCCCTGTCATCCAGCTTAAGAAGTCAAGGCTGATTTACATTGACATGAGCCGCGACGCATTCCGTCTCGGTGGTTCCGCATTCTTCCAGTCTCTTAATCATGTCGGCGCAGAATCGCCCACTGTCGCAGATCCTGCATATTTCGCCAAAGCGTTCGATGCAGTGCAAAAGCTTGTGGAACGCAATCTAATTCTCGCCCAACATGATGTCAGTGCCGGCGGACTAGTAACCACTCTTCTGGAAATGGTCTTTTCCAACACCAAAGGTGGCCTCGACATCAATCTGAATCAATTCGAGGAAGCCGACATTGTGAAGATTCTTTTCGCAGAGAATCCGGCGATCATAATCCAGGTTGCAGATTCCAAACTTGCTTTGGCTAAAGACTCTCTTGAATCAGCCGGTGTGCGTTTCCATGAGATAGGCACAGTCGACGTATCATCGAAAGGATACAGCAGGCAAGTCAACATAACGAAAAAAGATTTCAGCCTGTCGCTTCCTGTAGAAGACCTCAGACGCGAATGGTTCAAGCCGTCGTTCATGCTCGATATGGATCAGACAGCACCACGATGTGCCGAATCGAGATTCATCAATCTTGGCAAGCAACCGGTAAGATACCGTATCCCCAACGGATTCAAAGGCTCGCTTGAAAGCATGGGACTTAACGAATACCGCCCGGAGAAATCCGGCATCAAGGCTGCTATCATAAGAGAAAAAGGGGTCAATGGCGACAGGGAAATGGCCTACAGCCTGTATCTTGCCGGATTCGACGTCAAGGACGTTGCAATGACCGACCTCACATCCGGAGCCGAGACACTCGACGACGTCAACATGATAGTGTTCTGCGGAGGATTCTCCAATTCAGATGTATTGGGGTCTGCCAAAGGATGGGCCGGACAATTCCTTTTCAATGAAAACGCTAAAAAGGCTCTCGACAGATTCTACAGCCGTCGGGACACTCTGTCTCTCGGCATCTGCAACGGTTGCCAACTGATGATAGAACTTGGGCTTATAACTCCCGAATTAAGCCGCAAGCCACGGATGCTGCACAATGATTCAGGTAAATTTGAATCGATATTCCTGTCGCTCGACATCCAGGACAGCCCAAGCGTGATGCTGAAATCTCTCGTCGGTTCAAAGCTCGGAATATGGGTTGCCCACGGAGAAGGTAAATTCCAGCTTCCCGGTTCGATCGGAGACTATAACATAGCCGCTAAATACAGCTACAGCTCATATCCCGGAAACCCCAACGGATCAAGAGCTTCTGTCGCTGCGCTGACAAGCGCTGACGGGCGGCATCTTGCCATGATGCCTCATCTCGAGCGAGCTATTTTCCCCTGGCAATGTGGTTTCTACCCACAATCCAGGATAAACGATCAGGCCACCCCATGGCTTCAGGCATTCGTTGACGCACGCAGATGGATTGAGCAAAACCGCAAATAATCCCGATGCGCATCGCCTCTCTTTCTATGATTGTCAGGAGAGCGCCGCTGATTGCGGCGCTCCCTTTGTGGTTACTCACAGCGGGATGTTTCACCGGTGTGGAAAGCACCAAGCGGATAGATCTCAGCCGCGACGACAAAAAATTGATAGCGGCCGAAGCGGAAGATACATTTCTCAACTCTCTTGAAGGAATGTCGCTTAAAAACTGGGAATCGGGCAGACCATTCCAAATCGCCGACGGGAAATTTGTTTTTCTGCTTGACTCGCCAGGAAGGCAATTCTCTCCTACCGACACTTCGGGGATGGCTGGGAAAAAGATTTTTTACAGAACTACTGATGTGCGTCATAGACCGGACGGTTCAGAAGAGACACTGATCATTTTTGAAGACGGGGAAAAGACATTCTCCCTTCCGTCAGGGAAACGCCCGGATTCAGCCCCGTCCGAGATCAAATCTTCGGATCTGCCTATGCTTATTGATCTGGAAGCTGTCGGCGAGGCACGCCGCATCCTTGCAGGCAAACGGTTGTGGATCCGCACATCGTTGTGGTACGATTCCACTTTCAATCATTTTCCCGGCCGCAAATTTGTACCTGTAACAGTGCTGGATGTCCGTCCGGGAACTATGGTGTTTCCATTGCTCCTCACACTTGAAGATGAACATGGAAGAAGGTTCATGCAATTCATGAACATCGGCAACGGCAGCACTCAAAGCAGATCGTTCGCAAAACTATTCCGACTTTCAGATCCCCGCAGGAACTACCCGCATATTTCTGATGAACACTGGAGTTATATCCAGAACGGACATGTTTCCATCGGCATGACAAAAGAAGAATGCCGCCTTTCTCTTGGAAATCCTTCTTTTACCGACAGCGGACATGATTACAGTTCCACCATCGATATATGGAAATACGACGACGGTACGTTTCTCAGATTCCAGGACGGCATACTCATCGAGCTGTTAAAGTAACAAGAATACCTCATTAATTCCAGTTATGTTTCAACAAGATTTTGACCTCACACCATACACCACCTTCGGCATTCCGGCAAAAGCCAGATTCTTCGCAGAATATTCGTCTGTAAGAGAACTGACAAAGATTTCAAGAACCCCTGAGTTTGTAGAGAATGAAGTCCTGCATATAGGCGGAGGCAGCAATCTCCTCTTCGTTAACGATTTCGATGGAGTCGTTCTGCACAGCGCCATAAAGGGGATCACACGCTATGACAAAGATCACGAAACTGTATATGTCATCGCAGGCGCCGGAGAAAAATGGACTGATCTTGTGGATTGGTGTGTGGCCCAGGGACTTGCCGGGCTTGAGAATCTCGCCGGCATCCCAGGTGAAGTCGGGGCTGCTCCGGTGCAGAACGTTGGAGCGTATGGAGTTGAAGCCAAGGATTTCATCCACGCGGTGGAATGCTTCGACACAGAATCCCGCAAAATAATCCGGCTTGATTCCACCCAATGCCGATTCGGCTACAGAGACAGTGTTTTCAAGCATGAAGCCAAAGGTCGATATTTCGTAACACGGGTGAGTTTCAGGCTAAGGCCCAATCCCTTGGCATCGAATCTTGAATACGGGCCGCTCAAACAACTTTCCGAACGCATAGGACATCAGCCCACTATCGAAGAAGTCAAACATGAGATAGAAAAAATCCGGTCTTCAAAGCTTCCTGATCCGGCACACATAGGCAGCGCGGGAAGTTTTTTCAAGAATCCCGTCATATCCAGAGCGTTCTATCAGGGTGAGGTTCTGATGCGCGATCCAGATGTCCCGGCATTCGACCTTAAGGATGGATTCGTAAAAGTCTCGGCCGCATGGCTTATAGATCACGCCGGAATGAAAGGGACTTCCATCGGAGGTGCGCAGGTCTATCCTAAGCAGCCCCTTGTGATTGTCAACAAGGGAGATGCGACATCCGCCGATATAGTTAATCTTGCCAAGGCTGTGTCGCATGAGGTCAACCGGAAGTTTGGAATACGTCTGCATCCGGAAGTAAACTACATCGACAGTTCCATCAAGGTTACAGTACTCGGAAGCGGGACATCCAAAGGTGTTCCTGAAATAGGTTGCGGCTGTGAGGTCTGCTCATCTTCCGATCGACATGACAAGCGCTTCCGGTCATCTGTCATGGTGCAGACACACGGACTTGACTTATTGATTGACGCTTCCCCCGACTTCCGTTCCCAGGCTCTTGAAAGAGAGATTGAAAATGTCGATGCGCTGCTTGTAACCCACAGCCACACCGACCATGTTGGCGGACTCGACGACCTCAGACCTTTCTGCTCCCCCGAACCATTGCCTGTATTTCTCAAACCAGACGTGGCGGAAGCCCTGCGCAAAAGGTTTGATTACTGCTTCAAAGAGAATCCCTATCCAGGGACGCCGGCATTCCGGCTCCACAACATAGATCTGAATCCATTCTTCATTCAGGGATTGAAAATAATACCGATTGGCGTCAACCACGGCAAACTGCCGATCCTCGGATACAGAATCGGAGATTTCGCATACATAACAGATGCAAAATCTATCGATGAGAATGAGATTGGGAAATTGACGAATTTGAAAGTCCTGATTGTAAATGCCTTGAGAGACAGAGACCACTTCGCTCATTATACAATTAGTGAGGCTCTGGATCTGATCAGCCGGATAAGACCTCGAAAAGCTTATCTCACACATTTGTGCCATGAAGCAGGATTCCATGAGCAGTTGTCCTTACGACTGCAAAAAGCCTGCGAAGATATGCACCAATCATCCGGAGACAATGAATTGCCTGTCAATACGGATTATCCGATTGAGATCGCCCCGGCTTTCGACGGCATGAAAATATCAATCTGAATATCCTTCTTCACTCTACATAGATCTAAAAGGAGGACAACAAACCAAATTTACTACCTATTGTCTTTATGAAATTTGACGAAATACTGACAAACGACGATCTTCTCGATGCCCTGTGGGACATGCATTTCGATGACTGCACTCCTATTCAGGAACAGGCCATGCCGAAGATTCAGGATGGACACGACCTGATCGCCGTGGCTCAGACAGGAACAGGCAAGACCGCCGCATATCTTCTGCCTGTAATTGAAAAACTCGCATCAGGGAAGTATCCGCAAGACGCCGTAAACTGCATCGTCATGGCACCCACGCGAGAACTTGCCCAGCAGATCGACCGGCAGATGCAAGGATTCGCATATTTTATGGGGTTGAGCAGCGTGCCTGTATACGGCGGAACGGATGGACATACATTCAACCAGCAGAAACGCGGGCTGACAATGGGTGCGGACGTGGTCATAGCCACACCCGGAAGACTCCTTGCCCATCTCAGCATGGGATACGTAGATCTTTCACGGACTTCATTCTTTATCCTCGATGAGGCAGACCGTATGCTCGACATGGGATTCTTCGATGACATCATGCAGATAGCAAGCTATCTGCCCAAAGAGAGACAGACACTGCTCTTCTCCGCTACGATGCCCCCCAAGATCCAGATGCTCGCATCAAAGATTCTTAACAAACCGGAAGAAGTAAAACTGGCTGTATCAAAACCGGCCGACAAAATCATCCAGACCGCTTATTCGGTCTACGAGACTCAGAAACTGCCACTTCTACGCAACATATTCAAACAGACTCCTCCCAAGAAGGTCATTGTGTTCGCGTCATCCAAGCTCAAAGTCAAGGAACTGTTCAAGACTCTTCGGTCGGACCATATCGCCGTCGGGGAGATGCACAGCGATCTCGAACAGGAAAAACGCGACAATGTGATGCTTGATTTCAAGTCCGGGAGAATAAATGTGCTTGTAGCCACCGACATCGTGGCACGCGGCATAGACATCGACGACATAGAGATGGTGGTGAATTATGATGTTCCAGGAGAACCGGAAGATTATGTCCACCGCATAGGGCGAACAGCCCGGGCCGACGCCGATGGGAAAGGCATAACATTTATCTCAGAAAAAGAGAAAGGACGTTTCAGGCGGATCGAACAACTGCTTGAACAGGAAGTGCCCAAAGGAATAGTACCGGCAGAATTAGGCGATACGCCTGTTTATTCCGGGACAGACAGGAACGCCCGTAACAGACGAAAAAAAGCATCTTCAAAACCTCGAACCCGAAAGCCAGATCCCCGAAAAACAGATGTCGATCCATCATCTTCTAAGAAAGAATCTGAGAAAAGATCATTCAAAAAGCTGAAAAGTCCGAAGAAAAGTGCAGCTGGGGGTGCGAAAGAAGATAACACAAAAGCCGATAATACAACGCCATCATCTGATGATGCTGCAAAAAAGGCTGTCAATAAATCAGGACGAAGAAGGGGCAACGCCCGGAGAAGACGCAGAAACCCTGATAAGGCCGCTCAACATAACGATATTGTCGGACCTCAAACTACAGACAATGCGGTTTCCAATCATAAAGAAAGCCAGACATCATGATGACACCAGAGTTCCTGCGTAGCCGCCATTCTGTGCGTCGCTATAACAACGATCCGATAGAGGCTTCAGCGGTCAAGGCTCTAAAAGCAGAGATTACAATGATCAACACACATGAAGCTGGAATGCATTTTGAGCTCGTGTGCAACGACAATGCCCCTTTCGAGGGATTCAGGGCAAGCTATGGAATGTTTAGCGGCGTGCGTAATTACATAGCGGCTGTAGTCGACAGATCATTCCCTGATGTAATGGAAAAAGCAGGCTATTTCAGTCAGCAGATCGTAATGAAAGCCACAGCCCTCGGACTCGGGACATGTTATGTTGGTGGCACATTCGATGAATCCCGTGTCAACGTGGTGCTTCGCCCAGACAGAAAAATACTCTTCATAATAGCGGTCGGTTACGCCGAGTCAAAAAAAGACACCTTTATCTCAGGCATCGCAATGAAACTGGCACATCGTAACGACCGTAAGGCTGATGACTTTTTCGAACCGACAGGCGACTTTACTCTTGCCGAGGCTAAAAAAATCATGTCTTGGTTGAATGACGGACTTGAAGGCCTGTCGAGCGCGCCATCATCTCTTAACCGTCAGCCTGTAAGAATCAGGGCTGTTGAGAAATCTGGTCTGGAATGGATCGATGGTCCGACCGTAACCGCCGAAGTTGACGGCAGCAATCAAAAGAACCTGATTGATCTCGGCATAGGTAAATTCAATTTTGCAGAAGCCGCGGGAGGAAGTTGGGAATGGGGAAACGGCGCCCCGTTCATTCCCGGATAAACCATCCCTCGACAATCAAAAGAATGGCGCAACGGTTTTTCCATTGCGCCATATTCTTTTGATATTTCAGGAAGCCATTTTACTTCAGGCCTTCTACAAACTTACGGTATGCCTCGTTGTTGGGGTCAAACTCCAGATATTTGTTGAAGTATTTTTTTGCAGTGGCAACATCTTTCTTCTCAAGATAATAGTTACCCATGTAGTTATACATCTCCTTGGCATCAGATGTATATTTCTTAGGATCAGCAGAAGCCTCAAGAAGCTCAATTGCCTGCGTATAGAACGGAACCGCCGCGCTTTCCACCTCTGATTCCTGGGCGCGCTGCTTTGCGACATCTCCCTTGATCTTTATGGGTTTATAGATCTTATTGCCCTCAGCAAGCATATTGAAAGCCTGGTCGGCATATTTCTCAGCGTCGGCGAAACTGCTTTGCGCGAGAGCCTGATCATTCTCTTTAGAGCTTACACCGGCAAAATAGCTGAACAATGCCTGCTGGACAAGATCGTTATAGCCGGGCTCACCCACTTTGGCGAGATAACCTTTATAAGCCTCAGCAGCCTTCACGAAATTATTCTCGTCCACATACGTCATGGCGAGCTGCTTGTTGAATGCTGAATTATCAGGATTTTCCTTCATGGCCTCCTCAAGCACGGTTACGGCCTCCTGCGGACGCTTTGCAATCAGGAATTCTTCAGCAATCAGCGTGAAGTCGATCGGAGCGAACTTATTGGCAGGATTCTTTTTATGGGCGGCATAGAGGGCTTCAGCCATCGGAAGCATCTGTTCTTTCATCTCGGGAATCTGTGCCGCGTTCATGAACTGGTACCGACGGGCGGTGAAGTTCTCCGGATTAGCGGCAAGAAGCTGGGATGCATAGTCATATCCGTCTTTATAGTTCTGTCCGTAGAAAAGAAGGAAAGCATATCGATCCTCATCCTGCTTGAAGTGGTTGGGATTCTTCACATATTTCCCATATTCGAGAGCGGCGTTGGCATAATCCTTGTTATTGTAATATGCATTGGCAAGCTCCCTCTGTCCTAATGCTGATGATGGATTCTGGGAAAGGAGATCCTTCAGCATCTTGATAGCATACTGAGGATTGACCTGTGTGAAAAGATTCGCATATTTGACATACGCATCAGAACCCTGGGGATTGTAGGACGCAGCCATCTCATATTTACTTCCGGCGCTTCCCCAGTCTTTTTTATCGGCGAGCATATCACCCTCGAAAATGAATATCTCCGGAGCGGAAATATTTATCCGTCTTGCCTTCTCTACGCGCTTGTCTATCTCCTTGGCGTAAGCCACCGGATCCGAGTCATAGTATGCACGGGCGATCTGAATCTGCATCGACGGATCCTTCTTTGATTTGGACTCGGCGAGCTTGAACAGCTTCTCGGCCTCTTTGGTCTGACCGTTTTTCAGCAGGATCTGTCCTTGACCGACGTAGTTGAATCCGTAGTCGGGATTTGCGCTGACACCATCCTCAAAATATTTGGACGCTTTGGAAATGTCTCCATCCATCAAGGCGATCTGGCCAAGATAGAAATTGGTTACGGCCTTGTCTGTCCCGGTCTTGTTCATGTTGCGTTCAAGCAACTCGCGGGCATTGTCGAACTGGTCAGCTTTAAAATACTCCACACCCTCCACATGGGTCTGGGCAAAAGCTGTGAATGCTCCGGCTGCAAGGCAGAAAGAAAATAATGCTTTGAATTTCATGTTATGCTGTATTTTATTAATCTCGATGTCTGGTGTTTTTTATCTCATCCCCGAAAAATCATACGGTCAATGACATTATTTTATTATCGGGGAAAGACTTTATTAAAAGACAAACGTATTTTTCATTAGTTTATTTCAGATTCACCACTCGCTGCGGGAAATGATAAGGAAGAATCCCGGTCTTGGTGATGATCTTCTGGCCGGCAAACCCTGTTACGAACGTGTAGAAGCTATGAAGCACAGTGGAATTGGATGCTGTGGATATCATATAAACTTTCCGGTAAAGAGGATATTCCCCTGAATATATGTATGCCTGGTAAGGCTTATATCCGATGGGACTGAAGTCGTTGCTTTCGGTAGGATTGCTGATCTTGATTATGTTGACCTCAGTAGTAAGTTCCGACGCAATTGTATCGTTCTGGGCATTATAATCATCAATACGACGGTCGATAGGGATATTGCGTGCGGCCGAAAGATCCTCTCCAAGCCAGCTTACAGATATTATTCCCAACGCATCGGGATCTTTCTTGACGAGGTCAAGAACCTGTGCATTGTTCTTTTGAGCGTAAGCATTCGGATTGTCCGATATTTGCGTTCCTTTCGGAAGAAAACGGTCTCTCATATAACTGACAGTAGAGGAACCGGCATTGTCAAACACGATCTTGATGCTCGTCGTATCGCTGCCGGCGAGCTGACTCCAGCGTGTGATCTTACCGCTGAGGATGTCCCCTACGTCGCTAAGGCTCAACTGCCCGACAGGGTTATCCTTATTGGCAATGAGGGCAACGGCATCGACAGCTATGCAGTTTGTACGCACCACCCTCTTGTGTTTTGCCTTCATATATTTTATCTGCTCCTTGGTAAGCTCGTGGGTTATTATTATTGCCTGAGTCTTATTCGCCAGCAATGTGTCCACGGCTTCCTTCTCGCTTACATAGAACGGGATGATTGAAGCTTCGGGATAAGAATACTCGAAGACTGCTATCTCCTCGTCAAGAATTGTCTTGAAGCCATCGTCGCAAAACACTGTGGCGCTACCTTTTGCATATTCTCCTTTTTTGGTCGGTGTGCATGAAGCGGCAGCCGCAACCATTCCGATTGCAGCCGCGCACATTGCTATTTGCTTTATTTTCATTTTTGGAAAATGATAAGTAGTAGTTGGGATTATTCGGTAACCAGCCCTGGCTTTATTCAGTTTGACCCGACATAGAGCCTGTAGCCCCGCCATACTCCGTAGGCGCAAAGCAGACCTCCGACTGTGGCGCTCACTGCCTGATTCCATATATCAAACACATTGAATATGAAGAGCAGTCCTACCCCTACATAGATGAGAACCATGAATATTCCGAACCCCAGACGCGCTCCTTTAGGGAGTTGGGGTTTCTCACTTTGATTTCTTTGACCTTTCATAACGTTGATTTTTTTGATTCTACTTTTTTAACAATCATGAGGCCTATCGGTTCATATCATGATCTCTATATCGGCAGAAGGCTTACAGATGGGACAAAGGGGATAGATTGAGGTTGGCTGTCCGGTCGGAATTGAGCTTGTGGAGGTCAGAGTATCCGGCATTCACAGCCCTCTCTTTCCACTGTCGCGCTTTCTCAAGGTTTCCAGTCTGGGCATAATACATAGCTGCAAAATAACAGTCATTTTTATCAGGCTGACCCGAAAGCGCCTTCTCCATTATCTCATCAGCGTCTATTTTTTTCCCGTTCAACGCCTTGGCGAGAGCCTTATAGGCTATTTCCGGAAACTTATCAGCCGGCATCGAGGCAACCCTGTTGCGGTCTGCTACGGCAGGTTTTGAATTGCCGAGACATTCTGAATTGACCCAGGCTCTGAGCATGAGAGGATACGGATCGGCTGCGTCTGTTATAACGGCCTCATTGAGATTTGACAATGCTTTCTGATAATCCTTTAGATCTACATTGGCCAAAGCGACGGCTATCATGGCGTCTGGATTCGACTGATCGCCCTGCAAGGCTTTCCCGGCCGAAATAAGCGCAGCTGACGGACGGCCGGAAGCCCTTTCGATCTCAGACTTCAGAATCAGGTTCTCTACTGTGTTTGATTTAGCGAGAGCCTTATCAATATTCTCCGCCGCTTCCTCGAGTTTGTCGAGAGCGAAGCAACTTTTAGCCAGCGACGCATAAACCGACGCTTCCTGTCCGGCCGGGATCTTCAGAAGCCCCTGCATGGCATCGTAAGCCTGCTGGTAATTACCAGTGAAGTTTGCGATATTGCCTTTGATAAAATACAGAGGAATCCTATTTTCCGAACGTGTAAGAGCATAATCCACTGCATCGGCCACAGACTGGAAATCCACATTTCCGAGGGAGATCAACGACTGTAACGGACGGTCAGAATCGGAGTTCAGGGCAAAGGCACTGAGATAGTTGGCCGCGGCCTGCTGATTGTCGCCCATCTCACGGTAAAGATCTCCAATCCTACAGAATGTTATGGCACTTGTGGGATCGGCGTTCTGCGCTTCCTTCATCAGGCTTTCCGCCTCTGTATTCTTTCCTACAAGAAGACAAGCCTTGGCCATTCCGAAGTATGCCTCCTGACTTCTGGACTTCAACCGCTGCATTCCGGAAAAAGTCCTGTAAGCGGCCTCACCGTCTTTCAGATGAAGCAGGATGTTTCCTTTACGGTATAGATCGGGATATGAATCAGGAGCATATTCAAGCGCTTTTTCCACTGCGATAAGAGCCTTGGCATACTCCTTAAGTTCTATCTCGATGTCAGCCATAAGGGAATACTCTCTTTTGAGCGATTCCTTATCTTTGGCAGGAGTGCAGTCTATCGCTTTGACTATATCGGTCAGAGCGTTGTCATACATCGAAAGACTGTAATATTGAGCTGCCCTCTGATAGAGAGTTTCGTAATCCTTGGGATTTTCCCGTAGAGACATCTCGTAACCATCAAGTACAGCCTTTGTTATAGGGTTGATCTGCTGGGCTGCTGCAACCGAAGCCACAGTGAGAGCAGAGATTGCAAATATATTTCTGATTTTCATTTTCTATCTGATTGCTGGGTTTATTAATTTAAAGAGTTGACAGCCTCCCTTAAGACCACAAGATTTGAAAGAAGCCGCTTCACCTCGTCAAGCGGGAGCATGTTAGCTCCGTCGCTTTTAGCCTGGGATGGATCGCGGTGCGTCTCCATGAAAATTCCATCAGCACCCACCGCTATCGCGGCTTTGGCAATAGTGGCGATCATTGCCGGACGCCCGCCGGTTACACCGGCCGCCTGATTAGGCTGCTGGAGTGAATGGGTTATATCCATGATCACCGGACACGCACACTGGCACTGCATTTCAGGCACGCCCCTGAAGTCAACGATAAGATCCTGATATCCGAACATCGTTCCCCTGTCGGTAACGCATACACTCAGATTTCCACTCTGTCTGATCTTGTCCACAGCATGCTTCATTGATCCGGGTGAAAGAAACTGGCCCTTTTTTACATTTACTGTTTTCCCTGTCTCCGCAGCAGCGACAAGCAGATCAGTCTGCCGGCATAAAAAAGCGGGAATCTGAAGAACATCTACATATTCCGCGGCGACAGACGCCTCTGAGGCTTCATGTATATCGGTCACGACGGGGATATGGAATGTATCTCTGACCTTGCCAAGTATTTTCAATGCTTTCTCGTCACCTATACCGGTAAAAGAATCAAGACGGCTACGGTTGGCTTTTCTGTAACTTCCTTTGAAAGCAAAAGGGATATTCAACCGGGAAGTTATCTCAAGAAGCTCATGTGCGAGATCAAGAGCCATATCCTCGTTCTCTATAACACATGGACCTGCCAACAGGAAAAAATTACCTGCCGGACTTTCTGTAAGGTATTCTAATGCTGTCATTTTTATTTCCAGTATCTTTCATCTTCTTAGAGTGCTTTTGATTGTCAAACTCACTCTTGTTTTTTACAATGCGGCTCCCGGGTCTGGCTGATCTGATTTACCGTATGCACTATTCCGAGAGCGAACAATGCTGCCGTTTCAGTTCTCAGCCGGCTTTCTCCGAAACTTACCGGGATAAATCCCGCTTCCAGTGAACTCTTCACCTCGACTGGTGAGAAATCCCCTTCCGGTCCTATCATGACCGTCGTGTCTGCTGAAGGACGACAGACTGAAGCAAATATTCTTTTTGGCAGCGAAGGATCGCAATATCCGAAGTATTTTCTCTCTGTATTACAGCAAGCCACAAAATCTTTCAACGTAATCATATCCTTGACCACAGGCAAAGTGGTTTTCAGACTCTGCTTCATCGCGCTTACGAGAATTCTGCGCAGACGCTGTAGATTGACATTCTTACGCTCCGAATGCTCACAGCGGAGCAGCACGATCTCGTCCACCCCTATTTCAACAGCCTTTTCAAAAAGCCATTCCATCCTGTCGGAGTTCTTGGTCGGAGCTACGGCAAGAGTTATGCGGCATCCCCAATGGGGCAGAAGGATTTCATCAGAGATAATCCTGACTCTTGTATGGCGTGCGTCGGCCTCATCTATCTCACAGAGAAACCGCTTCCCTTTCCCGTCGGTTACGTGTATGCGATCTCCGGACTTATGCCGCAGAACACGTACACAATGAGCGGACTCCTCCTCGGGAAGAAGTCCGTCATTTTCAATATCTGGAGCAAAAAATTGTATCAAGACTGATATCGGGTAATTGAATCAATACTTATGGTTTTCGTCCACCATTCCTTCCGGATCCCCTCCGGCTACATCATAGGATTCATCATCCGTAAGTGTACCTGCGGTGTTTTTCGGAGATTTGAAACATATCACGAACAGTACACTGATCACAAGTGCATAGCATGCGAAGATCAGCCATGAATGATGCCATCCTGCGAGATTCAATGTAGCGTCCGCAGCCGGACTCATATCGACATGCTTGTTTATCACAAGATTTCCGGCAAGAACAGTGCCGAGACTCGCGCCAATGCCATTGGTCATTATCATGAACAGTCCCTGCGCACTCGATCTGATGGATTTATCTGTCTGCTGATCTACAAAAAGACCACCGGCCACATTGAAGAAATCAAATGCAACTCCATAAACTATGCATGAAAGAATGAGGAATATCAATCCTCCGCTCGTATTTCCGATGCCGAAGAAACCGAATCTGAACACCCATGCGATCATTGCCATAAGCATTACACCCTTTATGCCGAAACGCTTCAGGCAATAAGGGATCATCAATATGCACAGAGCCTCGCTCGCCTGAGACACTGCCGTGAGCGCTGTGGCGTTCTTGGCTGCCCAGTCATTCGCATATTCAGCGATCTTCTGGAAACTGTCTATAAACATGGTGCCATAGCTGTTTGTAACCTGAAGGCAGACTCCAAGCAACATGGAGAATATGAAGAACACCGCCATGGTCTTACGTTTGAATAACTTGAACGCAGTCAAACCGAGGGTGTCGGCGACGGAGGATCCAGTTGACTTGTTGACCGGACATGCCGGCATTGTCAGCGAATAAAGCATCATTATGACGCTCACGGCACCACACGTGATCAACTGCATGTAGCTGCTTTGGAAGCCAGTAAAATTCACAAACAACTCGGCGCAAATGAAGCCAACCGTACCCCACACCCTGATCGGAGGGAACGC
This sequence comes from uncultured Muribaculaceae bacterium, assembly GCA_910589425.1. GTDB lineage: Bacteria > Bacteroidota > Bacteroidia > Bacteroidales > Muribaculaceae > Lepagella. Next base: position 32,104 of record CAJUSZ010000016.1, on the reverse strand, counting down.
AGTAACGGTGTCAAGTCCAGCCTTATTGAGCGCGTTGAACGCCACCGAATTCGTCAGACCTATGGTAGGCATAAAGAACGCCACCGACAATGTGTAGAGAGCGAATAATGGCCCGAACTGGATCCCATCACCGTTCATCCAGCAATATCCTCCGGCAAGAAGCATGAAAGCGGCAGCAAGTCCATGGCACAGGCTCAGCATCTTCTGGGCCGGTATCCATCTGTCAGCCACAATACCGACAAGCGCCGGCATGAAGAGGGAGACGATCCCCTGCACTGTATAGAACCAGAACACGTGGTCGCCCAGACCGGCTCCACCTAAATAAATGCCTAACGACACAAGATAGCTGCCCCATACGGCAAACTCCAGGAAGCTTAGCACAGACAGCCGCGTTTTAATACTATTCATGGTAAGATTTTTATGTATAAAACAAATTTTACGGATGAAACTGACAAGGAAAGCTATCCGCTCTCACTATATCAACACTTTCATAAGATACTTTTCCCACAAAAGATGCTTATTTCTTTCATAACATTTGTTTTTAACCCTACAAAGGTATTAAATCATTTGGAAACAACGAAATTTCAATGACAATTTTTCTCTATCCTGACCGGATCGTCAACACAAAAAAATACGCCCGGCGACATAAAAGCCGATATTATCCCCCTCAAAACACATAACCCAGGCCTACGGTTACAAAAGCCCCTCCGGTGTCTTTAAGCAATGAATACTTTCCCTGGACAGTCAGCTTCAGCTGGGTGGTCATGTAAAGATCCAGCCCTCCGCCAAAGTCAAGACCGCAGCGGCTTTTTGAATCACCATCCGGAAAACTCCAGTTATTGAACGCCACGCCGGCAAGCGGGTAAAGCTTGAATCCGCGTGCCACACGAAAAGGGAAATGCATGTCGATGCTTGCAGCCAAACCGGATTTGCCGTCATTGCGGAACACATAGTCGACCTCCGGAGATATACGCACATGCTCGGCAAAGGAATACTGGAAATATACTCCAGCCATACCGCTCTTGTTAAACGAGGCGAAACCGCCTGCCACCCCCAGAGTCTTCTCCCCTTTCTGTGCGGAAGCCATCGCTGGAAAGAGCGACACAATAGCGGCGATTGCAACAATCCGGAAGATTTTTTTTAGTTTAATGTACTTCATTCAAGTAAAATATATAATCTGTCTTTTATCAGTCCGCGGAACCTCCAGCCCTTTCCTAAGGATGCGGGACAAGCCCCATTGTAAGGAATAACGGAATTTGTCTGAAAAACATTTAAAGTTTCTAAAAAGTTTTTCTTACTTTTGTATCATAAACAGACTGAACATACGATGGAATCCAAATATCTGCGTGTTGCCGCAGTGTCGGCAAAAGTAAAGATCGGGGATATCGCCCACAATCTTGCCTCCCTAACTGAAATCACCAACAGAGCCATCAGCGGGAAGATCAATCTCCTCGTCGCTCCCGAGCTCTGCCTGACTGGCTATACCTGCGGGGATCTGTTCCGCCAGCGGCTGCTGCTTGACAAGGTTGAGGAAGCTTGCATCCAGCTCGCGGCCGCTACAGAATCGACCGGACTCACGATGATATTCGGCGCACCTCTGAGACACCGTCAGAAGCTATATAATTGTGCGGTTGTCGCCTCCGGAGGTGTAATCAAGGGAGTCGTTCCAAAGACACATCTTCCTAACTATAATGAATTCTACGAACGCCGCTGGTTCGCATCCGCTTTGGAAATCCCTTCCGGAGATTCCATGATTTCAATAAAGGGGATAAATTTCCCATTCGGGACAGACCTGCTCTTTAAAATAGGCGGCGCACTGACTGCGGTGGAGATATGCGAGGACATGTGGGTGCCGGTATCTCCGGGGAGCAAGGCGTCCATGGCAGGAGCATCGGTTGTGGCCAATCTCTCAGCCAGCCCGGAACTAATCGGGAAAAGGGAATATCTTATGGATCTTATCAGGAACCAGAGCGCCCGATGCAGGTGTGTGTATGTCTATTCTTCAGCTGGCGCAGGCGAGTCTTCTACAGATCTCGTATTCTCCGGCATCACGGCAGTGGCGGAAGACGGACATATCCTGTCCCAAAGCACCCCATTTGACAGGAACGAACATTTTTCAATAGCCGACACCGACATTGAGAAACTTTCCGACGACCGGCAATGGTATCAGACATTCTCAGAGCCATCCCGCGACTTACCGGCAATGCGCATAATCGACTGTGCTGAAACCTGTATGCCGGATGTAGCCGACCCGGATCTGAGACGCACCGTCAATCCGACTCCGTTTGTGCCGGCCGATGCGACGGGACTCGCATCAAGATGCGACGAGATTTTCTCAATACAGGCATCCGGGCTCGTGCAGCGACTTGAAGCCACAGGCTGTAAAAATCTGAGCGTCGGCATTTCCGGAGGGCTTGATTCCACCCTTGCCCTGCTTGTAGCTGTCAAAGCATTCGACATACTCGGAATCGACCGGAAAGGAATCCATGCAATCACAATGCCCGGATTCGGGACCACCGGACGCACCCACTCAAACGCATGGGAAATAATGCGGCTTCTCGGAGTCTCCGCAATTGAGATTCCGATATCCAAGTCGGTTGAACAGCATTTTTCAGACATCGGCCACAATCCGGCCATACACGACATCACTTACGAGAACTCCCAGGCAAGGGAACGGACCCAGATTCTTATGGATCATGCCAACCAGACGTCCGGGATGGTTCTTGGCACAGGAGATCTGTCAGAACTTGCGCTCGGATGGTGTACTTATAATGGCGACCAGATCTCGATGTACGGCGTAAACGCATCTGTGCCCAAAACCCTTGTCCGCTACCTTGTGCGCCATTATGCCAACGAGTGTCATGACCAGAGGCTTGCTGCCGCTCTGCTCGACATCGCAGACACTCCTATAAGTCCCGAGCTGGTTCCTGCCGATGAAAACGGAGAGATCACACAGAAGACGGAAGACCTTGTGGGTCCATACGAACTCCATGATTTTTTCATATACCACACCATCAGATCCGCATTCCGGCCCTACAAGATCTATCACCTTGCATTGAAAGCATTTGATGGAAAATATGACAAAGCCACTGTCAGGCACTGGCTCAAGACATTTTACAGGCGCTTCTTCTCGCAACAGTTCAAGCGCTCATGTATGCCGGACGGGCCCAAAGTAGGCAGCGTCTGCCTGTCGCCACGAGGCGACTGGAGAATGCCAAGCGACGCATCGTCGAAACTATGGCTTGAGGAAGCAGAATCGCTTTAAGACTGCATTTTGCTAAATAAAAGATTTGCAGACCCCGTAGTTTTTTGTTAATTTTGACTTCTATTTCCCTGATTATACCGAATGGAGAAGCGACATCTGCCACGTCTGACAAATGATTTTCAGGCCGATATAAAGAATGCCACCGATGTCTTGAGAAAAGGGGGCATAATCCTGTACCCGACGGACACCGTATGGGGTATCGGCTGTGACGCTACAAATGAAGATGCTGTAAGGAAGATTTTTCAAATCAAACAACGCGAGGACAGCAAGTCCATGCTTTCACTGGTGGATTCATTGGCAATGCTGGAAAGAACGGTTTCTGATATTCCAGAAGTGGCTTATGATCTGATCGAGGCTGCCGTACATCCAATAACGATAGTCTACGACAATCCCACAGGACTTGCGAAGTCTCTCCTTGCCCCAGATGGTTCCGCAGGGATAAGAATAACTTCAGAGTCATTTTCCAACGAACTGTGCCGCAGGCTCGGCAAACCGGTGGTGTCCACTTCCGCAAACTTGAGCGGGATGGCGTCTTCCACAGATTTCGCGTCAATTGATGGACGAATCATCGACTCTGTGGATTACGCGGTGCATTACGGGCGCGACATGGGAAAAGACGCGCATCCGTCATCTGTAATTAAACTGAGCGCGGGAGGACTGTTCAAAGTTCTACGCTGATAAATCCCGATTTGCCAAGATGGAAAACATCAGATTACAAAGATTAAAATACGTATTGGCCGACTTTCTGACAGCCAACATCTCTTTCTTGGCATTCAACTACTATCGGTTTTTCTATTTTCACATAGCCCCGTTCAATTCATTCGCATCGTTCGTGTCTTCCGGCAAAATGATAATCGAACAGATTATCATTCCGTTGACCATGCTTGGCATATATTGGATATCAGGCTACTACAATCATCCTTATAAAAAATCCAGACTTCAGGAACTAACCACAACATTTGTGTCCGCATTGTTTGCCACATTCCTGATATATCTGGCTCTGCTGACCAATGACCAATCCATGATTGTCAGCACCAACTACATGATGCTGCTCACTCTGCTCGGTCTTATATTCACACCGACATATCTGTCAAGACTCCTGATAACATCCCATACGATCAAGGCGTTCAAACGGAGAAACTGGAAGCAACCGGCAATAATCATAGGAGCATCGAAAGTGGGTAAGGCCACGGCAGACAATCTTTCGGATCCGCGGTTGAGCATCGGATACAACGTAGTGGGATTTGTCGAGATCCCCGGAGAAAACAGAGCGGCAGAACTCCCGGCAAAGCTGGTTTCATTCGACGAGCTTCCCGGCATAGTCAGATCCATGAACGTATCCCAGATTTTTATTTCTCCGGAGACGTTCAATGACCGCACGGTGTTATCCTATCTCTATCGTCTTTTCCCGCTCGGCACTTCGATCCGGATAGCCCCCGACACCCTCGATTACGTAACATCATCGATCCATCTGCAAGACATTTATGCAGAACCATTCGTAGACCTCTCCGGGCCGAGGCTTGGCGAGTCGAGTAAAAACATCAAACGACTGATCGACATATTTTTCTCACTCACGGCTCTCATTATGCTCGCGATTCCGGTCATGGTCATAGCCCTTATGGTGAAGCATAGTTCGCCGGGTCCCGTGTTCTACAGGCAGCGCCGTATCGGTTACAGGCAGAAGCCATTCAATATAATAAAATTCCGGACAATGTATACCGATGCGGAATCCAACGGGCCTCAGCTTACGTCAGACTCCGACAGCAGAATCACACCAATCGGACACATACTCAGGAAATACAGGCTCGACGAAGTGCCACAATTCATAAACGTGCTTAAGGGAGACATGTCGATCGTAGGGCCAAGACCGGAGCGTGAGTTTTTTATCCGTCAGATAGTAGAGAAAGCACCGTATTATACCCTTGTCCATCAGGTCCGTCCGGGAATCACATCCTGGGGAATGGTGAAATACGGCTACGCGTCGTCAGTTGACCAAATGGTGGCGCGTACCCGATACGACCTTGTATATCTTGCCAATATGTCCGTATCTGTCGATTTCAAAATCATGATATACACCATAAGAACCGTACTCGGTGGAAAGGGGAAATAATAAATAAGCAGGAAAACAAATGGCATACACTGAACACAACAATGCTCTGACGCGATTCTGGTTCAAGATTGTACTCTGGAGGGAAAAGCACATAAAGGAAAGATCTTTCCTGATCCTGCTGGCTCTCGTAGTGGGCATATTAGGAGGTCTGGCAGCTCAGCTCCTTAAGTTTCTTATCCACCTGATATCGCATTCATTGACAGGCAGCGTTGTGGTAACAACGGCCAACTGGCTATATCTGGCACTGCCGATGGCTGGAATAATCCTCACCGTGCTTTTCGTCAGATATGTTGTGAAAGACAATATATCTCACGGAGTAACACGGGTCCTCTATGCCATTTCTCAACGGAAATCGCGCCTTAAGAAGCATAACATGTATGCGTCTCTGGTGGCCTCCTCCATAACAATAGGCTTCGGAGGATCGGTCGGGGCAGAAGGCCCTATTGTGTTCACAGGTTCAGCAATCGGCTCTAATCTCGGACAGGCATTCAGACTATCTCCAAAGATTCTGATGATACTCGTGGGATGCGGTGCCGCCGCCGGGATCGCCGGAATTTTCCGGGCTCCGATAGCCGGGATGCTTTTCACTCTCGAAGTTCTGATGATTGACCTTACTGGCACCACTATCATGCCGTTACTGCTCTCATCAATCGCCGGAGCCACCGTGGCATACGTGATGGAGGGCTACAGCGCTGAATTCTTCTTTGTGCAAAGCGAGCCGTTCTTTACCCGCAAGATACCATATACTATTCTTCTCGGCATTTTCACAGGGTTTGTCTCCCTATATTTCACCCTGGTCATGACCCGCATGGAAGATCTGTTCGGCAAGATAAACCGACGCTGGCTGAAAGTCCTCGCAGGAGGGACAATCCTGGCATTACTGATCTTCCTTTTCCCTCCGCTGTTTGGCGAAGGCTACGGAGCGATCAACAATCTTCTCGACGGCAATCCGGCGTCTATAGTTGACGGAACATTCTTTTACGTAGACAGGAATGACGCATGGTTCATCGCATTATTCATCACATTGGTCATCCTGATGAAAGCATTTGCCACAAGCGCCACCAATGGAGCCGGAGGCGTGGGTGGCACGTTCGCCCCGTCATTGTTTGTGGGCGCCATGTCGGGCTTTCTATTTGCATATTGCATGAACCAATTCTGGCCTGAAACCGGAATTTCCGACAAAAATTTCGCTCTTCTCGGGATGGCCGGAGTCATGAGCGGAGTGATGCATGCTCCTCTGATGGCGATCTTCCTCACAGCCGAGATGACAGGCGGATATGATCTTTTCCTACCTCTGCTCATCGTTTCCACGCTCGCCTACATGACCGTAAGGATTTTTCAGCCATACAGCATCTATTCCATGCGACTTGCCCGTAAAGGGGAACTGTTCACTCATGAAAAAGACAAGGCCGTGCTGTCGCTGCTCAAAGTAGACAATGTCATCGAACACGATTTCAAGACCGTATCGCCAGACATGAATCTCAAGGAAGTGGTCGACATCATAGCCACATCGCGCAGGAATCTTTTTCCGGTAGTAGACCAGAGCGGATGTTTCAAAGGCGTGGTGCTGCTCGATGACATACGCAACATCATGTTCCGCCCGGATCTATACAAGAAAATGCACGTGAGGCGTTTCATGTCCACTCCCCCGGCACGGATCGACATTAACACTCCCATGGAGGAAGTGATGAAGATTTTCGACGATACCCACGCCTGGAATCTTCCTGTTGTGGATGGAGACAGATATATCGGTTTTGTGAGCAAATCCAAAATATTCAGTTCATACCGGGCGCTGCTCAGACACTACACTGATGATTAAGAGCCTGTTTAATCAATCGACAAAATGAATAAGAAAGACCTAAAAATTGTTTTCCTCGGCACCCCGGAGTTCGCAGTAGAATCTCTGCAGCGGCTTGTAGACAACGGTTTCAGGGTCGAAGCTGTTGTCACTGCCCCGGATAAGCCGGCAGGACGGGGACACAAACTCCTTCAGAGCGATGTGAAGAAATTCGCACTCGAAAGGGGACTCAGACTGCTGCAACCACGCAATCTGAAAGATCCTGACTTCATATCCGACCTGAGATCCATCGACGCTGATCTTTTCATCGTGATAGCATTCCGAATGCTACCGGAATCCGTATGGGGGATGCCCCGCCTCGGATGTTTCAACCTGCACGCATCGCTTCTGCCCCGATACCGCGGAGCGGCCCCTATCAACCGTGCGGTTATGAACGGAGACACTGAAACCGGAGTAACCACGTTTTTCCTGAAACACGAGATCGATACAGGCGACATAATCCGTCAGGAACGGATAGATATCGGGCCTGATGAATCTGTCGGCTCTGTCCATGACCGGCTGATGCATATCGGAGCCGACATGACTTTGCAGACAGTAAACGACATCCTCAACGATGGCGTAACGACACGTCCTCAGCCTGATGGCGAGTTCATTCCAGCCCCGAAGATCTTCCGGGCTGATTGTGAGATAGACTGGAACAGGAGATCCAAAGAAATCCATGACCATGTACGCGGGCTATCCCCTTATCCGGCAGCGAGAACCACATTCATTGAAAATGACGGACGTGCCTACGAAGTCAAGATTTTTGAGACTAAGATCATTGATGACATACCCACAGACTTCTCTCCCGGATCTGTAATTCCTGACAAGAAACGACTGCTCGTCAAGACGTCAGATGGAGTTATTGAAATCATGCGTCTACAGCCCTCCGGAAAAAAACCGATGGATGCCCGGGCGTTTCTGCTTGGATACACTCCGGTAAATTGCAAGGAATCACAATTGTAAAATGATTACCGACAAGACATCCTGCTCAATCATTGCCGAAGTTTTGGGAAGCCACGGTGTCTCAAAAGCGGTTGTATCCCCGGGATCGCGGTGCGCCCCTATTTCCCTGGCACTGGACGACGCCGAAGGAATCGGACTTACAGTCGTGGCAGACGAGCGATCCGCCGCATTCATCGCACTCGGCATGGCACAGGTTTCCCGTAAACCCGTGGCATTGGTCTGCACTTCCGGTTCGGCATTGCTGAACTACGCTCCGGCCGTGGCAGAGGCATTCTATCAGGGAATTCCTTTGATCGTGATCTCAGCCGACCGCCCTGAACAGTGGATCGACCAAGATGACTCCCAGACTATACGGCAGTTCGAGGCTCTGGATCACTTTGTCAAACGCTCTTACGACATACCGGACACCATAATGCCGGACAACGAGCATTTATGGTATGCCAACCGAATAGCCAACGACGCATGCCTTACAGCTCTTTCAGGCCGTCAGGGACCAGTTCACATCAATGTCCAGCTGCACGCCCCGCTGACACGCCCGGGATCACGCGTGGAAAAACAAAGGATCGTGGAAGACATAGATCCAGACAGGCGTCTCACCCGGGAAGATGCATTCGACCTGGCCCGACAGGCGGCGGATGCGAAGATTCTTGTCGTAGCGGGATTCATGCCTCCCGATTCGAGAATAAACCGCGCAGTAGCCGAGTTCTCCCGTCTGCCCAACGTCTACATTCTGCATGAGACTTTGTCAAACCTTCATTTCAGCGGAGGACACTCCGCGCTGGACACAGTCATCGGATCGCTATCCGAAAATGAAGCAGTCGAGATGACTCCGGATCTTGTCATTACTATCGGAGGAGCGCTTGTCTCAAGGTTTGTGAAACAGTTCATCCGTGAACACAACCCGAAGTTGGGACATTGGGCGATAAGCGATGCCCCTGGCGTAACGGATTGTTTCAAATGTCTCACAAAAAGAATCTCGGTTTCCCCCGATTCATTCTTCCGGCGCTTCGGGGGGGCATTGCGATCCATCGGTGTATCGACCGGCTATAGGGAAAAATGGCATAGGCATGCCGACCGCGTCATGAGACTCCACGAAGCCTACTTGTCCACTATCGGCTGGAGCGACATGAAAGGCATGCAGACTATATTCAGCAAGATCTCCCCTGGTGTAAATCTCCAGCTTTCAAACGGCACTCCTGTCCGCTACGCCCAATTGCTCCAACGGCAGGCACCTCACGCTGAATTCTGCAACCGTGGCGTCTCGGGGATCGACGGATGCACCTCAACCGCGGTCGGAGCCTCGATGGAATACGGCAGGATCACGCTTTTTATAAGCGGAGACCTATCCTTCAGCTACGATCTCTCTGCACTTGCATGTCGCGATATTCCCGACTCGCTGAGAATAATCGTATTCAACAATTCCGGAGGAGGGATATTCAGATTTGTCGCCACAACCGACACTCTTCCGAAGGATAAGCGTGAGAGCCTGTTCTGCGCTCCACCCGGGTTGAATATCGAATCCGTCGCCCGCTCGTTCGGCTTCAACTATTTAAGAGCCGACAACGAGTCTCTGCTTGAAACGGCTCTCTCAGAACTGCTGGATCCGGCGCAGGGCAAAACAATTCTTGAAGTAAAAACAGACCCCGAAATATCGGCAAAGACCTTGAAAGACTATTTCATATCAATAAAAAAAACGTAATTATAAAAAATATGATAACCTGGACCCCCATAAAAGAATACACAGACATTAAATTCGAGCAATTCGAGAAAATTGCAAAGATCACAATAAACCGTCCACGCGTCTACAACGCATTCAGACCCCAGACCAACGCTGAAATGCTCGACGCAATGCAGATATGCCGCGAAAGAAACGACATCGGCGTGGTAATTCTCACCGGCGCGGGCGACAAGGCTTTTTGTTCAGGCGGAGACCAGAATGTGAAAGGTGTCGGAGGATATATCGACGAGAACGGTGTTCCCCGGCTTAACGTACTCGATCTGCACAAAGCCATTCGCTCCCTGCCAAAACCTGTAATCGCCATGGTCAACGGCTACTCCATCGGTGGGGGCAATGTGCTGCAAGTGGTATGCGATCTTTCAATCGCATCCGAGAATGCACGTTTCGGACAGACCGGACCTAAAGTAGGCAGTTTCGACGCAGGATTCGGATCATCCTATCTGGCACGCTGCGTAGGCCAGAAGAAAGCACGCGAGATCTGGTTCCTATGCAAACAGTACACAGCCCGCGAGGCTCTCGAGATGGGGATGGTAAACGCCGTGGTGCCTTTCGACAGACTTGAGGAAACCACAGTCGAATGGTGCCGCACGATTCTCAAACGCTCCCCTATGGCCATCCGCATGATCAAACGCGCGCTCAACGCCGAACTCGACGGACAGCACGGCCTGATGGAGTTTGCCGGAGACACAACGCTCATGTATTATCTGATGGAAGAAGCCCAGGAAGGGAAAAACGCATTCCTTGAGAAACGTGATCCTGATTTCGAACAATTTCCCAAATTCCCCTAAGAGTGTGTTTTGATTTAACACACAATTAATATTTAGATTAAAGAATCTCCATTTTCAAGATCTAAGCAGCATCCATAATATCCAGACCATGCGCCTTGCATACTGTCCATATATATTGAATTTCAAACAACCTGCCGGCACATCACGTGGCATCCTTAACGAAAAGCCAACATATCTGCTGAAGGTTTATGATGAGAAAAATCCTGATTTTTTCGGGATCGGAGAGGCTGCTGTCTTCCCTGGACTCTCACCCGAGGCCGACGGCAGATACGAATATAAATTGGTCGAACTTCTGGCAAACATCGCACTCGGACGTCCAACTGACCTTTCACGCCATTCATCCATCCAGTTCGGGCTGGAACAGGCTCTTCTCAACTTCTCGCTCGGAGGCCGCAGACTATATTACCCCTCGGAATTCACGGCGGGTAAAAGGCAGGTCGAGATAAACGGCCTTGTATGGATGGGATCCCTGGATGAGATGACTGAACGGATAGCTGAGAAAGTTGACGCGGGATTCAGTTGCATCAAACTGAAGATCGGCGCGCTCGACTGGAAGCAGGAAGAAGATATGATACGTTCGGTCAGGACACGGTTCGCCCCGGATCAACTTGAAATAAGGGTTGATGCAAACGGTGGTTTCCCGATCGATGCGGCGTTGCCAAGACTAAAATGGCTCGCGGACATGGGAATCCACTCGATTGAGCAGCCGATACCCGCAGGAAATCATGACCTCATGGCATTTCTTTGCTCTGTGTCCCCGTTGCCCATAGCTCTCGACGAGGAACTGATCGGAATCGCCGGGAAAGAAAATAAGGAAATGCTTCTCGACTGCATAAAACCTGCTTACATAATACTTAAACCGGCTCTATGCGGAGGTTTTTCAGGAGCAGTTGAATGGATCGAGCTTGCCGGGAAACGCGGAATAGGCTGGTGGATCACATCATCGCTTGAATCCAGCGTGGGACTAAATGCCTTAGCCCAATTCACCGGATCGCTCAATGTTTCCATTCCACAGGGATTGGGAACAGGCAATCTATTCACAAACAATTTTCCATCCCCCCTGTCTCTGGAAGCAGACCGCATGTATTATCATCCCGACCGGCAGATGGATAATTCTGTATTCGCGACCTTGCCGTGGAGAAAATAGAACTGAGAAAAAAAACTTGGGATGTGGCAGCCCGATGGTCGATGGAATCCGGATATCTGGAAGCCCGGACTTCCGGATCGACTGGATCACCGAAGATCATCAGGCTGCCACAACAGATGGTCAGGGCAAGCGCCTGGAGAACAATCAACTTTTTTGGCCTGACGGCAGAATCACATCTCCACAGCTGCATCTCTCCGGAATTTATCGGAGGGAAGATGATGGTGATCCGGACATTGGAACTGGGATGCACACTTACATACGAGCCTCCGTCAAACCGTCCGGTAATCGGAGATCAACCTGTCGATCTTCTTGCTGTCGTGCCGTCGATGATGTGGGATCTCGTGAAGCGTCAGGCCGAGGGAAATCTGCCTGAAATACGCAATATAATAATCGGAGGCGCCCCGGTCCCCCCTCCTCTCCGCGCAGCCATTGCCGAATCAGGGTTGAATTCTTTCGAGACATACGGCATGACCGAAACCGCATCACACATAGCACTGCGCAAAGTATCGAATGAAGACGACACGCACTTTTATCCACTCGACGGCATAAGGATCAACACCGATCCACGCGGATGCCTTGCAATTGAGATAGAAGGAATATCCGGCAGAATCGTTACAAACGACATCGCGGAGATTTCAGCCGATGGCGGTTTCTTGATTCTCGGACGGGCAGACAATGTAATAATCACTGGAGGACGCAAGGTTTTCCCGGAACAGATAGAACGGAAAATATCACATCTGATCAACGGTGATTTCATAATCAGTTCCCGCCCCTCTGAAAAATGGGGAGAGGAGTTGATAATAATTGCTGAATATGACCAAGACTTAGATAAATCCACTGTCCTGGAAATATTCAAGAATATTCTGGCACCCCATGAGCGTCCACGAGATATATTGACAGGAAAGCTTGAGCGAACCACATCCGGCAAAGTGATACGAAAAAAACTATCCGACAGCGGCAACAAATCCAATTGAATCCGCTGACGAAAGCCTACTGTAAAGGCCGCTCCAAAGTCAGGTGGAAGTTCAGTCCTCAGCCGCTTTCGCCATACAACAGATATATAAACGAAAAAACTGCCTGACTTTGTTTGTCAGACAGTCTCTTTGTGACTCCTACAGGATTCAAACCTGTAACCTTCTGATCCGTAGTCAGATGCTCTATTCAGTTGAGCTAAGGAGCCATGTTTTGTGATTCGTGCAGGATTCAAACCTGCAACCTTCTGATCCGTAGTCAGATGCTCTATTCAGTTGAGCTAACGAACCATTTTTATTTGCTTCAGGTCGGTTGCCCTCCCTTTTGCGAGTGCAAAGTTAATACCTTTTTCTCAAATGGACAAATATTTTTTCAAATATTTTTACAACCAATACTCAACGCGTTTATTGTAAACGCTTTACACAACACATCAACTTTGCACTTATAAGCATGACGCCATAAACTCAAGTATACCTCAGACTGCCACGCCCATCCCTTTCCTACATTTGGCAATTAAAGCATTTTTTTATAATTTTGTAGTCGATACAGAGGACGTTTCCAGGCCACAGTCTGCATTCCCGGTTCGGAATAAGGATGCGCCTTGGAATTATTCAACCGTTCCATCCGCATAATATGAAGACAGTTAAGTTTATCGGGCTGATTATACTTGCGGTCGTATGGCTTTGGCTATGCCGGCTGATAATCGGTTCATCCGACTTGAACCTGATAAAGATTTTCTGGATCGCTGCATCCGGAATCATAATTTTCGTTCCCCTGTGGAAAAAGTATATAGCTCCAGAGATTAAAAAGAAATGAATATCGGCTCCACAATCGATCACTCTTCAGATTCGTCTGACAGTTCTTCCGGCGTTGCCGGATCTCTGCTTGACAGAATCGGATCACCCTCCGATTTACGCAAGCTTCCCAAAGAGCTATTGCCCAAAGTATGCGACGAACTGAGGCAATACATCATTGCCAATCTATCGAACAATCCTGGACATTTCGCGTCAAGCATGGGTGCGGTCGAGATTGCAGTGGCTCTGCATTATGTGTTCGACACGCCTCACGACCACATCGTATGGGACGTCGGACATCAGGCCTATGCGCATAAGATCCTGACCGGACGGAAAGAGCAGTTTCAGAACCTCCGCAAACTGGGAGGAATAAGCGGTTTCCCAAATCCACATGAAAGCGAGTATGACACATTTATAGCGGGTCATGCATCAAATTCCATCTCGGCCGCCCTCGGCATGGCTATCGCAGACAGCATAACGCCAGGCAGAGAGCAATTGAAGACGGTGGCTGTGATCGGAGACGCCTCGATAAGCGGCGGCCTCGCATTCGAGGGTTTGAACAATGCATCCAACAATCCCAACAACCTCCTCATCATACTCAACGACAACGACATGTCGATCGATGACAATGTCGGCGCCCTGCACCGGTATATGACCGAATTGACGACGTCGTCGCGCTACAACCGGTTCCGCGACAAAATATACCGTTACTTCCGGGACAAAGGAGTCATTAACGAAAAACGCCGCGGAATGCTTCTGCGTCTCAATAATTCCCTGAAAGCGTTCATATCCACCCAACAGAATATTTTCGAGGGGCTCAACATAAGATATTTCGGACCTTTTGACGGCCATGACCTAGAGCGGATGGTCAAAGTTCTTAACGAGATAAAGGACATGACCGGACCACGGATCCTGCATCTCAGGACAGTCAAGGGGAAAGGTTATAAGCAAGCGGAGAATGATCCGACCACATGGCATGCTCCAGGAAAATTCAACCCGGCCACCGGAGAACGCACTTCTAAAAAAGAGGACGGAATCCTAAACTGGCAGCAAGTGTTCGGCAAGACTCTTGTTGAACTCGCAGACCTCGACCCCCGCGTGTGCGGCGTAACCGCCGCCATGCCCTCGGGCACATCCATGAACATGCTTCTAAAGACATATCCCTCAAGGGCATTCGATGTGGGCATCTCAGAAGGACACGCGGTAACTTTTGCAGGCGGACTCGCCGCATCCGGCAAAAGACCATTCGTAGCCATCTACAGCTCTTTTCTCCAGAGAGCCTACGACAACATCATACATGATGTCTGCATACAGGGATTACCGGTTTGCTTCTGCATAGACAGAGCCGGTATTGTCGGCGAAGACGGTGTCACCCATCATGGACTGTTCGATCTGGCGTATCTGCGTTGCATCCCCGGGCTGAGCATCGCCGCTCCTGCCGACGAGGCCACTCTGCGCAATCTGATGCGCCACGCATTGACCATCAATTCCCCCATTGCGATACGATACCCCCGCGGGAAAGCCACCTCGCCTGACTGGCAAACCCCTTTCTCCGAAATAAAACCCGGAAAATCCAGAGTACTTGCAGGACATGAGAAACCTGATATCGCCATCCTTTCAATAGGAACCGTCTCGGCAAATGCAATCAAGGCATCTGAAAAATTAGCTGAAAAAGGGATAAAGGCTGAAGTCCACGACATGATCTGGCTCAAGCCTCTCGACACAGCCATGCTCGAGAATCTGGCTTCAAGAACCGACAAGATAATCACCGTGGAGGATGGCGCTATAACAGGAGGACTCGGAACCGCTGTCAGCGAATGGGTTGCAAACAATGCATCCGGAATTCATGTTGTAAGTTTAGGCGTTCCGGACAAGTGGGTGTCCCACGGCACTCCGGCCGAACTCCATAAATCATGCGGTTTTGATCCGGAAGGGATCCTGAAAGCCGCGGAAAAACTTCTCAATCTTACAGCCGAATGAAGATTGTAATTGTTGGCGCGGGAGAAGTAGGCACCCATCTCGCAAAGATGCTATCCAACGAGGATCAAGATATTATCCTGCTCGACAACGATCAGGACCGGCTCGATGTCATAGACTCCAACTATAATCTGATGACATGGAACGGCTCGTCGTCCTCCTTCCGCACGCTTCGCGACATAGGCGTCGGGGATTCCGATCTATACATTGCAGTAACGCCCTACGAGACCCGCAACATATCTTCATGCGCAATAGCCAAGAAACTCGGTGCGCGTAAGACTGTGGCCCGCATTGACAGCGATGAATTCCAGAAAAAAGAGAACAGCGCCATACTCAAATCGCTCGGAGTGGATTTCCTGATCTATCCGGAGAATCTGGCATCAGTGGAAATAGACACCGCGCTCCGCCACAACTGGGCCAGATACTGGGGGGAGCTTCACGACGGGAATCTGCTGCTGATCGGAGTGAAAATACGCTCGGAATGTCCGTTGCTCAATTGCAAGCTGAAAGATCTTCCCGTTACCGCGCATGACTTTCACGTTGCCGCCATCAAACGGAATAACGAAACCATCATTCCTAAAGGAAACGACGAGATCCTCCGGGATGACATTGTCTATTTCATAACGACTCCTCCATTCGTGGAGGAAGTCCGCGATCTGTGCGGAAAACGGAAAAAAAACATAAGGAAAGTGCTTATAATGGGCGGAAGTCCTATCGCAATCCGCTTCGCGCTTGACTATCACGAACAGTTCCACATAAAGATTATCGACATCGACCGAGATCACTGTGAACACATGGCCATGATGCTTCCCGATTGCGAGATCCTCCTCGGAGACGGACGCGATATTGAAGTACTCAGAGAAAACAATGTGTATCAATACGATGCCTTTCTCGCGTTGACAGACTCCTCCGAGACGAATATTCTCGCCTGCCTTACAGCCAAGGAATTCGGTGTACCCAAGACCATCGCCGATGTCGAGAACATCCAATTCCTGTCGCAGGCCGAAAACCTTAACATAGGCACTACCATCAACAAGAAACTTCTCGCGTCAAGCCATATTTTCAAAATTCTACTTGATTCCGATGAATCGAGCGCCAAATGTCTCGCATTGGCCGATGCCGAGGTTGCCGAACTGCAAGTGCGTCCTAAGGCAAAGATCACAAGGTCAAAGGTCAGAGATCTCAAGCTGCCGTTCGGCATGACCCTGGCCGCTCTTGTAAGAGGGAATAAATGCGAGATGATCGGAGGCGACACCCAGATAATGCCGGGAGATTACGTAGTGGTCTTCTGCCTTTCAGGGTCAATTCATAAAATCGAGAAATGGTTTGGCTGACCGGCATAATTATCAAAACCGCCTCAACACACCATCCTGATGGCATTTAAAAGTAAATCCTACATAAACCTGCCGATGCTGCTCCGCGTCATCGGATGGCTGCTTACAATCGAGGCGGCTTTCATGCTTCTTCCTTTGATAACGGGATTAATCTCAGGGGAGAATCAAACATTGGAATTTCTCATATCCGTTGGCATAACCGCAGCTGCCGGAGGAGGGATGATGAGTCTCCGCCCTAAATCCAGAGAGATGGGAAAGCGTGAGGCAATCCTCCTGACAGGACTGACATGGGTGATACTATCGCTATTCGGCATGCTGCCGTTTCTGCTGTGCGGAACCCACATGACTATCACAGACGCTTTTTTCGAGACCATGAGCGGATTTACCACTACGGGAGCGAGTGTTCTGAATTCACTCACGGGTGTCCCCCGATCCATATTATTGTGGAGATGCATAATCCAGTGGATCGGAGGTCTCGGTATAATCCTGTTCACCCTCGCAGTAGTCCCCATGCTCAACTATCAGGGAGGAATGCAGCTTTTCAATGCGGAAGTGACAGGAATCACCCACGACAAACTCCGTCCGCGGGTAAGCTATACCGCAAAAGGTCTGTGGCTTGTCTACATTTCCCTGACAGCCCTGCTCATTGTGCTGCTCTGCTTTTCCGAAATGAATTTCTTTGACGCCGTATGCTATGGTCTTTCAACTATGTCTACCGGTGGCTTTTCCACCTCAGACATGTCTATCGGCGAATGGAATTCGCTCTACGTAAAGATTGTAGTAATCATATTCATGTTTCTTGGAGGCGTTAATTTCACGTTGATCTACCGATGTGTAACCGGTGCCGGATTCAAGGTATGGCACAACACAGTGTTCAAATGCTATCTGGCAATCATCGCTATCTGTTACTTACTCCTGTGCCTGAATCTTTTCTCACGCGGACTCGTTCACAATGTGTCTGACATCACGATCGACCCACTGTTTCAGGCAATGTCGATCATCTCCTCCACCGGACTTACCGAACCCGACTTCTCGGACTGGGGGCCGTTGGCTGTGATAATCCTCGTTGTCATGATGTTCACCGGGGCATGTGCTGGCAGCACTTCCGGAGGAGCCAAAATAGATCGGCTTGTCGTGCTGTTCAAGTTCCTGAAAAATGAATTCTACAAAATGATGCATCCGAACGCAGTAACAACCGTGTGCATCAACGGGAAAGGCACATCCTACATGGTGGTCCAGAAAGTATTGGCATTCCTCTTTCTTTACGTCATCGTCATAATGATCGGCGGCACACTGCTGACCATGCTCGGGCTTCCATTGGTAGACAGCTTCTTCTGCGCCCTTTCCGCGATATCGAACACCGGCCTGGGCACGGACATCACAGGCCTTTCAGGCAATTTCGCGCTCGTTCCTGACGGAGCGAAATGGATTCTTGCCTTCATCATGCTCATAGGGCGACTCGAACTATACACAATCCTTCTTCTCTTCACCCACTCATTCTGGCGTAAATAACCCAACTGAAGAGATCCGGCACTATCCGCCCTCACCTAAATTTTGGTGAATATACGACCTAAAATTGGGTAAATCGAAAATAATTCTTAACTTTGCACAACGTAAAGATTTGTGTGCATTTTTGCTTTCCGGGCATCCTTCTGCCCCGATTCATCGGCATGAATACAGGCACCAGTTTTCTCATAAGGCGATGGTTAAAAAGACACGCGACAAGTTTATCGAGGTAGCAAGACAGCTGTTTGCGCGCAAGGGTGTGGAGAACACAACCATGCACGACATCGCATCCGCTTCCGACAAGGGAAGACGGACAATATACACCTACTTCAAAAGCAAGCGCGACATCTTCAATGCCGTCATCGAACAGGAGACCGACCAACTTCTCGAACGTCTTAACGAGATAGTGCGCCGCAACATCTCACCCGAGCGCAAACTTGAAGAATACATCAAATGCAGATTCGAGACAATGCGTGAGATCGTGAGCCGCAACGGCTCTCTGCGTGCAGGCTTTTTCCGGGACGTTAGGAAAGTGGACCGGGCAAGGAAACTTATCTCAAAAAAAGAGATAGCGTTGCTGCGCGACATCCTCAGAGAGGGAAAGGCGCTCGGGACTTTCGATGTGGACAACTGCATGCATACAGCAGTGCTTATCATCCATGCCATTCACGGACTGGACGTGCCATACATACGCGACAATCTGACAGAACAAGGAGTCTCAAAGCAAATGCTGACCGAATATATCAGCAACATTTTTCTTTACGGAATCAAAAAACGCTGAACATCAAAAGTAATCTATTGAGCCACAGGTTTTTGATATTTAACAATTGTCAAATTGAACAACATCAACAACATGTATATAAACGCAATGGGATGCTATGTTCCGTCAGAACGCATTTCCAACTCTTACTTCGAGAAAATAAACGGTCTGACTGATGAGTGGATCACACAACGCACAGGCATATCCACCCGATCGAGAGCTGCCAGCAATGAAAACGTCGACTCTATGGGACTTGATGCCATCGACGACGCCCTGACCTCACTTCCTTACGACATAAAAGAGGTGGATCTGATTGTCTCTGCATCTTATTGTGTTTATGACTCTGTGGCCACTCTTGCCCACAAGGCGCAACGCAAATATGGGATCGAACGCGCTAAAGCAGTCTACGCTTCATCAGCATGTTCCTCGTTCATTAATGGTCTTGAGATCATAGAAGGCTACTTTGCCATGGGCAAAGCTTCCAAAGCACTGCTGATATGCAGCGAGCAAAACTCATATTATGCCAACGAGACTGATCCGAAGTCAGGCCATCTTTGGGGCGATGCCGCGGTTGCATTCTTCATATCCAAAGAGAAAATCGCGGATTCCGATATCGAGATAAAAAATGTTTTCACCGAAGGCCTCGGCCAGATCGGGAAAGGGCCTGACGGAGTAAGACTTCGTCCCAAAGAGGATGGCATCACAATGCCCGACGGGAGGGATGTGTTCATTCATGCCTGCCGATATATGATCTACGCGCTACGCAACTCTCTCGAAAACGCCGGCATGAAGATCGACGACATCTCAAACATAATATGCCATCAGGCCAACAAGCGCATTGTGGCTCAGGTGGCCCATCAGCTTGAGAAGCCAATGGACTTTTTTCTCAACAACATTGAGGAACTCGGCAACACCGGCTCTGCCTCAGCTCCACTGGTACTCACCCAGAAAAAGAATGATTTCACGAATGGAGAGAAGATAGCCCTCACCGTATTCGGAGGAGGCTACAGCTGCGGCTGCTTCATCGTGGAATTTCCTAAGAAATAAATCAACGGTTACAACAACGACGGCTCCAGTATTGTGTCATCATAATGGCGCATATTTAAAAACCGTCTCAAAATGATACATCCAAATATGAAACTTTTAGAAGGAAAAACAGCTTTGATCACCGGTGCCGCCCGCGGCATTGGCAAAGCCATAGCCATCAAATTCGCCCAGGAGGGAGCAAACATCGCTTTTACAGACCTTGTAATAGATGAAAACGGCAAACAAACAGAAGAGGAAATCGCAGCACTCGGTGTGAAGTGCAAGGGATATGCCTCCAATGCCGCCGACTTTGCCCAGACTGCCGATGTAGTGAAGCAGGTGGTTGAAGATTTCGGAAAGATCGATATCCTCGTCAACAATGCCGGTATTACCAAAGATGGACTCATGATGCGCATGTCCGAACAGCAGTGGGACGCCGTGATTGCTGTCAACCTCAAGTCTGCTTTCAATTTCATCCATGCCTGCGTTCCGGTCATGATGCGTCAGCGTTCCGGTTCGATCATCAACATGGCATCGGTCGTGGGAGTGCATGGAAACGCCGGACAATCAAACTACGCGGCATCCAAAGCCGGACTCATCGCTCTGGCAAAGAGCATCGCTCAGGAAGTAGGCTCACGCGGCATCCGCGCCAACGCTATCGCTCCCGGATTTATCGAGACAGCAATGACCGCCGCTTTGTCCGATGAAATCCGTGAAGAATGGAAGAAAAAAATACCTCTGCGCCGCGGTGGCCAGGTTGAGGACATCGCCAACGTCGCCACATTCCTTGCGTCAGACCTTTCCGGCTATGTAACTGGCCAGGTCATTCAGGTCGACGGCGGCATGAACATGTAATTGTATATTCCCATCGCGCCACCCGTAAAATAAAGTGGCATCACAACTTTCAAGGTTCCTGAGACTTATAGTCTCAAGAACCTTTTTAACCTGATCTGACAATGGCTGAAAAATACGCGATCATATTGGCCGGAGGATCCGGCACACGGGCCGGAGGCGCACTGCCCAAACAATTCCGCACAATATGCGGACGACCGATGCTATGGTGGTCATTGAAAGCCTTTTTCAACGCAGACCCGGACACCCATTTAATCGTGGCCATGCATCCGGGATTTATACGTGATTGGGAAGCAATGGAAGCTTCGTTGCCCGAAGAATCGCGAGTGAGACATCAACTCGTCAACGGAGGACAATCACGCGCTGATTCCGTAGCCAATGCTTTGAACTCAATACCATCCGGATGCAACGGTCTCGTGGCTGTCCACGATGCCGCCCGACCTCTTGTCAGTACAGAGTTGATCAATTCCGGCTGGGACGCAGTCTTGTCGGAAAATACCGGTGCCATACCGGCTATAGACGTTAGCGATTCGCTGCGGAAGATCACCGCCGACGGGAGCGTGTCTGTAATAAGAAAAGATTACGTTGCCGTACAGACACCTCAGGTGTTTGATCTTGCATCCCTGCGGAAAGCATACTCAAGCATAGATCCTCTTGACCCGGTCTTCACCGACGATGCATCGGTATTCGAGAAATGCGGCGGGAAAATTGTGATTTATCACGGATCGACTGACAATATCAAAGTAACAAATCCTCAGGATTTTGAAATAGCCGAACTGCTGCTCGGCAAAAAACGGTCATAGTCCGCATATATGCATACTCTGGCAGGATATGACATAAAGTTTCTCAAAGGTGTGGGCGAACAGCGGGCAAAACTGCTTGCCTCCGAACTGGATATCCGTACATTCAGGGATATGCTCTACACTTTCCCAGTCAGATATGTAGACAGAAGCAGATTCTACCGGATCTCGGAATTTACAGAAGACATGCCGCTCGTGCAGGTCAGAGGGCACTTCATCAGATTCTCTCAGGAAGGAGAAGGGGCGAAAAAACGCCTTATTGGCATCTTTTCTGATGGAAAATCCATGATGGAAGTGGTTTGGTTCTCACGTATCAAACAGATATCCGGCGCATACAAACCAGCCGTGGAATATGTACTGTTCGGAAAACCTTCATTTTTCCGTGGCGCATGGTCTATGGCCCACCCGGAAGTAGACATATATGACCCCACCAAACCTCCACACGGATTGCGCGGCATCTATGCTCTGACTGAGAATCTGCGGAACAAACAAATCACGGCCCGCACAATAGGCAAACTCATCGAGAACCTCTTCGACAACCTACGGCAAAAACATATCGGGGACACTCTACCTCAAGAGATTATAGACCGTCTTAAACTCATGCCGCTTCACGAGGCGCTGCTTAACATGCACTTTCCCAGAAGCCATGACTCCCTCAAGGCTGCCAGAGAAAGAATGAAGTTTGAGGAACTGTTCTATGTCGAGATGCATATCCTCAGGTATTCAAGGGAGAGAGGAGACAAGATTCCGGGTATTGTCTTCCCGAGAATCGGGAAAAATTTCACTGATTTCTATTCAAAAGTCCTGCCTTTCCAGCTCACAGGGGCACAGAAGCGCGTATTGCGTGAAATAAGAGACGACATGCGCACTGGCCGACAGATGAACCGTCTGCTGCAAGGAGATGTCGGCTGCGGAAAGACCCTGGTAGCGTTCATGACAATGCTTATGGCTACCGACAACGGATATCAGGCATGCATAATGGCTCCAACTGAAATTCTGGCCACACAGCATTTCGAGAATCTGAACGAATGGGGACAGCGGATTGGAATATGCGTCAGACTTCTTACAGGCAGCACCAGACAGTCTGAAAGACGCATGATCCACGAAGGACTCCTCGACGGCTCGATACACATACTTGTGGGAACACATGCCATTATCGAAGACAATGTGCGCTATAGGAATCTCGGCCTGGCAGTGATTGACGAACAGCATCGTTTCGGTGTCGCCCAGCGTGCGAGAATGTGGAAAAAGAGCCGTATGGCGCCCCATGTGCTTGTAATGACAGCGACCCCTATTCCGCGGACTTTGGCCATGACAGTCTACGGAGATCTTGAAGTATCCGTGATCGACGAACTCCCGCCCGGAAGAAAGCCGGTGGAAACACTCCTCAGATACGAAGAGCAACGCCACAGCGTGTATTCCCTCGTAGGACGTGAGCTTAAAGCGGGACGACAGGCATACATAGTCTATCCGCTGGTACACGAGAATGACAAATCCTCCCTCAAAAGCCTTGAGGAAGGCTACAAGCTGATCTGCGAAACATTTCCTTCCTACAGGGTCTGTTTCGTTCACGGCCAGATGAAACCTGCCGAAAAAGATTTCCAGATGGAAATCTTCGTAAGTGGTCAAGCCCAGATAATGGTGGCGACGACTGTGATTGAGGTGGGTGTCAACGTTCCCAACGCGTCTGTCATGATCATCGAGAACGCCGAACGGTTCGGATTGTCACAGCTCCATCAGCTCCGCGGGCGTGTGGGCCGGGGAGCCGACAAAAGCTTCTGCATATTGATGAGCCATCCCAACATCGGTAAAGACACACGGAAAAGACTCTCGATAATGACCGAGACCACCGATGGATTCCTTATTTCAGAGGCAGATATGAAAATTAGAGGGCCTGGAGACATGGAAGGCACACAGCAAAGCGGCATTGCATTCAATCTGCGTGTGGCCGACCTCGCACGCGACGGACAGATCATATCAATAGCCAGAGAGGAAGCCATAGGGATACTTGATTCAAATCCTTCTCTTTCATGCGCCGGGCCGAACAGGCACAATGAATCTCAGAACTACAGGCTATCACCACAAAGCATATCCATAGTGGCAAAAGAGCTTGATTTCAGATTCAGAAACACGTACGACTGGTCAAGAATCAGCTGAACAGACGCCAAAACAAAATGTTTTTTTATTGAATATCTAATAAATTCCGGTATAAGATTGTTATATAGAAAGCAAAACACCATACCCAACAATCATCAATGAGAGAAAAGGAGTTTCTGCCACTTGTCAGAGAGAGGCTCGGAATAGAGACTATAAACCCGATGCAGACCAAAACGATGGAAGCTGCGTCAGAGAAAAAAGACATAATATTGCTTTCCCCCACAGGCTCAGGAAAAACGCTTGCGTTCACACTTCCTGTCCTTAAAATGCTCAAGGAATCCACCGGGAGAATCCAATGTGTAGTCATCGCTCCGTCCCGGGAGCTTGTGATCCAGATCGCATCCATTATCAGGGAAATCGCACGGGGATTTAAAGTTACCGCACTTTATGGTGGCCACAATGTGGAAGATGAAGTGAACACATTGTCGGTTACTCCCGACATCATAGTCGCCACGCCCGGAAGATTGCTCGACCATGCCAGACGTGGAAATGTGGATCTCCTTCCTACCCGGATTCTCGTCCTCGACGAGTTTGACAAATCCCTCGAACTGGGATTTGAGGAAGAGATGCGCAAAATCATAAATCGCCTGAAAAATGTAAGCCGGACAATCCTGACATCAGCAACCGACATTCCCGACTTACCTGAGTTCCTGCATCTTGAGGATCCCCTCCGTCTTAATTTTCTTCAAGACAACACACGGCTGCGTCAAAGAATGAGAGTACACAGGGTCGACTCCGACGGGCGCGACAAACTCAACTCGCTTCTTTATCTGCTGTATGCCACACGCGGCAATGGAATAAACCCGTCGAAAACAATAGTTTTTGTCAACCATCGCGAAAGTGCCGAACGTGTGGACGGATTTCTGAGAGATAACAAGGTGGATTGCGTCCTTTATCACGGAGCGCTCGACCAGCGGGACAGGGAAAAAGCAATAGCCATGTTCAACAACGGCTCCAGACCAATCCTTGTAGCCACGGATCTTGCATCACGCGGACTTGATATAGAGGGGGTCGAATGCATCATACATTACCACCAACCTCTCACCGTGGAAACATTCACCCATCGCAACGGGCGCACAGCCCGTGTAGAAGAAGACGGAGATGTCTACATGCTGATCGGGCCCGACGAGGCGCTTAAGCCTTTCATCTCAATTGACGACACTATCGACTTATCATGCGATAACGCGTCCGCTGCCCGGCATCCATCCATGAGAGCGTATTTCTCAACGCTTTTCATATCGGCCGGTAAGAAAGAGAAACTATCTCGTGGCGACATTGCCGGATTCCTCATCAAAGAAGGGGGGCTCGAATCCTCTCAGGTAGGAAAAATAAATGTATTCGACCACTATTCGCTCGTAGCGATACCACGCGAACTTGCGAAAACCACGGTTGAGACTACAGCTTCTAAAAAAATAAAAGGTGTAAAACGAAAAATCGAGTTAGTAAGATAACCGGACTCGCTTAGGGAGGCATGGTTGCAATACCGACAACACCTTTTTCTTGCAAGAGAAAACATTTTTTACGAAATTTGTATTTTAAACCTTGAGATGACACAGCCTGATTTTAAAACAGGCTCAGAATCAGAAACCGATATTTTCTACAGGTTCAAAAGGTAAAAAAACAATCTTACTCAAACAAACTAAAAACTATGGACAAAGCTAAAAAATTCATTACCTGCGATGGTAATCAGGCAGCCGCCCATATCAGCTACATGTTCACGGAAGTGGCCGCGATCTACCCCATCACGCCTTCCTCAACAATGGCTGAATACGTCGACGACTGGTCGGCCGCAGGCAGGAAAAACATATTCGGCGAAACAGTCCTCGTGCAGGAGATGCAAAGCGAGGCCGGTGCCGCCGGTGCCGTACACGGATCACTCCAGGCCGGCGCGCTGACCACCACCTACACTGCATCCCAGGGATTGCTTCTCATGATACCGAACATGTATAAGATCGCCGGCGAACTTCTCCCGGGAGTATTCCATGTCTCGGCCCGCACGATCGCTTCCCACGCACTCAGCATCTTCGGAGACCATCAGGATGTGATGTCGTGCAGACAGACTGGATTCGCCATGCTTTGCGAAGGATCGGTGCAGGAAGTCATGGACCTGTCGGCTGTGGCCCATCTGTCGGCAATCAAAGGTCGGGTGCCGTTTGTCAATTTCTTTGACGGATTCAGGACTTCCCACGAGATACAGAAGATAGAGCGTCTCGACGCTGAAGACCTCGAACCGCTGCTCGACCGGGAAGCTCTCGCGGAATTCCGCCAGCGGGGACTGAATCCCGATGCCCCCGTGGCACGGGGAATGGCTGAGAATCCCGATGTTTTCTTCCAGCATCGCGAAGCATCCAACGGATATTACGATGCGATCCCTGAGATCGTGGAAAACTATATAAAGGAGATCAACCGTCTTACAGGCAGAAACTACGGACTATTCGACTATTACGGCGACCCCGACGCTGAAAACGTCATAATCGCAATGGGCTCGGTAACAGAAGCCATCAAGGAGACAATCGACTATCTGCGGACAAAGGGCAAGAAAGTCGGTCTTGTCAGCGTACATCTGTATAGACCCTTCTCTGCCAGACATTTCCTGTCTGCCCTACCCGCATCAGTGAAGAGAATAGCCGTACTCGACCGCACCAAGGAGCCCGGAGCCAACGGAGAGCCGCTGTATCTTGATGTCAAAGATGTACTCTATGGCCGAGAGAACGCACCGGTTGTGGTTGGAGGACGCTATGGTCTCAGTTCAAAAGACACCACCCCGGCCCAGATATTGTCTGTTTTTGACAACCTTGAGCTTCCTGAGCCCAAAAACGGATTCACAATCGGCATTGTAGATGACTTGACATTCAAATCTTTGCCTGTAATGCCGGAGATGCATTTGGGCGGCGAAGGCATGTTTGCGGCAAAATTCTACGGTCTTGGTGCGGATGGAACCGTCGGTGCGAATAAAAACTCCGTAAAAATAATTGGAGAGAATACCGATAAATACTGTCAGGCATACTTCTCTTACGATTCAAAAAAATCAGGAGGATTCACATGCTCCCACCTCCGTTTCGGAGACCACCCGATACGGTCCACATATCTTGTCAACACACCGAATTTCGTAGCATGCCACGTTCAGGCCTATCTTCAGATGTATGACGTTACAAGAGGTCTGCAGAAAGGCGGTACATTCCTTCTCAACACGCTTTGGGAAGGAGAGGAACTTGCGAAGAATCTTCCGAACAAGGTGAAACGCTATCTCGCCCAGAATAATATCACACTCTACTATATCAACGCATCAAAGATAGCGCAGGAGATCGGACTCGGAAACCGCACAAACACCATTCTTCAAAGTGCATTCTTCCGGATCACCGAAGTGATTCCGGTAGATCTTGCTGTTGAACAGATGAAAAAGTTCATCGTCAAGAGCTACGCAAAGAAAGGACAGAACATTGTGGATATGAATTACGCGGCAGTCGACAGAGGCAACGAATACCACAAACTTGATGTCGATCCCGCGTGGGTCTCGCTGCCCGATGATCCGGCCAAAACATCCGATGCGCCAGAATTCATCACAAACGTGGTTCATCCCATCAATGCTCAGGATGGCGATCTTCTTCCTGTAAGCACTTTTGCCGACCGTGCAGACGGGACATGGATGCCCGGTACAGCCGCCTACGAAAAGCGAGGTGTTGCAGCTTTCGTTCCCGAATGGAATCCTGAAAACTGCATCCAGTGTAACAAATGTGCGTTTGTCTGCCCCCACGCCGCCATAAGACCGTTCCTGCTCGACGAGAACGAGATAGCAAAGGCTCCTTTCGGAGAAGAGCATTCCATACCGGCTGTAGGCAAGCAATTCACAGGAATGAGATTCGTCCAGCAAGTTGATGTACTCGACTGCCTCGGTTGCGGAAACTGTGCCGATGTCTGCCCTGGCAAACGGGGAGCGAAGGCCCTCTCGATGAAACATATCGAATCCCAACTCGGACAGCAGGCAAACTGGGATTACTGCATAGCGAATGTCAATTCAAAGCAGAATCTGGTCGATGTGAGCCTTAATGCCAAGAACAGTCAGTTTGCCACTCCCCTCTTCGAGTTCTCAGGTGCATGTTCCGGATGTGGCGAGACTCCGTATCTCAAACTCATCACCCAGCTCTTTGGCGAACGTCAGGTAGTGGCAAATGCAACCGGATGCTCATCCATATATTCCGGTTCAGTGCCATCCACCCCATATTGTACCGACAAAAACGGACACGGTCCGGCTTGGGCCAATTCCCTTTTTGAAGACTTCTGCGAATTCGGACTCGGCATGCATATAGCCTATGAAAAAATGCGCGAACGTCTTGTGGATCTCATTTCTGAGGCAGCTGAACGGCCCGATGCTCCAGCCGGATTCTCTGCCATTGCCAAAGAATGGCTCGAAAACCAGGAAAATGCGGCAAAAAGCCGTGAACTCGGAGACAAGATAATTGAAATGCTGGACAAGCCGGCCAAAGATGGAGCGGAATATGCATCAAAAATAATCGCTCTCGGCAGATTCTTCACAAAGCGCAGCCAGTGGATCATCGGAGGCGACGGCGCAAGCTACGACATCGGATTCGGAGGTCTCGACCACGTGATCGCATCAGGAAAAAATGTCAACATACTTGTGCTTGACACTGAGGTATACTCCAATACCGGAGGACAGGCCTCCAAATCAACTCCATTGGGTGCGATTGCAAAATTTGCAGCTGCCGGAAAAAGAATCCGCAAAAAAGATCTCGGCATGATAGCCACGACCTACGGCTACGTATACGTCGCTCAGGTCGCCATGGGAGCGGACAATGCCCAGACGCTGAAAGCCCTGCGTGAAGCGGAGGCATACGATGGACCTTCACTCGTCATCGCATATTCTCCATGTATCAACCACGGTCTTAAAGCCGGCATGGGCCACAGTCAGGAAGAGGAACGCCTCGCTGTAGAATGTGGATACTGGCATCTTTGGAGATATAACCCGATGCTTGAAGAAGAGGGTAAGAATCCTTTCACCCTCGACTCCAAAGAGCCGGACTGGAGCAAATTTGCCGATTTTCTTAAAGGAGAGGTACGCTTCGCCTCAGTGATGAAAGCGTTCCCCGATGTCGCCAAGGAACTATTTGATGCAGCGGAGGCGAATGCCCGCTGGAGATACAGCAATTACATCCGTCTTTCCCGCCAGCAATGGGGAGAGGATCCGATCCTGACACCGGAAGAGGAAAAACTCCGCAAAGAATAAAGCGGCTATTCCTGCCAGGATATACAACCATGACAAAAGCCCCATCGACAATCCGTTTGTGGGGCTTTTGTCTGATTCCAACTTACAATCGACACAGGCTATGGACATAGAATACCTGAGGGAATATTGTCTGGCACTTGACAGAGTTGTCGAGAAAACTCCATTCGGGAAGTTTTCCCCGAAATTCGATTCAGTTCTCGTATTCTATATATGCGGCCACATGTTCTGCATGTTTGATATAGACAGGTTCACCGGAGTTACTGTAAAAGGAGAACCCGAACGTATCGCCCGGTTGCATGAAACACGGTCGTCCTGTTCCGCACACAGAACCATGAACGCCAGATATTGGATAGAACTTCGTTTCGGCGGAGACATACCGGATAGCGAAATACTGGAAATGATAAGGCGATCATACGATATAGTCAAAACAAAATATTCACGGAATCGGGAAAAATAATCATTTTACTAAATTGAAAAAATATAGAATGAAAATACTTGTAATAAACGGCAGCCCACACCTTGACGGCTGCACCGACCGCGCTCTACGCGAAGTGGAACACACCCTTATCGAAAATGGCATCTCGATCGAACGGGTCAACGTAGGAAACAAAGACGTAAGAGGATGTATCGGATGCAACTTCTGTCGTGAACACGGACAATGCGTGTTCAACGACATTGTCAATGAAACTGCTCCTAAATTTGCCGAAGCCGACGGAATGATCGTAGGCAGTCCGGTGTATTACGCCGGGTGCAACGGGCAGCTCCTCGCATTCCTCGACAGACTCTTCTACAGCACTTCAGGGACAATCGACAAAACAATGAAAATCGGAGCGGCAATCCTCTCCTCAAGGCGCGCTGGCTCCACATCGGCTTTAGATGAGATAAACAAATACTTCACCATCAGTGCCATGCCAATTGCATCAAGCACCTACTGGAATGAGGTTCATGGTTTCACCGCAGAAGATGTGGAAGCCGATCTTGAAGGCCTTCAGACAATGCGGAATCTCGGTAGAAACATTGCATTCCTGACAAAAGCCATAACACATGCAAAAAGCGGGGCAGGCATTCCCAAACAGGAAAGAAGCTCCTTTACAAGCTTCCATACCGAAGGCTGACCAATGGTTCAAATAACTCGAAGGCTGCGACATGGAGATCCCACATCGCAGCCCTTCCTATTCTTTGATATAAACTTTCTAAAGTCAGCGGACAAAGATCTCCTTCGACACTTTCATCCCCCTGCGTACAAGGACAATATCTCCTGCGGCCGGATTCAGGATCTCGACACCGCGCATGTCGTAATAACGCACAGGACAATCATCTATGCTATCAATTGAATCAACGCCGACAGCCGGACCAGCCTCAATCTCCACATATTCCTTGAAACCATCCCAATGAGGAGCCGACATATAGTCTCCTGAAGTACCCGAGGGAACATGAAGAACTGCGTTACGTTTCAAATCAGAGGGAAACGTCGCCGCACCGATCGACGGAGGTACAACCGCGAACGCGGTTATGTCCGTTACACCGTCGACGTTAGTGAAACAATTGTTGCCTATCTCAACGACAGATGAACCGAACGTAACACCCCTTAGAGAAGTGCAGAATTCAAAATTATTCGCACCGACTGAAGTTACAGAATTCGGGATCACCACTTCCTCAAGCAGCGTATTGTTCCAGAAAGTCTCATCCGGAATCCCTGTGAGCGTATCCGGAAGCTTCACAGAAGTAGGCTTACTCTGATAGAATGTCCGGATCTCTAATTCTGAAACGACATATTCCTGACCTGAATGGTATACCGTCGGCAGAACTTCAATCTCCCCGTCATACCTTGTCTGACTCCCGTCATTATTCTTTATCAGATATGCCGCCATGACCTTGGCCATTCCGTCATCACCAAGCTTATAATACAGACCGTCAATCACCTTGAGATCCAAAGACGTGGTCGACTTGAATTTTTTCCACAAAGGAAATGATGAATCCGTTTTGTAGGAATTCACCGAATTTTCAGGAACATGAAGATACGCATTGGATGCGACATCAGCCGGGAACGCAGAGTCTACGATATAGAAAGGAGTAGGATTCTTGACATAGACATTCTCCAAAGACGTATTGCGGAAAGCATTCCCTTCTATCGAAAGGATCTGGCGGCCAAGCGTGATCTGTCTGAGACTCGGAGTGTTGTCGAAACAACCCAGACAAATATCCATACACTTGTCCGGAACCACGATCTCCTCAAGCGTGCATCCGGAAAACGCATACTGATCCAGCTTCAGAATAGTTCCCGGCAACTCAATAGAGGTAATGGATGAATTCTCGAACGCATGCCTGCCAATAGCAGTAACCTTATAGACCACAGAACCATCTGAAATATCTTCTGGAATGACAATATCTCCCGTATATGGGACAGACGCATCTGGAGCGATCACTTCAGCCGTCTTCGCGGATTCATCAAGAGAATAATTCACGCCACCGACAACCACAGCATGGGCAGACCCACACGTTACGCATAGCGATAAAAACAGTAATTTGTAATTCATAGTGAGTTGTAATGAGTTAATATTATTTAATAGAATTTAAACGCCGCGCCATAACTGCCCGGCATAACCATTCTCCATGCCACAAAGTTAGTGAATTTACTTAACACACCAGCGCCTCAAACCTAATTTAATTCAAAAAAACTTAAAAATTCTCACCGAAAAACATTTTTTGCACTGGATCAAGAGCCTTTTTGGCGATATTCTCCGTATCAGACATAATCCTATCTACAAAAATTTCCCGCGGGACTTTGTCAGTTTTTCCTGAAAAAATAATTTAATGAATTGTTGCACAGTTC
>CAJUSZ010000015.1 GCA_910589425.1 uncultured Muribaculaceae bacterium | reverse complement strand
CGGCGTCAATTTTATAGACTATTTTTTGAAAGCACTAACTGTCAAACTCCCGAAAAAATCCAGTCATACCTGATATAGCGTATGCGATTGACCACAGACCGGCGGAATAATCCATAATTTCAAAACGATTACAATTTATCATGAAAGTTTTCATACAAAAGCGCGACTACCGTATCAGATTTTTTTGTAATTTTGCAGACTCATTCCTAAGGAACCAGAATGCGGTTTCCCCACATGTCATTCCTGAAGATAGAATCAAGACAACCACACCCGATAAAACAAACACACCAATGTCGCCATCATCTTACAATTCCCTGATGACCAACGCCAAAGATTACGTCATGATAATCTTCGGCATCGTGATGTATGCCATAGGATTCTGCGCCTTCATTCTCCCGCACGAAATCATCATCGGGGGACTGACCGGTGTGGGCGCACTTGTTTATTTCGCCACCGGAGGACTCATCCCCGTGGCTGTAACACAATATGCATGCAACCTGATTCTGCTCACAATGGCATTCAAGATAGTGGGAAAGACGTTTGTGATGCGTACTATTTTCGGAGCCACAGTAGCCGCTCTTGCCATCGGCATATTCGAAAGCCTCTTCATGAGACTTGACCATCCACTCATTGCCGACATCTCAATGAGTGTGATTCTCGGAGCCATCTTCTGCGGAATCGGCATCGGGACGGCATTCATACACAACGGATCCACCGGTGGTACAGATATCGTGGCTGCAATGGTCTCGAAAGTAAGCAATGTCAGCATCGGACGCACCATGATCATTGTCGACATGCTTATCGTGGCCTCCTCGATACTTCTTCCTTTCAAGGGAACTTTTGCCGAACGACTCGAAACCCGCGTGCCAATGATGGTATACGGATGGGTTGTAACCTACATAATATCCTACGTAACCGACCTTCTGATCAACACTAACCGTCAGGCAAAGCAGTTCATGATTTTCTCCAAAAAATGGAACGAGATAGCCGACCGCGTGAATCAGGAAGCCCACCGGGGAGTTACCGTACTGGACGGCAAAGGCTGGTACAGCAAACAGGAAATCAAGATCCTCATGGTATGGTGCCGCAAGATTGAATCCGTAACAATATGCCGCATAGTCAAATCAATAGACCCCGACGCATTCATCACCCAAAGCAACGTGAACGGCGTCTATGGCAAAGGATTCGACACAATGAGAGTAAAAATGAAAGGACTCAAAAAGAATTGAGGTTTAGCTTGCCGTGAAGTGATTTTTTATTAACTTTGCAGCCGGATTGGCGCGCGTGGCG
This sequence comes from uncultured Muribaculaceae bacterium, assembly GCA_910589425.1. Taxonomy (GTDB): domain Bacteria; phylum Bacteroidota; class Bacteroidia; order Bacteroidales; family Muribaculaceae; genus Lepagella. The sequence goes on along the minus strand of CAJUSZ010000015.1, from coordinate 56,029 downwards.
TAATTGGTAGCCGCGCCAGACTTAGGATCTGGTGTCTCACGACGTGGGGGTTCGAGTCCCCCCGCGCGCACATCGAAAAAATGCTCCGTACTGCTGCGGGGCATTTTTTCATTGCCGGACCGCCGTTTTTTGTTAACTTTGAGCCATGAGCGGAAACTCACCAGATCCACGCAGACTTCTCGAGATCACACTCAGCCATCTCCCCTATCGGCCGGAACTCGAACAGAAAGAGCTGCTTGCTTTCATGACCACTTTCATTTGCTCCTCCGAACCGAGAAAGGCATTCATCATCAATGGATTTGCGGGAACCGGCAAAACTTCCCTTATGGCTGCGCTTGTGAAAGCTTTCGCAGATCTGAAACGCAAGTTCACAGTTCTCGCCCCGACAGGCAGAGCAGCAAAAGTCGCTTCAGGATTTGCCGGAGTCCCTGCATATACCATACACAAGAAAATCTACCGTCCGGTCAGCGCTGATCCGGGAAATGAATCTTTCATTCTGGCTCCGAACCGGACCCCGGACACCATCTTCATTGTGGATGAGGCTTCTATGATTTCCGACTCGCGCGATTCGCGCAGCCTGCTTCTCCACCTTGTCCGGCACATTTACTCAGCCCCAGGATGCTCTATGATCCTTGTCGGAGATGTGGCCCAGCTCCCACCTGTAGGCCACTGCGACAGCCCGGCCATGAGTCCGAACAGACTCAGGGAGCTTGGGCTGTATCCAGCTGAATTCACCCTCTCGAAACCAATGCGGCAGGCCTCAGGAAGCGGGATTCTCTATAATGCCACCCTTGTGAGAAATGTAATGTTCACCCGGTTTGACCCCACACGCTTCGGTCTCGTCGCATCAAGATTCAAAGATGTCGAGATAGTGAGTTCATCCGAACTTGCCGACTATCTTTCCACATCCTGGGGCAAGGTAGGCATAGAGGAGACAATCATCATCACCCGATCCAATAAACGCGCCAACAACTTCAACAGGCAGATACGGGCGAGAGTACTCGAAGCTGAAGAGCCTATACAGCAGGGCGAGCGTCTGATCGTGAGCAAGAATGATTACTATTGGTGTGAAAAGAACAAGGTCAAAGGTTTCATAGCCAACGGTGAGATTGCCGAAGTCAAATGGGTGGGATCCCCGCAAAAAGCCTTTGGAAGGTATTTCGTAGACACTGAACTGAGACTTCCGGATATAGACAAGCCGATAGGCGCCAGGATCATGTTACGGAGCCTGATGGTAGACGGGCCGACGATATCAAGGGAAGAACAGCAGAAATTTTTCGCCATAGTAGCCGACTCTTTCCCGGGAGAATTCAGCGAGAAGGTGAAATCAGCCCTCGATGATCCGAATTACAATGCCTTGCAGGTAAAATATGCCTACTGCATAACGTGCCACAAGGCTCAGGGAGGACAATGGAAACATGTCTACATCGATCTCGGAGCGATACCCCGCGATGCGATCTCTGCCGACTTCTACAGATGGCTGTATACGGCAATCACGCGTGCCACAGAAAAGCTATATCTTGTCAACCCATCTTTCCCGGTTGTATAAACAGTGCTTCCGGCATGGCCGGATACCTCCTCTGGCAAGATTTGCTTATATCAGGCGAAATATGTAATTTTGTAATCCCTCCACATATCCGCACCGGGTTGAACATCCACACCAATGTCTTCTGAATCCCGCACATCCAAAAGTCTACGTAACATTGCGGCTGCATTGCTCATGCTTGCAGTCAACCTGCTGCTACAGTTCTTCTGCCGCAAAGTTTTCCTGATGCGGCTCGGGACCGAGGTTCTCGGACTCAACACCACAGCCACAAACCTGCTTCAGTTCCTGAACATCGCGGAACTCGGAATCGGCGTGGCAGTAGGATTCGCATTATATAAGCCTCTGTTCGACAACGATCATCAACGCATAAAAGAGATTATCGCTCTCCAAGGACATCTATACCGGAGAATAGCCATGATCGTGATTGCCGGAGCGGCACTGCTCGGATGCTTCTTTCCCCTGATCTTCTCAAAGATGAAGTTGCCGCTATGGTATGCCTACGCCTCGTTCGGGGTGCTGCTTCTGTCGTCGCTCCTCTCATATTTCGTGAACTACAGGGAAGTGCTTCTCACCGCCGACCAGAAAGAATACAAAATAGCTTTCAGCTACAGGCTGTGCATGATGACCCGTCTGATCATCCAGCTCGTAGCCGTCTATTATTTCGACCACCCCTACATCTGGTGGCTTGCCATCGAGGGGGGCTTCGCCATCATCGCCGCCATAGCGCTCAATTCTACTATCAGACGGACATATCCTTATCTTGGCCCGGTGGAGATCACAGGCCGTGAACTCCGCAGAAAATACCCTGAGATTGTCAGTAAGATAAAGCAGATTTTCTTTCATAAGATCAGCACGTTTGTTCTTCAGCAGACATCTCCGCTGATCATCTACGCATTCACCACTCTTACGCTTGTGGCCTATTATGGCAACTACATGATAATCGTAACCGGGATAATGCTTCTGCTCAACGCTCTCTTCAATTCGATCGGAGCCGGAGTCGGCAATCTGGTGGCCGAGGGCGACAAGATCAAGATCCTGAATGTTTTCAACGAGCTGTTCGCCGTCAGGTTTTTTATCAGCTCGGGTGCTGCGCTGATGCTTTTCTTCCTCGCCCAGCCTTTCATTTCAATCTGGATCGGAAATGAATATCTCCTGCCACGCACATCTTTGTTTATCATTACCCTGACTCTTTTCCTGAACACATCCAGAAGCTCTGTGGACTCATACATAAATGCCTACGGACTCTTTCAGGATGTGTGGGCGCCTATTGCCGAGGCTGTGATCAATCTCGGGCTCTCCATCCTTTTCGGATGGCTATGGGGGTTGGACGGGATTCTTTCAGGTGTGGTGGCAAGCCTTATTCTGATTGTATTCATCTGGAAGCCATATTTTCTGTTCAGGTGGGGAATGAAAGAGCCTGTCTCAGTCTATCTGAAGATATATGTCCAGAATATGGCGGCGCTTGGAATGACTGTGGCTGTAATATTGTGGATTTTTCCACACATTCCGTGCAACAATCCCGCAAACAGCGATCAATTCGTGGCACTCGCCGCCGAAATATTCACAATTGCGGCAATATCCCTGTTCATATTCCAATCCATGTTCTGCCGTGGGATGAGAATGTTTTCACAACGCATCATAGGGAAAATCAGAAAATAATGAAATCACTACTAATCAATCTACCCTCCTCGACCGAAAGGCGTGAATTCATGCGCCAAAGCCTCGCCTCCTTTTCCAACATCGAGGTGAAAGTAGTCGATGCTATAGACGGACGATCCATGTCGGAAAACGAGCAAAAGCGCGTGTTTGACCATGCGGAATTTTATAAGGAGAACTACAGGATGCCTCGTCCGAGTGAAATAGGCTGCGCCTTATCCCATCAGAAAGCTTACGGCATAATCACAAATGCCAATGAAGCGATGCTCGTGTTTGAGGACGATGTATATACTGTCGAAGACATTGATCCTTACATTCCTGACATTGAACTTTGGCTATCCTCTCCCGAGCCAAGAATCCTTTTGCTCGGCTCAGCATGCCTGTATCGGAAAGGCCATGCTGAATCCATCCAGGGTAAGCTTGCCAGCAGAATGTTCACCCCCCGGAATTATTCATACGGGGCATACGCTTATGCTATAAATCCGGCTGCCGCTCACCTCCTGACAAACAAACGTCCCGGGTCTACTGCGGACAACTTCGTTCCTCTGTGCAAGAAAAAAGGGATTGAGCTTAAAGCTATCATCCCTCCACTTATGAAACCGTTGGACGAGCAACAGTCTCCTTCTACAATAGTAACAACTTCTGACGCTGATATATCCTACCCTCTTACTGTAAAAATCAGGTTTCGGATACGGGATACTTGGCGAAAATGGCTCGTTGCATCCGGAATTTTCAAGCGTCTGGATTCAATCGAATTCAGGAAAGTCTGAGCCTCCCCCATATCAATTAACCTTGGACTCCACGCCTAATCCGAAAAGAGCGAAATCAAACAGACATGGATCGTCAGGATTTATCGTCCTGAGACCAGCCGTCAGGATCTCGACACTCTTGCGGTCATTAGCCTTACGGTCGAGAAGGCCGAGGCTACGGGAGACATTCCCTACGTGAACATCGAGCGGTATGTAAAGCTTGCTCTTGGGGATGGATTTCCAGACTCCCATATCTACAATTCCATCATCTCTGACAAGCCACCTCAGAGCCATGTTTATCCGTTTCAGAGCCGTAGTCTTCAGATTAGAAGGAATACACTGCGGGCATGACGCGCCACCATTGACATCCGCCATCACCCTCTGCATCGCCTCCACAAGCGTCCACGCAGGAGCCTGAGTATCCCCGGCCTTTATATTTGCGGAAAACGAATCGAGAGTTCCGAAACGGCTGTATATCTCATGAAGCGTGTTCATGAACACCTTGAAATGCCTTCCGAAAAATGTACGGTGTATGTTCTGTCCATCCGGGAAATCCTCATATCCCCTGTCCATAAGATAAGCATGGGGGGCATGATCCATCCATCCCAGAAGACGTTCAATATCCCGGCATATCATCTTCCGGTTGCCCCAGGCTATGACAGCCGACAGCAGAGAGGCTATCTCTATGTCGGCAATGGAATCAAAACGTCTTGGAAACTGGACTGGATCAGACGCGATGAAATCAGGATTATTTATGCGGTGTGCCTCGGTGAAAAGCAATTCGGCGGTTTCCGCCGGTATTAACACTGCGCGGTCTTCCATCGGGGAATTCATCTGTCCTGTTTCTTTTCCAACTGACTGGCTATGTCGGGACGCACCGTTTTTAGCGTGTTGACAAAAGCTGTGTCAAACGCCGCCGCGGCCTCAGGCATTTTTGCTTCCTCATACTTGCTCTGCCGGCTACGCGCCTCAAGCAGACGGCTTTGCAGCTCCATAGTGTCTTTCCACTGCGAATTTACAAACTCACGGGCCGCATTGCGTCCCTCCATCTGCGCCGCCTCGATCTCGGCCGCCACAGATTCCGAACGCTCCGTCCCTTTGCACGACAAGAGTGCAATGCAGAGCATGGGGAGGACTAAAAAACTATATTTCATATATATATGCTTTTGGTGATTATCAGTGCATTACTCATGATGCGCGATTGCACAGCAATCACGCATCAAATTATCTACTCAAACAAGAGTTGGTCTGTCTCACTTGTCGCCATACATCGAATCCCACCAGCGGGAATCATTCTGAAGCCATTTTGCAAACCACGCCATTATTGTGGCATGCCATACGATACGCTTGTCATATTCACGCACAACATGGTTCGCTCCCTTCACTGAGATAAATTCCACATCGCGTCCAAGCACTTTCAGCGCATTGAACAACTGGATGCTCTCTCCGATTGGCACATTTGTGTCTTCAGTGCCGTGAAGCAGCAGCAAAGGCGTATGGATCTTGTCTGCATTGAACAGTGCGCCCTGCTTGGTGAACAGATCGGGATCTGTCCAGGGATAAGACTTGGCAGCGGCCACGGCATTATAGCTGTAGCCCCAATAGCCTTCACCCCAGTAACTGGTAACGTTGGAAATACCGGCATGGGAGACAGCAGCCGAGAAAATATCGGTCAAGGTCTGAAGATACATCGTCATGAATCCCCCATAGGAGGCTCCGAGACAGCCTATCTTGCTGCTGTCTACATATTCATGTTCCTTGCAGAAGAGTTTCACGCCCTCGATGATATCTTCCGCTGTCCGCTTGCCCCAGGCATTGACATGGCGCGCTGAAAACTCCTGGCCATATCCGATCGTGCCACTCGGATTGACAACGTAAACCACATAATCGCGCGATGCGAACAGCTGAGGGATATATGCATGTCCCATACCGCGCTCCGAGGGTGTGGTGCCTCCATAATAATATACGATCAACGGATACTTTTTCGAGGGATCGAAATCCGGAGGCAAACACATCATTCCGTCAATCTCCGTGCCGTCGGAAGCTGTGAATTTCCACGGCTCGGTCTTGCCGAAGTTCACTTCAGCCAGACGTTCCCCGTCAGGATCAGCCACAAGCGTGGATTTGCCGCTCTTCAGATCCAGAAGATACGCACGTCCCGCGTACTCATAAGCCTGTCCGGTATACGACAGATAGCGGGCCTCACGCTCTCCCATTGAGAAATTCGACACATTGTCCACACTCACCGGGAGCCTGGTTATTTTCCCATCGGAGGGATCAAGAGCGAACAATGGACCGAAAAATCCCTCCTTCGCCTTGAAGTATACCTTTCCGTCGGCCTGATTCCACACGGGACGGCTGTCGATCGACGGATCGAAATCGCGTGTCATAGCCTTTGGTGTCTTTGTGGCAATATCCAGAATATAGCCCTGCGAATCAAAGTCATTTGAGATAGGATGATTTCCGGCATTCACTCCGAGATCACCGAAAAGAGACGGCGCCCCGACAACGAACAGTCTCTTCCCGTCGGGAGAATATACTGCCGATGCTATCTCTCCAGCCGCGCTCACAAGCGTGTCGGTCGAGAATGTGGTCATGTCCACCTGCACCAGATCCGTATGATAGAACGGATGGCTGGAAGGTGTCTCTCTCATTGCCTTGTAAAGCATCTTTCTCCCGTCGGCAGTGAAATCTTCCGGATATGTCGAAGAGCCTCCGAAAGTAACCGGCTGGGAAACTGATGTCGCGAGATCATATTTCATCAGATATGTCCTGTCACGGTTCTCCGGCATACGGTCGTCAGGAGATGAATAACGCTGCATTATCCCCTCTTTGCGCGAACCCGGCATCTCTTTCATGTATACGAAATAATCGGCTGACGGACTCCAGATGATACGGTTGGTCGGCAGACCTTCAGCCACTTTGACCTTGGCCATTGCCGGAAGCGAGATGTTCATAAGATCATAACTGTCGCCACGTTTCACCGTATAATAAAGTGTCGATCCGGTCGGCATCCAGTCGGCTGAACCATTCAGATTGGCATCTATCACTTTCCCTGTACGGGTGTCGGTCAATGTGGACCAATATCTTGAGTCGGTCGCCGAGAACACCTCCGAGAAGCGGGTGATCAGGTATTTCCCATCGGGGGAAAGACTTGTGGAATACGCCCGCGGTCCGTCGCTCATGTCATATATCGAGAACCTATGCTGCTTTTCGGGAGCCAGCACGAAATTGACATCGGCATAATCATCATCCGCAGAAAACTCGATCTTAACAGATGGATCGGCGGCAGCCTTGCTGTCGGTAAGCACCTTGACCGTTATTTCAGCGGTTCGTTCAGGTTCCAGTTCGATCGGCACCGACACAACGCTCGAAGCGATCACAGCACTGTCTGCCACAGCCTTCGAGCCTTTCGACACACCATCGACAAGGACATCAATAACACTGGATGAAGTAACTTTAAGTTTTCCTTTGATGAAGCGCTCCGGCCTTAACGTTGTGAAGAGTGTTTCCACTGCCTTACCCGATGCAGGGCGTTCCAGCCTAAAGAATCCCGCGGTGTCGCCGGAATTCTCAATCATACGCCGTCCCTGTCTGACCGACTTACGCGCCGCTCCTTCAAGAAGCTGCAAATCGGAAAATCTGTGCGGGGCGAGAGTTGTGTCCCCAACGATAGGATTGATCAGACCGACGGGGGGAAGAGTCTCCATCCGGTCCGCCACCCTCGTTGCGGCCATGGCGACACCGGCCAATGTCAGCGGTGCGATAAAGAGGAATGTCAGTGTTGCTTTTTTCATGATATTGTCAGGTCATCTTGGCTCACGATGGAGTCTGATAGTTGGTTATCGCTTTTAATTTAAGATGGAATACAAGAGTGGAGAACGGCTTGATAGTGGATCCGCTGCCGGTCGATCCGTATGCGGCATTCCAGGGAATTATGGCAGTAACTGAATCCCCTACATGCATCTGGGTCAATGCCGCCCAGAAACCGGGGATGTTCTTGTAAGGCTGGGTCTGATAAATACTGTCGCCATTCTCAGTTAACGAAAACGAGGAGTCGAACTTCTCCCCGTCGATCAGTTCGCCGAGATACTTTACATTGCACGTGGAGTTTTCAAGCGGAACAAGCTCTTTTTCAGTCAGACTCCGGTCGTTGTGCCATTTCATGAGGATATAAACTTTCGTAGACCAATCCGGCACAATCTTGGTGTAGACCTCTGTTCCGTCTGGATTACGCTCCGCAAGCTTCTTCTCTACAAACTCCTCGTTCTGTTTTTTCCAGTCGGCATATCTTTTCTCATTGCTGTCATCGTCGTCTCCCAAACACGAAACGAGTGGCAGCATGGCAGAGACGCAAAGCGACAGCAGAGTCAGTTTCTTCATTTTCATATTCAATTAGAATTTCACTTCCGGCGCCTTGTCGGCTCCCGCCTCTGCCTTGAACTGGGGTTTTGCTTCAAAACCGAACCATCCGGCATAGATTGTGGTCGGGAATTTTTTTATAGCCGTGTTATATTCTTTTACAGCCTCCGTATAGCGTTTACGTTCGGTTGAGATCCTGTTCTCGGTTCCTTCGAGCTGAGCCTGAAGATTGAGAAAATTCTCATTGGCCTTGAGTTCAGGATATGCCTCTGTAACAGACAGAAGTGATTTGAGAGCCTGCGAAAGCTCTCCCTGCGCCTGCTGATACTTGGCCAGTGTCTCCTCGTTAAGATTCTCGGCATCGATAGTGATCGAAGTGGCTTTGGCTCTGGCCAGCGTTACCTTTTCCAGCGTCTCGCTCTCATGGGTGGAATATCCTTTCACCGTGTTTACCAGATTGGGGATCAGATCTGCACGGCGCTGATACTGGTTCTCGACCTGTGCCCAAGCTTCGTCGACACTCTGCTGCTTGTCAACCAGCGAATTATAGTTGCATGAGGAAAGCATGCCTGTGGCGGCGAAAACAGCCACGAGCATAAGGATCCTCTTGATCAGTTTTTTCATTGATTATGTTGTTGTTTTAAGTTGTTTGATTAAAAACATTACAGCAGCTTGCGCAGCAGACTGTTGAGACTCACGCTATCGGAAAGCATACCCTGGAGACTGTCCACATCCACACGCTGCTGTTCCATAGAGTCGCGGTGGCGAAGTGTTACCGTATTGTCCTCAAGTGTCTGATGATCCACCGTTATGCAGAACGGAGTGCCGATCGCATCCTGACGGCGATAGCGCTTCCCGATAGAGTCTTTCTCGTCATATTGGCAGGTGAAGTCAAATCTCAGACGATGCTGGATCTCACGTGCCTTTTCAGGAAGCCCGTCTTTCTTCACGAGCGGGAGAACCGCACATTTGACTGGTGCAAGCGCCGGCGGGAAATGCAACACTACCCGGCTATCACCACCTTCAAGCTGCTGATTCTCATAGCAGCTGCAAAGCACTGTGAGAAACATTCTGTCGACACCAATCGAGGTCTCAATCACGTAGGGGACATAGCTTTCATTAAGTTCCGGATCGAAATACTGGATCTTCTTGCCTGAGAACTTCTCATGCTGCGAAAGGTCGAAATCGGTGCGGGAATGGATTCCCTCCACTTCCTTGAACCCGAAAGGCATCTTGAACTCGATGTCGGTAGCCGCATTGGCATAATGGGCGAGTTTCTCATGGTCATGGTAGCGGTATTTGTCATCTCCCAGTCCCAAAGCCTTATGCCATGTCAGACGGGTCTGACGCCAATAGTCAAAGTATTTCAGTTCCTCTCCGGGACGCACGAAAAACTGCATCTCCATCTGTTCGAACTCCCTCATGCGGAAGATAAACTGTCTGGCCACGATTTCATTGCGGAATGCCTTTCCGATCTGCGCGATTCCAAACGGGATACGCATACGGCCTGTCTTCTGCACGTTCAGATAGTTCACGAAGATTCCCTGAGCCGTCTCGGGACGCAGATAGACGTCCATCGCACCATCGGCTGTCGATCCCATTTCGGTCTTGAACATAAGATTGAACTGGCGCACATCTGTCCAGTTCTTTGTGCCGGATATCGGATCCACTATCTCATAATCTATTATGATCTGTTTCAGATCGGCAAGATCATTTGCTTCCATAGCCTTTGCAAAACGCTCATGAAGCTCGTCGCGCTTGCGCTTGTGTTCAAGCACACGGGGATTCGTCTCCCTGAACATGGCGTCGTCGAATTTTTCCCCGAACCGTTTTGCAGCTTTAGCCACCTCCTTTTCAATCTTCTCCTCGATCTTGCCGATCTCATCCTCGATAAGCACATCAGCACGATAGCGCTTCTTGGAATCCTTGTTGTCGATCAAAGGATCATTGAATGCATCGACATGTCCTGATGCTTTCCATATCGTAGGATGCATGAAGATTGCCGAATCAATACCGACGATATTGTCGTGGAGCATGGTCATGGCTTCCCACCAGTAGCGCTTGATATTGTTTTTCAGCTCCACGCCATTCTGTCCGTAGTCATAGACAGCCGACAAGCCGTCATAAATCTCGCTCGACTGGAACACGAAACCATATTCCTTGGCATGAGCCACAATCGTCTTGAAGACATCTTCCTGTTTTGCCATTTTTATTGCTATGTTTTGGTGGTCGGCACCGCATTGGACACAGACCGCGATGATTATTCTAATTAACTCACAAAAGTACGAATTTTTTCTGAATCAAAGCATCCGTTTTCACGACTTTTGGATTTTTTAGCATCACCAGGGCATACAAAGGTTATTTCAGACCTCCTCATGCGAAAATTACCCGGTACGCAAAGAACCCGTAACCCCCGACGGATGTTTTAATAATAAAACATTATACAAGATGAAGACTAAAGCTCTCGGCGGATTCTTCCGTCATATATGCGTGATCGCTATCGCTTTGGGCGCCGGCGCGCTCGGCCTTATAGCCCAAAACAGCATGCCGGCTCCAGGAATGGGTTCCGCACCCCAGGGCAACAGTATGCCCAGACCAGGCGCAGGAGGAAGTTTCAATCCCGCCCCGGCAAACGGGATCGGATGGAACCCCGGACCTTCCGCTCCGGCAAACTGGGGAAGCCCCTGGAATCCAGGATGGAACTCGTATATGGGACCGATGATAGTAAACACGCCGTTATCCTCGCCTGACTGGCAGAACAACGGCACTACGAACGTAATTGCCTGTGGCTATGACTCTATGGGCGTATGGCGAACAGTGCCGCTGCGCGTCGGCTACTCATACGATGGGATACAATATGAAGTAACCGTGATCAACGCGTGGGATCCGTGGAGCCAGACATGGAACATGGACGTAGACGTCCCGGCCGTGAACACAAGCTATTACATGCGCGGGACAACATTCAATTTCTACGCAGTCCTCTCCACAGGAACATACTACTTCAATCTATGAACAAGCGATCCGGACTGCCGACCCAGATCGGCGGCAATCAGATGGACTGCCATCTATCCCGGGAGCATTCGACAGCCTTGGCTATTTCCTGCGCTATCAGACTATGTCCCTTAGGGTTGGGATGATAGCCATCTTCTGTATAGACAGCTGGAGCTCCCTCCGACAAGGGATCACAAACCGCCACATAGCCTTTTTCAATGGCAGCAATATCATCGATGATGGCGTTATACTCCGCTATTGATCCAAGTATCATCGGATTGGATGCCACCATTTTTGCCGTCGGAATACCGATTTTTACCAATATCACCTTCTTTACGCCTCTTTTTCGACATTCGGTTACATAGGCAGACAGATTCCTGCGGTATCGTTCAGGAGGCACATCCCGGCATCCCGGACGACGCCCGCGCAACTTCACCATTTTCCAAACCGGGGTCGACAGCATTTTAGGCAAAGCCCCGAGAATCTTGTATATCTTGGAGTTAGTCGGCACATAGCGTGGGGAACAATCACATATACCGAGCTGGATAACCACCGCATCCGGATCATACCAATGAAGATATTCCCCGTAGGATGTGGTGGAAAGCATGTCGGTGTTGCCGAGACGCCGGAAAAGACCTATGAAATCCTTATCCGGAAATCTTTCCTTAAGCAAGGCTATCCATGTGGTCCGGTAGGACACTCCGGGACGTGGCAACCCGAATGAATCGCTTACACACAGTATCCGGCACAAATTCCGTTCAGCCATTCAGTATTCTCTGATAAATATTTCTCACCGCCTCACTCTGCTCGTCAAGACTGCACAGCCTCGATGTGTCTCCATTGATAAATGCCTCTGTCTGAAGATACAGACCGGGCTTAAATGCCTTGTCGAGACTGTCATCGATTTCATATTGATCCACCCTGACACTGTTGAGTTGCTGAATCTGAAGAGATTCCATAGGCTTCAGGTATATGCGGCGATGCGCAGTCATGAGTTCCACCGCCCATCGGCCCGGAGCATTCCAATCGGCACAGTAGCTGAACAGCACTCCTCTGTCTGTGCTGCCGGCTCCTGAGAAAACCGCTGGGGAATGCCAGCCGAGTTCTCCGCTGGCGTATGATGTCATGGCCGCCGGATTGCCACCGATAAAAAACGCAAGGTCTACCACATGGGTCGAATTGGCATAAAACCAGTTCCTGAATACACTCTCGGGCCGTTCGATGGCCGTGACGGATCTGCTCCACTCCGTGAATTCAAAGTGCATGGATCTCAGGCCGCCATCCTCCTCGATAATCTTCTCCGCAGCCTTGACCGATGCATAAAACCGTCTATTGTAGGCTACATAGACCTGGCTTCCGGTTTCAGATTTAGCCTCCATAAGCCGTTCAAGTTCCGACGGGCTGCAAAATCCAGGCTTTTCAACAAGTATATTCTTCACTCCGGCCCGCATCAATGTCTCAGTCGCGGCTGAAAGCGTCTCAACGTTGACAGCAACAATCGCGTGACCCGGCAAAGAAGATGCACGCTCCAACACATGCTCCAGACCGCCGGCAATCACCTCATGCCCTGTCGAAGCATAAAAATCCGCCGCACTCTTCTCTCCCCGGCCTATCACCGTATAATCCCGGCCAAGCGCATCAAGCACCTTGGCATATTCCCGTGCCATCGATCCGGCACCTATAATCCATATTTTATTCTCTTCCATGACTGTATAGGCTAAGAGCTTGTTTAAGTAATCGGCAGAAGCGGATCACAATCCTGCTTCACGGATTCTGGTGCGCCCGGCAGCCTCCTGACGAAATCCACAATCGCTTTGAAAAGGATTTCATGATAACGACGTGATTCCTCATATCGTGTGAGTCCCGGATTTTTGCCTTCCAGAACCGTGTCCGCCACAGTGCCGCTTAAATCACTCTGGAACAATACAGGGGTCTCGAAAACATCACCGTTGCATTCTGTCGTTCCTCCCGCTTCATCGACAACGACTCTGTCACGACCGTTGTCCAACGTAAGTTCCGACGGACAATCGAACACTTCCGACACAAGCTCAAGTCTATCGCCGCGCGGCGTGAAAATCCTCAGCGTACCGTTGAGTTCCATGTACCCGGGGCGTTTGCTTTCCTCTATCTCAGGAAAGACCCCGGTCGTGTCCACACTGAACTCGCGTTCTCCGGTGAGCTTCATAAAAATGTCTATGTAATGAATGGAATTGCAGCATAGCCCCCATTCCCGGCCGCTCTTTCTCATGACGACAGGACGGCTGAAGTCGAATCTCTCTGCAATAAGGCTGAATGAAGGATATAGCCTGCGGGGACAATTGACAAACGCTTCGGTGGAAGACCGGGCCAGCAACTCCGAGGCAGCCTGATATTCCGACAAACGCGGGAACAGGAATTTCTCAAGTATAAGAGTCTTGACTCTGCAACGCGACAACAGACCTTTCAGAATCTGATATCTCGGCATCGAACTGCTCGCTATGATGGCAAGATCTATCTCCGCCGGAAGAGAAGCGATGGTGTCTGAGAAAAAGACTCTGTGGTCCGCAACGGGCTGGATCTGATTATATCTGCTTTCAGCCGTGGCAAGCGAATCACGGCTCGCATCCACAACGTGAATATCAAGATCATGACGGCTCTTATGCACGCCCTGAAGATGGCGGCTTCCGAGCTGTCCTGCTCCGATTATTGCTATTGTTTTCATTTATAGCTTATTTAGAGCTCATTTAAAATTAAATGTTAATATCCCGGTCAATTATCCCGACCCGGATGTGCAAAATTACGAAAAACTCACGAAACGGCAAACCTAACGCAGGTTGCAGCGCCTCCCGGCGACACAACCTGCGCATCAAAATCAATCTATATTTCTATTTAATTTTTCCGGACCGACTCCAAAGAGACGTCCGTCTGGCTATATCTGGTTGTCTATGTTATCAATCAAAAAGCACTTCGACATCATCAAATGCGAAATATGCGGGCATACTCATGCCATATCCATTGTCCACCCCGCATTCAAGATTGAATGTCAACTTGCTTACTTTCCCGAGTTGGGAAAGATCTATCTTTGTCCATTCCTCCATGATCCGGCTTCCGTCTGCAAGGATGAATTCCGGATGATTGGCGATCATGCTTCCCGACTCGTCATAGGCATAGACCACTATCTTGAATGTATTGTTTCCACCGGGAGCTGACAGACCGTTGCCGTTTTTCCACACATTGACAAAATAAAGCGTGGTCATGACCCACATACTCTTCACCACCCTGGCTTTCCCGTCCTTGAAATAAAGTGCCGGGAGAACGTTGTTGTAGGCATATCCATCTGGATTAGTATCCTTGTAGCCATTCTGGATGCAGAAATTATCCGAGCCGCCATGCCCTCCTTTACCGTCCGGGGATTGGTAATATACGGCGAGCTGATGCATATAGTCCCCGCCGGAAAGATCTTTGGAAGTATAGTTGGAGACAGCCATGCCTCCGCTCCAGAACTTAAAGTCGTCATAGGAATTTACCAATTCCGACGCCAGCTCAGTGTTGCCCTCGTCATACCAATTATACAGACGCGTCGACGAATTGGGATACAGCAGCGGGCCACCGTATTGCTGACTGTCTATCAACGAACTCCAGTCATGGTTCCCGAGCATGTTGCCCTTCCCCTTGTAGTCGGCGTCCTCAAATGTAAGCGTCCTCACGTTCATGACCTCGACCGAGATTTTAAACGCTCTCACATCATGCCGCTTGTTCACGACTATGATTCTCACATCGGCCTTGTCGCCGGTAGTGGCCGACTCCGGAGCCGACACTTTCAATTTGCTGCCGGCCACGGAAGCCTTCCAGCCTTCGGTTACATTGGAGACATATATATCGCTCACTCCGTTAAGTTCAAGATCGTAGATCCGTGTCTCTCCGGGTGCGAAATATGGATCGGACGTGTCGATCGACAGGCCGAAATTATCTACTCTGGGCACTGAGAATGTCTCCCCGCTTACGAGCGTGAACACAATCTCATCATCACCGGGAACCACGCTTTTGAAAAGGCTGCCGCTTCCTCCTTCCGGAACCGCCCGCACTTTCTCTCCTTTCTCATCAAGGATAAACTGCGGACCTGAGCCATAATCAACCGTCCAGAATCCATCCTTAACTCCTATGACGGGAGTTTTTCCGTCATCTCCGGGACGACCATCCTCTCCGGATTGTCCCGGATCCCCGGTGTCTCCTTTAGGGCCGGTAACGGGAAGTTTATTCCCTGAGGCGTCAACGATCCAATCCGTCTTACCATCAATCGTCAGAGTCCAGTACCACACTCCGTTCTCTTCCGCCACACCGATCACAGGAGCATCCTTGCCATCGGCACCGTTTTCCCCGTCAACCCCGTCCTTGCCATGATTGATTGTCAGCACACGCCCGTCGCTCAGGGTAAGTTTAAATCCATCATGAGTCTCCTCGACTCCCGTTATAACGGCTACATTCGAGATGGCGGCTACCAGATTCTTGATCGATACAATATCGGTGTTCATCCCCCGGATCTGCGTTTCAAGATCATCAACCCGGTCCTCTACTTTGTCTATACGCTCTTTCAATCCGCTGTCATCATAACACGAAGTCAACGCAGCAGATCCGGCAAACAATAGACTGACAATAGCTATGTGCTTAAGATTCATAAATATAGGTCTGTTTTATAAAAAATCCTAATTTATGAAGCTTTATGTGGAATCAGGAAAAAATTTTGAACACAGCGACTACACGTTTCCGTCAGCTACATTAATGATCGAAAGCGCACATCTACGCCACAATGCAACTGTTTATGTCGTCTGTCCCACTCAAGCCTGTTTCGCGAAAGCTTCAGATGGAAAAAGAGTCGTGGCGCAGGTCTTCTGACTTATTTCCTTGATTCATTCCCGCCTACCTTCCCGGCAGCTGGCCAGTGGCGTTGTCCGACTACGTATCAGACTCATGGCGGTGAGAATTTCCAGATCCGAGGATCCGGAAACGGAAAAATACAGCAGCGCGTCTGTCGGGGATTCCCACCCCGTTCCCTACGGATCAGTCGTTTTTACACTATGCTTAGTGAACCAATTGACCGCCCGCGCGTCCGCGACATTTATATCCGGCGGCAAAGTTACGACAAAAACTTAATTCCAGCAAAATAAATTTCCACTTCTTTTTCTATTTCCAACTCCCGCTGTCGCAATATCGGGAATTAAGATAATCGGTCAGTATTATCGTGGCTGCCATTCCGTCGGCCACGCCTTTGCGCTGCCTGTCGCTTTTTTTCATCCCCCCGGCAATCATCTCCCGGTGAGCTATCGACGAAGTGAAGCGCTCGTCGTACATCTCGATCCGGACATCGGGAAACTGCTTACGCAACGCAGACACAAAAGGGGTGATATATCTCATGCTTTCCGACGGCTCGCCACGCATCGTCTTCGGCAATCCTACGACTATGACATCAACCGACTCACGAGAAGTATAGTCTTTAAGAAACCCAATCAGATCGCACGATCTCTGCGTCGGCAACACATTGGCCGCGATACGCAGCATATCGGTTACAGCCACCCCACTGCGCTTCCGCCCGTAATCAATAGCCAGTATACGTCCCATTTTCTTCAATTGTGATAAGTTTGAAAATTACCATTGAATTGCGTTTTACAATTATTTTAAACAACGCTCTTTGATCTGCAATCATTCATGCAAAGTTAGAAAAAATCTTTTAATTCGCCACCATAACCATGTAAGCGTATTTTTCAACCGGTTTCGGGAGTAAAAAGTTGGAAGATCTATAATAGCCGTCCGTAACCAAATCCAACCGCCCACCCATCATCTGCCATATAAAAAACACCGCATGCATAGATTTAAGCTGCATAGCGGTGTCCTTTATTATCCTATGTCCTGATGTGGGTTGGTTCTGAAATATTGCCATCAATCGGCTGATAGCGTGATTTCAACAGGAGAAGTTATCGGAGGAGTAGTGTAGCTTCCCCCTCCAGCGATGACTGTCGGGGTAATATCTTCCCCGTTGTATAAAACTTTTGCCGGGATCTTTCCATCGGCTGTAGTCAGCCTCATAGTGATTTCGGCGCCATACGCCACAGCCCGTACCATAGTCCCGCCATCGCAAAGACGCATAGTCAGCTGAGTGTCGGGATTCAGCGCCGCGCTCCCCTCAAGATTCCTGAAGTTGCGCCATCCGTATGTCTCACGATAGAGCGCTTCCGATACCTCCGGAACTAATATCCGGCAATTGGCGTCGGCATGAAGATCGAAAGCAAAAAACGAGATCACCGGGGGCTCGACCGCATAGCAGTCCACACGTTCAAGCTGTGGACATTGGTAAAAGGCATAAGTCGCTATCGACTTTAGATTGGCTCCGAACCGAAGACTGCGGAATAGCCTGCAACCATAGAACGCCTCCTGTTCGATGTATTCAAGGGATTCAGGCAGCTCCACCTCTTTCAAGGAATAACACATGGCAAACGCACCCATCCCTATATAGTTTACATCTTTCGGTATTTCAATTTCTCCTAAGTTCACACAACCGTATAGCAATCCCGAAGGAATCTCCTTCAGTCCAGAAGGAAGAACGACAGATGTCAACGAACTGCAGTTGCTGAACAAATACGCGTCAAGTTGAGCGTCGGCACCGGGTATGGCAGCCTCCTTAAGCGAGGTGCAGGCGCCGAATGCCTGTCTTCCGATATTTTTCACCGATTCGGGTAGAATCGCAGTCTCTATAAGCTGACAGCCGTAGAATGCCAAGCCCCCTATTGTAGTCACCAAGTCATGAATGAAGTCAATGCTTTTGAGTTTTTCGCAGCCACAGAAAGCAAGCTCGGGAATCTCCTCAACGGCACGTGAAAGCTGAACCTGTTCGAGAGACATACAACGGTAGCACATGGCAGCCCCGATGGAAGTCACGCTGTTGGGGACGGTGAGTTCTCTAAGGCCGACGCATATATTGAAAGCAAAACTTCCAATCGTCTGCACTCCGTCGGCTATCGTGATTGTTTCCAACGACTCATCTCCATCGAAGGCATGATCTCCTATACGCGTTACGTGAGAGCCGATCGTGGCTTTCTGAAGTGAACGGACATCTTTAAAAGCATAGTTGCCTATTTCCCTGCAACATTCCGGTATGGATAGCTCCGACAAAAGATTTCCGTCTATGTAAAGGTCCGCATAATTGCTTGTGGGTGAAGAAAATTCATTAGAATATACATTGCTGAGCCACTTCTCTACAGAAGGCACATAGACTTTCTGCAAAGCAGGACATGCGCGGAAAGCATCTTGACCGAAGGTGCAGTCCCCTCCCTCCATTCTTACTGAAGCAAGATTGTGGCATCCGTAGAAAGCCTCGGCATCTACAGATTCTATCCCATCAGGTATTGTCAGCGAAACTATGTTGCGATTGTCGATAAACGCGCACGGACCTATGATGCTGACAGGATAAGCGACTCCTTCGATTTCGGCGGTTGCAGGGATCACCACATCACCCGAAGCATCCGGAGAGGATGATACATAACATTTTCCATCGGCTCTCAGACCGAAATTCAGATTACTTGCCGCGTATCCGGCTATGACCGTGTTGAGTGCGATAATTGCTGATAATATAATCTTTTTCATACTCTGACTTTCAGTTTCTGATTGCTTATGCTGATTATATAAACGCCTTCCGATGGGACACTGAAACTATGATCTGTGCCTGAATAAACACAGATTCCGGACAAACCGAACACCTCGATATGTTGATTCTCTGTAAGGCCAATCAACTTAACCTGAAGATCATTGACAGCTACCCGTAATGACGGACAGCCATTTTCGGTTTGCTCCACGCCTTGGGTTACATCTGAGAAAACCACCCTAAGCACCACATCCTTTACAAGAGCCGGAAAGCGAAGCAACCCTGAGTCGGAGAGAAGCCCGCTGACATCCTCATTATCAAGAGTAACGGAATGGACAGTCCATCCTTCTGCCGACTCAATGCGCACTGCAGGTGCAGTTCCGTAGTTTTCGTCAAAACCGATGCAGTTTTCAGGAGTTACTATCTCAAGATGCGCATACAGTCCCGGGTAGTCATTTTCAATAATATCCTGAAATTCACTCCATGGGTATGTGCCACTGTAGGCGCCCCTGCGGCCAATAGGGATAGTAAGCCGGCAGGTACTAAATATACTTTCGTCGAAAGGATAGAGTGCGGAAGCGGGCGGAATACTGTTTCTGCAAACAATTTCCGACATATTTATACATTTATCAAAAGCCTGGGTTTGAAGCTCGCTTACTCTTTTACCAAGATAAACGACATTCAGTCCGCTACAGCCGAAGAATGCTTTCCGTCCGATATGCTGCACTGAATCCGGAACCTTTATATAATCCAATGAACAGCATCCAGAAAAAGCCTCGTCCCCGATTGTCTCCAGTGTCGAGGGAAGTTTCACCTTTCTCAAGGCGGCACATTCGCTAAAAAAACCGGCCGGAAGCTTGCTCCAGCCATCAGGTATCGAAAGAGACTCAAGCGACGTGCATCCATTAAAGATGTATCTGTCGCAATCAACATCCGGACTTAAAATCTGCATGTCCTCAAGAGCGACACATCCACGAAAAGCCATCTCGCCGATCTCTTTCACTCCTGCGCCGATCTCTGCCACTTTCAGTGAGCTGCACCTGCGGAAAGACTCTGCACCTATCCTATTGATTGTTACAGGCATCTGTACTGAAAGCAATCCCATGCAATCTCTGAATGCCCCATCGGCAATTTCCACTACCCGGTAGGATGTCATCGCGTCGGGATCACCCGTACCCACCTCATTAGGAATTATCAGATTCCCCTTGGCAGAGGGCGATGAAACAACCCGGCAGGTCTGCTCATCTATTATCTCATAGTTGAGTTCCCCATGAGTGAAAATCTCGGCAGATGCCGACACCGCAAACATTATGGCGGAGAGTAGAATAAGGGCGAATGCTTTTAGCATAATTTCTGCATATTTTATCATAAGTATCAATTAAGGTTGTCTCATATTTTTCGGCAAAATTAATTCAAATTTGTCTGCAAAGGAGATTTATTTTGATCCAAAATATTATTTTTTAATATTTTTAACAATTACTAATCCGTTGTTTTTCAAGTATATACACAATAATAAATACGCGCGCGAACTTAAGAGAGATTTTTTTGACGACTGCCATAGTTTGCACAATTCAGAAAGAAGTGGTAATTTTGCGGCGAGTTTGGAAAGAGGGAGATTATTTTGCTCTGATTTTCGAATTCCACATAGCGAAAGCGCAGAAAATCCGGAAGAACCGGACTTACCCTGCGGCCGGACTGCATGAGAGTTGTCCGGAAGGGAATCGGGTTTGAATCCCGAACAGGCAAGCTGCCGTGAACCCTTGTTATCAGATTGCATCATCATGTCACTGTCAACTTGTTTTGATGGGAAGGCGATGCAACACGAGAGGGAAGTCGGAAGACCTATTCGCCGATGTGATATAACTGAGCTTACTTGCAGACAGCTATAGTTATACCGTACGAATACACATAGTGTCACATCCCAACCATGTCGGGTTGGCTGATACTTGTACAAATCTTCATATTATGCCGGAAAACTAACTGGCTGGAATGAAGACCGCCCGGTTACGGTTGATGATTTCATCTGTCTGTATTAAGCTCGATTAACAGAAGACAAACAGACAAACAAATCATCAATATGCGACACTTTCTCAGTGTGTTTTTTGCTATATGCACCTTTCTGCTGCCGGTTTCCATACGCGCAGCAGTTACCGACTATACGCTTCAGCCTTCCGCTCAAGCACCAATAAACGCCCTCACCACATTCACAATCAAGTTTCCTGAAGCCAAATTCCTCGGAATGTATGGCTCAAATCTCCACGGGGTCACACTGACAAATGTCGACGATCCGGCAGAAGTTTATGTTCCAGCCAAAACCACATACTCTGCCTCTTTGGACTCCAACTCCCAGTCCTTCGCTCTCAAGCGGAAAGGAACTGCCGACAGTGAGGTTGTTTCCATCACAAAACCCGGTAAGTATAAACTCCATATTCCGTCAGAATGCTTTGAGCTTTGTGGAAATTGGTATGTCAATCTCGGATGGAGCAAGGAAATTGACGTAACCTATACCATTGCCTCAGACGGCACCTCCGGCTTTGACAAACTTATTCCAACAGACCAGATCGCCATTAGCCCCAATTCAGGGAAAGTGCTGGAGTTCAATTCAGTAAGACTAACATTTCCTGTAAACGGAGACAATGTGCTTCGTCTGATTGATATCAACACCATCTCTATGACCCGACGTGAAGACGGCAAAAAATACTTACTGTGCGATTGCGACACCGACTACGAAAGTATTCTCACCCTCAGGTTCCGTCCTTCCGGTTCTCTATACGACATCGCTGAACCTATAACTGAGCCAGGAACTTACGACATTGATATCCCCGCAGGAATCGCGACACTCGCCGACTCTCAGATGTTCAACCCACAGATGAGAATCACGTATACCGTAACGGGCATGGAAAACACCGAATTCGGCAAATGGGTTCTCACTCCATCCGAAGGTGTCTACAGTAAAATCTCAGATATAACCATCTCTTTTCCAGACCTTGTCTCCGGACTCAATTTCCCAGAAGGGAAAACAGATATCACCAACTATCTCAACGGCAGGATCACATTCAAGAAACTGGCCGACGACATGACATATACCCGCAGCTACAATGTCTACTCAGCCACTCTGATCGACCCCCAGACCGTTAAACTGACTTTCGTCAACAGTAGAACCGAAGGCGAGGGAAAAGCGGAGACAATCGACCTCGCAGGCAACTACCTTTTAGACATACCCACCAACACATTCAAAGCAAAGGGCAACGATTTCCTCTTCAACAGCAACATCCGCGCCAAATACACCATCAATCCTGGGACAGTAGACAACCCGATGGATGTATTCACCACAAACCCTGCAAACAACTCCGTTGTCCCGAGAATGGAAGTGTTCAGCATCACCTTCCCCTATCTGAGCCAAGGCATCGTCTATCCTTTCAATGCCGATGCCCTGAGAATCGTCAATGTAGATAATCCCGAAGAAATCTATCTCTGCGACGGAGTAAGCGTCAGGGGCAACACCATCAGCTGTCCTTTCGCGACTCCAGAGAATCTCGACAAGGATATTTTCCCAATCGACAAGGCTGGAACCTACAAAGTCATAATCCCGGCCGGTGTATTCATCGACAATGCGAACCGCAACAATGTCAACAGTGAGATCAATGTCTATTTCACTGTCAATCCCGCTCTTGATTTTCTATACTCCGTCTCCCCGGCCAACAACACCTCGCACCTTGACCTATCCGAATTCTCATTCACCGCAGGAAACGGAGTGAAGAAACTCACGGTGAAAGCGGGGGCGCCGGAAGTAAAAATTGTCTCTGGAGATAAATCTTTCACAGTCAAACCATCGCAGGCCGATGAAAAGACTATAATATTCACATTCTCCGGCACACTCTCATTAGGAAACTGGCAGATCGTCTTTCCCAAAGATTATTTTGAGCAAACCAACGACGACGGTCTTCTTGTATCCAACAGTTCGGAAATACGCCTACAATACACCATAGCCACAGCACCGGAAATCGACTGGCAACTCAGGCCTGGATCCGGAAGTACGGTAGCCGGACTCCCTGCCATTGGTATCACTCCGGTAGGCGACAATATCCGTCAACTCAATATCAATCCCTCAGCCGACAGACCCACAATCTTCGGCAACGGATTGAACTTCACCCTCA
The DNA here is from genome assembly GCA_910589425.1 of uncultured Muribaculaceae bacterium. Taxonomy (GTDB): domain Bacteria; phylum Bacteroidota; class Bacteroidia; order Bacteroidales; family Muribaculaceae; genus Lepagella. The sequence goes on along the minus strand of CAJUSZ010000015.1, from coordinate 32,956 downwards.
CTCCCGAGATTTATAACTTCTCCATCTCCCTTCTCGCTCCCGATGACATGATCCTGACCCCGGGCGACTACACACTCACTGTGCCATCAGGACTCTTCACCGTGAGTGACAACAACGGTTTATCCGCAAGCAACGGGCTGCTCTCAGCCACTTATCATGTCACAGACACCTCCAAGCCTGAGATCGCCAACGGTATTTTCTTTCTCAACGAAGGTGCTTTCGGATTGGACTTCGGCTCGATCAATCATCTCAGCGACGATTACAAGACCATGGATTACGAAGTATTCCGCAACAGCAATCAGGGTCGCACTCTTGGAACAACATCCCAGTATGCGGAGCTTTACGGCAGCAATCTCCTCGTAAGTTCCAAGCAGGCTTCTTATGGATCATCCGACGGCTTGCTTACAATCGCCGACGCCACCTCGCTTAAATTCAGACACGACATCAAGCTCACCGGCACCGATGCCCGGGCCATCTGCGCCGTCAGCGACGACAAAGCCTACATAGGAACCACCGCTGGAATTTTCACCGTCAATACCGCCGCCGGCACATTGGGAAGCGCTGTAAAAGGCACTGCTCACGAGGACCATAGATACACCGGCCAGTTTGGCGACATGGTGAAATTCCAAGGCAAAGTATTCGCCGTCCGTCAAAATGAGGGAGTCTATGTCATAGACCCACAGAATGATGTGGTCACCGATACACTCCGTATCCCGGCAGCAGTCGCGCCCTTTGTTACAGCTGACGGCAAACTTTTTATTGCATGCTCCTCTGACTCCGTACCTTTCGTAAGGATTAATCCTACTACCCTCAGCGCAAACTCCACACCATTCGTCGGGGCGGGACATCCCGCTATCCAAGACCAATGGTTGTCATGGAGAAAAGCCCCCCTTGCATGCTCGATCAACGGCAACCGCGTTTATTACATCACGAAAGATGCGGAGGGGCGATATATCTCATCCTACAACCTCGACGACGGCACATTCTCGCCGAATTTCATAGCCCTTCCGATTCTCAACGGCAGACAGATGGTGGTCTACGGCTCAGCCGTCAGTGTCGATCCTCTGACAGGCTATATCGTAATTCAGGCTGTAGCAGAGGGAGGCGGAACCGCCTACAGAACCAACCGCATATATTTCGCCAATACACGCAACGGAGCCATAGACGATAACCTGACTTTTGCTCTGGAAGACAACTACTGGTTTCCTGCAATGGCCTTCTATCCAGTGTCCGCAAGGCCTATCATAACCGATCTACCCCCCATCAACATCGCCTTCAAAAACGATGAGTTCTGCCTCAATCTTGCTGAACTGACCACACTCGCTGTAGGAAATCCATCACTCATAGACTACTCAGCCGAGATAGCGGATACCCGGATTGCAACCATTCACGTGGACTCCTCCGGAAACTACATAATAACGGGACTCGCGGAAGGCACGACACAACTAACCCTCACCGCCGATTATCGCGGACTCTCCGATACCGCTACAATCCGAGTGATTGTCGGCACCAGTGCGGTAGATGAAATCTCCGCCAGCGACTATCTTAGGAAACCCGCCGATGTCTACAACTTACAGGGTATGCTCATAGTCCGGAATGCCACTGAGCAGCAGATAAAAGCTCTCCCTACCGGAATCTACATTATTAATGGCAAAAAGATAATCTTATAATTCTAAATTTAAAAACTTATGAAAAAAAGCATCACTTCGTTAGCCTTGTCAGCATGCATGGCATTCCAGTTCACCGCTGTAGCCAACGCAGCCGAGATGTCCCCCTACATGCTCACACCTGATAAAAACGGGAACGTATCCTCTGTTTCGGAAGTATTTATAGCTTTCCCGAGAGGCGTGACAACGGAAGTAGTCAGCACAGAAGGAATAACCCTTACCTGCGGCGAAACAGTATATACCGTAGCTGAAGACGATCCATACGGACAGTCGGTATCGCTCTATTTTGACTATGCTGACGCTACAGTCAAAGAAAAAATGACAATAACCCAACCCGGGATATACACGCTCCATGTACCAGCCGGCGCGTTCAAGAATAGTACGAACGGCGACACTAACGCTGCCATCGACTATAGCTTCACAATAACCGATCCCTCAGACTATTCGGCGGCAATCACCGTTGCGCCAGCTCCCGGAAATGTGGAGTCCATCAGCGAAATCACCATTAAGTTCGACAACTCCGGCAATAAATACAGTCTCGTAGATGAATTCAAGACCGGTGTCTGGAATAAAATCACTCTTAAGAGAAAAGGAGCCGGCGGCGAAACCTACAGCGCGCTCAACTACACCTGCAACAATCAGGACATGACAATCACGCTGACATTTGCAAAAAGCGGTTCAAACGAGGCTGCCACAATTACAGCCAAAGGGGAATATCTTCTCTCTATCCCAGCCGAGGCATTCTGCGCCAAACATGCAAATGACTACTTCGCCGATGCCAACCGCGCTTTCACCGCCCTCTATGAAGTGGCCGACATTCCCACTGGAATCAAAAGTATCCAGACTGAAGAAATCAAAGCAGCTGATGTATACAACATGCAGGGAATACTCATGCTCCGCAACGCTACGAAAGAACAGATCAGCACTCTTCCCTCCGGACTCTATATAATGAACGGGAAAAAGATTGCAGTCTCCCGCTGACCATACACCGGGTAGCATCACAATGTAATAATGGGACGCCAGCATACTTATGGCGTTCCATTATTATATCTTCATAACAGCACCCGAATCCACGTTTTGCGGGGGGGGATAAAAAAGACCGAAACCCTGAAGGTCTGTTTCTTTTGCAGACCTCCGTATGGTTTCGGCTTTGTCAGATTATGAGAATAAGCGTCAAAGAGGCTTATTTCTTGAAATAGCGGTTGTAGAGACCTTCAAATCCCTGTCCATGACGGGCCTCGTCCTTGGCCATCTCATGAACTGTGTCGTGGATCGCGTCGAGATTTGCTTTCTTTGCATTGGAAGCTATGCGCATCTTGTCGGCGTTTGCTCCGGCTTCAGCGTGCATACGCTTCTCGAGATTGGTCTTGGTGTCCCATACCATGTCGCCGAGAAGCTCAGCGAACTTGGCTGCGTGTTCAGCCTCTTCCCATGCATAGCGCTTGAAGGCGTCGGCCACTTCGGGATAGCCCTCGCGGTCGGCCTGACGGGACATGGCCAGATACATGCCCACCTCTGTGCATTCGCCCATGAAGTGAGTATTGAGATCCTTGCGCATCTCTTCGTCTGCCTCCTGAGCCACACCGAGCTTATGTTCGGTTACGAAAGCGAGAAGCGCGCTCTTGTCAAGTTCCTGAAATTTCGATGCGGGTGCGCCACACTGGGGGCACTTTTCAGGTGCATTCTCACCCTCTGCTACGTATCCACACACTGTGCAGATCCATTCTTTTGCCATAGTTTTAGTTGATTTAAAGTTATTTAATTGATTTAATATTCTCAGTTTCATTGTGCCGGAACTTTTCAAAGCTCCATCAATGCCTCCTCTCAAGGGACGCATCTTCAGAATAGACAACAAAATTAGTTCTTTTTTTGCTCATCCGCAACACCTTTTTAACATTTTTTAGATTATAAATATTGAAAAACATACGAATTCATTGCACGAACAGCATACGGTTTTTCAAAAACATCGAAATTATTTTTGCTTTTCCGCAAATATTTTCCTAACTTTGTCGATATATTCAAAATTAATCAAACGACCATCAAGATGTCCGACACTAAACCACCCGTCGCCCACACCGGCATATCCTCACAAGCAACTCCCCAGCGGCGTATCGACAGGCTTGACCGTTATATAGCATTCAAAGGCTACAACGACAACAAGATCACCAAAGAATCCGGAATATCAGTCGGCACATTGGGGAAATCGCGGAAAGAGGGGAAAGACATAACCGGAAGGACATGTGAGGCTATACTCGCGCGCTATCCGGAACTTTCGAGAGCCTGGCTTATGGAAGGGATCGGAGAGATGATAATTGACCAGACAAAACCGGACTTCACCACCTTTCCATATATCGAGGACATCACGGCCGAGTGCGGCCCGGCGGCCGGAACTTTCGACGCTGCCTCTTTCAGCAAGCATCCGAGACTCGGAGTGCCCGGGGTGCCACGCGACACTGACTTCTTCATCAGGGCGCAGGGATTCAGCATGCTTAACCCCGACAGCCCCGAGCTGTCGATCCCTCCAGGCGCTCTTGTAGGATTGGCCCGGATCAACGGCAACATCGTCCGCTGGGGTGAAACCTACGCCCTCGCTACTCCCGACGGGATCATGCTGAAAAGAGTTTTCCCAGGTGAGGATAAGGACAAGATACGATGTGTGAGCTACAACTCCACCGAATATCCTGAATTCACAATCGACCGCAGCGACATCCGCGATGTGGCACGAATCACATGCGTCATACCGGTATATGTGCGCTGACAAAAGAACCATGCAACCGCTTGAAAAAACCGTATCCCTCGCGCTCGCCCATCTTCCTCGCCACAGCATATTGATCACCGGCGTCAGTGGCGGTGCCGACAGTGTGGCAATGCTCCGCGCCATCCATTCCGCCGGAATCAGACAGCTTGCCGTGCATTGCAATTTCAATCTGCGGGACGACGAGAGCTTGCGCGACCGGGACTTTGTCGAGACACTGTGCGCCGGACTCGGCATAGATCTCCATATCGAGGAATTCGACACAGAAAAATATCGCCGGGAGCATCATCTCTCCATAGAAGCCGCTTGCAGGGAACTTCGTTATGAATTATTCCGAAACCTGAAAACGGATCTTGGCGCTTCAAGAATCGCCGTGGCCCACAACGCCGACGACAACGCCGAGACATTACTTCTCGCCCTGATGCGCGGAGCCGGACTGCGGGGGCTTAAGGGCATGATTCCCGACAATGGAGAAATCATCCGCCCGCTGTTGTCTGTCTCCCGCTCCCGGATAGAAGACTATCTGTCATCCATCGGACAGAAGTTCATCGTAGACTCCACAAACCTTTCCACAGATTTCCGACGCAACTTCCTGCGACACGAAGTTATTCCTCTGCTTGAGACCCGCTGGCCTTCGGCCCGGAAATCAATTGCCAGAAGCGCTTCGGCTCTTGCAGCCGACTTCTCTCTTCTAAGCCATAGCATTTCCAGCATCTGCCATCCCGACGAACTGAGATACACCGATCTTCTATCTTCCCCCGCACCGGATTCATTGATATTCCATTTCATAGAACGCCTCGGAGGCTCACCCGAAATAGCAGCTGAAATGAACAGATGTCTGCCGTCCCCCCGCGTAGGCGCAACATGGCATTTACCCGAAGCCGACATCGTATGCGGACGGCATGCGTTCGAGATCGCACACAGATCTGCCGCCATACCGTCAATCTCAAGCGAACGGATTGAAACCACACAGGAGAATCTTAGACAAATAAGGATTCCCGACGGGAACATGACCTTGTTTATTCCCGACTCTCCCGACAACTACACCCTGCGCCAATACCGCATCGGAGACAGAATCCAGCCTTTGGGAATGAAAGGATCCCGGCTAGTGAGCGACATCATACGGGAGGCAAAACTTCCTGCATCACAAAAAAGAGCTGTAATGGTTTTTGTCGACAATGCTTCAGGTGAGATTATATGGATTCCCGGACTGAAACGATCGCGCAGGAAACTCGTGAATATGGAAAACCCACCCGAACATATCTTCAGAATAAGAATCTTTTAACATAAAATTTTCACGTTCACAAAACTTTTCGTAATTTTGCAGCGTATTTAAGGCGTATGAGTAATCACTCCTATGCGACCCCAGATTACAATAGTGATCTCACAAAGCAGGCAAACCATTGATTCTTCAAAACTTACAGTCTGAATATTTTTTCAGATGAATTGTATGATCATTTTTGCCTCATTCTTCTCAATCCAGCGTTCATCGACCGGAACCCCTTTATACCCATTTTTCAGATCCGGGATGAAAGCAGCATCTGATTGAAAAACCCCATTACAAAATGTCTCCGGACGGAAGTCCTGATTGAATCAATGCCACACGCATTGACCGCGATTCCGTAAAGGCGACAACAACGGCGTGCCGTCCGACATGCTCAAATATGATCGTCCACGACCATACGATCGTCCGAAAGCATTTGCGCAGGCCACCCAATCATGAAATCCATCTACAGAATATGTATAGTTTAGACGAACTGCACTCTCTCCCGGAAACGGAACTTCACAAGATCGCCGAAGATCTCGGCATGAAAAAACCTTCATCTTTCTCCACTGAGGAAGTTGTATACTACATTCTTGACAACGACGCCGTCAACAGTGCCAAAGACCAGGTATCAAAACTGAACGAAAAGACCAAGCGTCCCGCCGAGCGCAAACGTGCGAAAAAGACAAGCACCCAGAAAGCATCCGAGACAGACTCTTCTTCCCAGGACAACACCTCGCCAGACAAAGAGACTCCTGAAGAAGAACCCGATACCGCACAGGCTCCGAAAAAACGCGGTCGCAAAAGCAACGCGACTAAATCCGCAACTGACGAAAATGCCGTAGAGGAGACTGCCGAAAACAAATCTCAGGAAAACGCCACAGCCGCGGAAGACAGCATTCCTGAGAGTGAGCAGACTCAGGCTAAAAAAAGAGGGCGCAAGTCCAAAACAAAAGAACAACAGGAAGAAACAGCTACCGTAGTTCCTGAAGAAACCGCGGATAAACAGGAATCCCCCGCACCTGCCGTCCAGGAAAACACGCTTCCTGACAATCACAGTACGCCACATAATGACGAGCCGGCTGACAAGCCGGCACCACATCCCGCTGAGGAGAAGCCATATCTTCCGGTCGGCACTCCCGATCGTCCGTTTACGCCACGCAACGGCAACCAGTCGAAAGAGAAGCCTGATCTGACCGAATTTTTCTCCAACGCACGCCGCAAGACCTTCACTCCACGTTCAAAGCGAGAAATCGAAGAGGCATCCGTGGCGGCGGCGTCCACACCTATCATTATCGGCGAACCGAATCCGATGGACCAGAATGTCCAGATTGCCCAGACGCAGAAACAGCAGCAGAAACATCTGAGCAAGAAAGAGCGCCAACGCCAGAGACAGTTGGAACGTCAAAACCAACAACAGCAGCAGTTCCGCCACACGCAATTTGATTTCGACGGAATCCTTATCGCCCAGGGTCTTCTCGAGATCATGCCGGAAGGATACGGATTCCTGCGTTCAAGCGACTATAACTACCTGTCCAGCCCGGACGATGTCTACGTTACGCAGCAACAGATCAAACAATACGGATTGAAAACCGGTGATGTGGTCGAAGGCGGCATACGCCCTCCAAGGGAAGGAGAGAAGTATTTTCCGCTGAGTAAAGTCACATCAGTCAACGGTCTTGAGCCGCATCTGATACGCGACCGCGAGCCTTTTGAACATCTCGTACCGCTTTTCCCGGACGAGAAATTCAATCTCACACGAACCGGAAGCGTCAACATTTCGACCAGGGTCGTGGATATGTTCGCCCCGATCGGCAAAGGACAGCGCGCCCTTATCGTGGCTCCTCCGAAAACCGGTAAGACTATTCTTCTGAAAGATATAGCCAACGCCATCGCCGAGAACCACCCGGACACATACATCATAATGCTGCTCATCGACGAGCGTCCGGAAGAGGTTACAGACATGGCGCGGAGCGTCAATGCCGAAGTCATCGCATCTACATTCGACGAGCCTGCCGACCGCCACGTGAAGATAGCGGGACTCGTCCTCGAGAAAGCGAAACGCCTTGTGGAATGCGGCCACGACGTGGTGATAATGCTTGATTCAATAACCAGACTTGCCAGAGCCTACAATACCGTCTCACCGGCATCAGGAAAAATACTTTCCGGCGGCGTGGACGCCAACGCGCTGCAACGTCCGAAAAGATTCTTCGGCGCGGCGCGCAACATCGAGAACGGCGGATCACTCACAATCATCGCGACCGCACTGACCGAGACCTCCTCAAAGATGGACGAGGTGATCTTCGAAGAGTTCAAGGGAACCGGCAACATGGAGCTTCAGCTGGATCGCAAGCTGTCCAACAAGCGCATATTCCCGGCCGTAGACATAATTGCGTCTTCCACCAGACGCGACGACCTCCTGCTCCCGTCCGAGACTCTCAACAGAATGTGGGTGCTACGCAACTATCTTGCCGACATGAACTCGCTTGAAGCAATGGAGTTCATGAAGAAACGGATGGAACTCACCCGCACCAATGAAGAGCTTCTCCTCACGATGGATAAATAAGAGCCGATGTCCAGGAATGCCTTGCAAAAGACCAATGCCGCCCGTCTTCTCGACAGGGCCGGCATTGACTATGAGCTTATACCATATAAAGTGGACGAGAGCAATCTTGCCGCCGACCATGTGGCGGAATCTCTTGGAGAGCCAATTGAACAAGTATTCAAGACTTTGGTTCTGCATGGAGACCGCAACGGCCATTTTGTCTGCATAGTGGCCGGCAACAGGGAAGTCGATCTGAAAAAGGCGGCGAAAGTCTCCGGCAACAAGAAAGCGGAGCTGATCCCTATGAAGGATCTTCTTCCGACCACAGGATATATCAGGGGTGGATGCACAGCTCTGGGAATGAAGAAACGGTTCCCTGTCTTTCTTTCGGAAGACGCCCTCTCATTCCCTTTCATCTATGTCTCCGCAGGCATACGGGGGCTTCAGATCAAAGTCAATCCGGCAGACTGGCTAAAAGTCACGGAAGGCACCGCCGCCGACATTGCATCAACCGATCAATAATCCAACCGAAGCGATGAATACATTCGGACAGTTTTTACGACTGACCACTTTCGGAGAGAGTCATGGCCCTGCCATCGGAGGTATTCTCGATGGTATGCCACCGCGCATACACGTTGACAAGGACAAGGTGGATGCCATGCTCGCCAGACGCCGACCCGGAGCCGGAGGTGCATGCTCGTCAAGAAAAGAATCCGACAGGATCCGGATCTTATCCGGACTGACACCCGACGGATTCACCCTCGGCACACCGATAGGTTTCATGATAGCCAACCAGGATGCCCGTCCGTCAGACTATTCAGACTCAGCGGGATTGTTCCGGCCCAACCATGCAGACTTCACATACCAGCAAAAATATGGCATAGCCGCATCTTCAGGCGGAGGTCGGTCAAGCGCAAGGGAAACCGCAAACTGGGTGGCCGCCGGTGCTATTGCATTATCAATCCTGAATCCGGAAGGAATCTCTATCTCAGCCTGGATCTCCGGCATCGGCCCATGGAAAGCAGATGACATCTACAGCGGACAGAGCGACCGGGAGACAATAGGACGTATAGCCGAAGAGGCCCGCTCGGAAGGGGATTCGGTCGGAGCGCTTGTCAGCTGCCGGATCAAAGGAGTGCCGGCCGGACTCGGTGAGCCCGTGGCCGATAAACTCCAGTCAAGACTCGCCGCCGCTATGATGAGCATAAACGCTGCAAAAAGTTTTGAGTATGGTCTCGGACGCGAAGCAGCCGGCGCCTATGGCAGAGAGACTGCCGACATACCGGTTCCTGACGAAGATACTACCGGTGGAATCACTTTCGCGACCAACTTCAGCGGAGGGATCCAGGGCGGCATCTCCAATGGAGAGGATATCTATTTCTCCGTAGCTTTCAAGCCTACGCCCACGCTTATGCAGCCAATGCCCACCGTCGACAGGAAAGGACGTCCGGCAACGCTGCTGCCGCGTGGCCGGCACGACGCATGCGTCGGACTCAGGGCGGTTCCTGTGGTCGAGGCAATGGCATCGCTTGTCATCGCCGACATGCTTCTTGCATCACGCCTTCCTCTTAAAGCCCAATGCCGATGAATCCGTTCTTCACCGACTATTCCACATATCTTTCCGGCATATTCCCCGGAATTAAAGTCCAGAAGATTTCTGTAGACGCGGGGCGGTCATGCCCGAACCGCGACGGCACCATCGGAACCGGCGGATGCATCTATTGCGACAACCGTTCTTTCTCGCCATCATATTGTTCCGCCAGAGAAAGCATATCGGAACAGATCCGTAAAGGGAAAGAATTTTTCCGCCGCAAGTATCCGGAGATGAAGTATCTTGTCTATTTCCAATCATACACGGCCACCCACGGTTCTGACAACGAACGCTCCCTGACGTCCATTCTGGAAGAGGCTCTGTCGGCAGAAGACGTTGTCGGGCTTGTGGTCGGCACACGCCCTGATTGCGTGCCGGCACCCGTCATCAGTATGCTCGCGGAAGCCAACACATCAAAGCCTGTGCTGCTGGAATTCGGAGCGGAGACAAGCCATGACAACACACTGGAGCGTATCAACCGCGGACACAGATGGTCCGACACGGCCGATGCCGTATACCGTTCCTCGGAAGCCGGACTCCGCTGCGGCCTGCATTTGATCGTCGGTCTTCCCGGAGAAACGCTCGATGATGCCGCCGAAACACTGAAGCGTGCATGTTCATTGCCTGTAGATTCGTTGAAACTACACCAGCTCCAGATAATCCGCGGCACAGAACTATGGCGTCAATGGAAAAACGGATCGGCAGACATCAAGCCGTTGGCGCTCGAAGACTATCTTGATTTCTGCGTGCGTGCCGTAAGGCTCGTGCCACGATCCATCACGATAGAACGGTTTGTAGCCCAGGCTCCGGCCTCCATGCTCGAAGCTCCACGCTGGGGACTGAAGAACTACCAGTTCACTGACATGCTGATCTCCCGGCTCAAAAAACTTTACGACAAATCAAATTGTTAGCTTTTCAGACAGCCAATTCCTGTCTGCTTATAATCATGACAAAACATTTCTTAGCTTCCGCAGCAGCAATCATACTCTGCGCCTCGGCCTCAGCCGAGATCACAGTCAATTATCCCTCCCCGACCCCTACAGGAGAGTTGATAGTTGAACGTGCCTCAATCGCCAGCGTAGCCTCGGCACGCAGGCAGAGCGACCTCAAAATAGTATCCGACACAATCAAGACCGAGGGACGCATATCAAGTTCCTTTGCCACACCCGACGATACAGACTACAGGTTTGAACTCTCTTTCGGCAAAGACAATCAGGCTGACTTCTACACAAGACCCGGCGAAAGCCTGACAGTCAACGTAACCCAGTTCAATCCGATCCGGTTTACCGTTACAGGCACTCCGCTGATGGACGGGATGAGCCAGATCATGACAGAAGCCATTCCCATTGAGGAAGAGGCCATAGAGATTCAGAAAGGCCTGAAACCTAAAGAAAACTTCCCGGCACTTCTCGAACGGTTCGTGGCAGTCTACACTAATTTTATCGAGAAGAATCCCGAGTCGCCGGCAGCGGTCTTCGCCATGCTCTCACTTGAGCCGGAAAACTTCCAGAAATACGAGTCTATGGTGGCTCCTACAGCCGCACTCAGCGCCCTCTATCCTCTTTACGAACAAAAACGTGCGCAGGTCAACGCTCAGATGGAAGCTGAGCGCCGCCGCCAGGCGATGTCTTCAGGAAATGTCGACGCTCCGGCATTCACTCTGCCTGACCTCGATGGTAAAGAGGTCAGCCTGTCAGACTTCAAGGGCAAATGGGTGATACTCGACTTCTGGGGCTCATGGTGCGGTTGGTGCATCAAAGGATTTCCGGCTCTTAAGGAAGCATATACAAAATATCAACCTGAGCTTGAAGTGATAGGCATCGACTGTCAGGAGCCGGTTGAGAACTGGAAAGCAGGAGTCAAGAAGCACCAGCTCCCCTGGGTTCACCTTTACCTTGCCCAGGACCGACAGACCGAGCTTCTTCAGGCCTACGGCGTGCAGGGATTCCCCACGAAAGTGATAATCAATCCTGAAGGAAAGATTGTCAACATCACTTCCGGCGAGGATCCGGCTTTCTACGGACAATTGGCGAAATTCATGGGGAAATAACAATCAGGAATCAATAATCAGAACTAATCTAACATCATAAATGGCAGACGACAAGAAAATCATCTTCTCTATGGTGGGAGTCAGCAAAGTGATCCCTCCGCAGCGACAGATTCTCAAAAACATCTACCTTTCTTTTTTCTACGGTGCCAAGATAGGCATCATCGGTCTTAACGGATCGGGCAAATCGACCCTGATGAAAATCATTGCCGGGATCGACAAGGAATATCAGGGCAACGTGGTTTTCTCCCCGGGCTACTCAGTCGGTTATCTTGAACAGGATCCTAAGCTTGATCCTGACAAAACAGTCCTCGACGTGGTTCGCGAGGGAGTCAAGCCTGTGATGGATCTCCTCAAGGAATACGATGAGGTCAACAATGCTTTCGCTGATCCGGAGGTTCTCGAGAACCCCGACAAAATGGATGCGTTGATCAACCGTCAGGCAGAACTTCAGGATAAGCTTGACGCAGCCGATGCATGGAACATTGACAATAAGCTTGAGCGTGCCATGGACGCGCTCCGCTGTCCGCCGGATGACCAGAAAATATCAACACTTTCCGGTGGCGAACGCCGTCGTGTAGCCCTGTGCCGCCTCCTGCTCCAGCAGCCCGACGTGCTTCTGCTCGACGAGCCTACCAACCATCTCGATGCGGAATCCATCGACTGGCTCGAACAGCATCTCCAGCAATATCCCGGCACAGTGATCGCCGTTACCCACGACCGCTACTTCCTCGACCATGTGGCCGGATGGATTCTTGAACTCGACCGTGGAGAGGGAATACCCTGGAAAGGAAACTATTCATCCTGGCTCGACCAGAAAACCAAACGCATGGCTCAGGAAGAGAAGCAGGCCTCGAAACGCCGCAAGACCCTCGAACGCGAGCTGGAATGGGTGCGCATGGCTCCTAAAGCCCGTCAGGCAAAAGGTAAAGCCCGACTTGCGAGCTACGACCGCCTTCTCAATGAGGATCAGAAGCAACGCGAGGAAAAGCTCGAGATCTTCATACCCAACGGACCCAGACTGGGCAACAAGGTCATCGAGGCCCAGCATCTCGCCAAGGCTTACGGAGACAAGGCACTCTTCACCGACCTCAACTTCATGCTTCCGCCTAACGGCATCGTGGGTGTGATCGGCCCTAACGGAGCCGGTAAAACCACTCTGTTCAAGCTCATAATGGGACTTGAGAAGCAGGACCGAGGCGACTTTGAAGTGGGCGAGACCGTTAAGATCGCATACGTGGACCAGACCCACAAGGATCTTTCTCCCGAGAAAACCGTCTATGAGGTGATCTCGCAGGGTGTGGAGTCTTTCCGCATGGGAGGACGCGACATGAATGCCCGGGCCTATCTTTCCAAATTCAATTTCACCGGCGCGGATCAGGAAAAGAAAATCGGTGTCCTTTCCGGAGGCGAGCGCAACCGACTTCATCTGGCCATGGCTCTCAAGGAAGAGGGGAATGTGCTTCTTCTTGACGAGCCCACCAACGACATCGACGTCAACACACTCCGCGCACTCGAGGAGGGACTTGAGAATTTTGCCGGATGTGCTGTGGTTGTCAGCCATGACCGATGGTTTCTTGACCGCATAGCCACCCATATCCTTGCTTTCGAGGGCGATTCAAAGGTAACATACTTCGAAGGATCATATTCCGACTATGAGGAATTCCGTAAAAAACGGGATGGCAACGAGACTCCTACCAGGATACGCTACCGCAAGCTGACAGACTGACACAATAGATATACGACAAGCCGACAATGACCCTTGGGATCCGTTTCAGGGGGCATTGTCGGATTTTACGACAGTTGCAGCGTTTTGCTCTCACGTTTTTTTTTCGTAATTTTGTAGTCAACAATACCGGCAAAGCCATATAATTGCCTAAAAAACAGATCCACGAAATGAAACTTCCAATTTATCTTTACGGACAGCAAGTGTTGCGTGAGGAAACAGAAGATATCGAACCCGACTATCCGGAACTCAAGAAACTGATAGCCGACATGTGGGAGACGATGTATGCCTCCGACGGTGTCGGTCTCGCCGCGCCGCAGATAGGCCGTCCGATCAGCCTGATCGTTCTCGACGGCTCCTGCCTCGGAGATGAATATCCGGAGTGTAAGAATTCAAAAATGGTGCTTATCAACCCTGTGCTTGATGTGATCGAAGATGTCGAGCCGATCACCCGCCCCGAAGGATGCCTTTCGCTTCCTGGATTGTCAGAGAATGTCAGCCGCACAGAGCATGTGCGCCTGAACTGGCTCGACGAGAACTTTGTCGAACACGAGGAGGAATTCAGCGGATTTCTGAGCAGGATAATGCAGCATGAGTATGACCATCTGCTCGGCACGGTCTACACCGACCGGGTAGCCCCGATCCGCAAAGCTCTGATCAGAACCAAGCTCAACAACATAGCGAAAGGTAAAGTGAGATGCGACTATCGAGTAAAGGCCGCTAAATGACAAAACCGACCCGCAGAACATAACCAGATCAATCTTTTTATCATCAGGAGTTGTTTATTATCAAGATAAACAACTCTTATTTTTTATTATGGAAAACAGTTATTCAGATCTTGTAAACTCATCTAAGGTAACATTGATTGAATTTTATGCCACTTGGTGTCCTCATTGCAAGGCGATGATGCCGGTGGTGGCCGACATAAAGGCGCTTCTTGAAGGAAGAGCGGCCGTGTGGCAGCTCGACATTGATGAAAACCGTGAGTTGGCCGACTCACTGGATGTGCAGGGGATTCCAGCCTTCATCCTCTACCGCGACGGAGAGGCGGTATGGACCACCAGCGGAGAGATGGATGCCAACGATCTTCTTGCAAAGATTGAACAATATCTCTGATCGCAACCATGAAGTCATCCACAATCTTTTCTGTCTTCCTGAAGGAGCTGGGCATTCCTCACACGGTGTCTTACAGCGATTCCCGTTTCCGCAAGATGCCATTCCAATCCCTGTTCGGATTCACACGCTTGCTGAAGGAATACGGTATAGAGTCCGATGGTTTATCTTTTGACAATAAGGGAGGGCTTGACCGGCTCCCTGTGCCATCTATGGTGCAGTTCAAAGGCCGCTTTGTGGTTTTGAAGAGAGTTTCGCCCGAAACCGTGCTTTTTGCAGACACCAAGGGAGATCACACAGCCCCCGCTTCCCGTTTCCTTGACGGTTGGAGCGGGATAGCCCTCGTGGCATATCCCGGCGCGGAAAGCACTGAGCCCGATCTTGGAAGCCATCGGGGCAAGGAGCTGATAAAACTTCTTAAAACAGCAACGCTTTGGGCATGTATTCTTTTCATAGGTATATTCTCTGCCGTAAGTTCGGGACTTTTCGCAAAGTGGTGGACAATAGCCGACATACTGCTCTGCCTTACAGGAATATACGTTACATGGCATCTGATGCTCAAAAGCCTGAACATACATACAAATGCCGGGGACAGTATATGCGGCCTGTTGCAGAAGGGAGGTTGCGACACAGTCCTGAAACAGAAAGCCTCGACTTTTTTCGGCATATTCGGATGGGCTGAGGTCGGGATTGCCTATTTCTCTGTCAGCCTGACAGCGATGCTTGTGTTTCCGGAATCGATCCCGTGGCTATCCATTTTCAATGTCTGCTGCCTGCCTTTCTCATTCTGGAGCATCTGGTATCAGAAGAATCGCATACACGCTTGGTGTACGATGTGTGTTACAGTCCAAATACTGCTTTGGCTGATATTTTTCACAAACCTCGCCGGAGGAGCATTCAGATCCGTAAGCCTCACGCAGTGGACTCCGTGGCTTCTCGCAGCCTCCTATCTATCGGCACTTCTGGCGGCCAACCGCATAGCCGACGCATTCAAAAGACATTCAAATGATTAAGATAAAACATCGCCCTATAGAAGGGGCAAGACAGCTCTCTCCTATCGAAATGAACAAGATCCATTTCGACACCGGACTGCATTCAGAGATAACAAGAACGACGGATCAGGACACAGACCGTCATTCCTGAACAGCGCCATTGGTCATTGATAGAGATATGGCGAAATCAAGTATCGCGTCGCGTCCCAGAGCAAGCTCATCAGCTGGCGCGTGGACCTCACATCCGTCATCAGGATCTATCCCCATTTCCGTTGAGATCCCGTAGCGGTCAGCTATCGGACACGCGGAAAAGCGCACGCTCCATCCGTTGGGAAGTTCCGAAGAGAATGGCAGACCTCCGCCACCGCCGGTTCTGGCTCCGATTATCCTCACCCCGGGCAATCCTTTCATAACAGCGACAAAATCATTCGCCGCACTGTAGCACGACCTGTTTGTCAAAATCCTGACAGGTTTCCGCCACCTAACCCTTCCGGCCGACGCAGGACTATAACGGATCTCGTACGGACTGGAGAAATCATCATGACCCGAACCTGTCTTATGCCTGATGAATCCTCCGCATATCTCCTCTTCTATAAACCGGCCGACAAGGATATCCACATTGGTAAGCAAACCACCGCCATTGTCGCGTATGTCGAGGATCAGCGCGTCGCAATCCGCCAGTGATGAAAGCACATAGTCAAGGCTCGTTTCGGATATCCTTTGCGAAAACGACGGATAGTACATGTAGCCCACGCGGCCTCCGGCCAGTTTCTTATACATTATTCCGCTCACTGTATGCCAGTCAAAGCCAAGATAATACTGCTGGAGTGTCCTCAGACTAAAATCCTGGGGATAATCGGTCCACCATCGGCGGTAATAGCTCACATCAAACTGCGACGACAGATTGACATGTCCATCCTCAAGTTCGGCAAGCATCTCCGAACAAAGTCTGAACAGCTCAAATCTGTTCATATCCTTTTTCAATCTTGACCGGTATTTGTCACCGGTCGCCTTCCAGTCTATGTCCTTTTCTGAGAAGAAACAATAATGGTTATCCACCGCATCGTAGAGCGCGTTGAAATTGCCTTCGGGATCGTCGGCATACTCAGGGGTGTCGTGGCATGCTGAAAGTGAAATTGAAGCCAGCAGCGCAAGAGACACGTTTATTATCAATCTCGGAATCTTCATGTCAGTAGAGTGAATTTATGGATATGGATTTCTCCGACGGGCGTGTCCGTTTCAGCCCGATACCGTGGGGTATCCAACCGATCACAAACAAATGTCGGTGAAGCTGGGTGTTGAGTCCGCAAACCCATGATGAGTCGAGCCGATATCTGTAGCCGAGTCTCAATGCCGACGGGCCTATGTCAAGATCGAAGGCCAACAGATTGTCGATACCGAAATTATTGCCCCACCATCCGCAATGCGCCAGGCCTTTATGGTTGCCGAGCCAAATTTCGTAATATGTCTCCCCATATTCCGGCGAGAAAAAAAGTCCGAGCGACGGAAGTTTCACCTCATCGCTTACAAGCACCGGCACACGACCGAGCTTGAACGGGAACGATGCCGACGCCGTCAGACTGACACCGGCTCTTGCTTTAACCGATGCAGGATTGTTGGAGTTTCGTGAAAGATAGAGTATTCCGGCTCCTAAGTCGGCCGACATGCCGACTGTAACTCTAAGCTTGCAAGTAAACCGGTGGCTCCATGCCACCCCCCATGCAAACCGCGCGTCGGCCTCAAGCATCCGGGCTGTGCGCGAGGGATTCATCGCGCTGCCCAGGCCGATTCCTCCGTCGAAGCGCATCACCCATGTGTTCCTCATCCACGGAAGCATTTTGCTCCACTGACCCGACAGATCCATGGCTATCCCATGATAACGTAGCGGAGACAGATATGTGTCGAGGAGATTGGTTCCGCCAATTCCAAGCATATATATCTGCGAGACAGGACGTTTGAAAGTCATGGTTGTTTCCTGCGCCTGATCCACGGAATCAGCCGTACACTCGGGCTCGACACCGGTGTCGTATGGCGGCCAGCCGGCAGAGGCTGACATGCCGGACACGATGCCCAGGATGAATGCTATTATGACAGATATTCTTTTCATCATTGCCGTTTTTATTGATTTTCATCGGCCATGCCGTCAAACAGATCTCCCTGCACAATCCGTGCATGATCCTTCTGATCTTCCTCGGAGGAAGCGTCCTCAGGCATCTGCGCAGACTTCCCGGACTCCACGTCCTCAGGCTCTGGTTCTTCCGGGATCTTAGTCGGTTCAAGCTCTTCGGTGCTTTCTATCTTGAAGAGGGATATGCGCTTACCCTTTGCCTTGAAGCTCTTGACCCCGATAAACTCATCAGCCTCTATCTCAAGCGGAGGCCTTACCGAATCACTTCCGCCGAATGTGAATCGCAGTCTTGGATACGGAGTGTCGGTCAGAAGGATAATGCTTGATCCCTCCTCGCTTCCCACAAATCTCTGAGGCTTTGCCGAAACCTCAAATCTGAACCTCTTCAGATAAGGGAATCCGAACGACGCATCATAAAGAGCCATTGTCCATACCTTGGCGGGATCAAACTTGACTATGCGGAAAATATTGTCGTCATAATGGTTTGAATCGGAATAGTCCGTCGTATAGAAATCGCCTGATGCAGTTATTACCAACACCTTGTCATCTCCCTGGAAAATACCGAGGCTCTCTCCTCGTCCATCGTAATTCAACCTCAGCACATCGCGGTCGAACCACACCTCACGGCCGCCCAGGGTGCTTGCTCCTTTCTCCAGAAGCGACGCCCCGCTGACGGAGTATTTGGTAACGAGGTTTCCAAGCGCCTCCTTGCCCTTGATCTCCAGCTCGGCAAAATTGACCTGCACCTGATGGGAACGCGGCTTTCTTCCGGCAGCGTCGGGAGTGTCCTTAAGACTGACTTTCACAATCTCCGCCTCTCCATTTGGATTCACACTCAGCCATTCGAGCCTGGAGCCGGGCAATCCCTTTGTCAGGTCATATTCTTTCTCGCGTGTAAGACCGGTTATGCAACACCGCTTCTTATAGTAGAATCCCTCCTTGCCATTACGGTAGATGATGTTATAGACAGTGCGCTTATCCCCTTTCTTGAACACTCCGATATATTCCACCTTAGTGCCTTTCTTTCCGATATAAAGTTTTTCGGACACCTTGACTGTCTTGTAGACACCGTTTCTGTAGATGATGAGAATGTCGTCCAGATCCGAGCAAGTGAAAAGGAACTGACCATCCTTCAGACCGGTGCCGATGAAACATCCCTCCTTGTCGAAATAGAAACGCTTGTTGGCCTCGGCCACCTTTGCAGCCTCAATCGAATCGAACCCTCTGACCGTAGTACGGCGCGGGAACCGTGAGCCATAGTTTTTCTTCAGATGCTCGTACCATGCCACTGTGTAGTCCACGATATGCTCCATGTCGTGCTGGAGCCTGTCAACCTCTCGGTTCAATTCCGCTATCTTATCGTCGGCTTTCTCAGAATTGAACTTGAATATGCGCTCGAACGGAAGTTTCCACAGCTTAAGAATATCATCTTTCGTGATCTCCCTGTAAAATGAAGGTTTAAAGGGTTCGAGTCTCTTGTCCACATGCGCCACGGCATCGTCGCTGCTACGGGCCTCCTCATATTCGCGATCTTTGTAGATACGCTCCTCTATGAATATTTTCTCCAGCGAGGCGTAAAGCCTCGCCTCCTGTGTCTCCCCGAGTTTTATCTCGAGTTCCTGATGAAGCATCTCCTGTGTATGGTCCACGCTGAAGCGCAACACATCGCTGACAGTCAGGAAGCGCGGTTTGCTGTCCCATATCACACAGCAGTTGGGCGAAATGCTCACCTCACAATCCGTAAATGCATAAAGCGCGTCGATGGTCTTGTCGCTCGATGTCCCGGGAGCGAGATGCACTATGATATTGGCCGAGGCGGATGTGTTGTCGTCCACCTTGCGGATTTTGATTTTTCCTTTTTCCTGCGCACCGATGATCGAGGATATAAGCGAGGAAGTGGTCTTGCCGAACGGTGTCTCGGTGATGGCGAGAGTCTTGCTGTCTATTTTCTCGATCTTCGCGCGCACTTTGACGCTTCCTCCCCGAGCCCCGTCGTTGTAGCGCGTGGCATCAAGCAGACCCCCTGTCTGGAAATCAGGGAGAAGCGAGAACGGTTCATTGCGCAGATAGGAAATGGCTGCGTCAATTATCTCGTTGAAATTGTGGGGAAGTATTTTTGATGACAGTCCGACTGCGATTCCCTCCACCCCCTGGCTGAGAAGCAGCGGGAACTTTACGGGAAGTGTAACAGGCTCACGGCGCACCCCGTCGTATGACGGCATCCATTCCGTGATCTTAGGACTGAAAAGCGTCTCCAGGGCAAATTCAGACAGCCGGGCTTCGATGTAACGGGTAGCGGCCGCCTGATCGCCGGTCAATATATTACCCCAGTTTCCTTGGGTGTCGATGAGCAATTCCTTCTGTCCGAGCTGGACAAGGGCATCGCCGATCGAAGCATCACCGTGGGGGTGATATTTCATTGTCTCTCCGACAATGCCCGCCACTTTGTTGAAGCGGCCATTGTCCGTGGTCTGCATTGCATGAAGAATCCTCCTCTGCACCGGCTTCAGTCCATCCTCTATATGGGGTACGGCGCGCTCAAGAATCACATAGCTGGCATATTCGAGATACCAGTTGCGGAACATCCCGGACAGAAGCGTGCGTCGGTCGCCATCTCCCGGCACATTGTAATCTGGCTTTCCTGCAGCCGGTATGTCGGACGCAGCCTTTTCAGCCAGCCACTGATCCTCTGCGGATTCAACATCAGGCTCCTCGATGTCTCTGATATCGTTTTCTTCGCTCATGAATGCTTAGGGTTAAATGAAAAATCGGTGCGTAAAGTTAACAAAAAAAATCCATATAAACCCTTTTTTCCATCCATTTCCGATTCAAGCGACACGGACGCCTCTATTTTTAGCTCCTAATATTTTCCTATTACAGCAGCTTTTGTTAATTTTGCAGAATAACTTGAAAAACCCAAACAACACAAATATCATGACACTCTTTGAACGTCTTACCAAGAAAGCCAAAGAGCACCCGCAGCGTCTCGTGCTCCCCGAATCCCTCGAACCCCGCACTCTCCAGGCAGCAGACCAGGTGATCGAAGCCGGACTGGCGCAGGTCGTTTTCCTCGGCAAGCGCGAGGAAACAATTGCCGAAGCTGAGAAGCTCGGACTCAAAAACATCGAAAAAGCAGAATTCCACAACCCCGACGACAAGGAATTCACCGAAAAATACGCGGAACTTTTCAAAGAACTCCGCAAGAAAAAAGGCGTGTCGCTCGAAGACGCACGCTACACTGTGAAGAATCCCCTCTACCTTGGATGTCTCATGATCAAGGCCGGCGATGCCGACTGCATGGTGGCTGGCGCGCTCAGCCCCACATCGAGCGTACTCCGCGCTGCATTCCAGGTGCTGAAAACCCGTCCCGGCATCAACGTGGTCAGCGGTGCGTTCATCATGCTCCTGCCCGAGAATGTGCCTTATGGCGACGACCACATGCTCATATTCGCAGACTGCGCCGTTGTTCCTGATCCCACAAAAGAGGAACTGGCTCAGATCGCCATATCCACAGCCAAGACCACAAAAGATATCGCAGGACTCGATCCGCGTGTGGCCATGCTCAGCTTCTCGACCCGCGGCAGCGCAAGCCACGAGGAGGTGGACAAGGTGCGTGAGGCAACTGAACTTGTGAAACAGCTCGACCCCACCCTCAAGGTAGACGGCGAAATGCAGAGCGACGCGGCAATCGTTCCCTCCGTCGCCTCCAAGAAAGCACCGGACAGCGATGTGGCCGGAAATGCCAACACATTGATATTCCCGAATCTGAGCGTCGGTAACATTGCCTACAAGCTCGTTCAGCGTCTCGCCGGTGCCGGTGCCGTAGGCCCGATCCTCCAGGGTCTTGCAGCTCCTGTCAATGACCTTTCGCGCGGAGCCACCGTCGAAGACATCGTCAACACAATCATCGTAACCTGCAACCAGGCTATCGGCGACAAAAACCTCTGATTACATCCGAGGTCTCCGGAAGAGACATGCGTGTAGTCAAAAAATGAACTGAACACAACAAATCCCGAAAAATGAAAATTCTCGTTCTCAACTGCGGAAGCAGCAGCGTAAAATACAAACTTATCGAATCCACTGGCGGAGATGTACTTGCCGAAGGTGGAGTAGAAAAAATCGGTCTGCCCGACTCATTCCTGAAGTTCAAGCGCACCGACGGCTCCAAGGAGACCATCGTGGTAAGTATGCCCGACCACAAGGAAGCCGTAAAAAATGTACTCAAGATCCTCACAGACCCGAAAGAGGGCGTGATCAAGAGCTTCGACGAGATCCAGGCCGTAGGCCACCGCGTGGTGCATGGCATGGAGAAATTCAACAAATCCGTTCTGATCACGCCTGAAGTGATCGAGAAAGTAAAGGAATGCTATCCCGTCGCCCCGCTTCATAATCCGGCCAACATAACCGGCATCGAGGCTGTTACAGACCTGATCCCCGGAGTGCCTCAGGTAGCAGTGTTCGACACCGCCTTCCACCAGACAATGCCCGCCAAGGCTTTCATGTATGCCCTCCCCTACGAGGACTACGAGAAATTCGGTGTGCGCCGTTACGGCTTCCACGGCACAAGCCATCGTTATGTGAGCCGCCGCGCCTGCGAATTCCTCGGCCTTGACTACGACAAGACTCGCATCATCACATGCCACATCGGCAACGGCGCAAGCATCGCGGCCGTGGCTGACGGCAAATGCGTGGACACATCAATGGGTCTGACTCCTACCGAGGGACTTATGATGGGCACCCGTGTGGGCGACGTCGATCCGGGAGCGCTCACATATCTCATGAAGTGCGAGAACCTTGACGCCGACGCTCTTGGCAACGTAATCAACAAGAAGAGCGGTGTGCTTGGCATAAGCGGAATCTCTTCCGACATGCGCGACATCGAAGACGCCATCGCAGCCGGCAACGAACGTGCCAAGCTCGCCATGGACATGTATGAATACCGCATCCTTAAATATATCGGAGCATACACAGCCGCTCTCGGAGGTGTTGACGTGATCGTCTTCACAGCCGGTGTCGGTGAAAACTCACCCGAGCTGCGCGAGGCCATCTGTGAGAAACTCGCTTTCATGGGCATCACACTCAATAAGGAAGCCAACCGCTCAAGAGGCAAGGAAACTGTCATTTCGGGCGAAGATTCCAAGGTTAAAGTAGTGGTTATCCCGACCGACGAGGAACTCGTCATCGCTCAGGACACCGCGATGATCGTAGGCAAGTAAAATCAACATCACCGCAGGCCGGGCTGTGATCCGGCCTGCGACAACCGGAAAATTATGCTCTCTGCCATAGTCTGGGACGCAAGTCCAGTCATATTCAGTCTCGGTCCCGTATCAGTCAGATGGTACGGACTCGCTTTCGCGATAGGATTCATAGTCGGCTACGATATAGTCAGCCGAATGTTCCGCCACGAAGGCGCTCCCGAGAGATGGCTCGGGATTCTGCTGACTTATCTTGTAGTGGCTACCCTTGTGGGTTCACGCCTCGGACACGTATTCTTCTACGAATGGGACTATTATTCCGCCCATCCATCGGAAATACTGAAGATCTGGGAGGGAGGACTCGCAAGCCACGGGGGGACTTTGGCAAATATAATCGGACTGTTTATCTTCTCGTGGTGCGTCAGCAAGAAGCCGGCATCATGGACATTCGACAAGATTGTCGTCCCGGTTGCTCTCGTGGCAGGACTCATAAGGTTAGGCAATCTTATGAATTCCGAGATCTACGGCACCTACACCTCGTTGCCCTGGGGATTCATTTTCGTGCGCAACGGAGAGACACTCCCCGCACATCCCACCCAGCTCTACGAAGCGGGGTGCTATTTCATCCTTTTCGCAGTCCTGATGTGGATGTATTGGAAACGCAATGCGGAGGAAAGACCCTGGCTCATCACCGGAGTGTTCTTCATCGGCATTTTCCTTCCGAGATTTCTGATCGAATATATCAAGAACAATCAGGTTGAATCAGAATACAATCTGATTGCCCAATACGGCATGAATCTCGGGCAGATGCTGTCGATCCCGTTTATTCTCCTCGGAGTGTTCCTTGTGATATGGGCGCTTGTCCATCCCAGACAACACTGGGATTTCCCCAACCGGTTCGCTCCGGAAGATTCCAGTTCAAAAGCATCCCGCAAATAACGCAGATTCGATCCATACGTTTCTAAAGACACGCGGCGGCCGGACTCCAACAAAGGATGTCCGGCCGCTTTCTCCCCCCCTTTAACCGCATCTACACATAAAGACCAAGCTACAATGAATATCGTTACCAATCAGGATAATTCCACACTGAAAGCCATACGCGGACAGATTCTCTCATTCAAAGCCGATCCATTCCTTTCAGACGACCCGGAATCATGCATCGACTACTTCAAGGACGGAACAGCTGTCATCGGAAATGGAAAAATCATAGATGTGGACCACACTCAGTCCATCAAGAAACGGTATCCTGACATAACGCATACCGAACAATATTCCGACGACGCATTGATCATGCCAGGATTCATCGATTGCCATGCACATTATGTCCAGGCTCCGATGGTAGGGTCTTTCGGCGAGACTCTTCTCGACTGGTTGAACACATATACATTCCCGACCGAAGCCATGTTCGCCGACAAGGAACATGCGGCAAAAACGGCACGGATCTTCATCGGCCAGCTCCTTGCCAACGGAACAACAACAGCCAATGTCTTCGCAACCACTTTTGAAAGCTCTGTAGACGCGTTTTTCGAGGAATCCGAACGCGCAGGCACCCGCATGATATGCGGCAAAGTGCTTCAAGACAGAAACCTTCCGGACAGCCTGAAAGACAAATCGGCTGAAGAATCCGTCGAGACTGCGGAAAGGCTTCTGAAACGATGGCACGGACGCGGGAGACAGCTTTACGCCGTCATACCGAGATTTGCCCCGACAAGCACCCCCGGGCAGCTCTCGCTTGCCGGAGATCTTTATCAGCGGTACCTCCAGCAAGGCGTCTACATGCACACTCATCTCGACGAGTCTGAAGATGAGATCAGATGGGTGAAGGAATTGTTTCCTGACGCTGAAAACTATACCGACGTCTACCGGCGGTTCGGATTGCTCGGAGACAGATCCCTTCTCGCCCACTGCTGCATCGTAAGCCCGGCTGAATGGGAGATGATCGGCAAAGCCGGCGCGTCGGCCCTCCATTGCCCCTCGTCGAATCTGTTCCTTGGAGACGGGCAATTCCGGTGGTGGGACGCCGTGGCACATAATGTGGCTTTCGGGATAGGCACCGACATAGGAGCCGGGACAAACTTCTCGGTCCTCCGGCAACTGGGGGAAGCCTACAAGGTCGGCATGCTCCACGCCCGGGGTATAGACGCCCTCCGGTCTTTCTATCTGGCCACAAGAGGAGGGGCACGCGCCCTCAGGCTTGACGACCGGATAGGATCCATAGCCCCCGGCTACGAAGCCGATATGACAGTGATTGATTTGAAACCGGACTCATTCACAGAATGGCGGTTGCAATCGGTTACCGACATCTTCCAGAAACTGTTTGTATTGCAAACACTTTCGCCTGCAAAAGTAATCAAAGCCACTTATGTGGCCGGGGAAAAGGTATTCCACTCCGGCAACGGACTATAGGAATATGGCTCTGTCGCGATTCGGCGACAGAGCCATATTCCTATATTATACTTCCCGGGACTTTCAGCGTGAAATACCGATGTTGTCAAACGTAAAACCAAAATAGCGCGTCGGCTTTCCGGCAACATCCACCTGCGACAAGCCGAGGTCTAAACGCTCTATCTTCTTCACTTTCTTTGGGAAACCATACCACACCAGGGCTACGTCCACCATCTTTCCTGACGGGATATCCAGTGTTACCGACGGCACACCCACTTTCAGCAATTCCTGACCGGCAGGATCAGACACCGGCTTCCCCATCGGGGCGTATGGCTCGGAAACCACAAATATGACAGTGGAATCATTGAATTCCGGCACACCGAGCCTGATGTTTCCCGCACTCAGATTCAGCCCCGTAACACTTCTGTCGCCTACCGGCTCGAATGTGAGCGTCAGCACCAGCTTTTCCTTGTCGGCCTCCGCTCCACTCAACATCACATTCAACCCCGGATTCATGCCATACGGCCGACCCTCCATACTGACAGACTTCACACTCTCGCTGGATTCCGTATTTCCCGTCAGCTTGTCAAGCGCGCGTTCCATCTTATCAAAAAACTGCGCATCGGCTGGGACAACAGTCGCAATGGCCACTGCAATGGCAAACAAACCTCTTTTTATCCTCATTTTTCGGTTATTTTATTGTGTAAACGGCAGGAGCCGACTCACGGTTCATCCTGTCGACAGAGGTTACATAGAACGTATGCCCTTTAAGCTCGTCGCCGCTTCCTTCGTCCGTGAGCAATAATGAAGTGAAGGGGGTAAGGGCAATGATTGTCTGGGCATCCTCCATATCAGGCTTCTCTCCTTTGTAAAACTGATATACGACAAACTTCACGGCATCGGTCGATTTCTCTGTTTTACCCGATTCAGGAGCGTGCCAGCCCAGAAAAAGTTTTCCGTCGCGCCGTTCAAGATGCAGTCCGGAGGGTTTTGCCGGCTTCTGATCCGGATCGCCATATACCGGAGGGAGGGCTATGGTACTCTGATATTTCAACGACAGGGAATCGGCCGCACCTTTGTAATTACCCGTTACCCAATATCCGTGCCACAACACATTACCCTGCACATTAGGCAGGCTGCGCGAGAGTTTGACTTTGGTGTCAAGTTCATTCCTGTCGTTATTCTTAGGATCGGCGACATCCATGGTTCGCTTCACATCCTGACCGATGTAGACGTCCACTCCGTTGGCATTGTCATTCCACCATTTTGCAAGACTACGGCTGGGAGCCGCTTTTGTGTCCAGGTTCCAATATAGCTGCGGAGCCATATAATCGATCCATCCTTTTTTAGCCCAAAGAAGGACATCGGCGTAAAGGTCATCGTAATTCTGAAGTCCCGAACTCGCCGATCCTCTCGGATCGCTGCTGCGGTTGCGCCAGATGCCGAACGGACTGACTCCAAAGCGCACCCACGGCTTACGGCGTTTTATCGTGTTGTGGATCTGCTCAATGAGCAGATCCACATTGTGGCGGCGCCAATCCCCCTTGTTCATTCCTTTCCCGAATTTGGCATAGCTGGACTGATCCGCGTCAAACTTCTTTCCGGCAGCCGGATAGGGATAGAAATAGTCATCGATGTGGATCGCGTCCACATCGTAACGTGCAGTTATGTCGTCTATCACCTTGCATATAAAATCGCGGTTTTCCTGGTAGGCAGGATCAAAAAACGTCTGACCGTTAAACTTGACAAATCTATGGGGTTCTTTGACAGCGGCATGACTCTGAGGCAAAACCTCCTTAGCTGAAGAAGTAACACGATACGGGTTGAGCCATGCGTGAAACTCCATCCCTCTCCTGTGAGCCTCCTCTATCGCGTATGCCATCGGATCCCATTTCGGATTGGGAGCCTTGCCTCTTTTGCCGGTAAGCCATGCAGTCCATGGTTCAAGGTCGGATTCATACATCGCATCGGCTGTGGGTCTCACCTGAAATATCACCGCATTGCAACCCGCCTCCTGCAATCGTCGCATCTGATCTTCTATATACGCCTTGGCCTGTGCCGTGGTCTTGTTTTGCCATTGCGACTGGCCTATCACATGGAGCCATGCGCCGCGGAACTCCCGCTTCGGATTTCCCGCCGGCGCACTGCTGCAGCCAAGCACACCGATGGCGGCCAACAGAACCGCCAGCGCTACTTTTCTCAATCTCATTTTCTGTTTGGTTTTGTATCACGCAAAGTTAGCTATTTTTTGTCGGCTCGCAAAAATTCATTACTTTTGCAGTCTGAAAAAAACGATCCGGATCCCGATGGTGGCAGCTCGGTTTCGGATTTAGCATATCAACTATTCTTCAGTAAATATGAGAACAGACGAATCTCTCTCACGCCTCACGTTGCTCGGCTGCCAAGGCGTGAAATATCCCTCCGACTATTCAGCCGAACTGCTCGAGACTTTCGACAACAAACATCCCGAACGCGAGTATCTGGTTACATTCGACTGTCCGGAGTTCACCACGCTCTGCCCCAAAACAGGCCAACCCGATTTCGGACACATATTCATCTCCTATATCCCCAGGATCAAGATGGTGGAGAGCAAGAGTTTGAAACTCTATCTCTTCTCGTTCCGCAACCACGGGGATTTCCACGAGGATTGTGTCAACATAATCCTCGATGACCTCTGGAACCTGATGGATCCGCGATATATCGAAGTGCGGGGTGTCTTCATGCCCCGGGGAGGAATATCAATATATCCTTTCGCGGCAAAAGCCGATCCCGAGCATAAGAATCTATGCGACAGACGCATCGCTGAAAACATGAACACCGACATATTCATCCGACGGTAATTGTCCATTTTCTCCAAAACACCGAACCATGACAAAAGATTCTGTGATTGTCCTCTCCGGCGGGATGGACTCCGTTACGCTCCTGCATGAATATAAAGACCGCATAGCGCTCGCCGTAAGTTTCGACTACGGCTCTAACCACAATGCGCGGGAGATCGACTGCGCCAAAGCGCAATGCAAACTCCTCGGCATCGAACATATCGTAATCCCCCTCGACTTCTTCGGCCGGTATTTCAGAAGTTCTCTTCTCGAAGGCGCCGATAAGATTCCTGAAGGAAACTACGACGAGGAAAACATGAAATCCACTGTGGTGCCTTTCCGCAACGGCATCATGCTCTCGATAGCATGTGGACTCGCCGAATCCCGGGGTCTGACCCATACACTTATCGCCAACCACGGAGGAGACCATGCCATATACCCCGACTGCCGTCCCGGGTTTGTCAAGGCAATGAGCGAGGCCATGAAGGAAGGGACATACGACGGTGTAGACATCATAGCCGCATATACCGACATATCCAAAGCCGACATAGCCCGGAGAGGAGCCGCGCTGGGAATAGATTATTCCCTTACCTACAGCTGCTACAAAGGGGGCGAGAAACACTGTGGACGTTGCGGCACATGCCGCGAACGCGCCGAAGCTTTCCGCACGGCCGGAATACCCGATCCTACATCCTACGAATCTTGAATCACCTAAAGTCCACAAAATGTATTTTGTAAAGAAACGCATAGAAATATCGGCAGCCCACAGGCTCAACCTGTCATATCCCAGCAAATGCACCGCACTCCACGGACACAACTGGATCATAACGGTGGAATGCCGTTCAAAGGAGCTGAACGCCGACGGGATGGTGACGGATTTCACCCTTATAAAAGAGAGGGTATGCGCAAAACTTGACCACGCCGTACTCAACGATGTGCTGCCTTTCAACCCTACTGCCGAAAACATTGCCCGCTGGATAGTGGAAAATGTGCCTAACTGTTTCCGCTGCGAGGTTCAGGAAAGCGAAGGTAATTCCGCCATCTACGAAATAGATTGACGATGAAGAAAATCAACGAGATATTCTATTCCCTCCAGGGCGAGGGACATCACACAGGATTTCCATCCGTATTCATCCGTTTCTCCGGATGCAACCTCTCTTGTCCTTTCTGCGACACGAGCCATCAGTCGGGAATATTCATGACCGACGATGAAATCATCCGCGCCGTGAATCTTTACAAGGCAGGATGGATTGTGATCACAGGAGGTGAACCTTGCATGCACATCGACGACGACTTCATCCGCATGCTGAAACGGACCACAGGGAAGAAAATCGCGGTCGAGACTAACGGCACTATGCCCATACCGGCCGGAATAGACTGGATTACGGTGAGTCCCAAATGCGGCATACCAGGAATTGAGCCGCTGCCGATAGTGGCGGACAGGGCAGACGAAATAAAGATCGTGGACGCCGGTCAGGATCTCGAGCCATATTTCTCGCTTCCATGCCGCAAGCCCCAGACCCTCATGTATCTCCAGCCATGCTTCGTGAACGATCCCGGACAATGCCGCGCAAACAGGCTGCGGACCGTGCGCCGCGTGCTTGCCGATCCACGATGGACTCTGTCTGTCCAGATGCACCGTTTTCTCGGAATCCCTTGATATCTGACTGATTAACCATACCGTTATGTCCGATCTCATTCAACCCGAACGATTATCCATTGCCGAACTCCGGGAAGCAATCCAGATCATAGCCCGGCTCAGAGAGAGCCTATCCGGCAGATTTTCAGATGATGAAATAAAAAGACTCGGTTCACTCCTGCGTTCCGAAGGGGCTGGTTCTCCAGTCCGGGACAAACACGGTCTGCCGTTCCTGCTGATGACCATGCGCACCGCAAGCCTTTTCGCAGACACCGTGGAACCGGACCATAACATTCTCACAGCTATCCTTCTCTTCCCTCTGTGTCATCTCAAACCGGAACTCGGATCCCGCGCAAGCGCTATATGGGGCGACGATGTGGCCGGACTGATCTCGGGAATGCGTGCTGTGGTCAGATTCGGAGGGAAAACCGGAGCAGCCGACCCAGAGAATTTCAGGGGGCTGATTCTCTCGCTGGCAGACGACATACGGGTGATTATAATAATGATCGTCCACAACGTGGTTCTGATGCGATCCATCAACCACCACAAAGACGACCAATGGGTACGCAATGTCGCTTTCGAAGCGGAATGCCTCTATGCCCAGCTTGCCCACCGGCTCGGGCTATACTCCCTCAAAAGCGAGCTTGAGGATCTTGCGCTTAAATACACTAACCGCGACATATACACCCAGATAGCCCGCAAACTCAACGAG
The DNA here is from genome assembly GCA_910589425.1 of uncultured Muribaculaceae bacterium. Lineage (GTDB taxonomy): Bacteria > Bacteroidota > Bacteroidia > Bacteroidales > Muribaculaceae > Lepagella. The sequence goes on along the minus strand of CAJUSZ010000015.1, from coordinate 2,378 downwards.
ACAAAAAAGGAAAGAGACGCATATATCGCCGACTTCATAGCCCCTGTGCGGGAGAAACTTACCGCAGCAGGCCTTAGATTCTCCATCAAGGGACGAACCAAATCAATATCGTCGATCTGGGCAAAAATAAGGAAACAGAAAGTTGACATCCAGCATATCTACGATCTTTTCGCCATCCGGGTCATAATCGACACCCCGGTAGAACGGGAGAAACGCGACTGCTGGCTCGCATATTCCATCCTTGCAGACATGTATAAGGCCAACCCCGCGAGGATGAAAGACTGGATCACAATTCCCAAAAGCAACGGCTATGAATCGCTCCATGCCACCGTCATGGGGCCGGATTCAAAATGGGTCGAGGTGCAGTTCCGCACGAAACGCATGGATCTCATTGCAGAGAAAGGCCTTGCGGCACACTGGCGCTACAAAGGGGTGAAGGGCGACAGCACAGACCAATGGATGAACAACATACGCGACATCCTCGAAACAGCAAAGTCCGGACCGATGCAGCTGATGAAAGACATCAAGCCCGATTCAGCCGATAAAGAGGTGTTCGCTTTCACCCCTAAAGGTGATCTGCTCAGACTCGGGGCCGGCGCCACCGTACTCGATTTCGCGTTCGCTATACACAGCAACGTCGGTTGCCGCTGCACTGGAGCGATAATCGATGGCGCCCATCGTCGAATCAACCATAAGATTTCAAGCGGAGACACAATCGAGATAATCACGTCCTCTACCCAGTCCCCTTCGCCAGACTGGCTTTCAATCGCAGTAACATCCAAGGCACGCAACAAGATTCGTCAGTCGCTCAATGAAGCCCGGCTCAACCGCGCCATGCTTGGAAAAGAGCTGCTACAGCGCCGGTTGCGCAACCGCAAGATCGAGATTGACGAATCAAGCGAGATGAAGATCATTAAACGCATGGGCTACAGTCATGTCAACGATTTTTTCGCCGACATAGCATCCGAAAAGATCGATCCGGCAAAATTCATAGCCCTATGCGAGGCTGAGACATCCTCTCCCGACGACAATGCCGACTCCCAGAAAATATCGGCCGGGGAATACCGTCTCACACCCGAGGAAACCGAACAGACTCCGGCCGAGATCCTGTCGGTAGGAGGGAAAACGATCAAAGGCCTCCGCTACAAATTGGCCCGATGCTGCTCTCCGATCTACGGAGACGAAGTGTTCGGATTCATCAGCTCAGACGGAGTCATCAAGGTCCATCATAAGAATTGCCCCAACGCTCCGGACATCCACCGGCGCTATCCCTACCGCATCGTCAGTGTAGACTGGAGCGGAGCGCCCGGAGCGATGATGCCTGTATCGCTGAGAGTGGTGGGTCATGACGACATAGGAATCGTCACCAACATCACATCCATAATAGCCAAAGAGCCGGAAATGAGCCTGCGTAATATTTCGATCGACTCTCACGACGATGTATTCCAAGGCTATCTCACAATCAACCTCACCGACACCACAAGCCTCAACTCCCTCATACGGAAACTCAAGACAGTCAAAGGTGTGAAAGATGTAGCCCGTGTCTGACAGACACAGACATTGATCCACACATCCGAAACATCCCCACAGCAATGAATATAAAACATATATCAGTCCCCATCATATCGATATCTGCGATCCTGCTATGCGCGTCATGCACCCAAAGACAGGAGCGCTCCCGCAATGCCGACAAATACGATTCATGGAAAGAGTCCCTGGCAGACAGCATTGAGACCGTATCAAAGGCTCGACAGCTAACCGAGGACTCCCTGACCAACGCCTATTCTCAGGTCGATTCCATGTTGAGAAATTTTACCTATGTTGAGAATCCGCGTGAAGTGGAGGGCTACACAATCCTCTCATCCGCCAGATCTTCCTATCCACTCTCGCGCACCGGACTTTCGGCACGGCTATCCAAATCCGGAGATTTCGAAATAATAGCCGTACACAGCGGTTCTCCTTTCACAAGCATATCCCTTTCCGACGGAATATCGTCGGTTTCCACTTCCGAAATTCCGGCTGACCAGGGATTGAACTATCGCACCGGATCGCTCACCACAATGCTCATAAGCGGCGATGACGCAGCCGCCGTCGGGGAGTTCATACTCAAAGCCGGAGACAAACCTGTATCCGTCAGCTACGGCAAAACGCGATCACGGCTCAACACCACAGACGCATCTACGGTGGCCAGCACATGGAAGCTCGCTTCGCTGCGCAAGGAGATCACACGCATGGAGCGAAACCTCCAGCTTCTGTCAAAAAAAGCCGACGCTTTCCGACGCGCAGCAATGTAGGCCGGACTGAAAATGAATCTTGACTCCATTAATCGAGTAGGAGGTGAACACTAATTGAGGTGTTCACCTCTTTCATGTTCACTT
>CAJUSZ010000014.1 GCA_910589425.1 uncultured Muribaculaceae bacterium | reverse complement strand
ACCCACCAAATTTTTCAGCAACAAATTTTCTTAATTTTTGTTCACAAAACCACAAACCCCTGAATACCACACAGATATTTTTACAACTTTTTTCAGGAATTTCAATTCACAAGTCTGTTACCGTAGAAGGCGCAGCGAAAGATGAGCTATATCCATCGTTGTGCCCGGGATGGCCAGTAGTCAATTGTGATGCAAGTTTTATTTTAGAAGTTTGCGTCAAGGCATTGATCCTGTCAATAGTTTCACTTATTGGCTTAGTATTGGAAGTAGCCCCTGTTTCATGATCTATAACAGGCATATCAAAAATAGACGGCGTGTAAGCTTCCGAAGAAACGATATCTGAAAGCACAACCCCAGCCCGCTTGAATTTTACACCGGCTATCATTATCTGCTTAAGAATGCCTGTCGCTATATCAACAAGCGTCGTGGTGTCTGCCGTAGCCCTTTCAAGTCTTACGGTCAGCTGCGGCGCATAGTATCCGCGTTCCGTATGGAACCGATTGGATCTGAGAAAAACTGAAATCGAACGGCACTGTCCTTTCATAGCACGCAGACGCCTGGCGCAATCGGCAACATATATAGATATGCGGGCACGTATATAATCGAAAGAATCCGTATCATGGGCAAACGTCCTGCTTTCACTTACGGAATCCTGCATGATTCTATCCGCATGTTCAAGCTCTATGCATGGTTGCCCGTGAAGTTCCCGCCAAGAACGCTCTCCGTTGACTCCGAGCATTGACCTTACCCAGATCAATGATCGTGAAGCGAAGTCAGCCACCGTATATATGCCTTCAGCATAAAGCCTGCGGGCAATCCGTCTTCCTATCCCCCACAATTCATGGACTGGAATATCACGATATACCGGCATGACATCTCCAACGCCATTTACGATCATTACCGACTGCCCTGTTTTTTTACATAATCCTGTGACGATTTTGGCAATGGTCTTGGTGGGGCCTATTCCAATTGTAACCGGGATTGACAGTTCCTCAAAACAGGCTTTTCTTATTTGGTCGCCAATCAAGAAAAGTGCATCATCCGGCACCCCGCTGAAATCAAGAAATGACTCATCTATCGAATAATCTATGGCTCGGGGCACAAACCGACGAAAAATATCGTGAACTTTCAGACTCATATCCCTGTAGAGGAGATGGTTTCCTGACAATGCGATCAGTCTCCCGGAGGCGATAAGGTCTCTAAGTTCAAATGTAGGCTGCCCCATCCTGACCCCAAGTTTTTTTGCCTCATTGCTGCGTGCGATGGCACACCCGTCGTTATTGCTGAGAACAACCACAGCCTTTCCTACCAAGGAAGGATCAACCGCTCTTTCGCATGATACAAAAAAATTATTACAATCAGCCAGTCCTGTCATTAACTTATTTATGATTTACATTGCGAAGTTAACACAAAACGAAGATTTCACAAAATTTTCAAGGATCATGATCAGAACTTTGAGTGGATTACGTTTGTAATAGAGTATATCAATACACCATCAAGAATATTTAATCAGATATGAATCCCTCCAATATCAATATATCCACCGCTTCTTCAACATCCCGAGTGTGCAGGCTCCATACCGATATCCTCTCATCGGACAAGCTCGTATTCCGGCCAGTCACCGCCTGTTCAATGGAACGAATTATGCCTTATCTGGATCAAGAAATTGGCCGTACCACTGACTTTTCTTACGGAGGAGTTTTAATGTGGGTGGATTATTTCAAATATGAATACTGCATTTATAAGGACACATTATTCCTGAAAGGGCTTGTGGAGGACGACACATCGAGACCGGCTTTCTCACTCCCTGTCGGGAAACTCGACATCAACGGTTCCATCAAGGTTCTTTCAGATTATTGCAGCAGAAACAAGCTGGATCTTGAATTCTCCGCTGTTCCCGAACATGCCGTAGAAGATATGATCAAGGCTGGAGCCAAAGAAATCATCCCGCTCGATGACTGGGGAGATTATCTTTACGACATAGAACCCATGTCTACCTTCAGCGGTAAGAAAATGGCAAAAAAAAGAAACCATGTCAATCAGTTTAAGACTATTTGTCCGGACGCATATATAGAACCGATAGACAGCAATAATGTCTGCGAGGCTCTGGAATTCATGGACATCTATGATAATGAAGCTGACGGCGCCCCGATGGAACTTGCCGAAAGCTGCCTGACCAGGAAAATGCTGTCCCTGATACGCTATGGAACGACAAGATTCGAAGGAATTATGTTAAAATCCGAAGGGAAAACAATAGGCTTCTCAATCGGAGACATAAAAGGAGACACCCTGTTCATCCATATAGAGAAAGCCACAAGAGAGATTAACGGGAGCTATGAAGCAGTAGCACAAGGATTTGCGAACCAGATGAGGCTCAAGCATCCGGAACTCAGATACATCAACCGCGAGGATGACGGCGGCGACGAAGGACTTAGACGATCAAAACAGTCATATCACCCGATCTGCATATTGAAAAAATTTAATGTCATTTTTTAATAGCCATTTCCCGACAATGATCTAAAATTTTGCTATCTTTGCAGCGAGGTGTGTCCATCACACCATGAACACGATGCAAGATGTAGTAGTTATAATCCCGACATTCAACGAGATAGAAAATATCACAAAAATGCTTCAGACAGTAATGGCGCTGCCTGAAGCATTTGATGTTCTCGTGGTGGATGACAATTCTCCCGACGGCACAGCATCCGCTGTGCGCGATTTTATGCTCCGCTATCCAGGAAGAGTCCATCTTGAGGAACGCCAAGGCAAACTTGGCCTTGGCACGGCATATATTCATGGTTTCAAGTGGGCCTTGGCCAAAGGCTACAAGTACATCATCGAGATGGATGCCGATTTTTCCCATAATCCCAAGGACTTGTCCAGACTTTACAAAGCCTGCAAGACAGATGGCGCGGATGTCGCGATCGGTTCGCGCTACATCACTGGCGTCAACGTCGTAAACTGGCCTATGGGACGGGTTCTCATGTCGTATTATGCCTCAGCATACGTGCGCATGGTTACGGGCATGAGCCTCAGAGACACAACAGCCGGATTTGTGTGCTACCGGAGCGAGGTACTCAGATCCCTGAATCTTGACGCAATCGAGTTCAAAGGATATGCTTTCCAGATCGAAATGAAATTCAAGGCATATCGCAAAGGATTCAAAATAGTGGAAGTCCCCATAGTTTTTGTCAACCGCGTCCTCGGTACATCAAAAATGAACGGAGGCATATTCGGGGAAGCAGTATTCGGCGTTATCAAACTTAGGCTTAAAAGTCTTTTCGGCAATTTTTAGGACTTGCCTGTCGGAGGATTATTTACCAAAACACTTATACTGATGACTGACTCTTTGATAATCAATGCCATCATAGTAAACGAAGGCATAAAACATAAAGGTTACGTCGCAATAAACCAAGGTTGTATAACTGCAGTTGAATCCGGCGACGCACCGGAGTCGTTGATCAAAGACTCCGGCGCCATCATTGACGCAAACGGCAAGTATCTTTTGCCTGGGGTCATCGACGACCAAGTCCATTTCCGGGAACCTGGTCTGACACATAAAGCCGAAATCGCGACAGAAAGCATGGCTGCAATCTCAGGAGGGACGACATCGTTCATGGATATGCCAAACTGCAAGCCACAGACGATAGACTGTAAATCCTGGAGATGGAAAATGGACCGGGCTTCCGACGTCTCCTATGCAAACTATTCATTTTGGATCGGCGCCACAAACGATAATACGGAAGAGTTGCTCCGTGCCGACTACAACCATATCCCAGGGGTCAAGATATTCCTTGGAGCATCAACAGGCAATATGCTTGTGAATTCAGATGAAACATTGGAGCGCATTTTCTCTCTACCGCATATTTTGGCCGTGCATAGCGAGGATGAGGAGATAATCAAAGCCAACATCAATGAATGGAAGCGGAAGTATGGAGAGAATCAGATTCCAATATCCGCTCATCCACTCATACGCAGCCGGGAGGCATGTGTCGAGTCAACCCGCAAAGCCATATCCAGGGCAAAGCGACAAGGAAGCCGGCTCCATCTGCTGCATCTGTCCACAGCCGACGAGGCGCGTATGCTGTCCTCAGACAGTCTCGAAGACAAACAGATAACGGCAGAAGTGTGTGTGCATCACTTATGGTTTACAGACAACGACTACGAACGTCTCGGCAGCCGGATAAAATGGAATCCCGCCATAAAAACCTCTGAAGACAGAGATGAGTTACGACGTGCGGTGGCCGATGGAAGAATAGATATCGTAGCAACAGACCATGCACCCCATCTTCCGCAGGAAAAGAGCGGTGATGCATCAACGGCAGCTTCCGGCGGTCCGCTTGTGGAACATTCCCTGCTGATGATGCTTGAACTTGCCTCTGAAGGGCACTGGGGAATTGAGAAAGTAGCAGAAATGATGGCACACCGACCCGCAATCCTTTTCGGCGTAAAGGACAGAGGCTTTATCCGTCCGGGCTACAAAGCGGATCTTGTTCTTGTGGATTGCAATGCCTCGACACCCGTAACCTCAGACACACTCCTCACCAAATGCGGCTGGTCTCCACTTGAAGGACACACATTCCCCGCACGCATAGACACAGTATGGGTAAACGGACATATCGCCATGACCACATCTGCGGACGGATCGAGAAAATTCAGCATCCCCCACGGAGAGGCTCTTGAATTCATCCACCGGTAACCCGGTTCAGTAAACCGCAAAATGACAGAGTTTCCTGAAGATCTCGATCTCGCCAATCCTGAATTCCTTCAGGCATGGAATTTAGTCAGGCACACCAACAAGAGTTTGTTTCTGACAGGAAAAGCAGGCACTGGAAAATCCACATTCCTACGATATATCTGCCGGCACACTAAAAAGAAGCATGTGGTTACGGCACCCACGGGCATAGCCGCTGTCAATGTAGGGGGCGTAACCATGCATTCATTCTTTCAGATTCCACTGCGGCCGATTCCACCTGATGATCCTGACTATACGTTTCAACGCATCCTGAAGAAAGTAAAGCTTCGTAAAGACAAGGTCAGGCTTATTCGTGCCGTAGAGCTGATCATAATAGATGAAGTCTCCATGGTGCGTCCGGACATGATCGACTTTATCGACCGTCTGCTGAGGGCAGTTACCGGCAAACGCAAAGAGCCGTTCGGAGGGAAGCAGATGCTCCTCGTCGGCGATATTTTTCAGCTTGAACCCGTAGTTACTCCAGACACACGCACGATACTGAGCCGGCACTACGATGGTTTCTTCTTTTTCAATGCCAAAGCCTATTCCCAGATTCCTCTGGTATCGATAGAACTGAAGAAAGTCTATCGCCAGAATGATGCCGGATTTGTAGCGATTCTGGACAGAATCAGAATGAACCGTCCTACTCCCGACGACATGCGGCTCCTCAATTCACGATACGCACGCAATATACCCACCTCCGAATGCGCCGGCAATGATTTTGTCATGACCATAGCGTCCCGGCGCGATCTTGCGGACGCGATCAACAGCAGGCAGATGGAGCTGAACCCCAATGAGGAGGTTGTTTTTGAAGGGATCATAGAAGGAGATTTTCCTGAACGCTCGCTTCCTACCGACATCCGGCTATGTGTAAAAAAAGATGAGCAAATCATACTGCTTAAGAATGACAAGGAGAAGCGGTGGGTAAACGGCACCATAGCCCGTGTGGACGGCATAGACACAGACAGCATCCGTATCCGCCTTGAGAACGGCAGCACCCATGCGCTCGAACGGGAAATATGGGAAAACATAAAATATACCTACGACGAAAACAGCAAGCGTGTCAACGAAGAAATAATCGGACGTTTCACTCAGTTCCCCATAAAAGCAGCCTGGGCACTGACTGTGCATAAAAGCCAGGGTCTCACATTCAACAACGTAGACATCGAACTCGGACAAGGGGCTTTCTCGGCCGGCCAGACATACGTTGCCTTGAGCCGATGCCGGTCCCTTGATGGATTGAGGTTGCACTCCCCTATCACATCGCGCGATGTGATAGTGAGTCAGGGAGCAGTGGAATTTGCCGGAAGTTTCAACGATTGCCAGCAAATCAACAGCGCTCTGGAAGAAGCGCGTGCCAGGATTCTTTATGCTGAAGCTCTGGAATCATTCGATAACAACGACATTACCGAAGCCACATCAAAGACCGCCGAAGCACTACGCCTCACAGGTGATCTGAATAATCCGGCTGTGGTGCGCTTCATCGCATCCAAGCTTAAAGTCATCAATCGGTTAGAAGATGAAATATCCCGTTTGCGGGATGATATGGAATCGTTGGCCTCGGAATATATAGAGATGGGGAATGAGTGTCTTGAGATTGAAGGAGCGGCCAAAGCAGCCCTGTCAAACTTCAACAAAGCCTTGCGGCTTTCGCCGTCCCATCCGGAAGCCATCAGCGGCCATATCAGGAGTCTGATCGCGCTCGGCCGATTCATTGAAGCCGGAAGCGAAATCGGGAGTGCGGAAGAACATAAAACGCTCCCTATTCTGGATCTGGAGATACTGTCGGGGGAATGCGCCCTGTCGTCAGGAACACCGGATGACGCTCTTGTCCATTTCACGGCGGCTCTGAAACTTGACAAGAAAAACGCACGTCTTCACGATCTGATCGCTGATTCGTGCGAGGCTCTTGAAATGGACGACATGGCCGCCGTCCACCGGGAAAAAGCAGCCAAACTCCGATCAAGACGCAAAAAGAGCTGAACTCAAGACAACCCGCCAAAATGTTCCTCAGCGACAGGCATAGGTCAATCATCCACGCTATCTGATTTCACCTCATTCCTATCCGTTTTCGGGAAAAGCGTCCTGTTGCGCCGTCTCATCAGGAAAGTGAACGGATTGTCAAAATCGCGACGATAGACGATTCCTAACCCTTGTGTGGTCAATGCCGACCGCAGGTAATAATTCTGATCATTGAAATGATTATAGGCTTTCAATCGGAGATTTCCGCTTCTGTTAAGAAGATACTCTATGTCGAAGTCCCCCACAAACGTTGTCTGTGATGTGGAACGGTCCCTGTAACCGAAATTTCCATTGATCAGCAACCGGTTGTTGAGCAATCTTGACGAGAGCGCGAGATCTACCTCCGTATCGGAAAAATCGCCTTTATCGCTTCTGAAGGAGGGGGCGATACTCCATTTGTCAGATATCTGCCCGAGTATGTTTGATATCTGGGAGGATATGGTGGATGAAGCCACAGACGCAAGCTCCCCTCCGCTGGCTGTCTGCTGCATATATTCAGGCGTATAAAAACGGTTTAGTGCGAGAAGGTATATGATCTGCCTGCTCATCAGATCGTCGGTAGAGATTATGCTTTTGACTTTTCTCTCCACATCGGATGTAAGCGTGGGAAGCTTGATGTCGTAGGAGATCTCCGGAGATGTCAGTGAACCATCCACTTTAAGGATCGCATCCACAGGCACATTAGTGCGATTCAGATCCCTGTCCGTGGAAAAGCTCTTGTCCAGATCCGTGAGATTTGTATTGACTCTGTAGGCGGCTGCGATATCCAGAACCGCATTGAGCGGATCTCCATTGAATGATATGGAACTCCCGGCATTGATCTTGAAATCACGGATGATCAGATCCTGAAGGGTAAAATTATAGTTTCCCTCCTCGATAGTATACTTTCCATACATATCCATGTTGTCGGTTTCGCTATTGTAAGCGATCTGCATGGCTCCCGCTCCTCTTGCCGTGATTCTATCGCCAGCCCTCGGATCCATTATTATAATCAGTTTTGCCTGAGGATTAACCGACACCCGCAGGTCGATTGAGAAAATGGATGGTCTTGATTGTTCGGCTATCACCTGCTTCCTGAATTGCTTCACAAATTCCGGAACAGTATCCGGGACGCTTGCCTTAGTCGCATCCCGGCGACGGTCGGAGAACGAAAGAAAGTTGTATTCTTCGGCAGCTTCAGTATCGTTGAGCGCATAAGTGAACGTGGATCCTTCCGCAGTGGCGACATCGACCAGCACCGACACTATCCCGGGCGCCCCTTTGATTGTGGCTCCGCCATTGACAAATACCGTACCGTACCAATCCGGATTAATCTTCGCGTCCGTATCGTAGGCAAGCAATCTCTTTGCATCCGACAGGCGGAACTCAAAGCTTGGATCGTGAAAATAACGGTGGGACACGACACCCTTCACCTTTGCTGAACGTCCGTAACGGTCATAGACTCTGAAATCAGGAATATCGATTCTTCCAGGAGTCAGAAATACGCTGTCAGACCCGGCATACCAAGTGTTGGTATAGTCAACTTTCATTCTGATGGTATCCGCAAAAAGCCTTCCGGTCATGTCGATATCCTTGAACGTGCCATATAGTTTCGCTTTGCCCGACGCACATCCTTCCACATCCGAAGTGAATGCCGCCATAAACGGCTTCAGAAAACGAATGTCAATTTTATCCGTATCAAAATCAAAGCTCAGGCTGTCTGCGCCTACCCATACGCCACCGTCCACAATGGCTTTTCGCTTTCCGCCGTTCCTGATGTCGGCATAGATTCCTACCCGTTTCCTTACGTTGTCCCAGTCTCCCTTAAGATATGCCTTGTCTCCCAACAATGCCCCGTTATACGTGAGAGAATCCACTGTAAGTCCATCCGTAACGGCTTCGGGAGCCTTCGAGAACAAGGATGTCGCTACAGCTTTACCAGTGGCCTTACCTCCGAACGTCACATAGTTTATATTAAGAGTCTCAAAAAGATAGTCCAAATCGAACTCCGCGAATTCCACCCTTAAGGAATCCTCCGGAGAGGACGATGCAGAACCGGCTATGCTCACGAACTGATTACCGTTGGCTATGTTTATATTCTTTACATCGATCTTGCGGTCGGCATAAGAAACAGTGGCTGGCGCTATGCGCCAGCTTTCTCCGGCCACCCTTACCTCAGAGGGATTGACTACAACATCCAGGCCAGGGAAAGCCTGTCCCTTGACGGCTGGCCGGAGCGTGGTGGCCAGCGATATGGTGCCATCATAGATCCCCTCACGCAAAAATTTCCATTTTATTCCTGAAAGGATGTCGTTCCGGATTCCTGCCACATTCAACGCCACGCTGACATCGCCTTTTTTTCCAGGCATCAATGTCGAGAAATCTATCCTCGAACCTCCAGTCTGAGCATCGACGGCAGCTGACAGCCGCGTGGAGCGTACAAGCTTATCCTTTCCCTGACGGAGATACGGGATATCCACCTCAAGAGAAGCCACCCCAACTGAATCGGTCAGCTCACCGCGGATCGAAACCGGAGTCAGAAGCCGTACCGGAAGATTGAACGCTTCGGCCAGTGTATTGTCTGGAGCGACGACTATATCAAAACGCATGTTCTGTCCCGTGGAAGATCCTCCGGGCAGAAGGCCCGAAATAGCAGGCACCGTGCGTGATAAGAGACTACAGAAAGCACCGGGAATACGTGTAGGTTCAAATTCGCCCCTGAAAGTGGCATCGACCCAGTCCGATTCAATCGAGATCGTTTTTGATCCATCCTGATCCGAATATGAATCGGCCACAAGATTTTTGAGCCGGAACGATGGCTTCGAGTCAGATAAAAAAGCTATGTCAGACAATCTGACTGTACCGGAAACATTATCTGGATCAATCCCCTCGATATCCGCGTCCAGAAATCCGGATATTTCATAAGTAGACAATGACGGCGATATGCCGAATCTTCCGGGACAGATCCGGATAGCATCAACGGTCGTTTTCAATGCTGTGTTCCGGCCGTCTATGACCGCAGTCGCCGAAGCCTTGAGATTCAGGTATGGATCTGACGATTCGACGAGCGCCTCCGCCTCTTTGCCGTGTTTTGACGCGTTCAATGCGATCGACTGCAAACGCGTGCCGTTGTATTCAATATAATCCACAGAAACTTCGGCTGAACCATCGACTTCCTTTCCGTACAATGTAATATCTCCGGAGGCATGCATTGAAGTTTTGCCGAGTCTGGAATCAGCGAGCAGCATTCCGAAGTTGAAGTCCGAAAAGTCCACATCCGCAATTGCCGACATTTTTCCACCGCGAGGATAGGCCAATGAACCGCCGATAGAAATATCTCCCGCAGATGATTCCACAGCAGCTTCAAGATCGAGTTTGCCGGAATTTGCTTTCCCGGAAACCTCCACCGCCATCCTGCCGGCACGCAGCAATATCCCTCTTGCTTTTTCCGGCAGACTTGTTACCCCGGCAAGAAGATGCTCCACCTCATCAGATGATACGGTAATATTCAGTCTGTCCACATTGGCATGGAATCTATCCATGTCCAGCATGGATCCTGCATAGCCTTTGAGCCTGATTTCAAGCCTCCCGTCCGGAGACGATACCAGAAAATCCTTTACATCGACAGCTTCCGCATTGCCGGAAATGTCAGCCGATATGTTCAATGGCTTGCTGAAGGAGGAAAACTGCGGGACGAAGGAGGAGAAATCGGCAAGAGTCAGTTTGTCTCCCGACAATATCAGGCTATGATTTCCTGTCTTGACGGAGCGGAACAAATCGCTGTAGCCGTCATAGCTCAGCTCTATGTCCGAGGGACGGAGAAGTGTTTCGGGCAATTGGATCCTGATGTCAGACAGAGAAAGCGAAGTATCTGTCAAACGAGCCTTAAAGGAAAGATCTTCAAGACTGAATCCTGACATCTCATGAGCGGACAGACTTCTCAGGTCCACATCAAACATATTGTTGCTAAGACGCGGAATATCAATATCCGCCCTGATCCCATCCACCGATATATGGTTCGGATCAAACAGAGATCCGTCGCCTTTCCTGGGGAGCCACGCCTTGTCGTATGAGAAACGGCTGTTTCTCAGCACAACACTGTGTATACACAGATCAAATTTTGCCGGGGGCTTTCCCGGATCCTTTGATCTGAATGCATCGATCAGGAACTGGATGTTGAGAGGCTTATCGGGAGCCGGTTTTACGAGCCGGCAATCAAGCCCTATTATCTCGGCGTATGTAATCTCTATCTCCCCATGCCTGATCAGCCTCCATATTCTTATCCCTGCTCCAATTTTTTCGACCGACACGCAATCTTTACCATCCGGAGAAGGAAGATCGACATCAAACAATTCTATCTGATTGAACGGAAAAATTCCGATTCGTCCTACCTTTATGCCGGTGCCGAGAAACTTACAAAGTTCCGTCTCGGCTTCCTTTCTCACAAAATCCTGAACAGGAGGCAGCAACAACGTAACGTAAAGCAGCAGAAAGATTCCTGCCACAGCAAGGACCAGCGAGAAGATCAGGCTTCTTGCCACGCGATATATGTTACGTAGAGTCTTCAAACGGCTGCAAAATTAGCTAAAAAATCGCGTGTACGACCGAAGATGCGATAGAAAAATCAGACAGAAGTCCATTTAACCGGTGGGGGATTTGCGATTATGCGTGTTTTAGGTTAACTTTGCACTGATGTCGGGAAACCGCCACGTCTTAGACGTTCATCCTCTCAATTTGTTCTTAACAAATTCTTAACCAAAAAACATATAGACCCATGAAATATATAGGAGCCCACGTGAGTGTCAGCGGCGGCGTCGCAAATGCCCCGGTAAACGCCGCAAAAATCGGAGCGCGTTCTTTTGCGCTCTTCACAGGCAGCAGCTCCAGATGGACATCCAAAATGATCCAGGAATCTGAATCGGAAAGATTCAAGGAATTATGCGCCGAATATTCCTATCCGGCTCATCTTATCCTTCCCCATGACAACTTTCTCATCAACCTCGGGTCTCCCGATCCTGAAAAGCTTGAGAAGTCGCGCAACTCCTTCCGCGATGAAATATCACGGTGCATGCAGCTCGGACTGACAATGCTCAACTTCCATCCGGGAAGTCATCTCAAAGCCATGAGTGAAAACGATTGCCTCGACCGTATAGCGGAATCCATCAACATCGCTTTAAGTGAATCCGAGGGTGTGACAGCTGTTTTGGAAAACACCGCCGGACAGGGATCCAATATGGGTCATGATTTCACTCATCTGGCAAGAATCATAGACGGAGTGGACGATAAATCCAGGATCGGAGTATGCATCGATACATGCCATGCCTATTCAGCGGGCTACGATCTCGCTTCCCCAGAAGGATATGAGCGCACATGGGAGGAATTCGACAGGATCATAGGGAGCGACCTCCTTCGCGGCATTCATCTGAACGATGACAAGCGGGAGCTTGGATCGCGGATCGACCGCCACGCCTCTATCGGTCAAGGAACCCTCGGAATCGATTTTTTCACAAGGTTTATGAACGACCCGAGATTTGACAATATGCCGGTAATTCTTGAGACACCTGACGACTCCCTGTGGGCGCAGGAGATCGAGACCCTGTATTCTTTGGTCAAGCAATAGATAAAATCTTGTTTAAAACAGGATCGAAATATTTTCCATAACACGTTTCTCTTACGGCAGAATACCCACGCCGGAATTCGCGCCGGTACGCGCAGGTTTTCTATTCACATTTGTTTTTAACAATCTCTTAACTAAACCATAATATCTTACATGAAAACAAAACCGGACCTAAGCTTCTGGAAACTATGGAATCTCAGCTTTGGATTCTTCGGTGTCCAGATCGCCTACGCACTGCAGAGCGCCAATGTGTCGAGGATATTCGCGACAATTGGCGCCGACCCTCATGACCTGAGCTATTTCTGGATTCTTCCTCCGCTTATGGGACTCATCGTCCAGCCTATAGTAGGGACAATGAGCGACCGCACATGGAACCGCTTCGGACGCAGGATCCCCTATCTGATAGCCGGCGCACTCGTTGCTGTGGCTGTGATGTGCCTGCTCCCTAATGCAGGAAGTCTCGGGCTGACCATATCAAGCGCCATCATCGTGGGGCTTGCCGCCCTGATGCTGCTCGACACGTCCATCAACATGGCCATGCAGCCGTTCAAGATGCTTGTGGGAGACATGGTCAACGAACGGCAGAAAGGACTTGCATATTCTATCCAGAGTTTCCTATGCAATGCCGGCAGCATAGTTGGCTTTGTTTTCCCGTTCCTCTTCGCGTGGATAGGACTGCAAAAAACCGCGCCGGAAGGGGAAGTGCCACAGACGGTAGTCTGGTCTTTCTACATCGGCGCTGCGATCCTTATGCTGTGCGTGATATATTCCATTGTAAAAATCAGGGAATGGCCTCCTAAACTGTACGAGGAATACAACGGATCATCCACAACCGCAGATGGAGAAAAGAATAAGACAAGCCTTGTCAATCTTCTGCGTAACGCACCGTCAACATTCTGGACAGTCGGGGTCGTACAGTTTTTCTGCTGGTTCGCATTTCTTTTCATGTGGACATATACCACAGGAACCGTCGCCATGACAGCATTCGACACCCCGGTGGTCGATAAAATAACAGCAATAAGCGATGGCGAGACCTCTGTTAGCGGTAAATTTATCCTTATCAATGACACCATCACAATTGTGGCGGGAGGAAGAGCGCAATCATCTCCAACAATCGACAGCACGACAGATCCGTCGGCATCCGCCGACAAAAGGCTGCTCCAGTATCTGCATTCACTTTCCGGACACATCACCCTGACAACCGGCACAAATGTTGCCAAAGACCATCAGACAGGACGTATAGATATTCTGGAAAAGGAAACACATTCAATCAACGCGGACAGAGTGGAGTTTATAACAAAAAAGGATCTCGACACCACATCCGAACAATATAGCTCCGCGGGAGACTGGGTCGGCATCTTATTCGCCATACAGGCTCTCGGATCGGTGCTTTGGGCAATTGTGCTTCCCCGCTTCAGAAGCCGGAAGTTCTCTTATGCACTCAGTCTGCTTCTTGGTGCCGTAGGATTCGTGATGGCCGGAATAATCACTGACCGGTATCTGCTTTTCATACCGTTCATCCTGATCGGGTGCGCATGGGCGGCCATGCTTGCCTGGCCATTCACCATACTGACAAACTCTCTGCGCGGAGGGAATATCGGAGCTTATCTCGGACTGTTCAATTGCTCTATTTGCATTCCGCAGATCATAGCGGCCCTTGCCGGGGGCTGGATCCTCGCCGCCTTAAGTGTTCCGGATGAGGTAGCCCCGCAATATATGATGATGATTGTCGCCGGTATATCTCTTGCTGCCGGAGCATGCTGTGTGCATTTCATCAAAGAAGGGGGCGGAAAGAATCAGGTGCAAGAGACTCCCGCCGAATCCGAAATAATCTGACCAGACAATAGTCTGCCCATAAAATTCAAAACGTAACCGCGCATTTGGAAAGAAATGCGCGGTTACGTTTTTATGAGATAAAATACTGGCTAAAACCTTATGGACACGGATGCCGACCCGTCAATCCCCTGTATGGGCGGATGGAGTTTTGTTATCTTCAAATGACCCGAATGGACAGATGGGAATGATTTCCTTACAGCCGACACAATGCGCAAGGCCACATGTTCCAGAAGATCGGAAGGAACCGCCATTTCCTTAACACATAATTCGTATAAATCGGCATAGCTTACAGTGCCGTCGATCAAATCCATCCTCATCCCGTCAGATATCGGAACCTGCACAGATATCGACAATTCAAACTCATTGCCCACGGTGCGCTCCTGAGAAGCCACTCCATGGAAAGCATGGATTCTGGCCTTCTCGACGGAAATTTCGATCATGCCGGGGCTCAGAGACATCCGGAAACAGGGATTTTATCAATACGTCTCTGATGACGTCCTCCCTCGAAAGCTGCATCAAGATAAGCATCCACAATCTTCACAGCTTCCTCGTAGGAGATGAAACGTGCGGGCAGCACAAGGAAATTGGCATTGTTATGCTGTCTGGCAAGCGACGCGAGTTCAGGCAGCCAGCACAAAGCCGCACGTATACCCTGATGCTTGTTGAGTGTCATCTGGATTCCATTGCCGGATCCACACATGGCTATGCCGAAATTGCATGCGCCCTCCTCGACAGCCAATGCAGCAGGATGGGCGAAATCAGGATAATCACATGATTCTTCAGAGTATGTGCCGAAATCTTCCATGTCATATCCCTTTGACTTGACATACTTCTCAAGTTTGGTTTTGAGTTCATAACCGGCGTGGTCTGAAGCGAAAGCTATTTTTTCCATCTATGATATGTTTTTAATAATGCGAAATTAGTAAAAATCTCAATACAATTCACTATCTTTGCGGTATAATTTTGACAACGACAGAATGAAAGGAATTGTTTTGGCCGGAGGGTCCGGCACGCGCTTATACCCCATCACAAAAGGGGTCAGCAAGCAATTGCTCCCCATCTACGATAAGCCGATGGTCTACTATCCCATCTCCATATTGATGGAAGCGGGCATACGCGAGATTCTCGTGATATCGACCCCGGCCGACCTGCCGGGATTCATGCGCCTGTTGGGCGACGGTTCGGATTTCGGCATCCGGATAGAATATGCCGAGCAGCCGTCTCCCGACGGTCTTGCCCAGGCATTTCTCATTGGCGAGCGATTCATCGGCGACGACGATGTGTGCCTTGTTCTTGGCGACAACATTTTCCACGGTGCCGGCATCGAATCCCTTCTGGCGAAAGCGGTTGAAGCCGTTTCGGAAAGAAAGGAAGCGACAGTGTTCGGCTATCGCGTCGAAGATCCGCAGCGATACGGAGTGGCGGAATTCGACTCTTCCGGCAGATGTCTTTCCATAGAGGAGAAACCGGAGCATCCCAAATCCAACTATGCCGTTGTCGGGCTTTACTTCTATCCAAACGATGTGGTTCAGGTCGCCAAATCCATCAGGCCATCTGCCAGAGGAGAGCTTGAGATAACGAGTGTCAACGCCAACTATCTCGCACTCGGGCGTCTGAATGTGCTGACCATGGGTCGCGGATTCGCGTGGCTCGACACAGGCACCCACGACTCACTGGCCGAAGCATCCATATTCGTAGAAGTGATCGAGAAGCGCCAGGGACTCAAAATAGCGTGTCTCGAAGGGATTGCATATAGGAAAGGCTGGATCTCGAAAGAGCATCTCCTTTCGCTGGCTGAACCCTTGAGCCGCAACCAATATGGCAAATATCTTATCAAAATCGCATCGGAACACTGATTCCCACATCATCCCACAGACTAACAATGGAGTTTATTGAAACTGAAATAGAAGGAGTATATCTGATCCGGCCCCGTGTATTTGAAGACGCCCGAGGATATTTTTTCGAGTCCTTCTCCCAGCAGGAATTCGACAAAAATATCGCTCCTGTAAGATTCGTACAGGATAACCAGAGCCGCTCTTCGAGAAGAGTCGTGCGCGGACTCCACTTCCAGCGCCCGCCCCATGCGCAGGCAAAACTTGTCAGATGCACCCGGGGAAGCGTGGTGGATGTCGCGGTCGATCTAAGGAAAACATCCCCGACTTTCGGCAGGCACATAGCCGTGGAACTGTCTGAAGAAAACCGGCTTCAACTTTTCATCCCGCGTGGATTCGCACATGGTTTCGCAGTGGTCAGCGATGAAGCCGTGTTTGAATATAAATGCGACAATTACTACGCTCCGCAAAGCGAAGGAGGAATCTCCATACTCAGCCCGGAACTGAAGATCGACTGGCCTGTATGCATAGCGGATGCAAACCTGTCGCCAAAAGACCTTATGCTTCCTTTGTGGAAAGACTTCGACAATCCATTCTGACCCGCAAAATCATGCAAACACAAAACCTCGCCCACACCATCATAGTGACAGGAGGAGCGGGCTTCATCGGCTCCCACCTCGTCAAACGCCTTGTCAGCAACTATCCCGACACGCTGATCGTGAATCTCGACGCGCTGACCTACGCAGGAAATCTGGAGAATCTCAAGGAGATCGAATCATCCCCGAACTACAGGTTTGTCCGTGCCGATATATGCGACGTCGAGACGATAAAACAGATATTCGACAAGTTCCGTCCCGACGGAGTCATACATCTTGCAGCGGAGAGCCATGTCGACCGATCCATAACAGATCCTTTGGCCTTCGCGCAGACCAATGTGCTGGGCACAATCAATCTTTTAAGAGCCTCCCAGGAATTATGGGAATCGATGCCCGACAGGTTCAATGGAAAGAAATTCCATCACGTCTCCACCGACGAGGTCTACGGAGCATTGACTCCCGGAGACGGGCAGCTCTTCAGAGAAACCACCCGCTACAATCCCCACAGTCCCTACTCCGCATCGAAAGCTTCGAGCGACCATTTTGTAAGAGCATGGCACGACACGTATGGACTGCCGACAGTTGTTACAAACTGCTCCAACAATTACGGGCCCAATCAGTTTCCGGAAAAACTGATCCCACTTTTCATCAACAACATCAGGAACGGGAGGCCTCTCCCCGTCTACGGCACCGGTGAGAATATCCGCGATTGGCTTTACGTCGAAGACCATGCCGAGGCTCTTGACCTTGTCTTCCACAAAGGCACTCCGGGAGAGACCTACAATATCGGAGGTCTCAACGAATGGCGCAACATCGATCTCGTAAAAGCCCTCGCAGACACCGTAGACTCTGCCTTGGGAAATCCAGCCGGCCAGTCCCGCCAACTGATCACATTCGTCAGCGACCGCAAAGGCCACGACATGCGCTATGCAATAGATGCATCGAAAATCGAACGCGAACTCGGATGGAAACCACGCACGGAATTCATCGACGGACTGCGGCAGACCGTGGAATGGTACCTCAACCATCAGGACTGGCTCGACAGCGTAACCAGCGGGGCATACAAAGAGTATTACGAAAAAATGTATGGCAACCGCTGAGGCATGGGAAAAGCATCAGGAAAGACCTCGGGATTAATGCGGAATATCTTGAAAACAAACATTCATAATTAAAACATTAATTGTGTGTTAAATCCAAACACACCCCGGGAGGGAAATATTTTCCTCCAAAAGTTTTTCCATATCAATATATATCATTAATTTTGCTAAAAATTTCACACTTTAAATCTAAAACCAAGTTTCAGACATGAAAAAGCACAATTTCTATGCAGGCCCCAGCATCCTGAGCCCGTACACCATCAAGGAGACAGCCAACGCTGTTCTTGATTTCGCAAACACCGGTCTCTCGATTCTCGAAGTTTCTCACCGCAGCAAAGAATTTCAGGCTGTGGTAGACGAGGCTGTGGCTCTCACAAAGGAACTTCTCAATATCCCCGAAGGCTACCACGTGCTCTTCCTGGGCGGCGGCGCAAGCCTCCAGTTCTGCATGGTTCCTTTCAACCTCCTCAAAAAGAAAGCTGCTTATATCAACACCGGCACTTGGGCAACCAACGCCATCAAAGAGGCCAAGCTTTTCGGTGAAGTAGACGTTGTGGCATCCTCACAGGAGTCCAACTTCAACTATATCCCCAAGAACTTCATCATCCCCAAAGACGCAGACTATTTCCACTATACTTCCAACAACACCATCTACGGCACAGAAACCCGCAAGGATTATGACAGCCCCATCCCGATGGTCTGCGACATGTCTTCCGACATCTTCTCACGCGAGTTCGACTGCTCCAAGTATGACCTGATCTATGCAGGCGCACAGAAGAACCTCGCTCCCTCTGGCGTAACAATCGTTATCGTCAAGGAAGACGCTCTCGGCAAAGTAAGCCGCGAGATCCCCACAATGCTCGACTACCGCACCCACATCAAGAAAGGTTCGATGTTCAACACCCCGCCGGTGCTTCCTATCTACTCAGCCCTCATGACTCTCCGCTACTACAAGCAGATGGGTGGCGTCAAGGAGCTTGAGAAGTTCGACCTCGCCAAGGCTGAATGCCTCTACAATGAGATCGACCGCAACAAACTCTTCATGGGCACTGTAGCCGAGGAAGACCGTTCTATCATGAACGTTTGCTTCGTAATGAAACCCGAATATGCTGAACTCGAGAAAGAATTCTTCGACTTCGCATCCTCCAAAGGCATGGTCGGCATCAAGGGCCACCGTTCCGTAGGCGGTTTCCGCGCTTCTCTCTACAATGCACTCCCGATGGAAAGCGTCGAGGCTCTCGTGGCATGCATGAAGGAATTCGAGGCAAAGCACTGATCCCCGTAGAATTTAATTAAACAATACAAACATATTGTATAGCCGCTATGGCAAAGGCCATAACGGCTATACATCCAAAAAACATATAAGCTCAAATGAAAATTCTCGTTTTCACTGAGAAACCTTTCGCTCCCGCAGCAGTTAAGGCTATCGCTGACGTTGTCAACGCATCCGGCAACGAACTCGAAGTAGTAGAACGTGGCACCCGTGCCGATCTTCTTGAAGCCGTAAAGACAGCTAACGGTCTTATCGTGCGTTCAGACGTGATCGACGGTGAAGTAATGAATGCCGCCCCCGAACTCAAGGTCATCGTCCGTGCCGGTGCCGGTTACGACAACATCGACCTCAAGGCTGCAACAGAACATGGCATCTGCGTAATGAACACCCCCGGCCAGAACTCCAACGCAGTGGCTGAACTCGTATTCGGCATGATCGTTATGATTTGCCGCAACAAATACAACGGCACTTCCGGATCTGAACTCAAAGGGAAATCACTCGGCATTTACGCGTTCGGTCAGGTTGGCCGCAATGTTGCCCGTATTGCCAAAGGATTCGGCATGAATGTTGAGGCTCTCGACGTATTCGTTCCCGATGCAGCTATCGAGGCTGAAGGCGTAAAACCTCTCCACGACGTAAACGAACTCTTCTCCCAGAATCAGTTCGTGTCGCTCCACATCCCCGCCACTCCCCAGACCAAGGGTTCGATCGGCTATGATCTCGTGATGCGTATGCCTAAAAATGGTGTTCTTATAAACACCGCACGCAAAGAGGTTATCGACGAAGACGGTCTGATCAAGGCTCTCGAAGAGCGTCCCGACCTCCGCTATGTCAGCGACATCAAACCCGGCAAGGCCGAGGAATTCGAGCAGAAGTTTGCCGAGCGTGTATTCTTCACTCCCAAGAAAATGGGCGCACAGACTGCTGAAGCCAACTTCAACGCCGGCGTGGCTGCCGCAGAGCAGAGCGTAGCTTATCTCAAAGACGGCTGGAACAAATTCCAGGTTAACAAATAAGCTCCTCTAAACAAGGATTATCCAAACCAACGATAGGGAGCGTACTGACAATCAGGTGCGCTCCCCTGTTTTTAACCATACTCCATATCTGAGCAAACCACTGATGGATATATGCGTGATCGGAAGCGGAAACGTAGCCTGCCATCTCACACAAGCTTTCAGACAACACTCTGAAAACGACTGCAATACAGTAGTGGACTGCATAAATCCGCGCACTTTGGAAAACCTGCCCGATAGCGCGGACGTATATCTTATAGCTGTATCAGATAGAGCCATCGAATCTGTGGCAAACAGGATGAGAGATGTGAACGGGATTGTGGCCCACACATCCGGCTCAGTAAACATAGAGGTTCTTAATGGCATTGGCTCCGCCCAGGGTGTTTTCTATCCTTTGCAGACTTTCTCTAAGGATTCCGCTATTGACTACAGCGGCATACCGGTGTTTGTGGAGGGCAGCGACCCAATGGCTGTGGAATCCCTGAAAAAAACAGCCGGACTATTTACAGGGAAGATTTTCACAGCTGACAGCAAGCTCAGAAGCCAATTGCATCTGGCTGCCGTGTTCGCATGCAATTTCACCAACCGCCTTTTCGACATTGCCGACACACTGCTCCGCCAAAGCGGCCTTGATCTGGATGTGGTCATGCCACTTATCCGGCAGACAATAGAGAAAATAGAAAAACTGCCACCCCATCTATCCCAGACGGGACCGGCTCAACGAGGCGATCTTTCCATTTGCCGCAAGCATCTCGACATGCTCGCAGACAACAAGGAATTCCAACGTATCTACGCCATTATGACCGAATCGATAATGAAAGATCACAACAAGCTCTAAGAGTGTGTTTGGATTTAACACACAATTAATAAATATTTTAATAAAGGAATCTTTATTTTCAAGAAGTTCCACGTTAATCCCGAGGTCTTTTCCGATGCTTTCCGCCAAGTCTCATCGGTCGCGTAGCCCGCTATGCTCCCTCTTCAACTTGCGGAAATCATTCAAAAAATCCTCTCAGTCTTAACGCGGTTTAAATTCAAACACACTCTAAGAGAATGGATTTTGACAAAGTTATTAGCCGGATCTACAATCAGGTGAAGGAATACTGGGGACAAGGGAAAGTGGCCGATTATATCCCGGCTCTGGCAGATATAAACCCTCGTCAGCTCGGAATTGCAGTCCACACCCCTGATGGCAGATCTTTCAAGGCGGGCGACACCGAG
The DNA here is from genome assembly GCA_910589425.1 of uncultured Muribaculaceae bacterium. Taxonomy (GTDB): domain Bacteria; phylum Bacteroidota; class Bacteroidia; order Bacteroidales; family Muribaculaceae; genus Lepagella. The sequence goes on along the minus strand of CAJUSZ010000014.1, from coordinate 40,109 downwards.
GTGCCGTTTTCAATTCAAAGCATATCCAAAGTGTTCACCCTCTCGATGGTGCTGCGGCATACTGGCGAGGAGCTTTGGAAATCCGTAGGACGTGAGCCTTCCGGAAATCCGTTCAACTCTCTCGTTCAGCTTGAAAATGAGAAAGGGATACCACGCAATCCGTTTATCAACGCCGGCGCCCTCGTCGTGACAGACAGGCTTATCAGCCTCTATCCCCGCCCTAAAGAGGCACTGATCGACTTTGTGAGGGATCTTTCCGGAACCGACGATGTATATTATGACCGCAGGGTTGCCCAAAGCGAACGTGATAACGCCGACCGCAACATGGCTCTCGCCTATTTCATGAAAAGTTTCGGAAACATACACAATGATGTCGAGACACTTATCGACGTCTACTGCCATCAATGCTCTATAGCCATGAGTTGCGCCGATCTCGCAAGATCATTTCTTGTGTTTGCCAACAGAGGAATCAATCCGCATACCGGCACAAGGATACTTTCTGAAAGCCAGTCAAAGCGGATCGGGGCAGTAATGGCCACATGCGGTTTTTATGACGAAAGCGGCGACTTTGCATACCGGGTCGGACTGCCGGGAAAGAGCGGCGTAGGCGGCGGTATAGCGGCATATATGCCCGGAAAGCTATCGGTGGCCGTATGGAGTCCCGAGCTTAACAGCTACGGCAACTCTCTCGCGGGAATAGAGTTTTTTGAACGTTTCACAACTGACATACGAAGTTCAATCTTCTAAGAGCGTGAATCTCACACTCTAAAAACGGAAATCGACACAAATGAGCGCCATAAACTACGACCTCAAAAAAATCAAAGCCTTCGCATTCGATGTGGACGGCGTCCTCTCCCCATCAACCATTCCTCTCAGCAAAGAAGGAGAGCCGACACGAATGGTTAACATCAAAGATGGCTATGCACTTCAACTCGCTGTGAAGTACGGCTTTAAAATAGCCATAATCACTGGTGGAAATACGGTTGCCGTCAAAGTCAGATTCGAGGCTCTCGGGATCAGGGATATTTTCCAGGGGGCGGCACATAAGCTGCCTGTGCTGGAAGAATGGATGAAAACCACCGGGCTAAAAGCTGACGAAATCATGTATATGGGAGATGATATTCCAGATCTTCAGGCAATGAGACACGTAGGCTTGCCTTGTTGTCCGCACGATGCATCATCCGAGGCAAAATCAACGTCTTTATACATATCTCCGTTCGGAGGCGGCTATGGATGTGCCCGGGATGTCATTGAGCAAACGATGAAAGCCCAGGGGCTGTGGCTGTCAGACGAGAAAGCTTTCGGATGGTAAGCTACATAATGCAGCTCAACGGGTATAAATAAGCAACTCTTAAACACACTCTTGGTTCATGCTCGAAAATCTCAGGAAATACAACATTCTTCTTGCAAGCAAATCGCCCAGGAGGCGCGAACTCCTGACTCAGATGCGGATACCGTTCCGTGTAGTTACAATCGGCAACATACGGGAGGATTATCCGGTGGAACTCCCGGCTTTAGAAGTGGCCGAATATATATCCGGAGTCAAGGCAAACGCATATCATTCCATCATGGGTGATGACGAATTAATCATAGCGGCCGATACAGTGGTGGTACTCGACAACCATGTTTTTGGCAAACCTGCCGACGGCCAGCAGGCTGTAGAAATGCTACGCGAATTATCCGGGAAAACCCATCAGGTGGCCTCAGGCGTAACAATAGCCACCAAACGACAGCGGACTTCGTTCACTTCAATCACTGACGTGAAGTTTGCAAAGCTCTCGGATGATGACATAAACTATTATGTGGACAACTACGCTCCTCTTGACAAAGCCGGAGCATACGGCATACAGGAATGGATCGGATGCGTGGCTGTGGAGTCGATCAATGGAAGTTTCTACAATGTGATGGGGCTTCCCGTACACCGGCTTTATCAGGAACTCAGGCTGTTCTAAACAGTATGTAAAAAAGAATTGACAAACAATCTATATGCAGTATTTTTCAACATTTGTTGACATGTTCATGATATAAATAGTGTAACTTTGCAGCCATAAGAAGTTTTACTAAAACGAACACATTGTCCCAATGTTGAAACAGTTGCTCTGTATATCCATATTGTCTGCCAACACATACGCTATCGCCGGAGAGCCGGCAGACACTCTTAAAACAAAGGAGCTAAACGAGATAGTAGTAGAAGCTTCCAATCAAAGGACTTCATCGACAGTCTCCACATACATTCCCGCATCTCGTCAGAAAGACACCGCAGCAGACGCCGTCTCACTCCTGAGCCAGATGGCTATACCCCAGCTGAACGTGAATCCTGCTGATCAGTCAGTGAAAACCACAGCAGGACAACGCGTTTCGATATTCATCGACTATGTGGCGGCAACCGCACAGGACCTGACAGGATTGCGGACTTCAGATGTCAAGAAAGTAGAATATCTTATCAATCCGCAGGATCCACGCTTCCGCGGAGCGCAATATGTGGTTAATTTTGTTATGCAGAAATATGAATGGGGCGGTTATACAAAAATCAACGCCAACAAATGGTTTGGCGTAAACCGCTCTGAAGCATCTGTATACTCAAAATTCGCATACAAGGCGATGACTTTCGATCTCTTCGCGGATGACATCTATCTTACCAACCGGCATACAGGCACAGCAGCCTCCGAAACTTTTCATTTTCCTGATTTATATGGACACGGAGCGCAGACTATAGAGCGACAGACAAAACCTGCCTCAACAAGATACTGCAACAATTCAACCGACATAACTTTCCGCGCGCTCTATGCATCCGGCAACGTGCAGGTGTCGAATATGCTGTCTTTCAACAACACATCTATCCCACGGAATAATTCAGAGAATTCAATAGTCTATGCGGATGAAGCTTTTCCATCCTCGATCTCCAGGACAATCTCCTCAAACCACAACTGGGGACTAAACTATGACTTTGAGACTTATGCCAGCTTTAACAAACATCTGGCCATGAATCTGGAAGCTTCTTACAGATATGGGAACAACAATTCAAAATCGGACTATACTGAAGACAATCTGAACATTGTCAACAACGCTTCGGAAGAATCCCACTATGCCAAGATCACCCCTTGTCTGGTATGGACGATAGACCAGCACAACAGCATAATGCCCGGCATACACGGGGAATACTCAAAATCCACCATCGACTATCTCGGTAATTCTCCTTCGAGACAGAATTATGACGTGTGGGGATATTGGGCAGGCATCAGATACTCCCACGTCCGGCAAAAATGGTCCGCAGGGACTCTGATCGGATGGACCTACGCCAACACCAACCTCACTGGCACAAAAATCACTGACAACTATCCTATGGGGAATGTCTATGCCACATATTCTCCAAACCAGCACCACCAGTTCGAGGCAAGATATAGCTTTGGCAAAACCGTTCCGGACACATATCAGAAGAGCCCCAACATGCTTCAGCAGGACCAGCTTATGTGGTACGCCGGAACACCCGGACTCAAGAACTACTGGGAAAATGGCGTTAATCTCGCCTACACATGGCTTCCCGACAACAGATGGCAGCTTGAAGCCGACGGATATATTTATATCGCGAACAACCGCGTCGTTACGCGCTACACACCTACCGCTCCCGGAGGGACGATGCTTCGCCAATATGTCAACAACGGTTCTTACCGCAGCGGGGCAATCGGGCTTAACGGCACGGCCAAGCTCCTTAAAGGGAGACTTATCGCACGGATAAGACCGCAGATGTGGTTCAGAAGTACGACAGGGGAATATGCCATGAGGCATAATGAACTTACATGCACCGCTCAGCTCACGTGGTATTTCGGAAATTTCTATTTATTTGGATGGTACATGACACCAAGCACATATCCTGATCAGGAGTCCGGGATCAAGGAAAGAACTCCCGCCCGCTATCAGATACAGCTCGGATATGGCAAAGGAGCATGGAGAGCTTCAGCGACAGCTTATAATTTCCTTCGTAAGGATTGGGAAACCAACCGTCAGACACTGACAAGCCAATACTATCAGCTTGACAGAAGCGAATATGGAACGGCACAGCACATGCGTTTCCAATTCTCGGTTACATATACTTTCGGATACGGCAAGAAAGTCCAAAGCGGCGATGAAGTAGGCGGCTCCGGCACAGGCTCATCAGCGATCCTCAAATAAAAACCGATTGTCATTAAAACAGTATCGCCCGGGATTAAAGCTCCGGGCGATACTGTTTTGTTTATGACTTTATTATAGCTACATTGTCATACAGCCTTGAACGACATGTCAAGACCCTTTACACTATGGGTCAATGCCCCGACCGATATGAAATCGACACCGGCTTCACCATACGCCCGAAGATTCGACAGTGTTATGCCGCCGGATGACTCAGTCTCTACTTTACCGTCTACAAGCGCGACAGCTTCACGTGTCTGCTCCGGTGTGAAATTGTCGAACATTATACGATCTACACCTCCGAGGGAAAGCACTTTCCGGATATCGTCCATACTTCTGACCTCGACCTCTATTTTCAGATCCTTACCGTTGAGACGGCAGTATTCCCCTGCCCTCTTTACCGCCTGCTCTATGCCTCCGGCAAAATCGGTATGATTGTCCTTTATAAGTATCATGTCGAAAAGGCCTATGCGGTGGTTTGTGCCTCCTCCGAGCCTGACTGCCTCTTTCTCAAGCATGCGCATTCCCGGGGTGGTCTTTCGCGTATCAAGCACTTTTGTATGAAGTCCTGAAAGTTCATTCTGATAGCGGCGTGTCATAGTCGCCACACCGCTCATGCGCTGCATGATGTTGAGCATCGTACGCTCTGCTACAAGCAACGATCTCACAGGGCCTTCAGCATAAAAAGCCACATCCCCGGGCTTTACCTCGCTCCCGTCTGATATAAGTTTCTCCATACGGATTGAGGGATCCACACGCCGCAATACTCTCTCGGCTATCTCCACACCGGCAAGAATGCCCTCTTCCTTTATGAGCAGGCGCGATCTGCCCATGGCGTCGGCCGGAATTGTCGAAAGCGTGGTGTGATCGCCGTCGCCGACATCCTCTGCAAAGGCGAGATCAAGCAGATCCTCGATAAGTTCTTCTCTTGATTTCATAATTTTATTACGGTATGCCGCCGATTTTGCACTGCGGCCTAAAATTACTAATTTTGCGCAAAGTTACGAAAATTTATGGAAATCGCTCTACTGGTCATCGGCAAAACAAGCAATAAAGATATAGCCCGGCTCACAGACTTTTATGTCGACAGGCTGAAACACTACGTTCCATTCAGAATAATCGAGATCCCCGACGCACGCAAGGGGCGAAACACGGATCCAGCCATGCAGAAGACCAAGGAAGGTGAGCTGATTCTCGGAGCAGTCTCCTCCTCGGATCACGTGTGTCTTCTTGACGAACGGGGACAGCAACCATCATCTTTAGAGTTTGCCTCGATGCTTCAGAAGCGCATGCTGTCCGGTCTCCGGCGGCTTGTTTTCATCGTCGGCGGGCCATACGGATTCTCCGAGGCGGTTTATTCAAGGGCCGACAGCAAAATCTCACTTTCAAGACTCACTTTCAATCATGAGATGGTACGCCTGTTTTTTGTCGAACAGGTTTACCGCGGAATGACCATTCTCCGGGGAGAACCTTACCATCACGAATAGCCTGGCCGGGCTATTTGACCCGGAACCAATATCCCATGCAAAGGCTTACGGACATCTGGTTCGAGGCATTGAACGGATCGGTTCTTCCAGACTTGACGATGTTTCCCAACCCATAATAAAACCGGGCCTCAAGATAGAGGGAATTTCTTCGGTTTATGCTGAATTCCCCACCCAGTCCGGCTGAAATGCCATAATCCACTTTCTGCGACACAGGCATTGTCATCTGGGTGTTGGTACGGTTAGTGTTTGGGAAATCCGGAAGATTCTCCGTCGCGTATGGATTGAAGTTGCATTTTTCAGAATCCCCGATAAAAAAACCTATTTCCGGACCGGCATTAAAGAAAAATCTGCCTCTACGTCCGAAATAGATATGAGCCAGCACTGGAATCTGGATATAGTTGAGTGTCCGGGAATAGCTGTAGGGAGCATCCTCGAAATCCTCTTTCCAACCACGCTGTGTCCAGTTTATCTCAGCTATCAACCCAAAATGGTTCTCCTCGACATAACGGAATGTCAGTCCGGCTACTCCGCCGAAATTGAATTCCTGATGCACTCCGGGATTGAAGAACACCCGCGACATATCCGCGCCGCCCTTTGCTCCAAGCGCCACATTTGCCTTATAGTGGGTCTGGGCCGAAGCCGACACGAATGCCGCTGACAATAGAGATGCGATTATGATTTTCGGGAATTTCATACCTTTCCTGCCATTCTCAGTCAATCTTGATCTTTTCCACGGTCTGCCAGGGTGTATACCGGACCATGTAGCAGACCGGGTTGACAAATCCACCACCATCAATCCGTCTCAGCCCGAAATCTATCTGCAACTGCGGAGAGGATGTGTTGTTCGGTACAGAAGTAAGATCCCCGTTCCCTATTGCCTGAAGAGGCAGAAACCAATTGGCCACATCATAGCCGACAGCTGCGTAGACCGGATATGACTTCAACGGAGGATGGCGGAATATGCGCTTGTAGTCTGACAGAAACTCCTTGCTGTCGGCATTCTCCATGTCAAAATAGAATCTCGACGGAATATGAACCTCATTCCTGTGGAAATTATCTTTGAGGGCATCGGCGAAAGTTATCCAGCTCGGCCTGCCGACCACGGCTATCTCTGTCAGAGGTGAATTCTGACGGGCCTCGTAGACGACATCAAGCAACGCATTTACCTCCGACTTCTTCGAGGGAGTGGCATATACAAGATATTTCTCAGTCTCGTAGAAAGGATAGTCCGCAAGCTCATCCGACGTAAGCATCAGCATTCTCGAAGCGTCCACTTCCGAGGCCAGCATGGTCGCAACCATGTCATCTTCCGACGCCTCCCCGACAACCACTATCTTCCTGTCCGGAAAATGGCTTGATATATATTTGACAACCGATTCATTGAACATATCAGATGGTGGCATCAGCTGCACCATCGAAGAATTACGGCGGAAAGCGTCATTTTTCAGGTCAAACGGGTTCACCACCACTGCGTGGCTGCCGTCTGCATAATCCGCCATATAGTCGGGATAATCCTTATCCGCGGTTACGACAATCAGATTTGGCTCGATACGCTTCAGGTCTGAAATGACTTCCGACGCTTCACGGTCGCCACGGATGATTTCAAGATCTATGTCAAAATCAGCATCTTTGTAACAGTCAACCGATGTCAAGAAGCCTCTGCTGAATTCAAGGTCCCGCTTTCCCGCAGGCTCTGCAAGCAAAAGAGCGACCTTCACCTTTCCCGGGGTAAGCATGAGGCTCGACTGCACATCTTCAAAAATCTCCATTCTCCCCTCCGACGTTTTCTCCCTTGGATCCTGAGCCACATACTCTCTTGTAACCTCCACATTTTCGTATTTGGGTACAGAAATCAGCGCTCCTTTCTTCAATTCCACATCAGCATTAAGCTGCCGCAGCGATTCGGCTTCCACACCGAATTTACGGGCTATGCCGTTCCACGACTCGCCGGAGCCGACTTTATATGACATGAAACTATCAAGTTTCTTCTCCGTTACCTGTTCCTTTTTGATCCTCGACACATTGGAATTGGATGCCACTCTTACTGTGGAACCGGCTTTGAAATTTCGGTCGTTCACTCCTGGATTTTCCCGGTATATATCCTCTACAGCGCAATTGAATTTCTTTGCCACGCTATAGGGTGTGTCGCCAGATGCAACAGTATAAAGAACAATCTCCACTGTCTTGTCGTCAGGATTGATCTTCAACACATCTCCAGCCTTGATGCCGGAGCGCGCCGCCGGATTCTGATAGTATATCAGATCTGTAGACACTCCATAGGATCTCGCGATCGAATATACCGTCTCCCCTTTCTCCACCTTATGACTGACCGCCTTGCTCGATCCTGAGACGGCACCTGTTTCCTGCTCCGCCGGCGCATCGGGCAAAATCTCAGCCGACGTCTGCACCGGATAATACAGACGCGCACCTTTCTTCAGTTCAAGAGCGACAACTGGATTGAGTTCTTTCAAAACTGTTTCGTCCCATCCGTTTGCCTTGGCTATGCCATACAAGGAATCGCCTTTCTTAACTTCATAATAGTAATATGGTTTCCCTTGCAGACTCACCACAGGAAATGAGTTCTGACCAAACGCCGGAGCCGCAACAGAGGCTGCGATAATCAATGAAAATAACTTATGTCGGAACATGACGTCATATTTGCTTTTCTTGTTGCCCCGACGCTTGTTTTCACAAGGCCAAGACTGTCTGCAAAGTTACTAATTTCTATCGAAACGAGCAAAAATGCATTTTATCCGGATCGAAGCATCAGGAATCTACGGATATATCATCTACCCATATACCAGTATATCACTAACAACAAGCAACTTAACACACACCATCAATTCATGGACAAAATATTTTATAAAAAAACAGTCGAAAAATTTGGCCAGTACAGGAATAATGCCTAACTTTGCACCGTCAAACAGAGAATGACACACCGCAATGGCCGATTAGTGTAGCGGTTAGCACGCCACCCTCTCACGGTGGAGACTCGGGTTCGAGTCCCGGATCGGCTACTCAAGGACTATCTTCTGATAGTCCTTTTTCATTTATATACCATCATGATCTCCCATTAGCGGCGCAAGCCGCTCTGCCGGTGCAAATGCCAGCATCCCTTACAAATTATAAAAACAGGCTGCGTCGTAATCCCATTCCTACGGCGCAGTCTGCTTTATAAGTCAGCTAAAGTCTGATCAGGCTTTCTCGATTTCTATATTGAAACCATCAAGGAATCGCATTGTAGCCGTGATATAGTCTGTCATCACCACATCCTCGTCCACAAACGGCACAGCCTCACGATATGCTTTCATGACAGTCTCTATGTATGGCGATGATTTAAGCGGTCTGCGGAAGTCTATTCCCTGTGCTGCATTCATAAGCTCAATGGCCGCAATGTATTTGAGATTGGCAATGATCTTATGGAGCTTTGTGGCGGAGTTGGCACCCATCGATACAAGATCCTCCTGTCCGTTGGAACTTACGATGCTGTCGCATGATGCCGGCCACGCATACATCTTATTCTGACTCACCATCGAGGCCGCGGCATACTGGGGAATCATGAATCCGGAATTAAGACCGGGATGAGCCACGAGGAATTCAGGAAGGCCACGCAGGCCAAGGATCAACTGGGCCACACGGCGTTCGGATATGTTGCCCAACTCGTGGAGCGCCACTCCCATATAATCGAATGCGAGAGCGAGAGGTTCTCCATGGAAATTGCCTCCGCTAACCACAAGATCCTCGTCAGGGAAAACAGTAGGATTGTCCGTAACGGAATTGATCTCTACATGAAGCACATTCGTAACATGGTGCATCGCATCTTTCACGGCTCCATGCACCTGAGGAATGCAACGGAACGAATACGGATCCTGCACATGAGCCTTCTCCCGCTTGATGATCTCAGAGCCCTCAAGAAGCGTGCGGAACACTTTGCCAGTCTCGATCTGACCGGCATGAGGACGAACCTGCTGGATGCAGTCCCAGAACGGCTCGATACGTCCGTCGAATGCCTCAAGAGACATAGCCCCGAAAAGATCGAAGCAATTCACCATGTGCCATCCGTCTATAAGCGCCTTGATTCCGTTGGCGCTCATAAACTGCGTGCCGTTGAGAAGAGCCAGACCCTCTTTCGATTTGAGCTTTATAGGATTCCAACCGAATATATTGAGAGCCTCTTTGCCTTTGATCACCTTGTTCTGATAGCACACCTCTCCTTCCCCGATCAGAGGGAGGAAAAGATTGGCAAGCGGGGCAAGATCGCCTGATGCTCCGAGAGATCCGCGGTCATAGACCATCGGAAGAATGTCGTTATTATAAAAATCGAGAATTCTCTCCACAGTCTCCACCTGCACGCCGCTGAATCCCATCGAGAGGGCATGAGCCTTGAGCAGCAGCATGAGCTTGACTACAGTTTTGTCGACAGGCACTCCAACCGAGCATGAATGGCTTTTCACGAGATTCTCCTGAAGTGTCGAAAGCTCCTCACGCGAGATGTGCTTGTTGCACAGAGAGCCGAAGCCGGTTGTTACGCCGTATATAGGCACCGTGTTCTCGTCCGTCTTACGGTCGAGGAACTCTCTGCATTTGGTTATTTTCGCACGAGCTTCATCGCTGAGTACAAGCTTTGTGCCGTCGTTGAGTATACGTTCGATCAGATCGTATGTGAGTTCCGACGACCCGATTGCGTATGTTTGAAGTTTTTCCATAAAGATTTTATGTGATTAACTGTTGTTTGCTATTATTTTATGCCTTGACGAAGAATCCTTCCTCCGGAAATCACCGTGCCGACACAATTCATCCCTACATAATAAGGAAGAATATTGATGTTGTCTGTCTCAAGCATTGCGAAATCTGCTTTCTTGCCGACCTCGATCGAACCTACTTCATCCGCAAGACCGATAGCGGCTGCTCCATTCAGGGTCAACGCTGTGATCACCTCCTCAATCGACATTTTCATATAAATGCATGCCAACGCAATTGTCAGGGGGATGGATCCGCTGAAACATGATCCCGGATTCAGATCCGTGGCAAGAGCCACGGCTCCGCCTGCATCAATGAACTTACGAGCCGGCGCATAAGGCTCCTTGAGCGTGAACGCCGTGAGCGGCAGCAACGTGGCCACGACTCCGGCCTTGGCCATAGATTCCACCCCGGCATCGCTAACGTGCAACAGATGGTCGGCGGAAAGGGCTCCGAGTTCAGCCGCAAGTTCCGCGCCGCCTAACTGCACTATCTCATCGGCATGCAGCTTCAGCTTGTAGCCCATTTCTTTGGCAGCCGTGAGCAACCTGCGGGATTCCTCTATCTCGAATACATTCTTCTCGCAGAAGATATCGCAGCAGTCTGTCAGATCCCTGAAGCGGGGCAACATCTCCCTTATGATAAGATCCACATATTCATCCGTGCGGCCTGCATATTCCTTGGGAACAGCATGCGCTCCAAGGAATGTGGACACGATCCGGAGTTTCTGATCGGTTTTTTCGGCCAGACGGCGTATGGCCCGGAGCATCTTTTCCTCCGTAGCCGTATCAAGTCCGTAGCCGCTCTTGGCCTCGACTGTTGTCACACCCATGTCGCTCATACGGTCAATGAACCATTGCGCGCGCCGGACGAGTTCATCCTCCGATGTGGCGCGGGTGGCGTTGACCGTACTCTGTATGCCTCCGCCACGCTGCATGATCGACATGTATGTGTCTCCTTTGAGTCGCCATTCGAATTCATCCGGACGGAATCCGCCGAATATCAGATGGGTATGGCTGTCAACAAATCCAGGAAGCAGCGCCTTTCCTCCAGCGTCGATCCGGTCGAACAGAGAGAAATCCACCGGGGGAAGATTGTCTGCCGGACCGACATATTCTATCACGCCGTCTGTGCATACCACACACGCATCTTTGATTGTCAGCAGTTCCGACATATCACTGCCTTTCCGCGCCGAACTCCCGACTGGAGTAACGACCGTGGCATGTTCTATGATAAGATTTCCGGTTTTCATCGGCTGTATTATTTCTTGATCAGCTCATTGAGATATTTTTCATCAGCGATGAACGGTTCGGTGATCATAAAACCGTTTCCGGCCTGCGTGTCGTTCCATTCCTTGACTGTGGACATAGCGTTTTCATTGCGTGCCCACGAACGACGGGCCACTCCGCCCATCACATCCCAAAGCATCGCCTGACGAAGGATATCATCCACTCGTTCCGATCCATCGCAAACCATTCCGAAGCCGCCATTGATCGATTTGCCTATGCCTACACCTCCGCCATTGTGGAGAGCCACAAGACTCATGCCGCGGGCGCAGTTGCCGGCGAAGCACTGGACGGCCATGTCGGCCATGACGTTTGAGCCATCCTTGATGTTGGATGTCTCGCGGAACGGAGAGTCGGTGCCGCTGACATCATGATGATCTCGTCCGAGCATGATCGGGCCGACCTCACCATTACGTACCATTTCGTTAAACTTCAGTGCTATCTTGAGGCGTCCCATAGCATCCTGATACAGAATACGCGCCTCCGTACCTACCACGAGCGCATTTTTCTCGGCGTCGCGGATCCAGTTATAGTTATCCCTGTCCTGACCTCTTCTGTTGGGATCAATGCACTCCATTGCCGCACGGTCGGTCTTGACAAGATCCTCATGTTTTCCGGAGAGACATACCCAACGGAATGGTCCATAGCCATAGTCAAACAGCATCGGCCCCATTATATCCTCCACATACGACGGCCAGATGAATCCATCTTTCTCGTCGATTCCGTTGCGGGAGATCTCCTTGACTCCTGCATCATAGATGGCTTTCATGAATGAGTTGCCGTAGTCGAAGAAATATGTGCCGTTAGCTGTCAACGACTTGATCGCATTGAAATGGCGACGCAGAGACTCGTCGACGAGTTCGCGGAACTTCTCGGGATCGTCGTGGAGAAGCCGGGTGCGCTCTTCAAAAGAGACGCCGGCAGGGCAATAGCCACCTTCATAAACTGCATGACATGATGTCTGGTCAGAAAGAAGTTCGATCTTGATGCCGTTTGCCACTGCATACTCGAGAAGATCGACCACATTTCCATGATATGCAATCGAGATTGGCTTGCGTTCCTCCATCGCCTTCTCTGCGAGGCGGAAAGCTTCGGCTATATCGGAAGTAACCTCCTGCACCCATCCCTGGCTGCGGCGGGTTTCGATTCTCGATGCGTCCACTTCAGCTATGATGGCCGCCGCACCTGCGATCTCGGCCGCTTTGGGCTGGGCACCGCTCATTCCTCCGAGTCCGGAGCTGACAAAAAGATGGCCGGCAAGATCACCGTCCTGTGCGACACCGAGCTTCATGCGGCCTGCATTCAAAAGTGTGTTGAATGTGCCGTGTACGATTCCCTGAGGGCCGATATACATCCAGCCACCGGCTGTCATCTGACCGTAATTGGCCACACCCATCTGCATTGCCTCATGCCAATCATGCAGGTTGTCGAACATGCCCACCATCATGGCATTGGTTATTATCACCCTCGGCGCATCCTTGCGCGACGGGAAGAGACCGAGCGGATGGCCGGATTCAACGACGAGCGTCTGCTCATCGGTCATCTCCTCGAGATATTTCTTTATCAGGCGGTACTGGAGCCAGTTCTGGCAGACCTGCCCTGTCTCGCCATAAGTAACGAGTTCGTATGGATAGAGCGCTATGTCAAAACACAGGTTGTTATCGATCATCACCTGGAATGCCTTGCCTGCCAGACATCTGCCCTTATACTCATCAATGGGCTTAGCCTTCAGGTCGCCTTCCGGACGCCAACGGTAGCCATAGATACGGCCACGGGTGCGAAGCTCCTCAAGAAATTCAGGAGCCACTTTCTCGTGGATCTCCTCCGGAAGATAGCGGAGAGCGTTTTTCAAAGCTGTTATAGTCTTTTCCGGGGTCAATGTGTAGCCACGGTCCGGGGCGCGGCGTATTCCCTCCTGAAACTTCGGCATTTCCGGAATTTCTGCTGAAAGGAGTATTCGTTTGTCGGAGTTTGTATTCATAGTCTGATATTGGATTTCTGAACAAAAATTGTTTTTGCAAAATTACAAAATATTGTTCATAATTCAAAACCAGAGTAACAAATCGGGGGTTCCTTTGCCTGACTGGCAACGGAACCCCCGATTAATCAATAGCTTGTTTAAAACAAAACCAAGCCTCACAAGCTTCGATCAGAACCAACGCACATAGGCGAAATCCTGTCTGTGGGGCAATTCCTTATTGTCCGGATACATTCTGAAAGCAAAGTTGAAGATTCCGGCCTCGGTCAGCTTGTCCTTACGCTCGTATGTGAGGACATTACCATCGCGCGCGACGACCTTCATAGGATAGCGGTCTACAAACTTGCTCTCGCCGTCCTGTTCCCGGAAGACCACAATCTCGACCCCGACCGCATCGCCGAGACCTTTGGTGTCTATCACGCATTGAGCCTCGAAGGGGGTGCCGGTTCTGGGCTGATTGGCAAGTGCGCCGTCATTGAACTTGCTTGAAAGAATCTGAACCTGATCCCATTTTCCGGCCACTTCCTCTTTCCAAGCCACAATCTCACGCGCCTTGGCGAAATCATGCTCCTCAAGTTTCCTGGCACGTTTTGCCTCGGGTCGATAAAACCTTGCGATGTAGTCGTCGAGCTGGCGCTTCATTGTGAAATGAGGCGCTATATGCCCGATCGAACGCTTGATATACTGGATCCATTCCGGGCTATAGCCTTTGGAGTTCTTGGCAAAATAGAGAGGGATTATCTCATTCTCAAGCATCGAGTAGATGGTGGCGGCATCCAGTTTGTCCTGCTGGCTCTGATCGGTAAATGTACGTTTATCGGTAAGCGCCCATCCTGCCTGTTCGTCGAAGCGGTAGCCTTCATACCACCATCCGTCGAGGACGGAGAAATTCAACACTCCGTTCATCTCGGCTTTTTCTCCTGATGTGCCCGAAGCCTCAAGCGGACGGGTCGGGGTGTTGAGCCATATATCGACACCTGTTACCAGACGCTTGGCCACTATCATATTGTAATCCTCAAGGAAAATGATCTTGCCGAGGAACTGAGGCATCTTCGAGATCTCGACTATGCGCTTGATCAGCCCCTGTCCGGCTCCGTCGGCGGGGTGGGCTTTGCCTGAGAAGACAAACTGCACGGGAAACTGCTCGTTGTTGACAATCTTAGCCAGACGGTCGAGATCTGTAAACAACAGATGGGCACGCTTGTAGGTGGCGAACCGGCGGGCAAATCCTATAATGAGAGCGTCGGGGTTTATCTTATCGACAATCTTCATCACACTAGTGGGATCGCCCTGGTTCTTGAGCCATTTCTCTTTGAAATCCCGCTTGACAAAATTGATGAACTTGTGTTTGAGGAGCGTGCGCATCTGCCAGATGGAATCATCTGAAACGTTGAATATTCCTTTCCACGCCTCGGGATCGCTCTGATTCTCGAACACTTCCGGACCAAGGTTGTCAAGATAGAACTGCTTCCATTCTGAAGCTGCCCATGTGGGCATGTGAACGCCATTGGTTACATAACCGACATGTGATTCTTCCGGAGCATAACCTTTCCAGACCCCTGCAAACATCTTTTTGGACACCTCACCGTGAAGCCAGCTGACTCCGTTGGCCTCCTGGCATGTGTTGAGAGCGAACACGCTCATCGAGAAACGCTCGTTTGTATCGGGATTCTCGCGTCCCATGTTCATCAGGTCGCTCCATGAGATGCCGAGTTTGGCCGGATACTCTCCGAGGTATTTTCCGAAAAGAGACTCCTCGAAATAATCGTGTCCCGCCGGAACCGGTGTGTGGACAGTATAAAGCGATGATGCGCGCACCACTTCAAGCGCCACATTGAACGGAAGCCGGTCTTTCTGCACATAGTCCACAAGCCTCTGGAGATTCATCAACGCCGCATGTCCTTCATTCGCATGGTATATGTCTGTGTGAATTCCAAGCTTATCCAGCATGAGGACTCCACCTATGCCGAGCATGTATTCCTGTTTTATGCGGTTTTCCCAGTCGCCGCCGTAAAGCTTGTGGGTGATCTGACGGTCAAACTCTGAATTCATGTCAAAGTCCGTGTCAAGAAGATAGAGCTTCATACGCCCTACATTTACCCTCCACACGTGAGCGTAGATAATTCTGCCGGGATAAGGCACTTCGAGTACCATCGGCTGGCCATCCTCGCCCATCACCTGCTCAATCGGCAACCGGTCGAAATTCTGAGGCTCATAGTTGGCTATCTGCTGGCCGTCCATCGACAGGGACTGCGAGAAATATCCGAAACGATATAGAAATCCGACAGCTGTCATGTTTACCCGGCTGTCCGAGGCCTGCTTGATATAGTCTCCTGCAAGCACACCGAGACCGCCGGAATATATCTTAAGGCAATTGCACAGTCCGTATTCCATCGAGAAATAAGCAACCGAAGGGATGTCGGAGCGCATAGGCTGCCTCATATAATCCTTGAACGAAGAGTATACTCCGTGTACTCTCTCAAGAAGTTGTTCGTCTGCAAGAATCTCCTTCAACCTCTCGGATGATATCTGCTGGAGAAGCATCACAGGATTCTCCCCCACCTTGCGCCACAGGGTCTCGTCGAGATCACGGAAAAGAGATTTTCCCTCGCTGTTCCAGACCCACCACAGGTTTTTCGACATCTCCTCAAGCGGCTTGAGTTCTTTGGGAAGCTCAGCTCTTACGGTTATGTTTCGCCATGTAGGCTGATTTGCATTGCTGACTTGAAGTTTCATATATCTAACTGTAAGTTTATTTATTATTTTCATGTTTGTCGAGGCTTTCACGCTTGTCTCTGGCTGACAAGGCAATCGTGTAAGCTTCGTAATATTTCTCAATGAAGAATTTCCAGTCTGCCGACTTGGATGTCTGTAAAGCTGCGTTGCGCAGCGCGACGGTTTCTTCGGGTTTCATTTCCGCGTGGCGCCTCATGATTCCCGCAAGCAAATCCACATCCTCATGATAGTTGCTGTCTGTACGCGCTATCACATCCACACCTGAGCTGGAGCCGCTGCCGAAATTCGACAGCACCCATTGTCCGAATCCAGCTTTGTCGCTGCTCACAGTCGGCACTCCGAAAGCTATGCTTTCAAGCGGAGTGTATCCCCAGGGTTCATAGTAGGATGGGAACACGGTGAGATCGAGGGCAGGAAGCAGATCATAATATGATATGTTGACAATCCCGTCATGCCCGTCGAGATAACAGGGTATGAATATCGCCTTCACTTTCCCGCTGCCCTCTTCCGCTTCCATCCGGCGAAGCCTGCATGAAACCGGATCGGTGTCTTCATTGTTCAACCGATGTGTAGTCCAGCCCGGCTGCGGCAATGATTCAAGATTCCCGTTGAGAGCGAACATAAGATCTCCCGAAGGTTCGCTGACCCATGCCGGCACAAGCACAAGAGCGAGAATGTCTCTGGCTGGATTTTCATGGCGGAGCCTGTCTACTGCATCCAGATAAAGATCAATGCCCTTGTTGCGGTATTCGTTCCGTCCTGAGGTAGCCATTATAAATGAATCGTCATTCCATCTACGACCGGAAAGCGCTGAGGCGATCTCGAGCAGACGTGTTCTCCCTTTTTCACGCTGGATCTTACAGGCCTTGTCTCCAGGCACAAAATTCGGCTCGAATCCGTTGGGTGTTACCACAGCCGGTGATATTCCGAGAAGCTGACGGCATTCACGGGCCGTAACATCGCTGACCGTAGTGAAGCAATCAGCTTCCGCCGCAGCCCGTTTTTCAAGAGAATGCTTCGACTCCATGTTCAACTCTCTTGCCATCTGGTCTCCATCGTACCCTGTGAAGTAATCGTAAAGTGGTTTGCCGTTACCGCATATACTGCGCCCGATGGACGTGGCATGAGTGGTGAACACTGTGGCGGCATCCGGACGCATACGTTTCAATTGCAGCAATCCCATTCCCGTGGTCCATTCGTCAAAATGAGCTACCACACCCGAAGGATCCGCCTTCATGTGTGTGCAAATTGCATCTATCACAATCGCCGATGCTATTCCGAAAGCGCACGATTCGTCATAGTCCCCGTAGGCATGAAGGGAATCCACGCCGAAACATTTCCATATATCTCCATAAAAATCATTGAGTACGGCGAACACCCCATGAAACTTCACCAGCACCACGGCCGGAGATCCGGGAATGTTCCATCGCCCTACCCTGATCTTTATACCGAGAGGAAGATTCAGCTTTGACGACGCGTTCTTGAGCAGTGTCTTGCGCTCTATGAATACAGGAGACGGATTCTCATCTGTCCATATATCCGGACCAATAAACACAAGACGATCTCCGAACTCCTTATGCAGTTCTTTTGCTTTGGTCGACAACACGGTGTATATTCCACCGACTTTATTGCATACTTCCCATGAGGTCTCGAAAAGCATGCTTATTCCTGAATTGTTAGCTTGCATTAATCATACAATCTTATTTACCTTGTCGTTTGACGGACTTCTGTCCGGATGACTCGGCTACCACTTTGCCTTACCTTAAATTAAAACGGCAGACGCAGTGCGTATTCTTATAATCTAAATATAATTCCTATAGAAACCAAACGTCTCAGATGAAGATAAGGTTCTATTATCCTGACAACGCCTATCGGAATCCGTCTGGTACGAAAATCTGTTGTGCAAAAGCAAAACAGGCTTTGGTTAAAACGCAAAGTTAACCATTTTCTCCGACATGAACAAATATTTCATAATTCCGTCACTCTCGGCGGGAACCCAACACACATTCGGCTCACTGGTAGCGCATCGTGGTCGAGGGTGAGATTTTTGCGACAAACTGCGACGGTAATATCAACGACAACCATATTATCAACACCACTCCGGCATTGAGCGCCACCACCGGCCACAATGATATCTCGACCGGAACAAAATCTATGTAATAGCTGTCTGCGTCAAGCGGGATCAGATGGTAACGTTCCTGAATCCATAACAGCCCCAACATCAGAATATTGCCCACGAGCATTCCGACAACGGCAACACGCAGCGACACATAGATGAAAACATTTCTCAGCCAGCCGTCTGCCGCCCCGAGAGCCTTCATCACTCCTATGAAAGATATTTTGTCAAGTATTATTATCAGCAGGCCTGAGATAAGGGTAATGCAGCCCACGAGAGTCATTAGCACAAGAACCACAATGACATTTGTATCGAGCAGAGCAAGCCAGCTGAAATAGTTGCGCCCTCTCTCTCTGGCTGTCTCCACTTTATAAGGTTTATAGATCTCTCCCTGAATGAACGCCCTGTCGAGCCGCCCTGAGAGACTGTCGGCATAGGCATCCACCCGCTCAAAACTATCCGTGGACACATGAAGAGCCGTGCCCTTCTCGCTGGCAAGCCCGGCAAGCTCGTCGATCAGCGACTTGGAGCCGTATATATATATATTGTCGTAAGCCTCGAAATGAGAATTGAATATACCTGAGATAATCATCCTCCTGACTTTCACCCCCTCGGATATGAAATAAACATCCACTTTCTCCCCCGTCTTCAGGCCGAGTTCCCGCGCAGCCACAGCCGAAACTAAAAGCCGGGGATTCTCCACCGACGCGCTTTCCTGCGAGAAATCTGGCACAGTGCCCGATTCAAGATTTCTCTCTATAAAACTGCGTCCGCTTTCCCCATCGAGAGCTTTGAAATACACGCCCTTGAAATCCGTAGGCGTTTTAAGTATGGCAGGCATTGCCGCCTCAAGGGAATAAGATGTAACAAATGGAGTTTCGTCAAGAATACGGCGAAGGGACGGACTTAACGAAACAAGATTATCACTTTCCCCGGAGGCCGCTGATATGGTAAGGTGTGAGTTAAACCCGATCACTTTGTCTTGAATCTCACGTTTGAAACCTCCCACCACCGCAATGGCGGCCAACATAACAGCCACCGAAAGGGCTACCGCCGCCGTGGCTACCCCGACGGCCGGCGACACACGCTTCCCTCCCGAAGACAGCGAGAGTCTGCGTGCCACATATAATGTATGCTTCATGCAGTTGTTTTCTTACAATAACGTTCTCAGAAATTGCAAATTTACGACTTTTTCACGAATACCGTCCACCATCTTTGATTTTTCGCGGAAATTTTCCTATTTTTGCATCCGATCTACTCTAAACGAATCTTACAAATGTCGAAATCACAAGTTTTCTTCACAGATCTGCGCACCAACCCCCATGCCAGTCTGCTCGACAAGCTCGAACGGCTCGTGAAACGTGCCGGAATCCTCGATCTTCCACTCAACGGGAACTTCGCCGCCATAAAAATTCATTTTGGCGAGCCCGGAAACCTCGCATACATAAGGCCTAACTTTGCCGCCCGCATAGCATCAATCCTCCGGCAGGCCGGTGCCAAACCGTTCCTCACCGATGCCAACACACTCTATTCCGGCCGGAGGGCAAATGCAGTGGATCATCTGCAGAGTGCCACTGAAAACGGTTTCAACCCCCTTTCAGCAGGATGCAATGTAATCATCGCGGACGGCCTTAAAGGCACGGAATATGTCGAGGTGCCGATCGACGGTCAATACTGCAAGGCGCCTAAAATCGGTGCGGCAGTCGCGAATGCGGACATAATAATTTCCATGACCCATTTCAAGGGACATGAGCAGGCCGGTTTCGGAGGGGCGCTCAAGAATCTCGGTATGGGAGCGGCCAGCGTGGCCGGTAAACTCGAACTCCATAGCAACTCACAGCCGAAAATAGACAGAGACCATTGTGTAGGATGCGGCGTATGTGTGGCTCACTGCGCACATTCAGCCATCACACTCGACCAGACCCGCAAGGCCGTGATCGACTATGATAAGTGTGTAGGATGCGGACAATGTGTCGCTCTGTGTCAGTTTGACGGAGCAGTTCTTGCCGACTGGGACACATCGGAGCGCCTCAACTATAAGATCGCCGAATACACAAAAGCCGTACTCAAAGGTAAACCGAACTTCCACATAAGCTTCATCATGAACGTCTCGCCAGAATGCGACTGCTGGAACCACAATGACGCAGCTGTGGTTCCCGACCTCGGGATTCTTGCGTCCACAGACCCTGTGGCACTCGACCAGGCGTGTGTCGACCTTGTAAAGGCAGCTCCGGCACTTCCCACCGACAACCGTCTCCACGACAACCACAAAAACGACACGCTCTGCGGGAAGGACAAGTTCCACATCATGCACCCGAACACAGATTGGGAAGCTGGACTCGACCATGCAGTAGCGATCGGCATAGGATCACGCGACTACGAACTCGTGAAAGTCTGACCATCCACACTCTGACTTAAGGCTGTCCCCTAAGAGAGTGTTTAAAAATAAATGTCAACATTCCGGTCAAAAAGCCTGAGGGAGATTTTGTCTTGAGGCGATGGAGCATAGCGGGCTATGTGACTGAGCCGAAAGACAAAAGATGCCCGGGGAATTCACATTTATTATTAAACAAGCCCTAAATTTACAATCGTTTTATTTGCGTAATTTCGCAGTTATCACTAACTTTGGGCGATATTTCCTGGAAGGCAGTCCCAGCAATAATTTCAATCGTCGTCTAAACAGACGATTGGCGTTCAAAAAGACCTAAAACAGAATAACAACTATAATAATGGAAGAAAAACTCATTAAAACATGTCTTCATGACCGTCATGTGAAACTTGGCGCACTCATGTCGCCTTTCGGCGGATTCGACATGCCAATCCAGTACAAAGGAATCACAGAGGAACACAATGCAGTCCGTCAGGATGTAGGTGTGTTCGACGTCAGCCACATGGGCGAAGTGCGTGTGAAAGGTCCTGAAGCATATAAGTTTGTAAGCCATATATTTGTCAACGACGTAACCGGCGCTCCCGACGGACAGATCTTCTATGGAATGATGTGCTATGAGAACGGCGGCACTGTAGACGACCTGCTTGTCTATAAAGTCAACGATGAAGAGTATTTCCTCGTAATCAACGCGGCCAACATAGACAAAGACGTGGAATGGATCAAGCGCAATGCCGAAGGATTCAACTGCGTCGTTACCGACGAAAGCCCCCGCTACGGAGAAGTGGCCATCCAGGGTCCCCAGGCAGAAGCTACAGTGGAGAAAGTTCTCGGACTTTCAGTAAAGGACATCCCGTTCTATAACTTCCAGACATTCGACATCGACGGCGAAGAGATCATCGTGAGCCGCACCGGATACACCGGCGAAGACGGCTTCGAGATCTACGGATCCCACGAATATATCATCAAGGTATGGGACAAACTGATGGAAGCCGGTGTTCAGCCGTGCGGTCTCGGATGCCGCGACACTCTCCGCTTTGAAGTGGGACTTCCCCTCTACGGCGACGAACTCAGCGACACCATCACTCCGATTGAAGCAAGCCTCAGCATGTTTGTCAAGCTCGACAAGCCCGAATTCATCGGCAAGGAAGCTCTCGCCAAACAAAAGGCCGAGGGAGTGAAACGCCGCATCATCGGCATCGAGCTTGAGGGAACCGCTGTGCCCCGCCACGGCTATCCTGTTGAGGCCGACGGCCGCCAGATCGGCGAGGTAACCACCGGCTACAAATCAATCTCCACCGGCAAAAGCGTCGCCATGGCCATGGTAGAGAAGCCCTACGATAAGCTCGGCACTCCCGTGGAGATCCGCATACGCAAGAAGACTTTCCCCGGCAAAGTGGTCAAGAAACGTTTCTACGAGAAAAACTACAAGAAATAAGAACAACAACATAAATTCAACACGAATCAGATATCATGAGCAAGATTTTAGACGACATCCGCTATGCGGATTCCCACGAATGGGTAAAACTCGAAGGCGACATCGCCACCGTAGGCATCACTGACTATGCCCAGCATGCTCTCGGCGACATCGTTTACGTCGACATGCCTGAAGTGGGCGACGAAGTTACAAAAGGTGAAGAATTCGGCGCTGTAGAGTCAGTGAAAGCTGCCAGCGACCTCATTTCACCCATCAGCGGCGAGGTAGTCGAAATCAACGAGGCTCTCGAAGACGAGCCCGGCCTGGTCAATCAGGATGCGTTCGCAAACTGGATCATGAAGGTCAAGATCAATGACGCTGCAGATATTGACGACCTTCTCGACGCAGCAGCATACGCTAAAATCTGTGAAGAGTAATCTTCCACCCTACAATAGCTAACAAGGCGCGTAATGCCGCCGCTGTCCGGGAACAGACCTCCGGCCGCGGCGACAGGCTACGCGCCTTCTCTCTTCGGACAAACACATCAATATACCACAAATCCTCGGCAGACCTGTTTTCTGCAAAGAGGAACAAGATCCCAATCATGAGCAATAAATTCATCCCTCATACAGAGGCCGACATCAAAAAGATGCTCGACAAGATCGGAGTCAGCAGCGTCGACGACCTCTACAGCGACGTTCCGGAGGAAGTTATCTTCCGTGAGGAATACGACATTCCCGAGGCTATGACCGAAATCGAACTCCGCAAGCATTTCGAGGAACTCGGCAAGAAAAACCAGGCTCTGACAGTCTTTGCCGGCGGCGGAGCCTACGACCACTACAGCCCTGCTGCTGTCGCACATCTTCTGCAACGCAGCGAATTCTACACAGCCTACACCCCCTACCAGCCTGAAATCTCACAGGGTACGCTCCAGTATATCTTCGAATACCAGAGCATGATCAGCGAGCTGACAGGCATGGAGGCGACAAACGCATCCATGTACGACGGAGCGACAGCCACAGCTGAAGCGATGTTCATGATGGTGGCATCAGTGCGCAAACGCAACCGCGTGATCCTCTCCGAGACTCTGACAGAGGCCGTGATCCGCGTCGTCAAGACATACGCCAAATACCACGGCATCACCGTTACAGTGGTTCCCGCCAAAGACGGTGTGAGCGATCAGGAAGCAATCCTGAAAGAGATGGAAGCAGGCGATGTGGCAGGAGTCATTGTCCCCTGCCCGAACAGATGGGGCATTGTGGAAGACTTCACAGGCTTTGCCGACAGAATCCATGCTCTCAAAGGATTCCTCGCAATCAACGCGGATCCCTCCGCGCTCGCTGTGCTGCGCACTCCGGCAGAATGGGGTGCGGACATAGCATGTGGCGACGGTCAGACACTTGGTATGCCACTTCAATTCGGCGGTCCGTATCTCGGCTACATGTCCTGCTCAAAGACAATGCTCCGCAAAATGCCGGGACGTGTGGTTGGCGCAACCAAAGACATCGACGGCAAGCGCGGATATGTCCTGACCCTTCAGGCACGCGAACAGCACATACGTCGTGAGAAAGCCACTTCCAACATTTGCTCCAACCAGAGTCTGATGGCACTCTATGCCACGATCTATCTTGCCTTGATGGGCAAACAGGGTCTCAAGGAAGTCAACACTCTCAGCTGCGACGGAGCCCACTATCTCTACAACCGGCTCATCGCGACCGGTCTCTTCCAGCCGGCATTCCCCGGGAAACCATTCCTCAAGGAATTCACTTTGCGCACGGAGATCGACATGGACAAAGTCAACAAAGCTCTTCTTGAGAAAGGAATCATGGGACCGCTCACTCCGGAAAAGGGACTCGTTGAATTCGCAGTTACAGAAAAACGTACCCGCGAGGAGATCGATGCACTCGTCGAAACCATCATAGCAGCTAAATGAAGGAGGACACAGAAATGAAACATTACGATAAACTCATATTTGAACTTTCGCGCCCCGGCCGCAAGGGCTACGAACTTCCCGCCGACCGCTTCGAGACCGACGGAATGAAGGAAATTCCCGCCGGACTTCTCCGAAACGAACCGCTCGATCTTCCCGAGGTCAGCGAACTCGACGTGGTGCGCCACTATACAAATCTCTCCAACAAGAACTTCGGTGTGGACACAGGCTTCTATCCTCTCGGAAGCTGCACGATGAAATACAATCCCAAGATCAACGAGGAGGTTGCAATGATGCCCCAGTTCGCGGCTATCCACCCTCTTCAGGATCCCGACACCGCACAGGGCGCCCTCGAGCTGTATTACAATCTCCAGCACGCGCTCTCATCACTGGCAGGCCTGGCTGAATTCACCCTCAACCCATACGCAGGGGCACATGGCGAGCTTACCGGCCTGATGGTTATGCGCCGTTATCATGAATCTCGCGGAGACAGCAAACGCACTAAAGTAATCGTGCCGGATTCCGCCCACGGCACCAATCCCGCATCGGCGATGGTGGCCGGCCTCGAGGTGGTAGAAGTGAAATCCCGTCCGAACGGTTCGATCGACATTGAAGACCTCAAACCGCTTCTCGACGACACGATCGCGGGCATAATGATGACCAACCCCAACACACTCGGCATGTTCGAGACCGAAATCCTCGACATCGCCAAGCTCGTACACGAAGCCGGCGGTCTGCTCTATTACGACGGAGCCAACCTCAACCCGATGCTCGGCAAAGTGCGTCCCGGCGACATGGGCTTCGACATCATGCATATCAACCTGCACAAGACTTTCTCCACTCCTCACGGTGGCGGCGGCCCGGGTTCAGGTCCTGTCGGCGTGGCTGAGCATCTGCGCCAGTTCCTGCCGAATCCCCGCGTATGCAAGACGGAAGATGGCCGTTTCCATGTGGAATTCGACGATGAAAGCCTCGGATCTGTCAGCACATTCCTTGGCAACTTCGGCGTGATGATGAAAGCCTATGCCTATATTCTTTCCTTGGGTAAGAAAGGCATACGCAACGTCGGCCCGATGGCTACCCTCAATGCCAACTATATCAAGGAGAATCTCAAGGACGACTATCTGCTTCCGATCGAAGGTGTATGCAAGCATGAGTTTGTGTTCGACGGACTCAAAGACAAGTCAACCGGCGTAACCACCCTCAACGTTGCCAAGCGTCTGCTTGACTACGGCTTCCACGCACCCACAATCTACTTCCCGCTTCTTTTCCACGAATCAATGATGATCGAACCGACCGAGACAGAAAGCCTCGAGACTCTGGACGAGTTCATCGACGTTCTTCACAAGGTGGCGAAAGAGGCACGCGAGAACCCCGATGCTGTGAAAGACGCTCCGCTCACCACGGCTGTGCGCCATCTCGACGAGACAGGAGCTGCAAAAAAACCGATTCTCACCTACAAGGCTCTCAAAGCCGATACTGAAGCTTGAGATATATCCCCATGCACAGTGATCTTATAATCATAGGCGCCGGACCGGGCGGATACGAAACCGCCCTCTCCGCCGCACGCCGGGGAATGAGCGTTACGCTCTTCAACGGCGACCGCCTCGGAGGCACATGCCTCAACGAGGGATGCATCCCGACAAAATGTCTCTGCCGCAACGCTGAGGCTGTAGCCCAGTTCAAGGAAGCCGACAAATTCGGCATAGATGACTTTACATTTACCCTTGACTATAACAAAGTCATCGCCCGCAAGAATGAGGTTACAGACACTCTCCGCACAGGCATCGCCTCATTGCTCAAGAGCGCCAAGGTAAATGTGGTCGAGGCAATGGCTTCTTTCAAGGACCAGCATACTGTGGTGGCTGCCGGAGAGGAATATACTGCCGATCATATCATAATAGCGACAGGCAGTGTGTCCAAATCCCTCCCTATCCCGGGACATGACCTCCCTTGTGTGATGGACTCCACACGCATTCTTGCCATCGACTACGTCCCCGAATCGCTCACCATCATAGGCGGCGGCGTGATCGGCATGGAGTTTGCCAATATTTTCGCATCGTTCGGCTCACAGGTTACCGTGATCGAATTCATGAAGCAGATTCTCCCTCCGTTCGACTCCGATATCGCCAAGCGACTGAAGCAGACTCTGACAAAGAAAGGAATCAAGATAATCACATCGGCGGCTGCGAAAAAGATTGAACAGAACTCAGACTATGAGATCTCCGTTACCTACGAATGCAAGGGCAAGGAGGAAACCGTGGTCAGCACGGATCTTCTCATGGCCGTAGGCCGCGCACCGCGTGTGGATGGGCTCAATCTTGAGGCCGCCGGAGTTGATTTCTCACCGCGCGGTATCTCCGTAGACGACTCGATGCGCACCAGTATCCCCCACATTTACGCTATTGGAGATGTCAATGCGCGTATGATGCTCGCGCATGTCGCCTCATTCCAGGGTGAACGCGCCCTTAATGCAATCCAGGGGAAAGAGGATGGCATCCGTTTCGACATCGTTCCTTCGGCTGTATTCACCGTGCCTGAATGCGGCATGGCAGGCCTTACCGAAGAGCAATGCAAGAGTCAGTCTATTGAAATCATGACCGGCCAAAGCTTCTTCAGAGCAAACGGCAAGGCTCTCAGCCTCGGGGAACCGGACGGTCTGTGCAAGCTGATATTCCGTAAAGAAGACGGATTGCTGCTCGGTGCCCATATCATGGGCGTCCAGGCCGCGGATCTCGCCCAGCAGTGTGCTGATCTGATGAACCGCAACACCACCCTGAGCGAAATGCGCCAGATCATATTCGGTCATCCTACAGTAAGCGAAGTTATTCTCGGCGCCATTCATGCCGTGAAATAACTTATAGGTTCTTATCCACAGATCCGGCATAGGACGTCCACTTGAACGTGGGTCCTATGCCGGATCAGCATTTTCCAGGGAACGCCTATATGGATGGGATATCAGCTGAAACGCATCCCTATCACATCCCAGTCCACGATGTCCCACAGACGGTGAAGATAATCAGCACGCCTGTTCTGATAATCGAGATAGTAGGCATGCTCCCATACGTCAAACGTCAACAGCGGACGCAATCCTTGCGTAAGAGGATTGGAAGCATTTCCCCCTTGTGTTATAACCAATTGTCCATTATTGTCTTCCGAAAGCCATACCCATCCGGAGCCGAACAATGTCGCTCCGGCCTCTTCAAATTTTTTCTTGAACTCATCCACCGATCCGAACTGCTCTTCAATGCGGGTCCGAAGCAATCCGTCCGGCTCTTTCAGACCGTCTGGCGAGAACTGGAAAAAATAGAAAATATGGTTCCATGCCTGAGCGGCATTGTTGTAGAGTTTACCGTCGCTTCTCAGAATTATTTCCTCCAGCGGCATCTCTTGATACTCTGTGCCCTCTATGAGAGTGTTGAGCGTATCGATATAGGTTTTCTCATGCTTTCCGTAATGATATTCCACTGTGGTCTGGGAAATAACCGGAGCTAACGCATCCGGGGCATAGGGAAGACGAGGTTGAGTGAATTTCATAATATACCGTTTTAATTTATCTGATGATTGAACTTACATAGTCTCTTCTACGGATAAAACATCCCTGTGAACGTTTGGTTCGCTAATCGAATGATCATATCTATTCCCGTTATTATCAAAAAACCGGGCAGGAGATAAACGCCTATTGCCAGAGTTTATCTCCTGCCAGATTGACTTTCAGTGAAACTTTCCCTCAACTTACTCATTCAGGGAATCAGGCTCACCGGTGTATGTAAAAAAGATACGGCAAACTGTCTTCAATACATCATACCGTAAATTTTAAAATTTTATTCCTCTTTCTCCTGTTCATCCTTATCCTTGCGGGCAAACTCCGAGATTCCCGCATTGACAAGTATGTTGTACCAGGTGAAGAGTTTTTTGATATCCGTAGGATATACCCTGTCGCGGTCATAGTTCGGCAGAATCCTTGCGAAAGCTTCTGAAAGAGCCGAATTGTCCGCGATAGATTTCAGATCCACCTGACCACCTTGCTGCGAGGCAAAGAGAAGATCAAGTATTTCCCCGAGCGGCTTGTCATCCCCGTCTGTATACATGGCTATGTCTCCGAGAGACACAACTTTGTCGCGTGCCGAAACCGGAGATCTCTTCTTCGATACGAGATCCTCCACGATGATACGGTTTGCGGAATGGCTGATTATTCTGTATAATCCGGGTTTACCGGTAATTGATAATATTTCGCGTAACATTACAGTAAAAATATATGCGGTTAGTTAATTAGATTTTCTATCAGTCTGTCTATCACAGGTAGCAGCGGAGTCTCCCCGTCATTGATTATTCTGACGGTCCTTGACGCGGGAAGACCGGAAAATTCCTCCCTCTGCGATCGCATCCTGGCTATCACGGATTCGGCTGGGACATTGTCCCGGCCGCATGCCCTTTCAAGACGCAACCGTTCAGGCGCATCTATCATCCACACGGAGAATGCCATCTTGTCTATCCCCGAAGTAACAGGAATAGCTGTCTCCACGAAGATGAGACCGTTCCTTTCCGAAACCCGTTCCATATCCTCTCGCACGGCCGAATGAACGAGCCTGTTGACTTTACCTCTTATATTGTCATCCGAGAATATAATAGACGCCATCATCTTCCTGTCCAGCGAGCCATCGGGCATATACACCCCGTTTCCCAGTAGGGAGACAAGCCCCTCTTTCAGGATCCCGTCTGTCTCCATTAGCCTTCTGGCTGCGGAATCACAGTCATAAACCACGAATCCTTTGAGTCGCAAGATCGTAGAGACTATGCTCTTACCGGCACCTATACCGCCGGTAACGCATATTATCCTGGCTGAAACATCATTCATCGTATCACGGTATATTCGAGGCTGTCGGTGAGCAGCGACAGGTTCACACATTGCTGCGGAACGCGGCGTACTTTTACAGGAATGCGCCCGGATATGCCGAAACCACGCGACGCATAGTCAGCCACGATCTCTATGCCCGTCTGAGCATCATTGAATTTGCTCATCGGGACATAATAGCTCACCTCAGCCTTCTGGGGAAAGAGCAATACGCTGCTTCCTTCCGGCACATTGACCACATCCACTCCCACATTGGCATGCTTGATGACAAGCGGTTCGACAGGCAGCGTAACCTTTATCCTTGCCGGAATCAGACGCACACCGGCGACAGGCCTCAATGAAGCATCCACGTTTGTGGTCTCCGAAAGATCCCGGCGCACTATGCGATCCGTATACACTCTTGTGATCGTATCCAGAATCGACGGAGGCCCGTAAACACGGGTATATGACTGTGAGAGTCTTGCCTTGCCAGACACCACATATCCCGAGGCAGCCTTGATCTCGGCATCGACCACAACCGGCACACGTTTGCCCGGTAGATCCGTGAATGAGAGCAATAGCGAGTCTGTCGACAATGCGGAGATCTGGGCAGAGGAACCGAAGAGTTTTCTGAGAAGAGACGTCATCTCATTGCGGCTCACACGCAATTGGGACTCAGGCATGTCGGCATATTCCTTGAAGCTTATGTCCATCACGGGCTTCCTGAAACCTGTGCTACGGAGCAATCCGGTTCCCTTGTCCCTGACAGATACATGGATCTTGTCGGGAATATCACTGATGAACGTAACCGAGTCCGGCACACCGGAAATCCTTATGCCGACATCGAACGACCGCTGCACATTGTCGTTGAGCGCAAGCACAAACCAAAACAATGCAGCTATCGCCACAAACACGGCATAAAGCAGAAAATTGCGGAAGCGCGACGTAGACTTGACGCGCTTCCAGCGTTCGGCAAACACCTTTATCCGGTCTTTCATCAGGATCGAAGGCTTATTTTATGAGCCTTGCTCTTTTACTTTTTTGTTGCAGTGGCCTCGCCTGCAGGATACACAGAGCCTTTGTCAACCTTGATGCTGACACCGTTGGAGATCTCGATCATCATTGTCTGCTCTCCGATCTCGCGGATGCGGCCGTGGATCCCTCCTGCCGTAACCACCTTGTCTCCGGTAGTCATGGCTTCACGGGCTTTCTTTATTTCTTTCTGCTTCTTCGACTGCGGACGAATCATGAAGAAATAGAATATCACGATCATGGCCACGATAAGAATCATGCCTGACCAGCTGTTCCCTTGTCCCTGCTGCTGAAGCAGGATATTCAGTAAGTTCATATTATATATGGGTATAAAAAATTATTCTTTAATCATTCCTTTGTAAGGATCCCGTCGGCACGCAACTGGGGAATAACCGATGCAAGGAGGCCGTTTATGAAAGCCCCGCTTTTACCAGTGCTGTAGCATTTGGCAATCTCGATATATTCGTTGATACTGACGCTTGTGGGTATCTTCGGGAAATTGAGTATCTCGGCTATTGCGGTAAGCATCACAACCACGTCCATGAAGGCGAGACGGTCGCTGTCCCACGAGTCCGAATTTACAAACATGTCGATGTAGGAACGATATTTCTCGCGGTTACGGACCACTGCGGAAAACAGTTCCGCACCGAATCGGGCATCCTCATCATCCTTGAATTTTGGAAGGACTGCATCTGAATGGTTTTCCGAATCAAACCGCTTTATTGTCTTCAGCAGGAAAGTCCCAATTATATCCATGTCGTCATTCCAGAAAACCGACTTGTCTTCAAGAGTCTCCGCAAAATCGGGATCGGAGAATATTATGAACTTGAACACGTTTCTCCAGAACTCACAGTCGGTATGATAGTCCGTCGCCGGGAAGTTCATGTAGTCATAATAGATATCGCTTTCCTTGATGGATCTGAGCAGAGCCGTAAGCATCCTTTCGTCTTCAGGCAACCAGCTCAGCTTATTCTCGCTGACATACTTGTAGATGTCGGGATTCTCCCTCAATGCCGCCACAAACTGGTTCTCGACAAACCTCATGTTGGGATTGAGATCTTCAGAAGTGGTTATATACTTATGTCTGTTGGCGTCAATCTCGCGCTCGCGCAGATCAGTCAGTTCAATAGGGAGAATCAGAAGTCTGAAATACAGTTCCCGTGCTTTGGAAAGGCTCTGCTCAAGCTGTTTCAAGGCGTCGATCACATGTCCCTGCGACGAATAGAAGTTGGTGAAAGTTGTCTCCATCAGTTCTTTGGCACGTTCCACTCCACGGATCGTGAAGTTTTCCCTTGCCTCTATGGCGGAATTCACCTTAGCGTCAGCCAATATTATCTGGTTGAATATCTCCCGCCAGATCCCCGCCTCGTCGCCGGGCATACGGTCTGTCTTCTTGGCATACAGCTTGAATACGCCGGACTCTTTCACCGCGGCGGCAAGCTCTGCCTCAGCCTGGGCAAAAGGGAAATCCTCGATGCGGTATTTGGCCACAAGCGACTTTATCTTGTCATCAAGCAGAATAGTTGCAGTGAAACGATTGTCGCGCAAAGGACACTCACCTCCTCTTTTCTCTACTTTCTGCGCGAGCCTTGTCATCAGCACGAGCCAGTCAAGATAAAGCGAATACGCAAAACGTTTCTCCTTTGTTGGCGAGCTTGGCTGCGACTCAAGAAGAAACTGCTTTTCAAGAAGCAGATACGAATAAAGCAGCTGAACCACCTTTATCCTTATCAGAACACGATTGATCATATCTCTATATGAAATTTCTTAAATTCTGTGCAAATTTAGTATTTTGCCTCGAATAATGCAAATCAACGGAAGATTCTTTGGGCATTCTCAGAGCGAGACTGCCGCCCGTTGCCGCAGCGCTTCGTACATCATGATTCCTGCGGCCACCGACACATTCAGCGATCCTATACGACCGAGAATCGGTATCGCAGCCAGCTCCGTGCATGACCTCAGAACATCCGGGCTTATTCCAGTGTCTTCGGCTCCCATGACTATAGCCACAGGACCTGTGAAATCAGCTTCCGTATACAGAGCTTCCGTCTTCTCAGTAGCGCCTATCACATTGAATCCCGACATCTTCAGATAATCCACTGCATCACTTACCGACCTGACACGACATACCGGTATGTGGAGCAGCGCCCCCGCCGATGTTTTCACAGCATCGCCATTGACCCCCACACTGCCTCGCTCCGGAATGACGATCGTGTCGAACCCTGCACATTCGGCCGTGCGGGCGATCGCCCCGAAGTTTCTTGTGTCGGTGATTCCATCGAGTATCATCACAAGAGGCATCCTGCCCTCCTCGAACAAAGTCGGTACTATCTGGTCGAGCTTGTGGTATCCTACCGGAGAAAGAACCGCTATGGCACCCTGATGGTTCTTCATGGTTATGCGGTTGAGTCTTTCCATCGGGACTCTCTGGCAGGGAATGTCGTATTGACGGGTGAGCGCGAGAAGTTCACGGGCGAGATCTCCGCCGAGTTCTTTGCGGATCATGATCTTGTCGATCTCCTTGCCGGCCTCTATGGCTTCCATTATGGCACGAAGCCCAAAAATATAATCGTTCTTATTCATTTATGTTTTTTACGGTATTGTCCTGATTCGGATCGGTCTGACCCTTATGTGAAGATGCAAGAAGAGAGGATGCGTTTCGCATGGCGGCCTCATCCACGTGGTCGCCGGAAAGCATCTGGGCCAGCTCCCTGCGGCGTCCCGCCTCGTCAAGGCACTCAAGCCTTGTGACAGTCGATTCCTCGTTGTCTGTCTTATAGACCCTGAAATGGTGATCACCTTTGGAAGCCACCTGGGGAAGATGGGTTATGGCTATGACCTGAGTGGATAGGGACATGGATTTCATCATGCGCCCCATCCGGTCCGCTATCTCTCCGGACACACCGGTGTCTATCTCATCGAAAACTACAGTTGGCTGATGCAGACGGCTGCTAAGTATCTCCTTCATGCTCAGCATCAGGCGGGACATCTCTCCGCCAGACGCCACATTCTCCAAAGGCTGTAATTCCTGATTCTTGTTGAAACGACACAAAAACGAAATGCAGTCCACACCGTCCGACGAAGGTTTACATTTAGCCATAAGAACCGAGAACTTCAGATTCGGCAAACCGAGAGGTTTTGCCGTGGCAGTCAAGAGTTCCGAGAATTCATTCGCTGCCGACGCCCTCGATGCACTGAGTTCCAGCGCCTTGGTCTTAAGCTTAGGAGCAAGTTCACGGATTTCCGACTCAAGAGACTCCACCTCTTCCGAGCTTCCGGTCTCCGGGCCGACTTTTTGCCTGAGAGATTCGTGGAAATCGACCAATGCATCGTTATCCTCGACCTTAAATCTCTTCTGCGCCTCATACAGACTATCCATCCTGCCTGAGATCTTGGCAAGGCGCGCCGGATCTGCCTCCACTCCAGACGCATAATCTCCAATTGTGGAGGCAATATCGCGCAGTTCTATATACAGGGTTTCAATACGCTGCTGCAATCCGGGCGAATCCACGTCTTCCTTTTCAAAAAGCGACAGATCGAGCCTGCCGAGTGCCGAGCGGACTTCAGCCAACAGACTGACCGCGCTCCTGTCATATCCGTCGATCAATCCGTAGGCGGCTGAAAGCTGCTCCTTGATTTCCCCTGCATCACTATATATGTCATACAGTCTTTCCAGCTCATCAAGCTCACCACGGCGCGGTTTCAGCCTGTCAAGCTGCTCAAGCTGGAAAAGCATGAACTCACGGTTTTCCCTATTACGCGCTATATCCCGCCTGCATTCGTCAAGACGCCTTCTGAGACCGACATATTTTGAATACAGAGCCCGATAGTCCTCAAGCAGCTGACGGTTGCCTGCCATAGCATCTATGATGCGGAGCTGACTCGAAGAATCAGCCAGTTTCATAGTCTCGTGCTGGGAATGGATGTCGATCAGCGAATATGAAAGAGCCTGTAAAGTCTGAAGTTTGACAGGACTGTCGTTGACAAATGCCCGTGAGCGTCCGGTCGATGACACTTCACGTCGCAATATCAGCTCCTCATCATTCCAGTCGCATCCAGCCTCTTCAATCACCGGACGCAGACTCCGGGGAGGCATTGCGAAAACAGCTTCCACGACAGCTTTCCCCGCCGGCTTGCGCACCACCCGTGAATCGGCTCTGACTCCGCGGAGAAGCGAAAGCGCTCCGAGCATTATTGATTTGCCTGAGCCTGTCTCTCCGGTAATGGCAGTCAGGCCGGTGGAAAAATCAGTCTCAAGCCTGTCTATAAGCGCATAGTTGCTTATGGTAAGTTTGCTTAACATGTA
This sequence comes from uncultured Muribaculaceae bacterium, assembly GCA_910589425.1. Lineage (GTDB taxonomy): Bacteria > Bacteroidota > Bacteroidia > Bacteroidales > Muribaculaceae > Lepagella. The sequence goes on along the minus strand of CAJUSZ010000014.1, from coordinate 5,694 downwards.
TTTCAGGCTATTTGATCAGCGCGTCTCTTCCGGATTTTTTATCTTCTCCAATCGTTCACGCTCAGTTGGATACAGTTTTTCAAGAAGTTGATAGACCTCTTCGCGCTGACTCTGCGGGGCTTTTGAATAGACATTCACGAGTTCGTCAAGTTTCGCATCCCTGAACATCGAAAGCGCCACTGACATCGGAGCCACATCATAGATCTTGCCCATTGTCTTGAGCGACTCAGTGATTACACCGCGACCTTTATCCGGACTCGTTACCATCTCGTCAAGACCCTTACGGTAATAATCATAGTTCATCTGTCTGATAGCGGATGTATTGTTATCCGTATACACGCTCAACACAGCCGAACGGTTTTTATTGTCCTCAAAGGCACGCCAGCCTATCTCTCCGGTGGACTGGGCGAGCTGGACCACTGCAGCGGCTTTGTCAAAAAACTGCTGTCCACCCATAGGCGAGAAACTGTCGAAATCAAGAGCGAGGAAAAGGTATGCGTAATAGTTCAGCAAAGCGGTCAGGTTGCTGTCGATCGAATTTTCCGAAAAAATGATAGGATCACCCTCCTTATAATCAAACTCCACGCGTGTGTCTTTGAAATTCAGGAGCGTCGTGGTGTAAGTGGAATTATACACCGGACGCGACAGCTGCACCTGGATGTCTCCCTTGATGCGGTCGTCAGTGTACTCACCCACAGTCAGATAAAAGCGACACTCGATCTTCTCGTTCGGATAAAACTGTGCGTTTGTCCATTTAGTGTTATTGAAATACTCCGATATGGACTGCTGCAATGTCTCGAACACGCTTTTGTTCGTCCCCTGTATCTGACTGGAATTAACCTCCACCTGACAGTTCAGTTCCTGAGCCGACATTTCGCCGGCCAACAGAACCACGGCCGCAGCAGCCGCAAGCACTCTAATATATTTTCTGCTTTGTTTCCTCATTTTCCTTTCCACCGTTTGATCAACGATCAGGCCGCCAGATCCAAAAACTTATGAATCGGCCTTCTCGTCAATAAAAATTTTCTCCACCATTTTTCTCCCGGCCTCTGTTTTGGTCATGAGCGGGAGGTCAATACGCACACCTGATGCTGATATAAGTGTGATCTTGTTAGTGTCTACCTTGAAACCCGCGCCTTTTTCACGCATGGAATTGAGCGCTATCCAATCAAGGTTCTTACGCGCCATCTTGCCTATGGCATTTTCCTCCTCATGATCCGTCTCAAGTGCGAATCCCACAAGGATCTGATCCGGGCGCTTCATCTTGCCCAATGTGGCTGCTATATCCGGATTCTTCACGAGTTCCAGAGTTATGGTATCCGCCTTCTCCCTTTTCATTTTGGATGAAGCACACGAAGCGGGAGCATAGTCCGCCACAGCGGCACAACATATCGCGCCGTCGGCATGTGGAAATTCTTTCTCACACACTGCAAGCATTTCCCTGGCGCTCACCACATCGATACGGTCTATGTTTCCTTCCGGAGTGGGAAGGTTGACCGGACCGCATACAAGCTTCACACGGGCACCGGCATCGGAAAGGGCGCGGACGATGGCAAATCCCATCTTGCCACTGGAATAGTTACCTATAAAACGTACCGGATCGATGTTTTCGTATGTAGGGCCAGCCGTCAGTAGGACTGTCTTTCCTAAAAGAGGCTGCGGAGAAACAAGCCACGATGCCACACGGTCGAATATATTCTGAGGCTCCTCCATGCGGCCTTTGCCACTGAGTCCGGAAGCAAGTTCTCCGGCTTCGGGCTCGATTATATCCACCCCATCCGCCTTCAACCTCGCAAGATTACGGACTGTGGACGGATGTTTCCACATGTCGAGATCCATAGCCGGTGCGGCAAACACTTTCGCCCGTGTGGAAAGATAGCTGGTGATAAGCATATTGTCAGCCACTCCATTTGCCATCTTGGCCATTGTAGAGGCTGTGGCCGGGGCAATGACCATAGCGTCGGCCCAAAGACCAAGATCCACATGACTATGCCATTCGCCTGTATTGGCTGTGAAAAAATCACTGATCACAGGCTTTCCGCTCAGAGAGGATAAAGTTACAGGCGTTATAAACTCTTTGCCATTGGGGGTGATCACCACCTGGACCTCGGCTCCCGCCTTTACAAAAAGCCGGAGCAGCATCACTGATTTATACGCGGCTATGCCGCCGCTGATGCCAAGTACTATATGCTTCCCTTTCAACATGTCATTTCTTCTGCGAATACTGAAACTTAAGCTGACGGAGCATGTCCTTGGTGTTTTTAGGGAAATCGCCCTGCATCATCCAGTCGTAGAACGACGGTTCCCTGCGCAGCACCTCAGCCACAGGCTTTCCCTTGTGCTTGCCGAAATTAAACACAGGCACATCCTTATCATTCAAGACTATTCTGCCGGCTAAATCCACATTTCGGCCAGACGCTGAGAATTCCGACAAAAAGTCTACATCGTTCTTAAGATTGTCGTAGCGCTGCAGCTGTCCGAGAAGCACATCATACGTGGCCTGCGTGTCGGCAAACGCTGAATGAGCGTTCTCCAGCTCCCCTCCGCAATAGAACCTGTAGGCGGCTACAAGAGTGCGCTGTTCCATCTTGTGGAAGATATTCTGGACATCCACAAACCGACGTCCTTTTATCTCAAAATTCAACCCGCAGCGGGCAAACTCCTCCATAAGGACCGGGACATCGAATTTATTACTGTTGTATCCGGCTATGTCGCAGCCTTCGAAAATCTCAAGCAGAGCCTTTGCCACCTGACGGAATGTAGGACAATCCTTAACGTCGTCATCAGTGATATGGTGTATGGCGGTCGACTCCTCGGGTATGTGCATCTCCGGGTTAAGCCTGCGGCTCTTTTTCTCCTCAGTGCCGTCAGGCAGAACTTTTATATAGGAAAGTTCCACAATCCGGTCGCGGGTGATGTTGGTGCCTGTAGTCTCAAGATCGAAAAATATGATGGGCTTTGTCAGATTCAGTTTCATGCCAAGCTTTTTCAAAATCAAATTTGGGTAAAATCATCGGATCACAAACCGTCGCCTCACTCGATCACCTGCATCGGCATCAGGAGCATGACTGTCGATTCATCCGATTCCTCTGTCTGCGGGACAAACAGACCCGGACGCGCCGGATCGGACAGCTGAAGAATAACGTTATCCGACTTGAGATTACTCAGCACTTCGATCATATAGATCGCATTGAAACCGATTATCATCGAATTGCCTTCATATTCGCATATCACACGCTCCTCTGCAGAAGTGGCATAGTCAAGATCCTGAGCCGAGAGAATCATCTCGTTGGGCTGGATATTGATCCGGACGAGACTTGAGGCCGCGCTTGCGAAAAGCGACACACGCCTCATTGCATTGAGAAGCGAAGCCCTGTCTACGGTCAACGCAAACGGATTGTTCTCCGGGATGACACGGTTGTAGTTGGGATAATTGCCAAGCACGTATTTCGAGGTCAGTTTGAAACACCCGAAATGGAAAGTCGCCTTGTTGGCGTCCATTGTGATCACTATCTCCGAATCATCCTTCGATATCAGAGAGCGCAGGATCGCGGCAGGCTTGCCTGGAAGTATGAACGAGCGCTCTATTCCCGGAGCATCCTCCGTGTTGATGTATCTGACAAGCTTATGGGTATCGGAACTTACAAACGTTATATCCTTCTCATGAATGTCGAAGAATATTCCGGTCATCACCGGACGTATCGGATCCGTTGCCGCTGCGAAGAGCGTGTTTTCTATCCCTTTGTGAATCATCGTTGTCGGCACGGAAATTTTCTGTGTATCCTCCGACATGGCCTGCTGTCTGGGATATTCATCCGGATTGATACCGGTAAAATTGAAATGGCCCGACTGGAATTTGATGTCTATCTCGTAGGTTTCTTCGTTGACATAGAATGTGATCGGCTGGTTTGAAATCTCCTTTATTATGTCAAGCATACGTTTGGCATGAACAGCCACAGAGCCGTCTGTGTCCGATCCGGCAATCTCAAGCGTGGCGGAGACCGTGTTCTCCTGATCGCTTCCGGTTATTGTCAGCTGGTTTCCTTCTATCGTAAACAGAAAATTGTCAAGGATAGACAGGGCATTTTTTGAGTTGATGACTTTGCTGACCGCATTGAGGTGCTGCTGCAAGGATTTACCCGCTACGTTGAATTTCATATCTTATAAGTACGTTTCGTTTGCCTTTTCAATCCGGCTTGGGAGACGGGACCTTCTTCATCGTGAATCGTGCCGGACAACCTCTCCTTTTACCGAACCACAAAGATAGCACTTTTTTCCCATATCACAAAACCCGGTTTTATAGCTAACGCGGAACGGGCCTCATGAGCCAGCCATGCGAAAGGCCGGTCATGAGACCCGGTTGCCGGATCAGTTCTGACAAACGATCAGTAGATTATCTTCTTGCCGCGGATCACATATATCTGCCCTTTCACCGGACTGCAGACCTGACGTCCGAAAAGATCGAATATCACATCCTTCCCATTTTCCGGATCCGCGGTTCCGATCCCTTCAACACCCGCGACATCAGATCTGGTCGAGAGTCTCGGATTAGGACACGGAGCGTCCGAAACAGAGATCATCGTTCCTGCCGGAATCACAAACGTATATCCGTTTTCGGAATATCCAAGCTTGACATTGACAAAATCCGCACGCAGCCCGAAGCAGTTAATCATCGTGTCCTTATATGCCACAGCTTCGGCAATCATATTTTTATCGTCGCCGGACCAGACCTGGATCCTTGGTTCAGGTCCAAGCTCAAACGGCTTGTCGAAAGCGAAACTGACACTTCGCAGCTCATCTGTTTCATTGTCTAAATCAATTCTGAATCCACAGATCCTGAATTGATTGCCTCCTGTATCCTCCCATCCGCCGATAAAATGGACAACCGTCTCTTCATTGACTATATCATCCCGATACAATGAAGACACACTCCCGGCCGGTAAGACGAGTGTATATTCAGCTCCTTTGGCAAAATGTTCCTCCGCGCCGAAGTCCGCATACGCCTGACCGAGATTCCAGTCCCATCCTACATGTGCGGGAACTGACTTAAGATGCACTCCATCGCAATAGAGTTCCATCTTCGGATCGCCAATGGCTTTTGTCTCGAATCCCCAGTATGCCCAGATATCGGTAGCCTTGTCAACTACCGATCCATTCTCTATGTCCCATTGAGCCGGGCCGAGATCGGCAGGGACATAGAATGGAATCTCTATCTGTGGATTGACCGATTCAGGATCAGAGGCATCCTCGACTGATCCTTTTTCCAGGACAAGCCTGTATGACTCTCCCTTGGGAAGCAAGGTTTTCTCGAATTCGATTATCACTGCATATTCATTGCTTCCGCACGTATGTCCGTCAAGACCGAACGTCTCGCTCCGTACATTCACTGGAAGAATCGCCTCATTGCCTTCTGCGGCGATATATATTTTGGAATGCCTGGATATTTTCACCTCGTTGTGGAAATAAACAGCGAGTTCCTCAAGAGGATAAAGGAATGGTCTGGAATCGGATCCGATGGCTCCGAAACTGCTCTGTTTGGGAAGCAACGTCTCAGAAGCCGACACACTGGTGAAACCTGACATTGCTGCAAAGAGCAAGGCTGTGGCAAGAGTTTTTCTTTTCATAAGTCGTAATTTTAGGTATAGTACATGACAATTTTTATGTCTGCTGCTTTTTGATGTAAACGACAGTCAT
>CAJUSZ010000013.1 GCA_910589425.1 uncultured Muribaculaceae bacterium | reverse complement strand
ACCCACCAAATTTTTCAGCAACAAATTTTCTTAATTTTTGTTCACAAAACCACAAGCCCCTGAATACCACACAGATATTTTTACAACTTTTTTTCAGGAAAATTCCGCGGAATCCGCAAAAGTCGGAAAAAAGGGGTGTATCCTCGCGAACACACCCCCTTTCAGGATTAATACATCAATTAGGTAATTTCAACCGCCCGCGGCGTGCGCCTGTGTGGTCAGCGCACCACCTTGCGGGTCTTTCCAAGTGAATCTCGTACTATATATATGTTTCCTTTCTGCGGATTTCTCACGCGGACTCCGTCAAGTCCGTACCATTCCTCCGATCCGTCGTGATCATTACCGATACGGTCTATCCCTACGGTCGGATCGGTCTGGCGCGGCGTTACGGATATTTTCTGCACCATGACATTATACGGATCGTAGCCATATTCATGTTCCGGCGATGTGGCTATGGCGAATCTGGCGTTTGCCGGGGCTTCCACTTTGACCACAGCCTCGTAATCCGCATAGCTGTTTTTGCCTGAGAGCGCGATCTGGCTGGGTTCGGCTACAAATTCATACGGATCGCTGCCGAGCATGTAGCCGATGTTGAGCGGGAATCCGCTTTCTCCACCTTTGGCACGCACCAAGACGTCGTATTCTCCGGCGGGAAGTTCAAACGGGGGAGTGAGCAGTATGTCGTCCGCTGTGCCTCCGTCAGCATCAAGCTTGAGAGTGAGCGCCGATGTGCCGAACGACCAATTATAGGAGTCTCCGTCGCGGTTTACGATCTCCCAGAGGGATTTCTCTCGTCCGGAATCCACCGCATCGGAGAAATCGAGCGTGTATGGCAGATTCTGGGTCTTGTCGCCCACCCATCCGGCATTGACTGTGGGGTGTCCGGTGTCGGGGACAGACTCGCCGATATATGGTATCACCTTATATATGTATACGCCCCCTTGTTCGGGTGTGTCGAGATAATCCATCTCGGCTCCTGGGGCAGGATCGGCGAATTCCTTGATCTTGCTGTCGCCACGGTAAAGCTCTATCTTTGTCAGGGCAGCGAGCGGACGGCCGAGATTGTCGGTTTCGGGGGCTTTCCACGCCAGTCTTGCGGATTTGCCCTCTATCGTGGCTTTCAGTCCGGTTACATTCGTCGGGAGGGCTACAGTCTCCTCCACGGTCAATTCATAGAATTTGACATAGGCAGCTGATCCGGCCTCTTCGCGGGCGGCATGGAGAGCCAGATGGAGTTCGGCGGGTTCTTTGATCTCAAAGGCCACATAGGCGTCCCCTTTCGAGACCGGGAGCGCGTCGAACACACCGAGGTCCATGTCCATGGCTTCTATCGATCTCGCCGATCCGGCTTTGACCTCGATCAGCGGGGCTACATCGGCATCGTATGAGGCGCTGACACGCAGCCTGTAGATTCCGGCTTTGTCGAACTTCACTTTCGGAAGCACGAGCCAGTCGTCCTCTCGGTTATAGCGGCTGCGGGGATAGAACTGGATTGCTCCTGACTTCAGCATCCATCCGTAGCTGGACGGGACAGCCGACGCGCTGCCTTTGATCACGGTGTATTCTGTCCCGAACGTATCGGAATCGAGCGTAGCCACTCCCGCTGTCCAGGGAAGCTCCTTCAGGGCTACGGGGCCTATATGGCGGGATGTGATCTCTACGGGCGCGCTCTGCTTGCCGTTGACCGTTACGCAGACGGAGTAGACATGCTTGCCTGCGGTCAGCCCATCAGCCTCGGTGTCGGTGAATGAGGTGGCGTTCCCGTCAAGGGTGGCGATCAGAACACCGTCGCGCGACACGGTTACTTTGTCGAACACGGCATTGTCCGGGATCGGGGCTCCGTCGGCGTCGGTCGACGGGAGTTTCCACGACAGGCTCGCGCTGACGGCTCCGTCGCGGTCCGGCTCGACGGTCAGATCCGACACTGAAGCCGGAATGAATACATTTTCCCTGACATCGAATCCGGTGATGTATATTGTGCCGAGATCCTCAGGGGAAAAGGCGTGGATTCCGAAATGGATCTCCCCGGTGGCCGGGAGACTTACCACACGGGAGACTTTGTGCCATTTTGTGGTCTCTCCATCGTAATCATAGATTATCGCCCCGGGAGCCGAGAGGGAGAGGATGGTTGTGTCGGCTGCCATCGACAGGCTCAGGCGCTCCATGTCGGAGCTTGCCCGCAGCATGAACGACACTTTGTATTCCTTGCCGGCCTCCAGCTGTATGGCCGGGGAGATGAGCCAGTCGTCGGCGGGATTGCTGCGGTCATACTTGTAGTATTTCCCTTCCTCGAAACCGGTATTTCTGAAATCATAGTAGTCGTCGCCGTCCATCCAGGCTTTTGTCGATGGATCCACGTTCACCACTTTCCAGTCGGGATCCGCACACAATGTTGTGGCGTAAGGGATCAGCTTCGCGGCATGAGCCATTGGCGAAAGGAGAATCGCGGAAGCGGCCGTGATCATAAGAATTCTTCTCATAATATCAGTAGTTTATAGGGTTAAGGACTTGTTAGAAAACAAGCTGTAAGTGAGTTATTTATCAAGCTGCGCCGGGCAGCCGTTATTTTGAAGAGAGGGGCGGCGTTGTCCAATCAGCGCCGCCCCTCTCAGTCCAAGTTCAAACCAGATGAATCATTTTCAGAAGAGGACTTTGGCGGCCGAGCCGTCGGCACGGCGCAGGATGTAGAGCGATCCTTTCCGGGGATTAGCCACCTTGAAGCCGTTGAGATCATAGTAGGTTCCGGCAGCCGGGGCGTCGGTCTGGATTCCGTCCACCCCGCTCAGTTCGCTGTCCATGATGCGGACGTTGTCGATGTAGAGCGGATGTGCCTTGTCTGTTTTGCCGAGGAAGCGTACGGTTATGTAGGGATACTGCATGAAATCCTTGAGGTCGAGAACATACTGGTTCCATCCCTCCTTGACAAAACTCTGAGTGAAGTATACCGGCGTGGCCTGATGCCATCCGTCGCGGAACGCTTTGTTCACTTCGGGCTGGATGAATGCGTCGGCTCCGGGATAACCGAAGTAGTCGAAAATCAGTTTGGGCTGTCTGGCGGCAGACATGTCCACCTTTCCGAGATATATGTAGCTCATGTCGCCGGCCTGGGCGGGTTCGAATCCGATGGAACCGCCGTCATTGTCGGATGTCATTATGTCGGAAGGGAGCCATCCGGATTCTCCGCTGTTGGCGCGATACCACATTTCATGGGTCGGGACGCCGCGGTTCCAGCTTTCGGCAAACGGATATGTATACGGCTGTCCGAGTATCACTTCCGATGACTGGCGGATTCCGCTCTCCCCGATATTGTTGACAGCAGCGACGCCGTATACGACGAGCTCCTGCGACGCGGCGTAGTAGTCGGGATGCTGGTCGATCGAGAGTTCTGTTGCCGCCACGCCGGTCTCGTATTCGACGGCATAGCCGTTCGTTACGGTATAGACGTTGTAGCGGATGTTTGCCGGATCGACATATCCTCCGTTGGCACCTTTGACCGGAGCCTCCCATGAGAGCTTAAGTCCACCCTTGCCGTTGTCGGCAAGTACGATTCCGGTCGGGGCAGACGGGACGTCGAGTCCGAGATAGACTTCGATCTCGGCACGCTCGCCGACACCATGCTCGTTGTAGGCCACGACGGTGTAGACAGTCGCGCCTTTGCCACCTTTGGAGTCCACCAGCTGAGCGCGGACGCCGGGCTTGGTTACTTCCTGCGATTTTACGAGTTCGGAATGGTTTCTCCAGAGTTCTACCTTTGTGAGCGATCCGAGTTTCTCTCCGCCCACGGTCTTCACCGGCGTGGTGAAGGATACAGTAACCGGAGCCACACCCTGCGATGTCTTCACACTGAGGTCGGTAACTTTCGCCGGAGCGTCATCGTTGGCAAGGACGTCGATGTGGATATTGTCAATGTTCATCGCCAGACCCTTGACACAGTTTGAAATGGCGTGGAATCCGAAGTGATAGTATCCGTCCTCCTCCGGAGCGACAATCACGTCGTAGCGGCGCTCGCCGGTGCAGTCATACACAAATTTCTCCTGCACCACCTTGTAGGCCGAAGGATCCACTCCCTTACCGAAGCAAAGCTCAAGCATGTCGATGAAGCGTCCGGGCTGTCCGCCTCCGGCATTTCCGTTGGTGAAATATGTGATCTGGTAGCGGTTTCCGGCTTTCATGTCTATTCCGGGGGTTATCAGCCAGTCGTCCTGGTCGCCCTCGGCGTCGGTTCCGGTGAAGATGTAGGCTGTCTTGCCGTTATACTGCGACCATCCCCATGTGCGGCCGTCGTTGTTTCCGTCGGTGATGTAGAAAAGCGTGAGATCTTCGGGGGAGTCGAAGCTGTTGTCGTAGGGCACCTCGAATCCGCGACCGTATGGGGTGTGGTTCGACTGAGCCGGATCGGATTCGCGCCAGTCGTTGCAGGCGATCACCTCGTAGTATGTGTCCACCGGGGTGTCGGGCATCTCAAGAGTCTCGGTGAAAGAAGTGCCGGCGAGTCCTTTGGCGGCCTCGCGTTTTCCGGGATAGGCTATGACCTTGTAGGTGATCTTCGCCGGATCTACATATCCGCCGTCCATTCCTTCCGTAACCGCGTCCCAGCTCAGGGATGCCTTGCCCGACTTCTCGTCAATGGTGAATCTCACACCGGTCGGGGCTACGGGATATCCCTCGCCGATCCAGCGGGTAACGGCAGCCGCCGGGCCGTCGCCTTCGGCATTCGAGCATATCACCGAGACTACCACCGATCCCAGCGGAAGAGTCATCGTTTCGGAGACGGACGCAGCCGGAGCGGCCTCGCCCGACTTCACCTCGTTGCCGTTGGCAAGCACTCTCCACTTCACATTTCCTTTAAGCTCATCGCCCATATATGTGTATCCGGGCGTTGAGAAGCTCACCGTGGCGTCGGCCGAGGCCTTGTCGGTGCTGACGGTCAGCGATGTGGCATAGCCGGGCGCTCCGTCGGGAGCCAGGGCTGGCATCACGCCGAGACCGAGTATCTCCTGCTGATCAGCGAAAACTGTAACGGGTGTGGCCTTTGCCGTCTGCGTATCAACCTTGTAAAGCACCGATGAGTTTTTACCGGCATCGGCATAGCTTGCCCACCAGAGATCGCCTGTCTTGGGATCGATTGTCATGCTCTGCACGTATTGGGGTGTTATCCCGGTCGATCCTACCACGGTGCTTTTGCCGTTGGTCTTGTCCACCTTGCAGAGCAGTCCACCGCCGTCTATGCCGTAGAGCTGTCCGGCGGCGTCGAACGCGAGTCCGTAATAGACAGCGCAGTCGCCTACGGGTGTTACGGTCTGCTCCTCATAGTCCACCACACAGAGTTTGCGTGCGCCGTCGATCGAATATTGTCCGTAGATCTTGCGCGACACGGGATCCCACGCCTTGTCGGAGCTTGATGCAAGCTCGCTGGATACGACTCCGTAGTTGCGTGCCTCGCCGGTTACGACGTTGTAGGAATATAGCTGCGACATGTCGAAGCCCGACGCTCCTGTCGGATCAGTCTGCCGCCAGATATACCAGTATGTGTCGCCGGCCAGGACAGCGCCTCCGCTGCAATGCGACGAAGCCTTGCCGATCTGAGCAAATGGCTCGGGCTGGGATCCGGGCTTCGCGCCGATGGTGTATATTCCCATCGGGGTGTATTCGTTGTCGGGAAGATTGTTCCATGAGTCTGCATAGTAGACAAAGCCCACGAGAGCCGTCTGATAGGAAGCGTTTTCCGGGGCTTTCGCCACCGTCCTGGCGGCAATAGTCTTGTCGTCCGCTCCCCTGACTCCTGCGCGAAGCTCTAATGTCTTTTCGGAGTCCGCCATGGCCGCAGCCGGAATGACGGCCGCACCCAAAAGCGCGAGTTTCAGGATTTTGGTTGGTTTCATGTTGATATGATAAGTAACTTTTTAAAATCAGTTGTAATTTAAATTCCTGTCAGTAACCCTACGGGCTTATATCATCTTATTTGTCTTTCCGGTATATTTCCAATTCTCAATCAGTCGTTTAGCCCGCTAAACTCCCTCTTTCAAATTTGAAATATCCTCAAAAATCCGGCATAATCTGATATAAGCTAATTTTAAAGAGTTACTTATGGTATTTATGTTATGATTTGGAACATGATCCGTCGGCAGTGGGATGAGTGTATCGAGAGGTGTGAACGGCAGGCCGGAAGTTTGTCCGTCGCGGATTAGCTCCCCGCCTGGTACATCGTTGCGTTCCTTTCGCTTAAATAACAAGCAGATGTCTCAAATATCCGTTCACGTGATTCTCACTCAATTTCACTTCATTTCACTATATCGATCATGCTTTCTGTTTTTCTTGACACACGTTTTTTCACCGGATGAAGCGGAGCGTGCGTGCCGCGTCGGCGAAATCCACCCTGACGATGTATGCTCCGGGCTGCAGGGCTGCGATCCGGAGATAGCCGGATCGTGCGGAGGCCACGAGGCGTCCGTCGGCGGCATAGACCTTGATCGCGATGGCGCCGGGGGCTGTGATGGCGTCGCGGGACACTATCACTCCATTGTCGGCGAAGGCTGAGTCGACTCCGCTGCGGGGACTGATGGCGAATCCTGCTTTTTCGCCGATCGCCGAACCGTCGGCATCGAAGAGGCGGAGCAGATAGTTGTCGCCGGAGGGAAGATCCACAGTCTCGTTGAAGACCACGTCGGCCGATTTGCCGCGTGCGATGTCGGCCTCGCTTGTTGCGGAGCGGAATTTCTCTGCTCCGTCGAGGAGGATGGCGAAGCTAAGTCTGTCGTTGTAGCGGAATCCGGTGTTGCTCACGCTGAAAGTGAACTCGGCGGGACTTCCGGACTCAACTGTGGCCGGATTGGTGGAGAGGGAGTCGAGCGCGAGTTTAGGTTCGTCGGCCACGAACGATATGCCCGTGCGCGAGCCGATCTCCTTGCTTTCCGCGTCGAGGAGAGCCACGGTGTAGTCGCTGGCGGTGGGCAGCTCGAATGTCTCCGTGAAGTCGATCAGAGCGCTTTCGCCACGTGGCACGGATGCAGTCCGCACCTCTGAAGTGTGCATTGTCTGGTCTCCGCTCCTGACTATGAAGCTTACCGGACCGTTGTAGGCATAGCCGGTGTTTGCCACCGAGAACTGGACGGTGGTCTGCTGTCCGGCCACGGGAGTCTCGGGCGCGAACCATATATCCTCAAGGGCAAGCTGGGGAATCTTCTCCACCGGTTCGCCGAGAGTGTAGACGCCACCATTATAGTAGGAAGGAACCAGCGCGGTGTTGGATATGGGGTCTACCAGTTCAAGATCATATTTCCTGCCGATCTCTATTCCGGCGGCATCGGGAAACTCTCCACCGGTGAGATTCACCCATTCGGTGGATTCACCTGAGATGGACACTTCGTCGAATTCAATGTATCCGTAAGGGTTGCGGGTGTATGTGTCGTTGTCCCACACGGCCATACGCATCTTTCCGGTCCACGGTCCGCCTTCATTTTCGATATAAGCCTTGACGCACACGTCGTTCTTGGGGATCACTCCGTTGACGGCGGTGGTGAATATCATGTCGTCGTCGATATAAAGAACCGGGGGAAGAGCGGGGCCTATGATCTTGAATCCATCTTTCGAGCAGAGATTCTTGGCTTTCTGGTGGCTTCCTTCGGCGTCCACTTTCCCTTCGTTGCCGTAGAGGCGGAACACGTAATTATCATGTCCGGGCACGCTGAGCGTGGTCTCGAACTCAAGTTCGGACTCGGATCTTGCCGGGATGCTGACAAAGACCGGTTTCTTGGGGATGTCGGTGGTTCCGAACACTCTGTCTTTACCTTTGATGAACACCCTGAGCTGCACCGGGCCGAAGAACTCGCCCCCTTCGTTGCGCACTTTGACGGTGAATCTGGTGGGCACTCCGCTGCGGATCGAGTCGGTATCGGTCGTTACGTCGAGCATGGAGAGTTTGAAGGCTCCGTCGGTGGTGTAGGTTATGTTGCGGTCCGTAACGACTGCGGTGTATCTGTCGGCGCGGCCGTTGGGGAAGATTACGAAATGGTCGGCGGCATATCCGTCGCCACTGAGCTGATAGGCAGGGCGGACGGCATATCTGCCCGGGCCGATGTTGTCGGGAATGATGAACGCGCACGACATGGCGCTCTCGCCGTGGGCCACGTCGTATTGCACACCTTTCTTGACCCACTGGCGGTGGACCACATTGCCGAGCGAGTCTACAAGGACGAATCCGAGATTGGCTGTGCAGGATGTGGCGGAGTTGTTCCAGAGTTCGTTGACTTCGAGGGCGGCTGTTCCCTGACGGGCCACTGTCTTGTCAAATGCTGTCAGATAGTCGGATGTGAAGCATATTTGCTCGGCCGAGGGTTCGGCTCCGGGCTTGGTGATCCCGACGATCATGTTCTGTCCGTAATGGAAAGGGGTGCCGCTCGAAGCTCCGCCGGCGCCTTGCGATCCGGGTTCGAGAAGTGTCAGCAGATAATATCCGTCTTCCATTCCGCTCCATCCCCAGTTGACGTGGTAATAACCCTCGGCGTCGATTCCGTCGAGGACGAAGAAGTGTCCCTCCCATTTCTTGGTCAGTCCGCCGTAGGCCACGGGTCTTTTGTTCTCAAGCTCGTCGAGCAGGCGGCGGTTCCATTCCTCCTCGGAGAAAAAGTCGCGCAGCAGATAGCTGACGCCTTTGTCGTAGCCGAAATATTTTTTCAGGGCCGGCGCTATGGAGACATCGGTGGCTCCGGTCGATGCGCCGTAGATTGATTCGAAAGCGGCTCCGACATGAAAGAGCAGCGTGGAGACTTCCTCTATGGCGTCGGAGGGTGATGAAGAGGTCAGCTTGGGGAGCATCTTGCTCCAGTCGTAGCGGTGTCCGTCGAAAACCACGTTGACATTGACCGTGTCGTCTTCCCCTTTGGATGTGTAGCTAACCGATCCTTCCGGTGCCTGCGGCCACTGATGATAGTACATGATCTGTCCGAGGGCGGTGGCCACGCATCCGGTAGCGGCGGGGCCTTTCTTGCCTGTCGGTTCTCCCAATTGGGAATATTGTGTTACGGAGGGACATTTCCTGTTGTAGGGATCGCCCTGATCCCAGACAATGTCTCCGAGCAGCGGGGCTATGGCTTTGGCGGGCTTTTCAGGCGAAAGCGCCTTTGATCCGGGATTCTCGAGAAGCCACTGGATCTGTGCGTCCCACGAGCGCACCATCCCTTTCATGTTGTCGGGCAGACTGGCGGCGTCGAAATTTCCGGTGGATGAGTAGCCGATCACTTCGGGGAGACGGTCGTCGGCCGAGACGAGTACATAGCCGGCGTTCTCTCCGCGGTTGAAGGCATAGAACAGTGCATCCTGTGATTTTTGTGCGCGCTGCGTATGGGCGAGCTTCATCCTGGCCTTTGCCGGAGGAGCGCTCATGCGCTTCCCCCTGACGGCCGAGGCCGAGAAGCGGTCGGCGATCGCGAGAGCCTGATCGGGCGACACCGGGGCTGCGCTCATTCCGGCCGCGGTCAGCGTTCCGGCAAGCAGACTTAGGTAAAATTTCTTTTTCATGAGAAAATTGTTTTGTTGTTAGACTTATTCGGTAGTTGACCGGATTGGTGTATCTCCGAAGTAAACTCCAGTTTCGAATATGCAATTCTCATACAGCCGGACTAAAGCTGCGATCCAATCGGTTTTTCCGGTTGCAAATCTAACGAAAGCGACTTTCTCTGTCAAATTTCGCACCGTCTGAATGGTGCTGATTCATGAACCAGCACCTGAAAATGAAATCAGATTAACTACGGCAAGATGCGCGTTTATTACTTAATATACTTGTATTCAGAGAATTGACAATCCTTTACATTGAAATTGGCAATAAAGGCGCCGGAAATGTTCCATAAAAGGGATAGGCACTTTGAAAGACGCGGCCCGGGACGGAACGCCACGGGAATTAGGATGAATAAATATACAATTATTCCAAATATATTCAAAAGAGACACTTTGGAGTGTTTCCCGGGTCTGTCCTGAAATCATTCCCCGGAGGAGTCTTCCTTACGGCGTGCGTTGCGCTGGAACTCCGAGGGAGAAATGCCGACGATGGACTTGAATGCGACGGAGAAATTGCTCCGCGACTGGAACCCGACGCTCCGGGCCACATATTCGACGGTGTAGCCGCCATAGTTCTCCTGATCGAGCAGACGTTCGCACGCCTCCTTGACGCGGGCCTCGGTGAGAAGTGTCTTGAAGTTTTTCCCGAGCTTGTCGTTGATCACCTGCGACACCCGCTTGTAGGAATGACCCACGGCGTCGGAAAGCTGCTGGAGAGTGAATTTGGGATCGGTGAAGAAGCGGGGGTCGGCAAGGACGTCGGCCACGCGCCCGAGGATCTCCTGCTCGGTGTCTTCGGAGATCTTTGAGTTTTTGTATTTCTGGCTTCCTTCGTCGCGGGCGGCGAAATATTCGGCGCGTTCCTGCTCGAGAGCCTTGCGGAGATCGCGCTCGCGCTTCTCGGACTTCAGCAGGTCTACATGCTTGCGGTATATCTCGCGCGAATGGGCGCGGATCCGTCGCCGGCTTCTGACGAGGGAGACGGCATAGACGGTCAGGAAGAGAGCCACGAGTCCGGCTACGGAAAAGTAGACGGCCATCCTCTCCTTTTTCTGCTTCTCGGCCTTGATCTCGGCCGACATGCGCCCCATGCGATTGACCAGGGGCATGGAGCCTATGCCGGCCAGCTCGCGCTCGGTCAGTATGGAGTCTTTCTTGCTGTAGTAGCTGAACAGATATTCGCGCGACATGGCTATGTCGCCCATACGGGAATAGTATTCATAGAGCCGGTGGTAAGCTCTTGTGATCTCGTCGGGGATATCGGCTTCGCGGGATGTGGAGAGCGATTCGAGGGTGCGCCGCGTCGCGGAGAGGAAGTCGCCTGCTGCCTCGTGCGCCCTTGCCTCGGCCGACAGCGCTATTGTCTTCAGGCGCGCGGCCTGCATCTCCCCGGGGTCGATCACGGAGTGGAGTCCGGCGAAAATTTCCGCTGCCTTGCGGTAGTCTTTCCCGACATAGGCCAGTGTGCCCCGGATCAGTCCGCGGGTGAATTCGAGCAGCGGTGTGCCTTCGGGTATGGGCGAGGAGGAGATCTTTGCCGCGAGCTGCCTGAATCTGTCGGGTCTCGGATCGTCGGGGCACACGGAGGAAATGTTGATCATGCAGGCGAGAGCCACGGTCCATTCCTGGCATTGTATGGCTCCGTCGATCCCTTTCCCGCACCATTCCCAGATTTCGTCGGAGAAGAGCCTGTTGCCGTAGATCTGGTTGCAGATCAGGTATACGCCCGACATGTTGAGGGAAGTGTAGGCAATGTTGGCGCTGTAGCCTATCTCCTCGGATATGTCGGTAGACTGCTGGAAGAGGGTGAACGCCCTCTGGTAGTTTGCGAAATAAGATGCGTAGATGTAACCGAGGTTGTTGAGCGCCAGCGCGTAGATGCGTTTATCCTCTTTGCTGAGCTGCGAGTCGGCCATTCTGTCGGCCACGATCGAATAGCAGACGAGGGCGCTGTCGGGGGAGTTTCTGACATCGAATCCCTCCCCCATCTTCATCAGGCGGGCATTGTCGTTGCTTTTCCAGCTGTCGTAGAGTTCCACGGCATCGACCCGTGCCGACGCCGGTATATGCAGGAGGAGCAATGCCAGTATGATGAGGATTATTTTCAAGAGGGGGGAAGATGTTTCTTTTCAGACGTTGAAGCGGAAATGCATTATGTCGCCGTCCTGGACGATGTATTCTTTCCCTTCGACGGCCATCTTGCCGGCCTCCTTGACGGCGTTTTCGGATCCGAGCGTAACGAAGTCGTCGTATTTTATCACTTCGGCGCGGATGAACCCTTTCTCGAAGTCGGTGTGGATGATCCCGGCGGCCTGCGGGGCTTTTGTCCCGCGGAGGAATGTCCAGGCCCTGACCTCGTCGGGTCCGGCGGTGAAATATGTCTGAAGGTCGAGAAGGGCGTATGCGGCGCGTATCAGCCGGCTGACTCCTGACTCCTCGAGTCCGATCTCGTTGAGGAATTCCTTACGTTCCTCCCATGTGTCGAGTTCGGCGATGTCGCTTTCGGTCTTGGCGGCCACTATCAGCAGGTCGGCGTCCTCGCCGGCTATGGCCTCGCGCACGCGCTCGACGTAGGCGTTGCCTCCGACGGCGGCCGAGTCGTCCACGTTGCAGACATACAGCACGGGCTTGTTGGTGAGCAGGAAGAGTTCTTTGGCAAACTTGCATTCATCTTTCCCCTCGAAGCTGACCGAGCGGGCCGGCTTCCCCTGCTCAAGAGCCTCCTTGAAAGCCTGAAGCACGCCGAGCTGCATTCTGGCGGCTTTGTCTCCTCCGGATTTGGCCGCTTTCTCGGTCTTTGCAAGCCGGGCGTCGACTGTCTCGAGGTCTTTGAGCTGAAGTTCATAGTTGATCACTTCCATGTCGCGCACGGGATCGACCGTGGTGTCGACGTGGGTGATGTTTTCGTCGTCGAAGCAGCGCAGCACGTGGAGGATGGCGTCTGTCTCGCGGATGTTGGCAAGGAATTTGTTGCCGAGTCCCTCACCTTTTGAGGCACCTTTCACCAGACCGGCTATGTCGACGATCTCGACTGTGGCGGGCACCGTAGAGCGGGGATCGCACATCTCCACGAGCCGCGTCAGGCGGTCGTCGGGGACTGAGATGACGCCTACGTTCGGCTCTATGGTGCAGAAGGGGAAATTGGCCGACTGGGCCTTCGCGTTGCTCAGACAGTTGAAAAGAGTTGATTTGCCGACGTTCGGAAGGCCGACTATGCCGCATTTGAGTGCCATATCTTCTTTGTTGGTTTCGTTTGTTTGCGCTGTAAAACGGATGCAAAGTTAGCTAAATCGGCTCAGAGAGGCAAATAAAATTGCCGGAACGGTCAAAAATAACTATTTTTGCATGACGGTGTGTGTCCGTAGGCAATAGATCGCGGTTCACACCTTAATTAATATATAAAGAAATGACCGGAAAAAACAGGATAAAGGGGATCGCCGCCGTGCTGGCGATTTCTGCCGGAGGGGCTGCCTTCCAGCCTTCGCTGCATGCCCGGGAGCTGCCCGGAATGCAGGCATATACCCAGCCGACACCGGCTGGCAGCCTCGAACGGGCCTCGCGGATGATGGACACAGGTAATTTCGCCGGAGCCATCGACGCTTTGCGCTCGCTGATGCAGAGCGGCGTGGAGCTGGACGGGGAGCAGCGCGAGGAATGCTGCTATATGCTTGCCAAGGCTCTCTACGAGCGTGGCGACGAGGATTGCGTCGGGGCGCTCCGCCAGTTTGCCGGACAATATCCGGCTTCTGCCCGGACTCCGGAGGTGAGGCTCCTCGAGGGCGACTATTACTTCTTCGGAAACCGCTTCGGCGATGCGGCGCGCATCTATTCCGACACGGACATCTCCGGATTCGACGCCCCGACCAGGGCGCTCTATGAGTTCCGCAAGGGGGTGAGCCTGACAAAATCCGGTCTTTTCTCCGAAGCAAGGCGTTCGTTCAGGCTTCTTGAGGACAACGCCGCCTACCGCGGCAAGGCCCGGTTCTATCTGGCGTATATCCTCTACGCCGAGGGGAAATATGACGCGGCCTACGATGCTTTCGCCCGCCTTGAGGGACTCGGTCCGGAGGCCGCCCCGAAAGCCACCGAACGCCGGAAGACCCACCTTTTCTACAACGAGGGGACAAAGAGGCGGCAGGACTACACCCCGACCGGATTCGAGGCCGGCTACTACATGGTCCAGATCGAATATCTGCGTGGCGAATGGCGCGATGTGGCCGACCACGGACGCTCGCTGCTCTCGCGATGCCCTGTGCCGGAACTCGCGCCGGAGATCAACAGGATCGTCGGGGAAAGCTATTTCAAACTCGGCGAACCCGACGTGGCCAAGGGTTTTCTGACCAACTACATGGAGGAGGCCGGGGAGAACCCGCGCCCGACCGCGGTATATTCCCTCGGAGCCATACTTTACGGCGAGGGAAAATGGGATGAGGCCGAAGCGGAGTTCGAGCGTCTCGCCGACGAGGACAACCAGCTCGGACAGAGCGCCAATCTCTATCTCGGCCAATGCTATGCCCGCCAGGGAGAGACCGGCGCCGCGACGCTCGCTTTCGAGAAGGCCTACTCGATGGGGTTCGATCCGAACGTGAGCGAGACAGCCCTCTACAACTATGTGGCGGCACGCACACGCGGTGGAAACATCCCCTTCAGCTCGTCGATCCCGATGATGGAGAATTTTCTGAGCCGCTTCCCGCGGTCGAAATTCGCCCCGGCTGTGGAGCAATATCTCGCCTCGGCCTATTTCCACGAAAAAAACTATACGAAGGCTATGGAGAGCATCGAGCGCATCAGCAATCCCGATGCGAAGGTGCTGGCAGCCAAGCAGAAAGTGGCCTACGAACTCGGCGTCGGATATCTCACCAACAGCGATCCGGCCCAGGCTGAGAAATATATGCGCATCGCCTCGGAGCTGAAACAGGACAAGGAGATAGCGCTCCAGTCGCGCCTCTGGCTCGGCGACGCCCTCTATGCGCAGGGGAAATATGCGGCAGCCACCGAAAACTACCGCACGTTTATCTCCCGGGAGAAAAACAGCGCCAACCGCTCGCTCGCCATCTACGACCTCGGCTATTCGCTCTACATGGAGAAACGCTATTCCGAGGCCGCGAAGCGTTTCCGCGAGGCAATAGCCGCAAAGCCCGCGCTCCCCTCGCCGCTGATCACCGACGCCACGATCCGTCTGGCCGACTGCCTCTATTACTGCGGCGACTCGGGCAGCGCCATCGATTCCTACACCCGCGCTATCGACGCCGGAGCCACCGATGCCGACTACGCGCTCCTGCGCCGCGCCATGACCCACGGTAGCACCGGCGACCAGAAGGCGAAGATAGCCGACCTGCGCCGCCTGCGCCAGGCTTATCCCGAATCGAAATGGGCCGCCCAGGCACTTCTCGAAGAGGGACTCGCATTCACCGACATGGGCGACCAGCGCAACGCCATCGCCGCTTTCGAACTCCTCGCTTCCGAAAAGCCCCAGAGCGCCGAGGCCCGCAAGGGGATCCTCAATCTCGCCATTCTCCGTCAGAATTCCGGCGACACCGACGCCGCCATCGAGCAATACAAGACGCTGATCCGCCGGTGGCCAAGCTCCGAGGAGGCCGTCATGGCCAGCGACGACCTGCGTAAGATCCACGCCTCGCGGGGAGATCTGCGCCAGCTCGCCGCGTGGCTCAAAAGCGTGCCGGGAGCCCCGCAGCTCGACACCGACGAGATCGAACGCCTGGCTTTCGACGCCGCCGAACGCGCCCTCAACGACGACGCTTCCGACACAGCCAGACTCGAGGCTTATATCCGCGACTATCCCGACGGCCAGTATACAGCCCAGGCTCTCTACGACCTGGCCGACGTCAGATATTCAGCAGGAGACACCGATGGCGCCCTCTCGGCCGCCGACAGACTCCTTGCCGACAGACCCGATTCCCGACAGGCTCCGGGCGCGCTGATGATCAAGGCCGAAATCCTCGAGAAAAAAGGTGATGCCCGGGGAGCATGCGCCGCCTGGCGCGAACTGCTCGACCGAGGAGGTGCCGACTTCTCGCTGGAGGCTTACTCGGGAATAATGCGCACCACAGACAACGCCTCGGAATCGCTCGAGTTCGCCAGACGCATCCGCCGCAGCGGCGGTCTGGCTCAGGAAACTTCCGACGAGGCGTCGCTCTTCGAGGCTCTCGCCCTCGGAAAGCTCCGCCGCCCGCAGGAGGCAACAGCCATTCTGCGCTCACTGGCCGCCAACCCCGCATCGGAAAGCGGAGCCAGGGCCGCTGTCGAACTCGGAGAGAGCCTGCGCGCCTCCGGTCAGCTGGCCGAAGCCGCGAAGGTGCTTGAGGAATTCACCGACACCGGTTCGGTCCACCAGTACTGGCTCGCCCGAGGATTCATTTCGCTCGCCGACGTCTACCACGCCCAGGGCCGCACATCGCTTGCCCGCGAATACATCACATCGCTCAGCAAAAACTATCCCGGCGAAGAACCCGACATCCGGCAAATGATCAGCAAACGCCTTTCCGACTGGAAGAAAAAATGAAAGCAATGAAGAGACCAGACCATATAATGATGACAGTCCTGCTCGCCGCGGCTTCAGCGGCTTCAGCCAGCGCGCAGGGACTCCACGAATCAATCGGCGTGGACGGAAAATACGTGCGCGAGGTTATCGTGCAGGACAAGATATTCACTCTCCCCTCCCGACTCTCGTTCACTCTCGAGTCCCAGCCCCCGGCCTGGTACAGCGAGGGCGTCCCGACCCTGTTCAGGCCGACGGCCATCCCGATGCCGACAGTAACCCCATTCGCCGAAAGAATCCCCGACAACAGCCGCGGATACATCGACCTGGGTCTCGGAAGCTGGCTCGACGGCAACCTGAGCGCAGGCTACAGATTCCTCGACAGTCAGTCCACAAAGGCCGGAGCTTTCGTCCAGTTCAATTCCACGGCGCTATGCCGCCCGGATCTTTCCGAAGAGTCCCGCGGGGTGAGACGCCGTCTGGCCGACGGAAGAATCGGACTCTACGCAAGCCACCGTTTCGGAGCCAAAGGGACTCTCTCGGCCTCGGCCGACTACCGGCTGGCCGGATTCAACTATTACGGCTACGCCCGTCTCGGCGCGTTTTTCCCCTCCGCGGATCCCGACGCGGCCGTCCACGCGCCTACACAGACCCTCAACGAGGTCAACGCGCGGATCGGGTGGAAATCCTCAACAGGCTATGGCGGACCGGACTACGACGCTCTCGCCGGAATACGCTATTTCGGCTACCGCGCCCTCTATCTTCCCGATGAAAACCTCGACATGCTCCGCCAGACAAAAGGAGACCGCGAGACAGACATCTACATCGACGGAGGCATTTCCCACCAATGGCGTTCGGGATCCGAACTCGGACTCAGACTCAAGGGCGACATTCTTCTCTACAGCGACAGCCGCAAAGATCTCCCCGCGATCCCCGCGCCGGACAATTACGGCATGGTCTCGCTCAATCCCTACTACCGCTTCTCGCGCGGACTGCTCAACATCCGCGTGGGCGCCACCGTAGATCTTGCCTTCAACGCCGGCCCGGAACGCGACCGGTTCAACACATTCCACATAGCCCCCGACGTGCGCCTCGACTGGCGCAAAGGGGCTGTGGGACTCTTCCTCAACCTGCTCGGCGGATCCTCGCTCCAGACTCTCGCCTCGCTCGAAGGTACAGACTATTACCAGATGCCGGCGCTCTCATCCACACGCCCGCTCTATTCGCCGCTCGACGCCGCGGCCGGAGCCAACTTCGGCCCGTTCGCCGGATTCTCGGCCGGACTCTCGTTCCGCTACCGCATCAGCCGCCGCGTGCCTGCCGGGGGATGGTATGCGGCAATGCTCAACTGGGGCAACACGGCCTTCCCCGGAATGAACGTCCCGCTCGACGCCGACCCCTACGCTGTGGGCTACAGCCTCTCCGACGAGGGGATAGACATCTCCGGATTCGGACTCGAGGCCCACGCCTCCTACCGGCTCGGCTCCATCCTCGATCTCTCGGCCGAGGGGACATGGCAGCCTCAGAATTCCACCCGGGGATATTTCAACGGCTACGACCGTCCGCGCTGGACAGCGGCGATCACCGCCACGGTGCGCCCGGTCAGCAAGCTCTCCCTCTCGCTCCAGTATGAATACCGCGGAGTGAGACGCATCTACACCCAGGCCGCCAGACTGGCGACAGTGCCCGACCAGACGCAGGGAATCCCCGTGATCGACGACACCGACCGCGACCTGCCGATCCTTTCGCGGCGTCTGCCCGACCTTACGCTGCTCAACGCCCGCGCGGCATGGCAGTTCTCCCCCCGGCTGGGAATATTCGTCCAGGCAGCCAATCTGCTCGACCGGCGCGACGAGATCCTGCCTTTACTCCCGCAGAACGGAATAAGCATCACCGGCGGAGTCAACTTTCTTTTCTGAACGAACCAAAAGCCGAACATCAAAGTTAAAGATATAGGGCGCCGGCCAGACGCCCCCGCAATGTAAAAACAGACTCTATGGACACAGATACATTGACACTCGAATACAGCAACGAGGACGACCGCGCCTACGGACTCGCCGGCATGGCCATCTCCGTGGCCGCCCTCGACGCCATGGACCGGATCAGCTCCGTATCGCTCGACGCCGACGGCCCGATGGTTACCTTCTCCCATGCCTACTATTATTCAGGATCCCCCTCAATCTCTCCCAAAGCCACATGGGATCATCTCATCCACAACTTCTACATCACGTCGGCCATGGTGATCTCCAACGTGCTTTCGCGCTCCATCGTCAGGATGGGCCACAGCGACGCTCCCGCCGGGATGCTCGACGAAGTGCGCCGCCTCATCTCCATCGAGGGGCTGGAGACATGCTCGCTCGAGAAGGACGAGATCGACGCGCTCTTCGACAAGACGCTGATGATGTCGCGCCGCATCTTCGGCAATCCCCGCCTCCACCCGGCCATACAGGAATTCGCGCGCACGCTCTCCCGCCGGCGCACGCTCTCGGGAATGGAGCTGACCGACGAGCTGCGGCTCCTCCAGCTGATCTGACGCCCTGCGCCGTGAGAGAAAAGACAACGCCCTCCGGATCAGACAGCGATGTTCTGGTCCGGAGGGCGGCATTATATTGTCAGGGGGACGCGGTTAATCCGTGGTGAGATGATACTGGAGTATCGGACGGAAGTCATCCCTGAAAAATCCGACGTAGAATTTCACCGGGATCTCCACGGGAATCCCCAGTTTCACAGGATCAAACCTTCCTTCCGTGGTCTGAGCCGCATCGTCAAACCACCAGGATGGCGCGGGACGGGTCAGAATCTCGAGATCTTTGCAGGAGTAGCCCTTGATCACGACGTCGAATCTATCTGGATTGTCGGCCGGGCGGCTGATGCTGAACCCATTATATTCCATCGTCTGCCCGATAGCCGGCATGTCGGCCGTCATCTGTTTGCCGTCGAGTGTGTATCTCACGGAATTCTTTTCGATCAGGGAATTCTCTTTGAGATCTACCACTGCCTTGCAGTCGGAAGGTGGTGTCGGAATGGGGATACAATGGCCATAGAGGGATGGAGACATCAGAAGCTCAAAGATGTTGAAAATCTTTTTGCCGGTTTCGCCGTCATACATATCCACATTGCCGTGGTAGTAGTAACCTTTTCCATCGTTGATTATCCCTTGTTTCTGTCCGTCGGGTTCGTCTTTGGAGCATGCGGTTGCCATCAGGCAGATCAGCATGCATACTGTGATCAAGTGTCTCATGGTTGATGTAAGTTAATTATTACATTTAATTAACGGACACTTGGATCTGGTTATTACTTCTTAGCTAAAATAAATGCAAAAAAACAGCATAGACATCCAAAGCCGATTCATTGAGTTACGGCGAAAAACATTAGAGCCATCCCCTTAAAAAAGATGAGACCGACGTTGAATGGAGGGGAAACGTCGGTCTCGGGGATTGGTGGATTGGGGAAAAAGTAGCCCATAGCAGAGTCGAACTGCTCTTTAGAGAATGAAAATCTCTCGTCCTAACCGATAGACGAATGGGCCAGAAAGCCGGAAAAGTCCGACAAATTTCATAATCCGTAACCTGGGTTCCGAGACCCGGCTGCCGGAATGAAATTATTTCGCTGATGGCTTGCCAAAAATCCGGGGGCGAGCCTCATCATCCGGCTCCGCTCCCGCAGGGCTTCGCTCAGAGCTTGTTGATGTAGAGGCTCAGGCGGCTGCAGAGGTTGGAAGCCTTGTTCTTCGAAATGATGTTCTTGCGGCCAAGACGCTGGAGGAGCGCGGAAGTCTTGTTGTAGGCTGCCTGTGCTTCTGCCTTGTCAGTCATCTTGCGGATGCGGCGCACAGCGTTGCGGGCCGTCTTCGCCCAATAGCGGTTCTCGAGTCTTCTCTTCTCCGCCTGGCGGATTCTCTTGATTGACGATTTATGATTTGCCATCGTGTGTTGTATGTTTTCTGCGAGTATAAAAAATGGTAGCCCATAGCAGAGTCGAACTGCTCTTTAGAGAATGAAAATCTCTCGTCCTAACCGATAGACGAATGGGCCACTTATGAGCAACTGCGCCGGCTGTGGGCGCATTTTGCGACTGCAAAGTTACGCACGATTTTTGATTCGTGCAAATTTTTTTTTATTTTTTATCGTTTTTCCAGTTTTTCAGATTCTTTTCACAGCAATTTTTTCAGGTCTTCCACATCGGGCAATGCCTCGCGCAGTTTCTCAGGCATGTCGGAGTTCATGCGGTAGGTGGCCACGCCCATCGGCTTGGCGTAGTCTTGGATCACGTATTCCACGAAATCTTTGTCGGCGGTCTTGCACAGGACTATGCCGATGGACGGATTCTCATGCGGCTTCTTTACCTTGTCATCGAGAATGCGGAGGTAGGTCATCAGCTGGCCGAGATAGCTGGTCTTGAAATCTCCGGTTTTCAGTTCCACGACCACAAGGCAGTTCAACTCGCGGTTGAAGAAAAGCAGGTCGGGAAAGAAGTCGTGGGAGAAAACCTCCAGATGGTATTGGTTGCCGACAAAAGCGAAGTCGCGCCCGAAAGTCATGATAAATTTTTTGACATTGTGGACAATCTCTCTCTCGACCACGCGCTCGTCGATATCTTCGATGTCCCGGATGCCGATTTCCTCGGTGTTGATGAAGTCGAGGAGATATTCATCCTTGAACATATTGAGTGCCTTGAGTGCGTCGCGGCTGTCCTTAATCGTAACCCCAAAATTGGACGGCATCACACCGTAATGGTCTGCTGTGTTATTTTCAATCTCTTTTCGGAGTCTTTTGGCCGACCATTTTTGAGACAGGGCAAGGCTTATATACTTACTACGGACACTTGTATCAGATACTTTGTTGAGAATCTCAATATGGTGAGAGAAACTCAACTCAAAAAATTCGTCAAGATTGACCGCCGTGGCGGTCGAATTGGAAATCACAGGTTCCCACTGTTCATAAAACTGTCGCATCTTCTTGATGCTTGTCTCCGAGAAGCCCCTCAATCCGGGTAATTCTTTGCGCAGACGTTCGGAAATGGTCTTGATGGCACCGGTTCCCCAGAATCCCTCGCGGGAATTGGCGGAAATGTATCGTCCGATGCCGTAATATAGCGACAGCATCTCACGGTTGACCAACTTCGCCGCCTGATACTGACTGCGGAGAATGGCGTCTTTTATGGCGTTGACCGCAACGCTATAGTCGGCGGTCGGTCTCGATGATAATTTTTCTATCTTCATGGCGGCGAATTTTTTTACACTTACTCCTCACTACTCATTACCCATCACTCATTACTCACTCCTCATCACCCAACAGGCAGTTTCTCTACGGAAATGAGCAGCTCCAGGGCTGCGGCCACGGTCGGCACATTGTCGATCAGGAACGACCGCTTCCCTTTCGACTCGCGGATGCGGCAGCGCATCGGGTTGGTCTGGAGATAGGTCAGGATGCGTCCGAAGGCTTTCGACTGGTAGTAGGCCTTGTTGTCGTCGCCCACGAAATAGAGATACATCTTCCCCCCTTTCAGGAGAAGACGCTCGATGCCGAGACGGCGCGCCGACATGCGCAGCGGCACGATGCGGATCAGCTCCTCGGTGGTGGTGGGGATGGCGCCGAAGCGGTCGCGGAGATTGCTGCGGAAAGATTCTATCTGGTCGGGAAGCTCCATGTTGTCGAGTTCCTGATAGAGTCCGATGCGCTCGCTTTCCTGAGGGACGTAGGAGGGAGGGAGGCGAAGCTCGAGGTCGCTCTCCACGGTGCAGTCGGATGTGAATTCCTCCTGCTGGCCGGCGGATGTGTCGGCGAAAGTCTCGGCAAACTCCTCGGTCTTGAGTTCGGTTACGGATTCGCGCAGGATCTTGCGGTATGTCTCATAGCCGAGATCGGCTATGAAGCCGCTCTGTTCGGCGCCGAGCAGATTGCCGGCGCCGCGGATGTCGAGATCCTGCATCGCTATGTGGATCCCGGCGCCGAGGTCGGAGAAGGACTCTATGGCCTGGAGACGGCGACGCGCCACTGGCTGGAGCGGCAGAGCCGGGGGGACGGTCAGATAGCAGAAAGCCTTCCGGGAGCTGCGGCCCACGCGGCCGCGCAGCTGATGGAGTTCGGAGAGTCCGAAATTCTGCGCGTTGTGGACGATGATGGTGTTGACGTTGGGCATGTCTATGCCGTTTTCCACGATGGTTGTCGACAGAAGCACGTCATATTCATGGTCGGCGAAGTCGATTATCGCTTTCTCCAGCTGCTCGGGGGGCATCTGCCCGTGGCCTGTTACGATCCTCACTCCGGGCACGAGCCTGCGCAGGCGGTTTTCGATTTCGGAGAGAGCCGAGATGCGGTTTGCCACGATGAATACCTGGCCGTTGCGCGAGAGTTCGAAGCCTACGGCGTCGCGGAGCAGATCGTCGTCGTCGGGAGCCACGGCGGTCTGGATCGGCTGCCTGTTGGCCGGAGGGGTGTTGAGCGAGCTGAGATCGCGCGCCCCCATCAGGGAGAACTGGAGAGTGCGCGGGATCGGGGTGGCGCTCATGGTGAGCGTGTCGACGTTGACTTTCATCTGCCTGAGCTTCTCTTTGACGGCTACTCCGAATTTCTGCTCCTCGTCGATGATCAGCAGTCCGAGATCCTTGAATCTCACCCCTTTGCCGATGATCTTGTGGGTACCTATCAGTATGTCGATCTTTCCGGCTTCAAGGTCGGCGAGAATCTGCTTCACCTCTTTGGGCTTGCGCGCGCGCGAAATGAAATCGACCCTTACGGGAAGATCCTTGAGCCGCTCGGCGAAAGTGCGGTAGTGCTGCATGGCGAGTACGGTCGTCGGCACCAGCAGGGCGGTCTGCTTGCTGTCGGCGGCGGCCTTGAAGGCTGCGCGGATGGCTATCTCAGTCTTTCCGAATCCCACGTCGCCGCATATCAGGCGGTCCATCGGCCGGTCGGCCTCCATGTCGGCCTTCACGGCCTGGGTGGCTTTCAGCTGGTCGGGGGTGTCCTCGTAGATGAACGAGGCCTCGAGTTCGTGCTGCATGTAGCTGTCCGGAGAGAACGGGAATCCTTTCTGCTCGCGACGGGCTGCGTAGAGGCGTATCAGATCGCGGGCTATCTCCTTTACCTTGGTCTTGGTTTTCTCCTTCAGCCGGTGCCATGCTCCGGAGCCGAGCTTGCTGATCTTGGGCGGCACTCCCTCCTTGCCACGGTATTTCGAGAGCTTGTGGAGGGAATGGATGCTCACAAGGATAATGTCGTCGTTCTGGTAGAGGAGTTTTATCATCTCCTGCGGCCGGCCGTTGACGTCGGTGCGGACCAGTCCGGCGAATTTGCCTATTCCGTGGTCGATGTGGACTATGTAGTCGCCCGGCTCGATCTGGGCCAGTTCCTTGAGCGAGAGGGCGAGCTTTCCGCCACGGGCGCGGTCGGAGCGGAGATTGTATTTGTGGAAGCGGTCGAATATCTGATGGTCGGTGAAGAAGCAGGTCTTCGTGTCGTGGTCCACGAATCCCTGGTGGAGCGTCCGCCCCACGGGGGTGAAGCGTATGTCGTCGCCCCGGTCCTCGAAGATGTCGCGCAGCCGGTCGGTCTGGCGCGGGGAGTCGGAGAGTATGAGTATGCGGTAGCCTTTGTCGAGAAATCCGGTGAAGGAGTCGGCTATGAGGTTGAAGTTCTTATGGAACGACGCCTGCGGGGAGCAGTCGAAGTCCAGCGTGGCATCGGGATCGCGCATCGTGCCGGAGACACCGAACTCCACGAGCCTCATCCTGCCGATCGCCTCCTCGAGGCTACGGGCGTCGACGAGCTTCTCCATCGCGTCGGGATCTCCCTCGTCGGCGATAAGCACGGCGTCGGAGATGGTCTCCGAACAGACGCTCCTTATCCTCGACAGGGTCCATTCCACCGACTGGAGGAAAAGCGGGGTTTGGGGATTGAGGAATTCCGTGAAAGGGATCCCTCCCGAGGCGGCGGCTTCGGACATGGCCGGGATCACGGTTACTTCGTCGAGCCGCTGTTCGGAGAGCTGGGTCTCGACATTGAACGTGCGGATGGAGTCGATCTCGTCGTCGAAGAAATCCACCCTGTAGGGAAGTTCGTTGGAGAAGGAATAGATGTCGAGGATCGATCCGCGCACGGCAAACTGGCCCGGCTCGTAGACATAGTCGGTCTGCCGGAAGCCCTCCTCGCGGAGTTTGGCCAGGATTGCGGCGAAATCGGCTTTCTTCCCTTTGCGGAGCTTCAGCCTCGCCTCTCCGAGCATGGCCGGGGCGGGCACTTTCTCGGCGAGCGCCTCGGGATAGCTGACAATCCACCTGACGCTCCGCGCCTCGCACGCCTCAAGCGTCTCGGCGCGCAGGATCTGCGACGGGGGATCGATCTGCCCATAGCGTATGTCGCGCTTGTAGGCCGAGGGGAGGATTGCCACGGCGGCCTCGCCGAGGATCTGGCAAAGATCGTGATAGAGATATCCGGCCGCGTCGGCGTCGTCGGCCACCACCAGCGCCGGATCCTTAAGCCTGACCGCCGCCAGCAGCATGGCCGGCGCGCTTCCTTCGAGCCCCTTGATCCTGAGCCGGCGCGTGGCGGTGTCGGCCATGACAGCGTCCATCATGGAGCGTCGGGCCGGAGTGGCGAAGAGAGAGGCGGCTTCGTCAAGCCCGGTTATTTTCTCCGACATAATCTTGTCCTATTTTTTCAGAATCCGTTTCATCTCGGCCGGATCGAGGAGGATCCTCACAGCCTCGTCGTAGGCCTTGTCGTCGCGCAGCTGCTGGGCGGCGCGTCCGCGTTCGTAATAATAGCGCGATGCTATCTCCTCGCCGAGATAGGCCGCTATCTCCTTGCGTTTGGAGTCGAGGTCGGAACCGAGGTCATGCACCAGCAGGCGGCTCAGCCCGTCGAGCTGCGAGCGCACGCTGTCGTTCATGTAGCCCTCGTCGTCGAGCGTCTCGTTGAGACGTTTTATCAGCTCCTCGCCCACCTTGTCATATTTGAATCTGGCCGGATCGATCGACGCCTTGAAGTCGGCGTAGATCTCGTCGGTGATCTCGAAATCCTCCGGAGCGGGGATCGAGGGATGGGTGGCGGCGAAGCGGGTGGCGAAGTCGAAGGCCCAGTTGTCGCGGGCTATGTTGTAGAGCAGGCGGCTCACCTTTCCCCAGTCGATCTCCACGTCGGGCTTCAGTCCGCCCCCGTCGCGCACCTCGCGGCCGGCGGCCGTACGGTAGACGTTGGTAAGGCTGTCGGGGGTGCGTGCCACCGAGCCGTCGGGATTGCGGCGCGAATAGTCGAGCGCCTGGATGAGTCGTCCGGAGGGGATATAGTATTTTGCTGTCGTAACTTTCAGGAATCCGTCGTAGGGAAGCGGGCGTGTGCCCTGCACAAGCCCTTTGCCGTAGCTCCGCGAGCCGACAAGCACAGCCCGGTCGAGATCCTGGAGGGATCCGGCCGTGATCTCCGAGGCCGAGGCCGAACCGCCGTCGATCAGCACGGCCAGCGGCGTGTCGGGAAGGAGTGGCTTGCGGCTGGTCTTGTAGATCTTCTCGGCATTGCGGTTTTTACCGCGTGTGCGCAGCACTTCGGTTCCCTTGGGGACGAAGAATCCCACGATGTCCACGGCGCTCTCCACGAGTCCGCCGCCGTTGCCGCGCAGATCGAGTACCACTCCCTTGAGGCGGCCGCTGCGCATGAAGCTGTCGAGCGCGGTCTCCACCTCTTTGGGCGACTTGTCGATGTAGGATGTGAGCCTGATGAATCCGATCCCTGTGGCTGTGTCGAGCCTGAAATACGGCACGCTCGGAGTCTGGAGCTTGCGGCGTTCGATATCGATGGTCAGCAGGCTGTCGGGACCCGCCCAGGGACGCTCCACCTCAAGTCTGACCGATGTGCCCGGCTGGCCGCGCAGCAGCTTCGAGACCTTGGCCGACGGCAGCCCCTTGGCGCTGACTGTGTCGATCCGCAGGATCTTGTCGCCGGCCCGGAGTCCGGCCAGGGCAGCCGGGGAATCCTCGTAGGGGCCGGAGATATAGGTGAAACTGTCGCGTTCGAGGATATAGCTCCCGATGCCGCCGTATTCGCCTGTGGTCATCCGTCCGAGATTCTCGGCGTCGTCAGAGGAATAGTATTCAGTGTAGGGGTCTACGGTGGAGAGAAGGGCTTTGATCGCCGTGGCGAAGCTCTCGTCGGTGCGGATCGTGTCCACATAGTTGAGTTCAAGCTCCTTTACGAGGGAGTTGAATACGTTGAGATTTCTGGCCACGGCGGCGTCGTGGCTCTTGCGGGCTGTCTGCGCCCCCCATGCGGAGGCCACGAGCATGGCCGCCGAAAGAGGCAGGATCAGACGCCTGAGGGTGTGGAGTGCTTTCATTCGGGGATTGTGTAATCTGTTTTAGGGCCGCGAAGCGCGGTCTCTTTATGATGGATAACGGCCGGAGGGGCTTCAGGGTTTATCCTGAAGCGGAGTCTTGGGATGCGGATAGTCCACGGTGTAGTGCAGTCCGCGGCTCTCCTTCCGCTCCATGGCCTGGCGCATGATGAGATATGCGACATTGATGATGTTGCGCAGCTCGCACAGTTCCCGCGAGGGTTTGCTGGCCTTGAAGAGCTTCTCGGTCTCGTCGTAGAGTATGTCGAGCCTGTTCCACGCCCGCTTGAGCCTGAGGTCGGAGCGCACGATTCCGACATAATAGCCCATGATCTGGTTCACTTCCTTGACCGACTGTGTGATAAGCACCATCTCCTCGGGATGGACCGTGCCCGAATCGTTCCATTCCGGCACATCGTCGCGAAGGTCGTAGGCGCGGATATTGCGGGCGGCATGGCTGGCTGCGGCGTCGGCGTAGACGGCTGCCTCGATGAGCGAGTTGGAGGCCAGGCGGTTGCCGCCGTGCAGGCCTGTGCGGCTGCATTCCCCGATGGCGTAGAGCCGGCGGATGCTCGACTCTCCGTTGAGATCCACCGCTATTCCGCCGCAGAGATAGTGGGCGCAGGGAGCCACCGGGATCATGTCGCGGGTGATGTCGATTCCCAGCGAGAGGCATTTCTCGTAGATGTTCGGGAAATGGCGGCGTGTCTCGTCGGGATCCTTGTGGGTTACGTCGAGGAACACGTGGTCCGTGCCGTTGAGCTTCATCTCGGAGTCGATGGCCCGGGCCACGATGTCGCGCGGGGCCAGCGAGAGCCGGGGGTCGTATTTATGCATGAACTCCGCGCCGTCGAGATTGCGCAGCACCGCGCCGTAGCCGCGCATGGCCTCTGTGATCAGGAACGACGGGCGGTCGCCGGGATGATAGAGAGCCGTCGGATGGAACTGGATGAATTCCATGTCCTTGACCGTGCCCTTGGCTCTGTAGACCATCGCTATGCCGTCGCCGGTGGCGATCAGCGGGTTGGTCGTGGTGGTGTAGACGGCGCCCACGCCGCCGGTGGCCATGACCGTTACTCGCGACAGGAACGTGTCCACCTTGCCCGAGTCTCCGTCGAGGATATAGGCGCCGTAGCACGTGATGTCGGGTGTGCGCCGGCTCACAATCTTGCCGAGATGATGCTGCGTGATGATCTCCACTGCGAAATGGTTCTCGAAAATGTCGATCGAGGGATTGCTGCGTATCCTCTCCACGAGGCTCCGCTGGATCTCGGCTCCGGTGTTGTCGGCATGGTGGAGAATCCGGAATTCCGAATGTCCCCCCTCGCGGTGGAGGTCGAAAGTGCCGTCGGGCCTGCGGTCGAAACCTACGCCCCACTCCACGAGATCGGCTATGCGGGCGGGAGCCTCGCGCACCACTTTCTCCACGGCGGCGGGATCCGACAGCCAGTCGCCGGCCACCATCGTGTCGTGGATATGCTTCTCGAAATTGTCCACCTCGAGATCGGTTACGCTCGCCACTCCTCCCTGGGCGAAGTATGTGTTGGCCTCTTCGAGCGAGGACTTGCAGATGACGGCCACACGGCCGCCGCGGGCCGCGGCCTTGAGAGCGAAGCTCATGCCGGCGATGCCCGATCCTATCACAAGATAATCATATTTATAGACCATAGCTATTGATATGCTTGCAAGCGGCTTCAACAGATCAGCCGCTTGCCTATAAAAGCTTGTCTGCAAAGTTAGCAAAACTTTCCGGGAAAGCGGCAACTTTGCGGAGTCTAAGAGTATGTTTGAATTTAACCCGCGTTAAGACTGAGGGGATTAACGTGGAACTTTCTGAAAATGGAGATTCTTTATTCAAATATAATTGTGTGTTAAATCCAAACACACTCTAAGTCTCAGCGCAGTTTCAGTTTCTGTCCGGGGCGGTTCTTGACGCCCGGATTGAGCGCCCGGAGCGCGTCGAGCCTGATCCCGAAGCGCTGCGCCACGCTGTGGATCGTCTCGTCCTCGCCGATGGTGGCCGAGGCCACTCCGTCGGGTCCGCGTTCGAGCTTGGGTTCGAGATAGACTTCCTGCCATTCGCGCACCTGGTCCGTATGCGCGTCGTTGTAGTCCATCAGACGCTTCTTCTTCAGCTTGAATTCCTTCGCTATCGAGGAATAAGTGTCGCCCGGGGCGGCGATGACGTAGTGGAGTCCGCGCGATTTCCTCACCGGGTGGGTGCGCTTGAGCTGCTGGAAGATGAAGGCCGCCGTCTCCTCGGCCTCGCGTCCGGCGTGGGTGTCGTAGGTGTAGAGGGCGTAGCGTTCTATTATGGCTATCAGCCGCGAGGCGTAGTTCGGATCGGTGGCGTAGCCGCATTTGCTCAGGCCGCGGGCCCAGGAGGCATAGTCCGTTACGTCGTGTTCGAACAGCGGCCTGTAGCGTCCGCGGCTCAGGAAAAGGGAATGGTCGCGGAAGCTCTCGGCCGCGTCGCGGTATACGCGGAAACATTCGTCGGGGGCGTCGTCGTCGCGCAGCATGAAGTCGCCTTTCCATTCCTTGTGGCACTTGATGCCGAAATGATTGTTCCCTTTCGTGGCGAGCGTGGAGCGTCCGGCGGCGCTCTCGAGCAGCCCCTGGGCGAGGGTGATCGAGGCCGGGATGCCGTATTGCTCCTGCTGGTCGACGGCCATGCCGCTGTAGGTCTCGATATAGCGCATGTAGCGGTTGTCGGCCGTCTCCGCGTGCATCCGCAGGCAGAAGGCCGCAAATATCAGTATGGTCAGAAATCTGTTCATGATTCGGGGATGGGATGCAAAATTAGTCATAAGCGGCGGCCTCTGCAACACCGCGGATGTTAAAAAACATTTGCGGAGAAGATTTTTTTGTAGTAAATTTGTTGGAATCTATATACACCCCAAACACACACCGGAATGAATACCAAAGAGATAAAAATACCCGTGGAGGTCTGTTCCTACGGTGAGCTGTCCGAGGCGGACCGCCAGCTTGTCGACAAGGCCAAGGAGATGACCTCGCGCAGCTACGCCCCCTATTCGCGGTTCCACGTCGGGGCGGCCATCCTGCTCGCCAACGGCGAGATCGTGGGGGGAGCCAATCAGGAGAACGCCGCTTTCTCCTCCGGCACATGCGGCGAGCGGAGCGCCTGTTTCTACGCCTCGGCGCGCTATCCGGGAGTCCCTTTCCGGAAAATAGCCATCGCCGCCTGGACACGTCTCCATCATCCGGAATCGGATCCCGACAGCGAGTGTTTCCAGCCATCGCCCATCAGCCCGTGCGGATCGTGCCGCCAGGCGCTGCTCGAATACGAGAATCTCCACGGCCCGATCGAGGTGATACTCTACGGCGCCCGCGAGATCTACCGTCTCCCTTCGGTGGCCTCGCTGCTTCCGCTCTGCTTCACCGAGTTCTGATCCCGCCCCGTGCCGTAGACGATCCGCGAGAGTCTCCGGAGAAGCCACGGCCCGCCGGCGTATGAGATAAGTATCCCGAGTTTGTTTTTCAGCCTCACGCGGGGGTTGAGAAGCGACTTTCGCCGCTGCCGGCGTATGATCCCGAGGCAGCGGCCGGCTGTCTGTGTCCGCTCCGTTGCGGAGCCGGGATTGGCGGCGAGCAGTCCGTAGACGTTGAAAGCGGCCGAAAGACGCCGGTCGGAGGCCGCGGCAAGCATCGCCTCACCACGGAGCGCGGCCCAGGCGCAGAGACGGTCGCAGACATCGAGTACGTCGGCACGCGCCTCGGTCCACGTGTGGGTGAAACTGCCGGGATTGCTGCGGTAGAAATAAAGCGGCGCGTCGAGCCAGGCCACCCGCCGGGCCAGCGAGAAGACGCGGTAGAACCAATCCAGATCCTCATAGCGGATCCCTTCGCTGAAAGGCTCCGTGGCGGCCAGACGCCTGTCGAAAAGTTTGCCGCAAGCCGAGCAGTCGGGTCCGCGGCGCTGATAGAGAATCCCCTCGATGGCCTCGTCCGGAGACAGCACCGTCATGCCCGCTGCCGCCACGCCGGGCTGCGGGATGTCGCCGCGGAAACTCAGCTGCGCGGCGCAGACGATCTCCGCCCCCGACTTTCCGGCGGCTTCGAGCATCAGCTGGAGAGCGTCGCCGCGGAGCGCGTCGTCGGCGTCGAGAAACGCCAGCCATTCGCCGCGTGCGGCGGCCATTCCGGCATTGCGTGCGGCCGAGACCCCGCGGTTAGGGGTGTGCATCGCGCGGACACGGCTGTCGGCGGCGGCCAGCGTGTCGGCCAGCCGTGGCGTCAGCCCGTCGGTGGAGCCGTCGTCCACTATTATCAGCTCCCAGTCCTCCACAGACTGCGACAGCACGCTCCCCACGGCCTCGGCCAGGAAAGCGGCGGCGTTGAAGGCGGGAATGATGACAGATACCATGTCGGCGGTCAGCTTGGGATATTATTGATTGAAATGTATGAAAAAAAGGGAATGACCGGACATATTCGTAACTCATTCTTAACTCAGGCGCATGGACATCACGTCCGGCACTAATAGCCTGTAGGATCAGGAAAAGAATTACAAATTATTATTTCACCGTTTTTTTTTTTTTAAAACTATTTCCATGAAAAAAACTCACGATCCAATCCGGTCATTCCCGTTTCCTTATTCCTTTGTCAGACGGTGAGGATCTCCTTCTCCTTGGCGGCGAACACCTCGTCGATACGCTTCATGTAGCGGTCGTGGATCTTCTGCACCTCGCCCTCGGCGTCCTTGCCGGCATCCTCGCTGAGTCCGGCCTTGACCTCTTTCTTGATCTGGTCCACAGCCTCGCGGCGGGCATTGCGCACGCTCACCTTGGCATTCTCGGCCTCGGCCTTGCTCTGCTTCACGAGCTGCTTGCGCCGGTCCTCGGTCAGCGGGGGGATGCAGATGCGGATCACCTCGCCGTTGTTCTCGGGCGTAACGCCGAGATCCGAGTTGATGATAGCTTTCTCTATCTCCTTGAACATCGCCTTCTCCCAGGGGGTGATGGCAATGGTGCGGGCGTCGGGCACGCTTATGTTGGCCACGTTCGAGATCGGGGCGAGCGAGCCGTAATATTCCACACGGATCCCGTCGAGCAGACGCGCCGAGGCTTTTCCGGCACGGATATGACCGAGGGTTTCGTCGAGGTAATCCACAGCCAGCTGCATCGATTCGTCGGCGCCTGTCAGAATTTCGTTAATTTCCATAATCTATTTTAATTTGTTGTTTATTTACTTTGATATCGGAGCCTTAAAGAGCCTTTTAAGGCCTTTATGAGCCCTTATGTCAATTTTCCGGCTTCCGCGATCTGGATTGGATCCGGGCGCGGGCCATCTGCTCCCGGATGCCCCCTCGCTTCAGAAAATCGCTCTTCACACTCTCTATGTAGCGGAAAAGAAGATAGTCTGTCTGCCGGCTGAGAATAAGCCCTACATTGCACAGCGCCTCAGGTGAGGCCTTATCCATCCATGCTACATAGTCCGCCGGATCGGAATGGGCCGTGCAGAATCTACGCGAACGCTCGAACTTATCCTCGCCACGCTGCCACATCGGAAGCCTGCGCACACGAAGATAGTCAATAAAATCCTCCATCAGCTCCTGAAGCGAGGCCTTGGCCACATTGACCAGCTTTATCTCCATCTCGGCCGAAGTCGTGGATGCCGCCACCCCCTCCACTATGTTCTGCTTGCAGGAACGGGCTGCCTGTATCATCTGGTCGACTGTGCGGTCGGAACGGTCGAGATATTTCCGCGCGAAAAGGTAGGTTAGATCATAGATCACCACAGATTTCCTGTAGACCAGCAGATTGCGGTAATTCCCTCTCCAGGGCAGAAAACTCTCCATCCGGTATCAGCCCATTCTCAAATCAAAAGACTTCCGTGCCGATCGGCTCGCCGGCCAGCACCCGCGCCAGATTGCCGGGCGTGTCCATGTCGAACACATAGATCGGCATGCCGTTCTCCTTGCAGAGAGCCGTGGCCGTCAGATCCATCACCTTCAGCCCGCGTTCCATCACCTCGGCGTAGCTTATCCGGTCGAACTTCCGGGCCGACGGATCCTTCTCGGGATCGGCCGTGTAGATCCCGTCGACGCGCGTACCCTTGAGCATGGCGTCGGCCTGGATCTCCACCGCCCTCAGCGCCGAGCCGGTGTCGGTGGTGAAATAGGGGGAGCCGGTGCCGCAGCTCATTATGGCCACCCTTCCCTCCTCGAGAGTCTCGATGGCGCGGCGGCTGCCGTAGGGTTCGCCGATCGGGAACATGCCGATCGCCGTCAGCACCCGCGCCGGCTGTCCGGCCTCCTCGAGGGCGGAGCGAAGCGCAAGCGAATTGATCACCGTGGCGAGCATCCCCATCTGGTCGCCCGTTACGCGGTCGAAGCCTTTGGCGGCTCCGGCCACTCCGCGGAATATGTTGCCTCCTCCGACCACAATCCCCACCTGCACGCCGCTCTCCACAGCTTGCCTGATCTGGAGCGCGTAGGAGCGCAGACGGTCCGGGTCGATGCCGCCGCCGTTTCCGGCCGCGAGCGACTCGCCCGAAAGTTTGAGAAGTATTCTGTTATATTTCATTTCAGTCGCGTTTGTTTCAACAGAAATTCTGTCACCATATAAAGATATGCGAATTTACTGAAAAAATACGATTCAACGGCTATCTGATGGAAATTATTTTGAATTTCAGTAATTTTAACATTAATTTAACATCTCCGCAGCCTACGGGTCGGATTATTTTGCATAACTTTGCCGGACTAATCCCACAGGAACAGTAAAATTGACACGACAAACAATTTATCAACCTATAAAATAAGATTTTATGAAAAAATTTCTACTCTCGCTCGCAGTCCTCGCTCTCGGCGCCACTTCCTACGCAGGAGAAGTAAAGGACGTTCTCACAGTCGGCTTGTTCAAGACTTCAGCCGGTGCTGAACTCAAGGTGAACACCTACGACGTGGCAACCTACACCTCGGAAACCACCGGTATCACTTACACAGTACAGGCTACCAAGACAGCCTCAACCATAGGCACCGGCCTTCAGTTCCGTTCCAAAAACAACAACTCAGGCCTTGTCGTAACCGCCAACACCAAGAACGCAGTGTTCAAGAACATACAGTTCAAGGCTTGCGAAGGCGCGACGACCAACAACACTATGGATGTATACGGCAACACTGCGGCCTACACCAACCCCACCGAACTCTATGCCGACGCAACAAAAGGAACTTTGATCGGATCGCTTAAACAGAACGATACAAATACTCTCGCGGCTACCACAGACTACAACTTCTTCGGAATGCGTTCCAACAACGCAGCCATCTATCTCGAAGAGATCATCATCACCTACGATATCGAAGGCGTAGTGGGCAAAGAGAGCGCCAACCTCAAATTCGACGCCACAAGCTTCACCGCTACCATGGGCAAGGCTTTCACCGCTCCCACTCTCTCGAAGGACACCGACGCTGCCATCGAGTACACAAGCGGCAACCCCGAGGTTGCGACTGTAGACGCTGCCACTGGCGCGGTTACTCTCGTGGCTCCCGGCACAACAGTGATCACTGCCAAGGCTGAGGAAACAGAGAAGTTCTATGCCGACGAGGCTTCCTACACTCTGACTGTCC
Organism: uncultured Muribaculaceae bacterium; assembly: GCA_910589425.1. GTDB lineage: Bacteria > Bacteroidota > Bacteroidia > Bacteroidales > Muribaculaceae > Lepagella. Next base: position 27,447 of record CAJUSZ010000013.1, on the reverse strand, counting down.
TCGCTGCCGACGTGGTTTACTACAACACCTGCTTCACCGACGACTGCGGCTTCACTTCCATCTATGCCGACGGCTCTTTCAACCCCTGGAGCATCGACTCAACCTATGGTCTGAAGGCTTCCGCTTTCAAGAGCAACAAGGCCAACGCTTCCGACGCCATCATGGCTTCTCCGGTGATCGACCTCACAAACCGCGTGAACAGCTCCGTGGAATTTGACCACGCCCTCAACCAGTTCAAGCTCAACGGCACTATGCTCGAAAGCGTGGACGGCGCCCTGGCCTACGTTTCAGTTGTGGCCCGCGAAGAGGGTGCGACCGAATGGACCAAGCTCTCCAACCCCGTTCTTCCCGCCACTTACTCATGGGACTACATCAACTCAGGCGTGATCGACCTCTCCGCTTTCGACGGCAAGAAGATGCAGCTCGGTTTCCGCTACATCTCCACCGAGGAGATCGCCGGCACATGGGAGATCAAGAACGTGCAGATCAAAGACAAGTCTGTAGGCGTCGTAGAGAGCCTCGTTGACCAGAACGACGCTCCCGCCGTTTACTACAACCTCCAGGGCGTGCGCGTGGCCAATCCTGAGAACGGCCTCTACATCAAGGTGCAGGGCAACAAGTCTACAAAAGTAGTGATCCGCTGATCATTTCCGGACACACTATAAATCTCTCCTCATTTGAGGATTAGAACTGGGGAGGCGGAGTCATTCAGACTCCGCCTCCTTAGCTTTGTTACCATAACATTCTGTTTTCTTAAAGCGCTCCCTGCTCGATGAGCGTGGCTATGCGGTCGATCGTGGCGTCCTCGCTGTTTTTATCCGGATGGAAACCCGACTTCATGTTCATTCCGAAGAAGCGTCCGAACGTCTGCCAGAAGCCGGCGCGGAATGTGCCGAGAAAAGCCTTGACGATGTTGTATGACGACTGGTCGGTCTCGCGGTTGATCAGCTTGAGAAGCACTTTCCCCTGCCCTTTGGTGAAACTCTTCACCACCGGCTTGTATTGCTCGAAGATCTCCCTCTCCAGATTCTTCAGATGCTGCTCGCGCCGTTTGCGGTCGGGGATGGTCTGGATATACTCGTAGGTCTCACACAGGGCCTGGAAAGCCAGCTTGGCGTAAGGGAGCGTCCGGCGCACATCGCGCACGGTGCGCCAGTAGAATTCCTCCTGACGGCGGTTCTTGAATTTGAGCGGGGGATAGACGTATATGTCGCGGATGAGCGTCATCCTCACCGTGTCGCCGTACTGGTCCACGAAGTGGTAATAGCCCGTGTAGGCTTTCAGCGGGATCTTCGGGGTGGCCATCGGAGGAGGCGGGGCGGCATGCAAGGAGGAGGCAGCCGACGCCGAAAGCGCCAGCGCCAGCAAGCATCCGGTTATGACTCCTGATCCTGACATAGACTCTTATACAACGTTAATAACGTCTACAACATTATAACGTCTTGACGAGCAGAAATATTGCTTCGGGTCCGAAACGGAACAGCGGATCGAGCATCGAGAGCGACGGATCGCAGAGCGCCGACAGACGGACGGCCTCGTCGCGCACCGCCCCCGTCGGGGAGGCGAGTCCGGGCAGAAGGCTGTCGAGGCGCAGGGCGGTGCGTATCAGCGAGTCGACGGCGCCGCAAAGTCCGGCGAGATCCGCGGGCGGAGCGGAGAGAATCCGCTCCAGCTGCGGGAAATAGTGCATGAAATATGGCGTGCGGCCATATATGGCGTCGATCGCCCCGAGATGGACATGGGGCCAGTTGCCGTGCATCGAGACCGACGCCCGGCCGTAGGCTTCCGCGTCGCGGCGGATCGCCTTGAGCGTCCGTCCCCCTCCGGCGAGCGGCACAGTCAGCGCGACGTCGCGGCCGAGCAGAGTGCGGTTCGGATGGAGCGCGGAGGCTCCGCAATCGCCGCGATACCATGCCAGCGTCGGCGCGTAGGGGATGATCATTTCCATTTTCCGGCCGAGACGTCGGGATTGGCGTCGCGCAGGATGCGGTTGAAGCGGATCTTGCCCTCGGTCCAGCCGCGGTCCTGATCGAACGAGACGAGTACGAACACCGGCGAGCCTACGATATGATCCTCGGGCACCAGCCCCCAGTAGCGGGAATCGGCCGAACGGTCGCGGTTGTCGCCCATCATCCAGTAGTAGTCCATCTTGAACGTGTAGTAGTCCGTGCGCTTGCCGTTGATGAAGATGGCTCCGTCGGGATCCACCCTCAGGTCGTTACCCTCGTAGACCCTGATGGCGCGTTCGTAAAGGGGGAGATTGCCGGGTGTCAGATGGAGCGTGGCGCCGCGTTTCGGGATCCAGAACTCGCCCATGTCGGGGCGCGTCCAGCCGTAGTCGGCACCGAGAGGCCACATTCCTCCCAGATCGTAGAGGCCGCTCTCCGACTCGCGGATCAGCGGGGCTATCACCTCGGGCCATTCCTCCACCTGCTTCTTCATGGCGGCCGTCAGCGGCACGTCGTAGAACTTGAATCCGGCCGTGGGATGCTCGATCGGGCCTGAGCCGAAATCGTCGGCGCGGACGCCGATCTCCTTCCATTTGACGGGATCGACCGGAGCGCTTACGGGGATCAGCCAGTTATACTGCACCTCCTCAGGCTCGGCTATCTCCTTGCCGTCGATGAAGATCCTGTCGCTGACTATCTTCAGGCGCTCGCCCGGAAGGCCGACGGCACGCTTCACATAGTTCTCCCTGCGGTCCACCGGCCGCCACACCACCTCGCCGAACTGGGCGGGATTCGAGCGGATATAGCCTGCCGGATCGGAGATGCCGTTGCGCCGCAGCTCGGCGCATATCTGGTAATAGTCGGGATTCTGTATCTTCAGCGCCACGGTGTCGCCCTGCGGATAGTTGAAGACCACGATGTCGCCGCGGCGGATGGAGCGCAGGCCGGGCAGACGGTGATAGTCGAGCTGCGGGCGCTCGATGTAGCTCTTGGTGTTGACAACCGGGAGCGTGTGCTGGGCCAGCGGGAAATGGAGCGGCGTCTGCGGCACGCGCGGCCCGTAGAGAGTCTTGTTCACCCAGAGATAGTCGCCCACCAGCAGCGACTTCTCGAGCGACGACGACGGGATCTGGTAGTTCTGCCCGATGAAGGCGAAGATGATGTAGACCAGCACGAGGGCGTAGACGATGGCGTCGACCCAGCCCATCACACGGCGCACCGTCTTGTCTTTCGACTTCTTCCACCAAGTCCAGTTGATGTATCCGGTGATATAAATATCGGCGAGGAGCAGCCAGATCAGGCCGAGCCAGGGATTACCGATCCAGATCACAAATAATATAAAGAGCAGGGAAACGACAGCGAAGCGGATCCATCTTGTGGTCTTCACTTCGGAGAGTCTGCGGCGTAGATCATTCATTTTTCAAATATTTCAAGTAACTTAATACTTAACACTTATCACTTAGTACTTATCATGTCTTCCATCGTGAAAAACCCCTTCCGTCCGCGCAGCCATTCGGCGGCCATCACAGCCCCGAGGGCAAATCCGGCACGCGACTTGGCCGAATGGGTCAGGGTGATCGAATCGACCTCGCTATCCCAGCAGACACTGTGGATGCCGGCCACCTCGCCACGGCGCTCGTGGGCCACCGGGAGCACACCCTCGGCGGGGGCGTCGCCGCCGTCGGTTTCCTGCCAGAAAGAGATGCGTCCCGAGACGGCGATCATATCCTCGGCCACCGTTATGGCCGTGCCCGAGGGATGGTCGAGCTTATGGACATGATGCACCTCGGTCAGCGACGGGGAATACTGCGCGAAACGCTCCATCAGCGACGCCAGATAGCGGTTGGCGGCCCTGAAGAGCCAGACGCCCACCGAGAAGTTGGAGCTGTGGAAGAGCGTCCCCTCCCCTTTGAGGCACATCTGCTTTATGGCCTCCAGGGAATCGCCCCAGCCTGTGGTGCCGCTCACCACGGGGACTCCGGCGGCGAAGGCACGGAGAACGTTGTCGGCCGCGGCGTCGGGGCGCGTGAACTCTATGGCCACGTCGGCCTTGCGGAAAGCCGGGGAGTCGAAATCCTCCTTGTTGTCGACGTCGATCACGGCGCAGATCTCATGTCCGCGGCCCACGGCCGTCTCTTCGATTATATGTCCCATCCGGCCGTAGCCGATCAATGCTATTTTCATTATTGTCTTTGTTTTAGAGCTTGTTTATGGTCAGTAAACGAAGCTGATGTTGTCTATGTCGAGCGTGATCCCCTCGGTGATCACGAAAGGCTCGCCGCATGATGTGGAGGCCATCAGCAGCACGTGGGTCGGCGTGGCGTCGGCCGGATCCCAGCCCACTTCCCTGACGGGGACGAGGCGTCCTTTGGAATTGTAGGCGTAATAGGCCTTGCTGCCGTTGAGCAGCCCCATGAACGGCTTGTAGAAACTCTGCTTCGTGATGTCGCCGTAATGGATCGGGAGACGGTGGCCGGCGGTCCATGCCACCGAGCGGCTGTAGCGCTAGCGTCCGGTGCCGACGCGGTGGGCGTAGATGTTGCCCTTGGCGTCTTCCCAGCGTCGCTGCAGCAGCACGTAGACCTCGGCCTTGTCGCGTCCCTGGAGCGTCTTCTTGGGGCTCAGGCCGGTGGCGCGGGTGCGGGTGTTGACGGCGGGCATCGTTACGGCGAAGTCATATTGTATCGCCTTCGGGCGGCGGGTGAACGGAATCCCCATCTCCATGTTGGTGAAAGGGCCTTTTGTCGACGTGATCGGCTCCTTTATGCGCCCGAGGAAGATGGTTCCGGCCACAGCCGCGTCGAGATTGATTACGCCAAGTACCTTCACCTCCTCCATCTTGCTCTGGAGCCGCGCCACGGTGTTGGAGCCGCGCTTGGCGGGGCTGACCGAGTTGGAGGCCTTCGTGATCCCCGACACACGGGCGTAGACATTGCTCGTGGCCCAGGGCGATCCCCCGAGGTTGGAATAGGGCTTGTTGCCCGAGGTCTTCCCGGCGGGGGCAATCTCGTAGACAGTCTTGTGCTTGCCGCCGATCACCTTCGACTCGGCGATGTCGCGTGCATACCAGTTGGAGAAATCGGCATAGCGTATGCGTTCCACACGGTCGGCCGCGGCAGCCGTGAAGGCGAGAGCGGCCAGGAGGAAAAGAGCAGGGAATTTCATTGTTTCGGAAACATGGGCCGCTCCGGGCGGCTTTTTGAACTTTGAGTTTTAAGTGTGTTTGGATTCAACACACTCTTAGATCTTGTTTAAGGCCACAAAATTAACAAATCCGGCTGAGATTTCCAAGCACATTCACCACGAATGGGAAACGGAGGGAACAGTATGAGTTAATCTATGTTAATTCTGAGCGGATCTCAAATGCGGTCCTGAATATTTTTTCGACGGATTTCTTTGTGAAACTGAATTTTATGCGTATATTTGCCTTTGAATTATAACCGGAAGGTGTTATAATGACAAATTTCCATCCTTCAATCATGTTTTCCCCGGATTTCGGTCCGCCGAACTTACATTTTTCTATTTTTACTCACTTAACAACCAATCCACGATGCGAAAACTGCTTTTCCCATTGGCGGTTCTGTCGGCTTCTTTCCTCAGCGTATCGGCCGAGCAGGCTCTCGTACTCAAAATGAGCGACGGTTCCGGAAAATATATCCGGCTGACCGACTTCCCTAAAATCCGGATCACGGACAACACGTTCTCCGTCTCCACGCCGGCCAACGACCTGGAGTTTCCCCGCCGCGAAGTGAAATCATATTCCGTGGCCGACCACGATTTCTCCTCCGTCCGTACCGTCGGCGCCGACTGCACGCTGGAATGCCGCGGACTGGAGATCGCGATCTCCGGACTCAGGGAGAATTCCGCCGCAAGGCTCATCGACATGGCCGGACGCACGGTCTGCCTCGCGAAAGCTTCCTCAGGAAAGGCGGTGCTGACCGCCCCGGCTCCCGGAGCATATCTGGTCGAAACTGAAACCTCAACTTTTAAAACGGTTCTCCGCAAATGAAAAAGATCTACCTTCCGCTGCTGATGGGCGCGGCCGCCCTTCTCGCCTCCGCCGCTTCCGACGACTATGAATTCTACGTGGTGCTGGCCGACGGCAACATCACCACTATCAACAACAACGAGGTGGACTCAATCACTTTCGCTCGCACCGACGCCAAAGGCAACCCCACCGAGGGATTCGGATGCCAGCTCCTGCACCGCCGCGACGGCACGGTGGAACGCCTCGCCCTCGACGGATTCAAGGAGGTGGTGATCAGCGACATTATCACCGACACAGATTCCGTGGTGGATCTCGGACTGAGCGTCAGATGGCGCACGCGCAATCTCGGAGCGCCGACGTCGGCCGACTACGGCGACCTCGTCGGCTGGGGCGACCCGACCGGCACTCACCACGAGCAATACCACACTTCGAGCTACGGCTCCCATCTCTCCAACAAGAACACATGTCTCGGATACTACGGCGGCGTCAACGCCCCCGACAGCATCTCCGGATCAGACATAGACATAGCCACCGTCAAGCTCGGCAAAGACTGGCAGATCCCCTCCTACGCCCAGGCCCAGGAGCTGATCGACTCATGCCAGTGGATGTGGATGAAATACCGCGGCGCGGAGGGCGTCAGGGTTACAGGACCCAACGGCAACAGCCTCTTCCTCCCCGCAGCCGGTATGAGACGCGGAGAGAAGATGACCTCAAAACCCGACGACTACGGCGGCTACTGGACCGGACGATGGTATGGCAACTCTCCCTCCACCGCCTCCAACAAAGGGGAGATGAGCTACGCCCTGACGTTCGGAATCACCGGTGGCGGCTTCTACAAGATGAACGCCATCTACCGCTATTCGGGTCTCTGCATCCGCCCAGTGGTCCGCGACGAGGAAGAGGGACAAGACTGATAATTAACCAATTGTTTCACTATATTTAAAAATCAACCTATGCGAAAACTAACCTATCCGGCTCTGTTTCTGCTCGCCTCGGCCTTCACGGCCTCGGCTGCGGACGCAGACATCACGGTGGGTGGCGGCACAGGCACGGCCGATGATCCCTACATCATCTCGACCGCAGCCCATGTCATCGAGGTCAGCAACGCCTGCCACACCGGCACGACGGCGGCTACCAACAGCCACTTCACGGGAAAGTATTTCAAGATGACGGCCGACATCGACATGTCGGGGATCACCGATTTCTACGGAATCGGATCCGCTCTTCTTGAAAAGGTTTCAAACAACAACTATTACTATTTCGACGGGACATTCGACGGCGGAGGCTACTCGATCCGCAACATGAAGATCGCCGGCTGCACATACGAGGCCGACGGCAAAGTCCAGGCCGCGGCAGCCAACAAGTCGCGCAACTACGTCGGTTTCTTCGGCACCCTCGGCCCCTACGCCACCATCAAGAACCTCAACATCGACGCCTCTTGCTCGATCGAGGGATTCAGCTACGTAGGCTCGATCGCCGGTTCGCTCAAGGCGGCCAACGCCGTTACATCGACCAGCACACCGGCCTCCGGATCGCAGATAATCAACTGCTCATCGGCGGCCACACTGACTGTCTACAGCCAGTATTGCGGCGGCATCGCCGGACACGCCACAAGAGCCACGGCCAACGGAATGGTAACCATCGACGGTTGCTCGTTCTCCGGCTCGCTCAAGTCAAACTACGGCAACTGCGGCGGCATCGTTGGCTACGCCACGCTCTCCGAAGTGAAAAACTGCGTCAACACCGGTTCGGTGGAGGCCTACTACTTCAACGCGCAGCGCGCCGAGAGCAACGCACGCACCATCATCGGCGGTGTGGTGGGCTATTCCAACAACTCCACAGTCTCCGACTGTCTCAACGCCGGTCCGGTCTACGGTTCGGGCAACTGTGTGGGCGGCATCGCCGGATCATCGCAGCGCTCGGGCGAGAACGGAAAGCTCACCAACTGCGTCAGCATCGGCTCGGTGTCATGCCCCGACCTCACGCAGAAAGGTATGATCTCCGGTAAGAACAGCACGTCGGCCAACGGCGCGGCCTACATCACCAACTGCTACTTCGACGAGCAGCTCACCGCGCAGATGGGTCCCGGCGTAGGCTATCTCTACGGCCTCACAGCCACCGGACTGACCACAGCCAAGATGACCTCGGGCACAGCGCTCGAAGGACTCGACCCCGACGTCTGGACTTTCGAGGCCGGATTCTATCCCCGCCTCAAGAAATTCGACAACGACGCCCTGAAACGCGTCGCCGCTACTTATTTCACCCTCGGCGAAGGCGTTACGGCTTCCGACTTCACAGGCACGGCCACAATCTCGTCGGCCATGCCCGGAATCACCGCCACCGTCAAGGAGGGAACTCCCTCGATCACCGTGAGCGGATCGACAATCACAGCCACCGCACCGACGGCCATCACCCAGTCGGCCATCACGCTGACCAACGGCAGCTACTCGGTGGAGATCCCCGTGATGCAGGTGCCTGTCCTCTTCCAGGGCGAAGGCTCTGAAGCCAATCCCTACCTGATCAACAACAAGGCCGACATCATGAATCTCGCCGAATCTGTCAACGGCGTTACCCTCAACCACTACGAAGGGAAACACTTCCGCCTGACAGCCGACATCGACATGGGCCGCGACGAGGAATTCATGGGCATCGGCGCCGGTATCGACAAGACTCAGAACCCGCACAACACATGGTATTTCTCCGGCATCTTCGACGGCCAGGGACACACCATCAGCAACCTCAAGCTCGACCACACCGTCTTCAACGCCGCCGGCACCTCGCAGGCCTACGCGCAGGGATCGCTCTACAACACAGGCTTCTTCGGAACCCTGGGCGAGGGAGCAGTGGTACGCAATCTCCATTTCGACGCCACCGACTCGATCGCCGGACACATGTACGTGGGCACCGTCGCCGGACGCATGCTCCCCGGAGCCCGGATCGAGAACGTTACCTCGGCCGCTGTCGTTGAAGCCTACGCAGGCGGATATGCGGGCGGCATCGCGGGCTACGTCGACGCCGAGACCCCGGCCGACGGCACCGTGGCCGTGATCGCCAACTCGCTCTTCACCGGATCGGTAAAGGCCAGCGCCAACTATGTAGCCGGCATCGCAGGCTACAGCAAGGGTGAGATCACCCTCTGCGCCAACACCGGCGAGGTGAAAAACGGACGCTTCAACGGCACAGGATCCACATTCCGCTATGCAGCCGGCATCGCGGGCTACAACCTCGGATTCGTGCGCGACTGCGCCAACTACGCTCCCATATCGTCGCAGGGCGCCACAGCAGGCACCGACCTCGGCGGCATCACCGGCCAGACCACAGGCTCAAGCAACAAGGGCACCGTGGAACGCTCCTTCAACAGCGGCGTGGCCTCGACATCGCAGGCAGCCGTGGCCACATGCGGCGCCGTGGTAGGCTCCAAAGGCACCGGAACAACACTCAAATTCACCGGCAACGTCTTCGACCGCCAGCTCGCCCTCTACGGCGCGATGGCCGACGCCGACGCCGACGGATTCACCGGAATGAACACATCCGCCCTCACCGACGGCTCGAAGATCGAGGATCTCGGCGACGCATGGACGTTCACCAAGGGCTACTACCCGATCCCCACCGTCTGGGCAGCCAACGCCGACGTCAAGGCAGCGGCGGCCACCTACTTCACCCTCCCCGACGGACAGTCGATCTCCGACTTCAAGACCGAGGGCGTGATAGCCACCACCATGCCTCTGACAGCAACCCTGGCCGACGGCACTTCAAGCTTCTCCATCTCGGGCGGCAAGATCCTCTCCGGAAATCCCTCCGAGATCGCACGCGACACACTTGTCCTCACCAACGGACGCTTCTCGGACCGCTATCCCCTGATGAAGACCCCGCCGGTACTCCCCGGTTCAGGCACACAGGCCGATCCCTGGCAGGTGGCTTCCGTGGAGGATTTCAACAAGCTCGGGAAATACATGATCGACGCAAAATATTCGTTCGAGAATGAATATGTCTCCCTGCTCGCCGACCTCGACTACACCGGCAAGGAATTCAACGCCGCCGGCGACGCCAACAATCCCTTCAACGGCACATTCCTCGGCAACAACCACGTGATCAAGAACGTCTCCGTGGCAGCCGATCCCGAGGCCAAACGCGACCATGTGGCTCTCTTCCACACTCTCGGAACCGGATCCACCGTCGAGAACCTCACCCTGAGCAATGTCAAGATAGCCGGCTACGGCTACATCGCAGGCATAGCGGCTGTCAGCGACGGCGCCGTGCGCAACATCACCGTCGACGCCGACTGTGAGTTTACCGGCACCCGCGTAGGCACCGCCACCACCGCCAACCAGGACGGCAGCTACGTGGCAGCCATCGTGGCCCAGGCAAACGAAAACGCCACGTTCGACAACTGTGTGAACCGCGCCCCCATCTCCACCACACGCTGGTATGCAGCCGGCATCGTGGGCAACATGAAGACGGCCGGCACCAACGTGCAGCCCAGAGCCTATATCCGCGACTGCGCCAACTACGGCAACGTAACCTCGACCGCTCCGCAGGAGACCACAGCTTCCGGCGGCGGCAACCCGCAGATGACCTACAAGGACGCCTTCATCGGCGGCATCGCAGGCCAGCTCTACGGCGAGATCTCCCGCTGCGTCAACGAGGGTGATGTAACAGCCTCGACCGCCAACACCATCGGCGGCATCGCCGGCATGGTCAATCCCGGCTCATCGCTCGACAGCTGCGTGAACCGCGGCGACGTGAAGGGCGCCAACTACATCGGCGGCGTCTACGGCAACCGTCCCTCCACAATCCCGCAGTCCGTAACGCTCACGACTCCGATCGCGAAATGCGTCAGCTACGGCGCAGTCAGCGGCCGCCAGTATGTGGCTGGTGTAGGCGCATGCGCCGGCACAGGCTACTCGTTCACCGACTGCGCCAACCACGGCGAGGTGAGCAGCACGCTGACCACCGACGACGGCCACCACATCGCGGGCATCTGCTCATACACCAACCTCACCAAAGCGGACCAGGAGATCAACTTCACCCGCTGCTACAACACCGGCGCCATCATCGGCGGATCGCAGCTGGCTGGCCTCATCGCCTACGCTCAGCAGGGCTTCGCGATTGTCAATGAATGCTTCAACACCGGCACCGTAACCCAGGTTCTCACCAAGAAGGCCACACTCAACATCGTGGGCGGACTGGCAAGCGGATATGTCAAGGTGAAAAACAGCTACAACACCGGCGACATCTCCCTCTACACTGGCGGCGGCCTCGGATATGCCCTGGCAGGCGCCACAGCCGAGAACTTCTACAACATGGGCGCGCTCAACGCTCTCGATCCCTCCAGCCTCGGCGAGATCGCCTCGGTGTTCATCAACAACCGCGACGGCGTGGCCGCCACAAACTGCTACGGCCTCAAGACTTCCGCCACGGAATATGACTTCGACAAGCAGTATAACGTCAACATGGTCGACTCGCTCGGAATGCTCACCGCAAACCTCGGCGAAGCCTTCAGCAAGACCCCCGCGGCCTTCCCGATGATCGCATCGCTCGACACCGTGCCCGAGGCACAGTTTGCCGCAGCATGGTATCTCCTTTCCGAAGGCGACACCCCCGATAAGCTCACCGGCCCCGTAACGCTCGCCAACCTCAGCCACGTGGTCTGGACCGGCAACGACATCTTCACCATCGAGAACGGCATAGCCACACCCAACGGTAAGGGCGAAGCCACGCTGACCAAGACCGCAGGCACGCTGACCAGGACATACGCTTTCGTATCCGACGCCGGCGAGCCTCAGGACGTAACCATCGACGGACTCAACTTCCACAAGGACTTCGAGAAACTCGAGGCTATCGTGATGCCCGGCGAATACACCGGCGCTATCGTGATCCCGGCCAAGTTCACCGACAACAACAAGGAATACACCGTGGTGGGCGTAGCCGAGTCAGCATTCCAGAACAGCACGATCACTTCTGTCTCGATCCCCGCCACAGTCAAGAGCGTGGGCAAGGACGGATTCCGCAACATCTCCACCCTGAAGAGCGTCGAGACTCCCTCGATCGCCGACTGGGTGCAGATCGTGTTCGCCAACTCCAACTCCAACCCGATCTACAACTGCGGCACACTCTCAGTGGCCGGCACTCCGGTGGGAACCACACTCACAGTTCCCGAGGGAGTGAAGCAGATCGGCGCCTACTCCTTCCGCGGCCTGACCACGGCCGAGACCCTGAGTCTCCCCGCGTCGCTCGAGAAGATAGGCAACGGAGCGTTCCATTCATGCTCCGGCCTGAAGTCGGCCGTGATCCCCGACGGATGCACGGACCTCGGAGAGTCGCTCTTCTGGCAGTGTACCTCGCTCGAAGACGCCACTTTCCCGGCCTCCATCACAGCCATCCCGGCCAACACGTTCTACGGCTGCACCGGCCTGAAGAAATACACCGTGGCCGAAGGAATCAAGACCATCGGCACGATGGCCTTCAACGGCTGCTCCTCGCTCGAGGAACTCACGCTCCCCGAGTCGCTCGAATCGCTCGACATGATGGCGCTGATGAGCTGCTCCGCTCTGAAGAGCCTCAGATCGAAAGCCCTCACACCCCCGACCGTGGGAATGATGGCATTCGACGAGATCAAGTATGACCTCTGCACACTTTATGTGGCACAGTCGGCCATCGAGGCCTACAAGAACGCCGAGGAGTGGAAGAACTTCCTCAACATCCAGGCCGACATGAGCGGCGTAAGCACCGTCAGCGTCGACGACCTGACCGACGTGCGCTACTTCACTCTCGACGGCCGCGAGATCGCCGAGCCTTCGAAGGGCATGGTTGTGATCGCCACCGGCACGACACCTGACGGACGTCGTGTGGCAGTGAAGAAGATGTTCTGACACCGACATTCTGATTAAAAACCCCGGGCTGCAGCCATCACGGCCGCGGCCCGGCTTTTTTTAAAGTACTAAGCACTAAGTAATAAGTACAAAGTAATGAGTAATGAGTACAAAGTTGTGAGGAATGAGTATTATTAAGGAATGAGGAATAAGTACTAAGTTGTGAGTAATACACTTATCACTTTGTACCTTGTCCTTTGTACTCACCACTCTGTACTTAATATATATCATGATTATGAAAAAGCTAATTCAATCACTCTGCGTTTCGATGCTGGCACTCTCATTCGCAGCATGCAGTTCGACGGATATTCCTGAACACTCAGATCCACAGGTGGCCCAGATGGAATATATCCGATGCAAAAACACTGACTTGCCGAGACGCGCAATCCAACATAATGGATATGACGCACAAACCACCATGACGCTTCTGCTTTCCGATGGAGTTTTATCTTTTGCAGTTGACGATCTGCTGCAGAATTGCGGAACAATTATCAAGAAAGTAACTGTCAGTAAAGTTGGGACAGACATCATCATTCTCCTGAGCAGAACTGAAGTCTCAGCAGACTGCGAGTGCCTGTCGGGCGTAACGGCAGAGATAACCGGGATTAAGCCTGGAGAGTATAACCTGACATTGATGGCCGACTTGTCCTTACGTGAGTTTGACGGAACGGCAGAAGGTGGTGAAGAAACACATTATGTAGAACCCTATAAGCTGTTCTCCACCACACTGAATCTGACAGAAGGGGAGAAGCTTGAATTTGAGTTCTAAATCCCAAGTATTAAGTCAAGTACCAAGTCGAGTACTAAGGAGTGAGTAATAGGTAGTGAGTCATAACACTCTGTACTTTGTACTTTGTCTTATTCAAAAGCCATGAGAAACTATCTGTTATATGGATTTGTTTATGTAATACAAATAAGTTAACTTTGCACACAAAAGATGTGATTATGGATACAGCGATTCAGAAAAAAGCCCAAAGTTTCCGTCTTCCTGTCGATCTCATAGAACGGCTGAAAAAACTTGCACGCCAGCAAAACCGCAGCCTCAACAACTTCGTGGAGTGCGCGTTGATTGACATTGCATATTCCGAGCCTAACGCAGAGACCCGCGCGGCTTTGGAAGAGGCACGTTCCGGCAAACTCCAGGGTCCGCTTGATGTATCAAGTGTAGAGGCAATGTATAAGTCGATGGGCTTATGAAAGTTCTGCGCTTCTCAAGCCAGTACAAAAAGGACGCCAAAAGATTCCGCAACCAGCCTAAGAAAATGGAAAAGGTTGCGGAAATACTGCGCATGTTGCGCGATGAAATTCCCATACCCCCGGAATATAGTCCCCATCTGTTAAAAGGGGACTACAAAGGGTGCATGGAATGTCATGTTGAAGGAGATTTTCTGCTAATCTGGATAGACGAAACTGAAAATCAGATAGGCGTGTTACGTCTGGGATCCCATTCGGAATTGTTCGGCTGATTTCAGAATAGTTCAGAGTAGAAAATGGTAAGGGATAAGGGGTAAGGGGTAAGGAGTAGGAGTGAGTAATGAGGAGTGAGGAGGAGTGAGGAGTGAGTCATAAACTCATCACTTTGTACTTTGTACTCCGTACTTTCTACTCTATACTCAGCACTCCGTCCTCACCACTCTGTCCTTATCTTTGTGCGTATGAGGAATTTTTCGTATTTTTGCAGTTTGATTCGGCAGTCTGGCTCCCGTCTGCGGGGACAGAGGTGCCGTGTCTTATCGTATAACATTGTAAATCAGAAATAAAGACTAACATATCATTATGGCAATCCAGGAACTCAGCGAGCAGGAGATTGTGCGTCGCCGCAGCCTCGAGACACTGCGCGCCAACGGAATCGACCCCTATCCCGCAGCGGAATTCACCGTAACGGGCCACACTGACGAAATCAAGGAAACTTTCAGCGACGAGACCGAACCCAAACGCGAGGTGGCCATAGCCGGACGCGTGATGAGCCGCCGCATCATGGGAAAGGCCTCATTCATGGAACTTCAGGATGCCTTCGGACGCATCCAGGTCTATGTGAGCCGCGACGATCTCTGTCCGGGTGAGGACAAGGAACTCTACAACAGCGTCTTCAAGAAGCTCCTCGACATAGGCGACTTCGTCGGGATAAAGGGCTACGTGTTCCGCACCAAGACGGGCGAGATCTCCGTCCACGCCCAGGAGCTGACCCTTCTCTCGAAGAGTCTGCGCCCGCTGCCTATTGTCAAGATGAAGGAGGGACAGGCCTACGACGCCTTCACCGACCCCGAGCAGCGATACCGCCGCCGCTATGTGGACCTGGTGGTCAACAAGGGGGTGAAGGAGATCTTCCTCAAGCGCACACGCATGTTCAACTCCATGCGCGAATATTTCAACTCGCACGGATACATCGAGGTGGAGACCCCGATCCTGCAGTCGATCCCCGGCGGGGCTTCGGCGCGTCCGTTCATCACCCACCACAACACGCTCGACATTCCTCTCTATCTCCGCATTGCCGACGAACTCTATCTGAAACGCCTGATCGTAGGCGGATTCGACGGAGTGTATGAATTCTCGAAGAACTTCCGCAACGAGGGAATGGACCGCACCCACAATCCGGAGTTCACATGCATGGAGATCTACGTGGCCTACAAGGACTACAACTGGATGATGAGCTTCACCGAGAGGATGCTCGAGAAGATCTGCATGGACGTCAACGGCACCACGGAGGTGAAGGTGGGCGACAACACCATCTCCTTCAAGGCTCCCTATCCGCGCATCACCATGGCCCAGGCCATCCTCGACAAGACCGGATTCGACATCAGCGGCAAGAGCGAGGATGAACTCCGCGCCTTCTGCAAGGAGAACGGGATCGAGGTGGAGCCTTCGATGGGAAAAGGGAAGCTCATCGACGAGATCTTCGGCGAGAAATGCGAGGGGACTTATATCCAGCCCACATTCATCACCGACTATCCGATCGAGATGTCGCCGCTCACCAAGCGCCACCGCGACAACCCGGAGCTGACCGAACGCTTCGAGCTGATGGTGAACGGAAAGGAACTCGCCAACGCTTATTCGGAACTCAACGACCCGATCGACCAGTATGAGCGTTTCGTGGAGCAGATGCGCCTGGCCGACAAGGGCGACGACGAGGCGATGATCATCGACCACGACTTCATCCGCGCCCTCGAATACGGTATGCCGCCGACATCGGGCATGGGTATCGGAATGGACCGCCTGGCCATGCTCATGACCGGACAGACCACCATCCAGGAAGTGCTGCTCTTCCCGCAGATGCGTCCCGAGAAAACCCGCAACTCCGGCGAGGCCGGCGAACAGGAGGAGGCTTAAAATCATTTCCGACATGGATTCACTGGGAAAAATAGCGATGATCGGGTCAGGCAGCTGGGCCACGGCGCTGGCCAAGCTGCTGCTCGACAACACTGACCGCCTGACATGGTATTTCAGAAGCCGCGAGCGGATCGACGACTTCATCAAATACCGCCGCAACCAGGCCTATCTGTCGGATGTGGCCTTCGACACAGCCCGGATATCGTTCACATCCGACATCAACGAAGCCTGCCTGGGTGCCGACACGCTCGTGATCGCCGTCCCCTCCCCCTACGTCAAGGCCGAGGCCGAGAAGATCACCACCGACATCTCGGCCAAGAATATCGTCTCGGCCGTGAAAGGAATAGTCCCGGACGAGAACATGATCGTAACCGACTGGTTCGCCGACCGGTTCGGATGCCGGCCGGAGAACATGATGGTGATCGGCGGCCCCTGCCACGCCGAGGAGGTGGCTCTGGCGCGCCTGAGCTATCTGACCATCGGCGCCCACGACTCCGCCAAGGCGCGCGACTTCGCCGCCCACATCGCCGGCAAAAAGATGAAGACCATCATCTCCGACGACGTGGACGGAATAGAATACGCCGCCGTGCTGAAAAATGTCTACGCCATAGCCGGAGGCGTGATCAGCGGAATGAACATGGGCGACAATTTCATGGCCATGCTCGCCTGCAACGCCGCCCGCGAGATGAGACGCTTCATCGACGCCGTGGCCCCGATGGAGAACCGCGACGTCTGCCTGTCGGCCTATCTGGGCGACCTGCTCGTTACGGCCTACAGCCGCTTCTCGCGCAACCACAACTTCGGATCGATGATCGGCAAGGGCTACAGCGTCAAGGCCGCCATGATGGAGATGGAGATGGTGGCGGAGGGATATTACGGCACCCGCTGCATGCACCAGATCAACAAGAGCGTGTCGGTCGACATGCCGATCATGGAGTGCATGTACTCGATCCTCTATCAGGGAGTAAGCCCCAAAAAAGCCATACGCAACATAACTTCGGTGCTTGAATAGAACAATCCCGCCCGAAACTCCATTATATCTACAGTATATCTACAGGTAAAAATAGAAACAAGAATGAAAACCATCAGTCTCAACATCCAGGACGCGGTCTACTTCGCAGGCCAGGAAAAATTCGACGCGCTCCGTCCCGCGGCGGCCGAGGCCATCTCAATGCTCGATGAAGCCACAGGCAAAGGCTCCGGATTTCTCGGATGGGTCAGGCTTCCCTCCGAGACTCCCGACGAGCTGATCGGCCGGATCGAGGCCACCGCCGAAAGGCTGCGCTCCGAATGCGAGTTCGTGGTCTGCATCGGCATCGGAGGATCCTACCTCGGAGCCAAGGCCGTGATCTCGGCCCTTTCCGATAATTTCTCCGATTTCCATGCCCCCGAACCAGGCAAGCCCAAAGTGATCTTCGCCGGGCAGAACATCAGCGGGGAATATCTCGCCGACCTGCGCGGACTTCTCAAGGGACGCCGCTTCGGAATCATAGTCATCTCCAAGAGCGGAACCACCACCGAACCAGCCATAGCCTTCCGCATCCTCAAGGATATGCTCGCCGAACAGGCCGGAGCCGACGCAGCCCGCCGGCTGACCGTGGCCATCACCGACCGCAGCAAAGGCGCGCTCCGCACGCTCGCCACACAGGAGGGATACGAGACATACGTGATCCCCGACAACGTAGGGGGACGCTTCTCGGTGCTGACCCCCGTCGGACTGCTGCCGATCGCCGTGGCCGGATTCGACATCAGGAAACTGATCGGGGGAGCCGCCGACATGCAGCGCACCACAGCCCATCCCTCGCCCGACAATCCCGCCGGGATCTACGCCCGGATGCGCAACGCCCTCTACGCGTCGGGCAAGAAAATAGAGCTGCTGATCAACTTCAACCCCAGGCTCCATTACTTCTCCGAATGGTGGAAACAGCTCTACGGAGAGAGCGAGGGAAAAGAGGGGAAAGGGATCTTTCCCGCCTCGGTAGACTTCACCACCGACCTCCACTCGATGGGACAATGGATCCAGGATGGTGAACGCACCATCTTCGAGACCGTGATCAGCGTCGGCAAGCCCGCCGTGGAGGAACGCATCCCCTCCGACGCCCAGAATCTCGACGGCATCAACTATCTGGCCGGACGGAGTGTGGACGAAGTCAACAGGATGGCCGAGATCGGCACCCGCCTCGCCCACATCGACGGCGGAGTCCCCGTGATCCACATCGGGATCCATTCCCTCGACGAGCATACGCTCGGACAGCTCATCTATTTCTTCGAACGCGCATGCGGCATCAGCGGCTACATCCTCGGGGTCAATCCCTTCGACCAGCCGGGTGTGGAGGCCTACAAGAAAAACATGTTCGCCCTGCTCGGCAAACCGGGCCACGAGAAAGAGACCGAGGCCATACGCGAGCGGATCGGCGCAAAGCAATGAACCAGGCTCCAAGTCAATGCGAGGAGTGGAACAGCATCAGCCGTTCCACTCCTCTTATTTTAATCAGTTAAATAATAATCTAATAATCTCTCAATAATCGAACATATCCTTAAGAATCTCCGAGACCGCATGTTTCTCAGTCTCGGATATTTCCCCTATCGGGGCTGATAATCTTGATTTATCCACCGTCTTCAACTGATCAATAGCAGCATAACTGTCATTACTCAAGCCGCTTTGGGCGGTAGCCTTTATCAATACCCTCGTAGGCAGTCCCCTCTGCGAGGAAGTAAGAGGGACGATAATGACTGTCTTCAGATACATATTGATCTCATCCGGGGAAACAACCAGGCAAGGCCTTGTCTTTTTCATCTCAGACCCGACCGTGGGGTCTAAGTTGACTACATGTAAGTTGAATTGTTCAACCATGTTAAAACTAATTTATAAATTAATATTAAATATAATGGAGCGGGAACAGATCACAACATCTCCTCCGCTTCTGCATCAAGATAGTCGGGCAGCATCATCTCATCCTCACCCTCTCTGGCATATCTGGCAAACGCTGCGGCCCACCCTTCACGCCTGTTTCTGGGCTTGGATATTATTATCCTGTCATTGGAATATTCGATGTTGACAGACGAACCCTTTGTGAATCCGCCTTCGAGCGCGATATACCGGGGAATTATGATCCCTACCGATGTGCCGACTTGAGAAATACGTGTAAGCATGGTCTGATTGGTTTGATTGGTTATCGTTCAACAGCGCAAAGATAGGAAAAGTTTATGAAATAACAATAACATTATAATAAATATAATAATTTTATTTTATTAAAGAATGCTGATTTGCGGGCAGGGATAGGATGACATTCCACTTTTTTTGTTAACTTTGCGTCTGTGTCCGCCATAAGACCTCCATACCAGCCATGAAAATATTCTGTAGGAATCTCAACCGCTATATCCCTTTCACAGGGGGAATGAAACTCAGCGAAATAGCCGCCGGAATCTCTTCCGAACTCGGCTTCACCCCCATCTGCGCCCTGGTCAACAACAAGACAGAGGATCTCGACTATCCGCTTTTCGCCCCCAAGCTCGTGGAATTCATGGAGGCCACCTCGGCTCCCGGAAGGCGCGTCTGCGTCCGCACGCTCTGCATGATCCTCTACAAGGCTGTAAGCGAGCTGCTCCCCGGACAGACTCTGAGGATAGAACACAGCATAGCCCGCGGATACTACTGCCGGCTGCTCGGACAGGACGGATCGCCTGCTGTGCCCGACGCGGCCACCGTCGGCAGGATAGCCGGCAGGATGAGGGAGATCATCGGCGCCGACATGCCGATCGTCAGGAAAGAACGCCTCACGGCCGACGTCATCGAGATGTTCCGGCTCCAGGGGCTGCGCGACAAGGTGATGCTTCTCGAGACGGTCCACGATCTCTACACCGTGTTCTACACCCTCGGCTCCCTGGCCGACAGCTACTGCGGGCCGGTGGCCTCGCGCACCGGGCTGGCAGGGGTCTTCTCCCTGATCCCCTGGAAAGAGGGATGCCTGCTGCTCGGCGCAGATCCGGCCGACCAGTCGGTGGCGCAGACCCCGGTGGCGCAGGAGAAGATGTACCGCGCATTCACGGAATATCAGAAATTCAACCGGATCACACGCGTGAGCGACGTAGGCGAACTCAACCGCGTGGTGCGCTCGCGCCAGTCGGCCGAGCTGATCAACGTGGCCGAGGCTATGCACGACAAGCTGCTCGGCCGCATCAGCGACGAGATAGCCCGCCGCAACGAGGAGGAGGGAACCAAAGTGGTGCTGATAGCCGGACCCTCCTCATCGGGAAAGACCACTTCCACCAAACGCCTGGCCATACAGCTGATGACCAACCTGATCACGCCGAAGATGATCTCGCTCGACGACTATTTCGTGGACCGCGACAAGACGCCGCGCGACGAGACTGGCGACTACGACTTCGAGAGCCTCCACGCCCTCGATCTGGAGCGGCTAAATTCCGACCTGCGCAGGCTTCTGGCCGGAGAGGAGATCAATCTGCCCACCTACAGCTTCGAGCTGGGGCGCCGCGTGGAGCGTCCGCGTCCGCTGAGCCTTGGGGAGAAGGATGTGCTGCTGATCGAGGGGATCCACGGGCTGAATCCCGAACTCACCGCCTCGCTGCCGGCATCGTCCACATTCAAGGTCTATGTCTCGGCGCTGACCACACTCCACATCGACGACCACAACTGGATCTCGACCACCGACAACCGGCTGCTGCGCCGCATAGTGCGCGACTACAAATACCGCCACACGTCGGCGCTCGAAAGCATACGCCGCTGGCCGAGTGTGCGCCGGGGCGAGGAGAAATGGATATTCCCGTTCCAGGAAAACGCCGACGCCACGTTCAATTCGTCGCTGATCTTCGAACTCGGGGTGATGAAAAGATTCGCCGAGCCGCTGCTGCGCGACGTGCCCCACGACACGGTCCAGTATGCCGACGCCCACAGGCTGCTCAGGCTGCTCTCCTACTTCGAGCCGATCGAGGAAAGTCAGGTGCCATCCACCTCGCTTCTGCGCGAGTTCCTCGGCGGGTCATCATTCAAATACTAAGAGTGTGTCGGATATCGACACATTCCGACACCGGACACCACTGAAATCATGAAAGACTTCACAGATCAGGACATAGAACGCATCGAGGCTCTGGTCGACACAGCCGACACCGAGAAAGCCCGCGCCGAAATGCGCGAGCTGCACCCGGCCGACATCGCCGAGCTGTTCCGGTCGCTCAACCTGCGCGAGGCCGAATGGCTCTTCAATCTCATCGACGACAAGGAGCAGAAGGCCGACGTGCTGATGGAACTCGACGAGGAAGACCGCAAGAAGCTCCTCGAGAACATGGATCCCGAGCAGATCGGCCACTTCATCGACCTGCTCGACACCGACGACGCCGTAGACCTCATCCAGGAACTCGACGAGGAGGACCGCGAGGAGGTGATCCAGCATATCGACGACGTGGAGCAGGCCGGCGACATCGTCGATCTTCTCCAGTATGACGAGGACACGGCCGGCGGCCTGATGGGCACCGAGCTGATTGAGGTGAACGAGAATCTCTCGATGCCCGACTGCCTCAAGGAGATACGCCGTCAGGCCGAGGATCTCGACGACATTTATTATATCTACGTGGTGGACGACGACCGGCGGCTCAAAGGGGTGCTTCCGCTCAAGAAGACCATAACCCATCCCGCCGTGTCCCGGATCAAGCACGTGATGGAGACGGATCCCGTCTCGGTCCACGCCGACACGCCGATCGACGATGTGGCGATCGACTTCGAGAAATATGACCTCGTGGCGATGCCCGTCGTGGACAGCATCGGGCGGCTCGTCGGTCAGATCACCGTCGACGACGTGATGGACGAGGTGCGCGAGCAGAGCGAACGCGACTATCAGCTCGCTTCGGGTATCACCAGCGACGTCGACGCCGACGACTCCGTCTTCGCCCAGACCAAGGCACGCCTGCCCTGGCTGCTGATCGGGATCGTGGGAGGCATAGTCAATTCGCTGATCCTCGGCGGATTCGAGGCGCAGATAGCCGCCGTTACGGCGCTGGCCATATTCATTCCGCTGATCGGAGGCACGGGAGGAAACGTCGGCGTGCAGGCGTCGGCGATCGTGGTGCAGGGTCTGGCCAACGGACGCCTCGACATAAAGGAGGCGTGGAGGCAGGTGGGGCGTTCGGTGCTGATAGCCCTGATCAACGCCGTGGTCATCTCGGCCGTGATATTCGCCTATTGCTTCTTCACCCAGCCTGGCGACTACGCCGTGATGATGGCCGTGGCCGTCTCCCTGTTCGCCGTGGTGATCTTCGCCACCGTGTTCGGCACGCTCGTGCCGCTGACACTCGAACGGCTCAAAGTGAACCCCGCGCTGGCCACCGGCCCGTTCATCCAGATCACCAACGACGTGGTCGGACTGCTGATCTACGTCGGCATGGCCACATGGATGCTCAAGGTATTCCCCTCCTGAACAATACATAAACACACTCTGAGAGTGCGTTTACTTTTAACTCGCTTAAGGCTGAGAGGATTTTTTGAATGATTTCCGCAAGCCAAAGAAGGAGCATAGCGGGCTATGCGACTGATGAGACTTGGCGGAAAGCATCAAAAAAGACCTCGGAATTAATGCGAAACTCTCAAAACAAATACATTTTTTAATTAAAAATCAACTTGTGTGTGAAAAGTAAACACACTCTGAGACAATGGCAAAGAAGATCGTCGAGACACCGCTGATGAAACAATACTTCGAGATGAAAGCGAAGCATCCCGACGCCATCCTGCTTTTCCGGGTCGGTGATTTCTACGAGACATTCTCCGACGACGCAATAGCGGCAAGCGAGATCCTCGGCATAACCCTGACGCGCCGCGCCAACGGATCGGCAAAATTCGTGGAACTCGCCGGATTCCCCCATCATGCCCTCGACTCCTATCTCCCGAAGCTGGTCAGAGCCGGAAAGCGCGTGGCCATCTGCGAGCAGCTCGAAGACCCGAAACTGACCAAGAAGCTCGTCAAGCGAGGCATCACGGAGCTTGTTACACCCGGCGTCAACACTTCCGACACCATGCTCTCACGCCGCGAGAACAATTTCCTCGGCGGAATCTTCCAGAGCAGAAACTCCACCGGTGTGGCCTTCCTCGACATCTCGACCGGGGAATTCCTCTGCGCACAGGGCAACGCCGACTATATCGACAAACTCATAGCCAACATCTCCCCTAAGGAGATGCTGCGCATGCAAGGCACACGCCAGGCCTACGAACAGACCGTAAGCCTCCGCTGTCCGGTGTTCGAACTCGACGACTGGGTCTACACCCGTCAGGCCGCCGAGGAAAGACTGCTCGCCCATTTCGGCACAGCCAGTCTCAAAGGTTTCGGCGTGGCCGACATGCCGGAGGCCGTGGTCGCCGCCGGAAGCCTGATCCATTATCTCGACCTGACACAGCACACCAGCATCGGACACATCACCACGCTCTCACGGATCGAGGAGGATAAATTCGTCAGGCTCGACCGCTTCACGGTCAGGAACCTCGAGCTTGTAGAGCCTATGACCCCCGAGGGGAAAAGCCTCGTGGACACCATCGACCGCACGGCCACCCCGATGGGGGCGCGGCTGCTGCGAAGATGGATCCTCTTCCCGCTGCTCGACACCGGGGAGATCAACCGCCGTCTCGACGCCGTGGAATATTTCTTCCGCGACCCCGCCTGCCGCGCCGACACGGCCGCCGCTCTCGCCCCGATGGGCGACCTCGAGAGGCTCGTGTCTAAAGTGGCCACCCGCCGCGCCGGCCCGCGCGATCTTCTCCAGCTCAAGGAATCGCTGCGGTGCGCGGCAAGGCTCCGCGCCCTGCTCGCCGCGGCCGACTCCGGTCCGCTCACCCAAATAGCCGCCTCAATGGCCGACTGCGACAGCTGCGCCGACAGTATAGAGGCCACAATCGCCCCCGACGCGCCGGCGCTCCTCTCCAAAGGGGGAGCCATAGCCGCCGGAGTCGACCCCGGACTCGATTCGCTGCGCGACCTGGCCCTGCACGGCCATCAGGCGCTCGAACGGATAGTGAGCCGCGAATCCGAGGCCACCGGGATCCCCTCGCTAAAGATCAGCTTCAACAACGTGTTCGGCTATTACATCGAGGTGCGCAACACCCACCGCGACAAAGTGCCGCAGGAATGGATACGCAAGCAGACGCTTGTCAACGCCGAACGCTATATCACCCCCGAACTCAAGGAATACGAGGAGAAGATCTTCGGCGCCCAGGACCGCATAGCCGAGACCGAGGCCCGCATCTTCTCGGCGCTCGTCGAGTCGCTGGCCGGGGAAGTGGCCCGGATGCAGACCCTCGCCGCGGCCGCTGCCCGCACCGACACGCTGCTCTCGTTCGCCACGGCGGCCGAGGAATTCCGCTATGTACGGCCTGTCGTGGACGATTCCATGACGCTCGACATCACCGGAGGCAGACACCCGGTCATCGAGCGGCGCCTCCCCCCGGGCGAACCCTACATCAGCAACTCCGTGGCGCTCGATTCGGACCGCTGCCAGATAATGATGATCACCGGACCCAACATGAGCGGCAAATCGGCCCTGCTCAGGCAGACCGCCCTCATAGCGCTCATGGCCCAGACGGGATCTTTCGTCCCAGCCGACGCCGCAAGGATAGGCCTGATAGACAAGATATTCACCCGCGTCGGAGCCTCAGACAACATCTCGCTCGGCGAATCCACATTCATGGTGGAGATGAACGAGGCGGCGGCCATCCTCAACAATCTCTCGCCACGCTCGCTGGTGCTGTTCGACGAACTCGGACGGGGCACATCCACCTACGACGGCATCTCCATCGCATGGGCCATCGTGGAGTTCATCCACGAAAACGGCACGGTGCGCCCCAAGACCCTTTTCGCCACCCACTATCATGAGCTGAACGAGATGGAGAAAACTTTCCCGCGCATCTCTAATTTCAACGTGTCGGTGCGCGAGATCAAGGGTAAAGTGGTGTTTCTCCGCAAGCTCGAACCGGGAGGGACGGCCCACAGTTTCGGCATCCACGTGGCCAAGATAGCCGGAATGCCCCCTTCGATCGTGGCCCGTGCCGGTCAGGTTCTCAGACAGCTCGAGGCGGCCTCGGCGGCTCCGGAAGCCGACGGGGAGAGCCACGAGGGACCGTCGGCGCGGAAAGCCGGGGTGGAGGAGATCGGAAAGAAACGCGACGGCTACCAGCTCTCTTTCTTCCAGCTCGACGACCCGCTGCTGGAACAGGTGCGCGACAGGATCCTGAAAGCGGATATAGACAATCTGACCCCGATCCAGGCTCTGACGCTTCTCAACGATCTGAGGGGACTAATAAAAGGGAAATAACATTCCGCCATATCACACAATCGTTTACGCTTCCGCCTGCCGGTTTCCGACGGGCGGAAGTGAACTTTTTACGCCCTGGAAACTTTTGATAAGTAACGGGTGCTGAGTGCTGAGTACAAAGTACAAAGTGCTGGGTGCTGAGTGATACAGAAATAAAAAATACATAATTAAAAAAATACAGATCATGCACATGTCCGATGCCCTGCTGTCGGCTCCGGTGGCCATTGTGGCCGACGTGGCGGCAGCCTCGCTCCTCGCTCTCGCAGCCTTCAGGCTGAAAAAAGAACCAAAAGAGAATCTCGTCCCCCTGATGGGGGTGATGGGCGCTTTCGTGTTTGCCGCCCAGATGGTCAATTTCTCAATTCCCGGCACTGGCAGCTCGGGCCACATCGTGGGGGGCGTCCTGCTGGCGGCCATGCTCGGCCCCTGGGCCGGATTCCTCACCCTGGCGTCGGTGCTGATCATCCAGTGTCTTGTCTTCGCCGACGGCGGACTGATGGCGCTCGGATGCAATATCCTCAACATGGGGGCGATGACCGCCCTGGTGGCCTATCCGCTTTTTTTCCGTCCGCTGCTCCGCTTTCCGGCTCCGGCATGGAAAGTGTCGGCTGTGTCGGTGCTGGCCTGCGTCCTCGGTCTTGAACTCGGGGCGTGCATGGTTACTCTGGAGACCGTGGCCTCCGGCATCACGGCTCTTCCGGCCGGCAGGTTCTTCCTGCTCATGACCGGGATCCATCTGTGCATCGGCCTTGGCGAGGGTCTGGCCACAGCCGCCGTGCTGCTATTCGTGCAGCGCAGCCGTCCGGCTCTGCTCATGCCGGATTCAGTCCGGAACGAGTCGCGGCGTGGAGTGCGAGCCACGGTGATCATCTTCGCCGCGGCGGCAGCCCTGATAGCCGGCGGACTCGCCCTGCTCGCATCCTCGGATCCCGACGGACTCGAATGGTCGATCTCGAAACTGACGGGAACCACCGATCTCGCCGCCCAGCATGTCAGCGCCCTCTCGCAGGGAGCCGCCGCCGCGCAGGAGGCCACATCCATCATGCCCGACTACGACAGCTCTTTCGCCGGGATCGTCGGCGCCGTAATGGTGCTGATACTCGTATGGGCCGTTACGGGACTCATACTGAAAAAACGCCACGCCGGCGCGCGGGCCTGACGCATGTCCAAGATAGAGAAGACAATCTCGGTCCTGCAACAGATGCAGCAGACGGCGGAGACTCCCGGAAGCCTCCACCCTCTCTGCATCCTGGCCATAACCGTGGTCTATCTCGTGGCGATGCTTTCCGTCCCCCCGGACGCGCTGGCGATGCTGCTCTGGTTCGCCATCTACCCGATAGTCATGTCAGCCGTCATAGGCCGCAGTTTCAGCAGGATATTCGCCGGAAGTCTCGTCGCCCTCCCTTTCGCCCTGCTGATAGGACTCTTCAATCCGGTCTACGACACCCGAATCATGTTCACTATAGGAGGCGTGGCGATAAGCCACGGATGGGTGAGCTACATATCGATAATCGTGCGCTCGATGCTTTCGGTGCAGGCGCTGCTGATCCTCATCTGGAGCGGAGGCTTCATAGGGATGTGCCGCAGCCTCGAGAGCGTGGGCGTGCCGGCGTTTCTGACCACACAGCTGATGATGGTGTACCGCTATCTGACGGTCCTGCTCCAGGAAAGCCTCGACATGACCCGCGCACGCCGCGCACGCGGCTACGGCCGGCGCCACCTCGACCTCCGGATGTGGGGGGCATTCTGCGGACAGCTGTTCCTGCGCACCGTCAACCGCTCCGAGGCGATCCACCGCGCCATGCTCGCGAGGGGATTCACCGGACGCCTTCCCCACTACCGCTCAGGCCGCCGCCGGTGGAGCCGCACCGACACCCTGGCGCTGCTCCTCTGCTGCGCCGTCTTCGCCGCGATGCGGCTCGTGAACCTGTCGATGATTTTCCAACACTGTTAGAGCTTGTTTAATAATAAATGTGAAAATCCCGGCGGTGTATCTTTGAGA
>CAJUSZ010000012.1 GCA_910589425.1 uncultured Muribaculaceae bacterium | reverse complement strand
AGGGTTTGTTATGCCCTATAACATTTTTTGAACATCAAATTTAAACAGTTTCTAAGAGTTATCAAGATTTATATGAGATACCTGACAGTTTGTGTCTTAGCCCTTCTCATTCTCTTGCCGGGATCAATGTCGGCAAGTCCGGAGGGGAAGCCCGCCATTCCGGTGGAAGAGCTGAGGGCGCTCGACAAGGCCATCAGCCGGGCGCCGCGCTTCGATGCCCTCAAGCAGGCGCGCATAGACTCGCTGAAGAGGAGGCTTTATTCGCTTCCGCCGACAGCCATCGACTCGCTTTGGCATGCGACGCTCCTCGTCTCGAACGCCTACAGATCGACCAACGCCGACAGCGCACTTCTTTACGCCAGGCGTTCGGAGACATACGCCGGCGCCGATCCGGAGCGCGGCGTGCGTTCGCGGCTCGCGCTTGTCGACGCACTCGGAATGTCAGGGCTTTTTGTCAGCGCTGTCAGCACGCTTGATTCCGTGGAGAAAACGCCCCTCGACAGGGAGATGAAGGTGGAGATGTGGAAATCGTCGCGAAGGCTTTATTCCTACATGATGTGCTACGTCTCTGCGAAGAGTCCGGTCTATCCGCAATATCTGGCCCGATACATGGCGGCCGACGACAGTCTGCTCAATTCCTTGCCCCGGACCGACAGTTTCTACCATTTCCTGCGCTGCGAACGCATGGTAAGCGACGGTAAATACAAGGAGGCCAAGATGATGCTCGCCAATCTGCTCGACGGACTCCCGCCCTCGTCGAATCTCTACGGCATGGCTGCATTCCAGATGGCCGAGGTCTACCGCAACCAGGGCGACGAGACGCTCTATGCCTCGTTCCTGGCCAAGGCTGCGGTGAGCGACATCGAGTCGGCCGTAACAGAAGGGATGGCGCTTCCGGCGCTTGCCGACTGGCTCTACAGGCAGGGGATGCTCGACGAGGCATTCGATTATGTAAATTTCGCACTCGAACATGCCAACAGCGGCAACGCCCGGATGCGCGCCGTGGAGATCGCGGCGCTGGTGCCGATAATCGACCAGGCTTACCGCAAGCAGATCAACGACTCGCGCGATCTGCTCAAGATGTGGTCTTTCCTGGCCACATTCCTGCTGATCATGACCGCGGTGCTACTCTTCTATCTCGCCCGCCGGATCCGGCGCAGCCGTGCTGACCAGAAGAAACTCGAGTCGGTCTCGAAAGTGCAGGAAAGCTATATCGGCAGTTTCGTCAGCCTGTGTTCTTCATACGCCGACCGCCTTGACTCGCTAAGCAAGCTTGTGGCAGTGAAAATATCGGCCGGTCAGACCGAAGAGCTTCTGAAGCTTGTGAAGTCGGGCAAATTCGGCGAGGGTAAGGATGAGGATTTCTACCGCAGGTTTGACGAGGCTTTCCTTGATCTTTATCCCGATTTTGTGATGAAGGTGAACGCGCTCCTGCGTGAGGAGGAGCAGATATTCATGCGCAAGGGGGAAGGGCTGTCGCCCGAACTGCGCATTTA
The DNA here is from genome assembly GCA_910589425.1 of uncultured Muribaculaceae bacterium. GTDB lineage: Bacteria > Bacteroidota > Bacteroidia > Bacteroidales > Muribaculaceae > Lepagella. The sequence continues at coordinate 61,042 of CAJUSZ010000012.1, read as the reverse complement.
CGCCTTCGTCAAGCTCGGTGTGGAGGAAAGCACCAGGATAGCCCAGATCCTGCATTATTCGGTGAGTACGATCTATGCCTATCGCAACAAGATGCGCAACAAAGCCATAAGCCGCGATACGTTTGATGCGGATGTGGCGGCCATCGGGCGCTCCTGAGACGGGACGATTCTTTTATAAATGGTATATTGCTGTTTATATTTATAAATTATAAAATATTGATAATCAGTGATAATATTTTATAATAACTTATATTTGTACTTATAAATCTGTTTTACAGCTTGCGCATGCCTGCGGGAGTTTGTAATTTTGTGGTGTGGAAACCTCCGGGCCAGTCATTGTCCCGGGATTTTGTAACCAATCATTTAAAGAGACACTACGGGTGGAATTGGTGAAAAAGATTTTAAGGTTAGTAATTGTAAGGTGTAATAAAGAATCAGACTATTTAAATTCGTTATGTTAGGTTTGTAGTAAAAATTTGATTCGCATTGCGGCAGGCTTCTTGGGAAAGAGGTCTGCTTTTTTTATCGGACAGCAATATAAAAGAATCCCGGACCGCGTTGACCCGTGGTCGGTACGCAGTCCGGAATATAGAATGTTTACTTAGCTCCGTCAGTGATGTCAGGGAGCGGCCTCAGGCGTCGATATTCGCATAAGTGGCGTGAGCCTCGATGAACTCGCGTCGCGGCGCCACATCGCCTCCCATGAGGATTGAGAACGTGCGGTCGGCCTCGGCCGCATTGGTGAGTGTAACCTGTTTCAGCATACGGTTCTCCGGATCCATGGTCGTTTCCCAGAGCTGTTCGGGATTCATCTCTCCGAGACCTTTGTAGCGCTGGAGTACCATCTGGTTGCGGTCTCCGCCGCAGTGGGTGTCGACAAAGCGTTGCACCTGCTGGTCGTCCCATGCATATTCCGACACCCCTTTCTTACCCTTGCGGGTGCATTTGTAGAGCGGCGGGGTGGCGATGTAGAGATAGCCGTTGTCGATAATCGGGCGGATTCTGCGGAAGAAGAACGTCATCAGCAGAGTTGCGATATGGGCTCCGTCGACGTCGGCATCGGTCATGATTATGATCTTGTGGTAGCGGAGCTTTGACATGTTCGGCTCCTTGCTGTCTTCCTCGGTGCCGATCGTTACGCCGAGAGCCTTGAACATGTTGACGATCTCTTCTGACTCGAACACCTTGTGTTCCATGGCTTTCTCCACATTGAGGATCTTGCCCCTCAGCGGGAGTATGGCCTGGAAATTGGGGTTACGGCCCTGTTTGGCCGAACCGCCCGCCGAGTCTCCCTCGACAAGGAACAGCTCGCACGCCGCGGCGTCGCGGCTCTTGCAGTCGGCCAGTTTACCGGGGAGTCCGGCACCGGATAGGGGTGATTTGCGCTGCACTTTCATGCGGGCGTTGTAGGCCGCGTGGCGGGCAGTGGCGGCGAGAGCCACCTTGTCGACGATAGCCTTTGCCTCTTTGGGATGCTCCTCAAGATAATAGCGCAGGGCTTCGCTGACAGCGCTCTGCACGACGCCAGACACCTCGTTGTTGCCGAGTTTGGTCTTTGTCTGTCCCTCGAACTGTGGCTCGGCCACCTTGACGCTGACCACAGCCGTCAGCCCGTCGCGGAAATCCTCTTTTGACAGTTCGATCTTGAGCTTGTCGAGCAGATGGTTGTCGTCGGCATATTTTTTCAGCGTCGTTGTCAGGCCGCGGCGGAATCCGGTGAGATGGGTTCCTCCCTCGACGGTGTTGATGTTGTTGACGTAGGAGAATATGTTCTCGTTGAAAGAGAGATTATAGGTCATGGCCACCTCCACGGGGACGCCGTTGCGCTCGGTGCTGATATGGATTATGTCCGAGATCAGATGCTCCTTTCCCTCGTCGATGAAGCGCACGAAGTCCTCAAGACCGTTTTCCGAGTGGAAACGGTCGAACCGGGGATTGCCCTGCTCGTCGCGCTCGCGTTCGTCGGTCAGCGTCAGTGTGATCCCGGCGTTGAGGTAAGCGAGGTCGCGCAGGCGGTTGGCCAGCGTCTCGTAGTCGTAGACGGTTTCAGTGAAGATCGAGGCATCGGGATGGAAGATGATCGTGGTGCCGGTGTGGTCGCTTTCGCCGATCACGTTCAGGCCGCATGTAGGCTTGCCGTAGGCATATTCCTGCATGTAGATCTTTCCGTCGCGGTGGATCTCGGCGCGGAGGAAGTCGCTGAGGGCGTTTACGCAGCTGACGCCCACGCCGTGAAGTCCGCCTGAGACCTTATACGATCCTTTGTCGAATTTACCGCCGGCGTGCAGCACGGTCAGAACCACTTCGAGAGCCGGCTTGTGCATCTTCTCGTGCATGTCAACCGGTATGCCGCGGCCGTTGTCCACCACCTTGATCGAGTTGTCCTCGCGGATCGTTACCTCGATATGGTTGGCGAATCCAGCCAGAGCTTCGTCGATAGAGTTGTCCACCACCTCATAGACGAGGTGATGCAGTCCGCGGGCGGAGATATCGCCGATATACATTGCCGGGCGCTTGCGGACAGCCTCAAGTCCCTCGAGTACCTGGATATTGTCGGCTATATACTTTTTTTCTTCGTTGTCTGATGCCATTCTTCTTTTAGTTTGGGAGAATTAACCCACAAAGTTAATAAAATCCGCTGAAACGGCCAAAACCATTTCAGCGGTACGCATTCAGACTGTCTGCTGGGGGGTTATTTGCAGGCTTTTTTGCTGCCGCAGCATTCTCCGGCCTTTTTGGCGCAGGTCTTGCCTGACTTTTCGCAGGTCTTGCCGGCTCCGGTGCAGGTTGCGTTCTTTGTGGCGCATGCCTCTTTATCTTTGTCGCATGCCTCTTTGCCGCCGGTGCAGGTTCCGGTGGTCTTGTCGCAGGTCGCTTTTGCGGGGGTGCATGTGGCGGATGATCCTTTCTGGCAGGATTCCTTCACTTTTACGGTGTAGCCGATTTTTCCGAAGGCCTCGGCAAGCTTTGTCTCGGAGGTCTTGTCGGCGTCGAAAGTGATGGCTACTTCCTGGTCGGGCACGCTGGTGGTGATATCCTTCACCCCTTTCTCGAAGCGGAGATTCCCTTTGATCTTGTTCTCACATTTCTCGCATGTCATGACAGGCGTGGTGGTGAAAACCACTGTTTTGATCTCTTTGGCCATTGCAGTTGCCGCTGAGATTATCAGGGCGAGGATAAGAATTGTCTTTTTCATGTCTATGGTTTGTTTAAAAGTTTTAGAGTTTGCCGAAGTTGAAGCGTATGCCTACGTATGCCATCGCTCCGTGGACCGGCCCCCAGACCATTGTCGGCTCAAATGCGGGACTCCAGGGGTCGCAGGCCGATATGATGGGGCGTTTCTGCCTGAAGTTGGTCAGGTTCTCTCCGCCGATGTAGATGGAGAAATGACGGAACCACCGCGTGATCTGCGCGTTGAGCTGGAAATATGCCGGAAACCGTGATGGCCACGACTGTGTGCCGTCGGCTGTGGTGTACGGGTCGGGCATCCTTCCGCCACCGTTGAGCTGTCCGGTGATGTCGAACTGCCAGAGCTTCAGCGGTGTGGAGTAGGAGAGTGTGAGCAGTGCCTTGTAGCGGCTTGTGAGCGGTTTCTCGCGCCGTTTGCCGTCGGCGTATGTTGTCTTGACGTCGTTGAGGCGGTAGGCAGCCGTGATGTCGAATCCCCTGAAGGGGGTGTAGGAGGCGTCGATCTGGAATGTGTGGCTGTAGCTGAGTCCGTGGGTGGAATAGACGGCTATCTCGTAGGGTGAGCGGTCATAGTCCACCACGGTCTGCGATCCGAAGCGGGTGTAGTAATATTCCACGTTGACTGCCACGTCGCGGCTTCCGGCCGGGATGTTGAGCGCCGCGCTTGCCCCGAAGTTCCATGCTTTCTCCTGATCGAGTCCGCCGATTGTGAAGGTGCGTCCGGAGGCGAGGAGATAGTTGTGTTCGGCGAGCGGATGCACTGTGCGGTAGCCTTTTCCGGCTGAGGCGCGGAGCGATATGATGCGCGACGGGGAGTATCTGACATGGAATCTCGGTGTGAGGAAAGATCCGTAGACCGAGCTGTGGTCGTATCTGATTCCGGCCATGGCAGTGAGTGTGCCGTCGATCTTGAAAGTGTATTGAGCGTATGCCCCCGGAGTGGTTTCCCTCTCCCGTCGCGACTGTTTGGGAGAGCCTTCGGTGTGATCCTGACGATAGAGCTGGCTGAGATAGTCGTAGTTGAGGCTCAGTCCGGCCGCGAGGGAATGGCGTTCGGTGAAATCGTGGTCGAAGAGGACCTGGGCATGGACATTCTTTTCGTTGACGCCGTATTCGTTGTAGCCATATCTGGAGTCGAGGCGGTGCATCGCAGCGTTGGCCATCAGGGCAATGTTTGAGTTATGGTCGCGGTCGATCACGAAAGCGTGCTTCATGTATGCCTCGTAGCGGTCGGCGTCCATGTCTATGGCGAAGCGTGGCATCCCGTCGGTGGAATGTTTCTGTCCGCCGCGTGTCTGCTCCTTGAGCCAGGAGAGTCCGCCGTGGAAAATGTAGTGGTCCGAGAAGAAATTCCAGCGGTTCTGGAGATTGTATTGCCTGATGCGCGGCGAGTCGAGAAAGCCGTCGTGGTTCTCGTCGTGATGTCCCCATCCGTTCTCGAAATGCGCCAGCAGTTCGGTGTTGAGTTTCGGGGTGATGTGCCAGTTGGCGTCGGCGTTCAGCTCAAGTTTGAGCCGGGAGTCGAAGTAGGCGTTGACCGAGACGCCCTGTGCGTCCTGCGGTTTGAGATATTCGATGTCGATCTGTCCGGTCATGGCCTCGTAGCCATTTCTCACCGAAGCCACCCCTTTTGAGACCTGGATGCTTTTCATCCAGGGACCGGGCACATACCTGAGCGCGTAGGGGGAGGCCGATCCCCGGAAAGCGGGCATATTCTCGGTGAGCAGCTGCACGTATGTGCCCGGCAGACCGAGCAGTTTTATCTGTCTTGCTCCCGTGGTGGCGTCGGAATAATTGACGTCAACCGAGGGGGATGTGGAGAAACTCTCGCCGAGGTTGCAGCATGCGGCCTTGAATAGTTCCGCCTGGCCGATGCGTTCGCCGTTGATAGCCCCGCTCATTCTCCGTCGCGACGCGGAGCTGGATTCGATCACGAAATCGTCCAGTTCGGTGGCTTCGATGGAGTCGGCCGGTTCCGAGGCGAGGAGCGGGGTGGAGAGGCAGAGCCCGAGCGCCGCGCAGGCGAATGGCTTCATAGTCATTTGGAAATATCTTCTGGATTCGGTTTTCACGCTGCAAAATTACTAAGAAATCTTTGCATCCCGTGTGCAAACTACTTAATGAAGCATAAAAATACCTAATATATGGTATCCGGATGAGAATAATATGCCGCAAGCTGCGGAAAAGCCCCCCGCGCCGGGTGGCGAAGGGGGCTTGTCGGAAAGATGCAGTTGATTGAAAGTATTCCGTAGCTTTATCAGCGGACGTTGATCTTGAGGGTCAGATTGCCCTCTGTGCGGCTTGAGATCACCAGCATGAAGATTCCGCTGCCGGTGTGGATCTCCGTACGCGGTGCGTCGGCTTCCTTGCCTGCCACGAGGCGTCCCGCTGCGTCGAAGGCTTTGATTATGTCGCCCTGCGCGAGTCCGTCGATGACGATGGTTCCGGCTGCTGAGGAGATCCCGATTCGTTCGGCCACAGCCGGGCAGACGCCGCTGACACCCTTGATGTCGAGCGCGCACTGGTCGTTGTCGGGGTTCATGTCGTCGGGATGGGCCGTGTAGGCGGTCAGGGTGTATTCGCGTCCCTCGCGGAATTTATAGGTGGATGCGAAAGTGTATTCGGCTGTCTCTCCCGGTTGGATGGTGCCCTCGTATGTGCCGGACTGCGGGTTGTTGCCCAGCTTGAACAATACGGGGATATTTCCGATCGGGGCGTCACCGAAGTTCCTGATGCTGACGGTGATCTTCTGGTCGCCTGCGGGGCATTCGGCCTTCGGGGAGATGATGGCGTCCACGCCGCAGTCGATCATGAACGCGTAGATGGTTCCGGTGAAGGAATCGTTGTCTGGATTCACATCCCTGTTGAGTACTGTGGCCGCCTCCACGGTGTAGTCGCCTCCCTGACGGAGGTCGACCGGAGTGGCGAATGTGTATTCAACGCTCTTGCCGGCCGGAATCTCGGCCACGCTTCCTTCCACGGTGGCCACTGTCTGGTCGCCGCGTTTCACGGTGGCTTTCACCGGCACGTCGAAGATGTCGGACTGGCCGTAGTTGCGTACGGAAATCACGATGTTTTCCTCAGCGGTCATCAGTTTGCGCGTCGGGCCTACAATGGCGTCCACACCAGCGTCCATGTCCGCATGGCTTGAGCCGATCTTGGTAGACACTTTGTTGTTGTCGGCGTTGACATCGCCGTCGAGTTCCACTTTGACCTCGATCGTGTAGTTGCCTTCGACCGAGAAATCGGCGTCGGCCTTGAACGTGTACTTCAAGCTTTCGCCGTCGGCCAACGGGCCTTCGACGGTTTCGGTTACGGTAACCGGTGTGCCTCCGTTCTCACGGGTGAGGGTGTAGCTTACCGGGAAGTCGGCGAGGTCGCCTTTGCCGAGGTTTGTGATTGTGGCCACGACATGCTCATGCTTGCCGAGGTCTCCGGTTAGCGGGCCGTCGATCGACGTGATGGCTGCGTCTACCACCGGGTTGCTTCTGAGGCTGATGGAAGTGGAGTTGTCGGCCGGTGTCGCGTCCGCGCCGTTGGCGGTCGATGCGGTGAGAGTGTATTCTCCGGGTGTGTAGAGATCCACGCCTTTGAATTCAATCTCTCCGTCGGTGCCCGCCTTGACTCCTCCGGTGATAATGGCGCCGTAGGTCTTTTCCCCTACGTTGAGGAGGAATGTGGCGGGAACCACGTCTATGGTTCCGTTGTTGCGGTAGGAGACTTTTACGGTCTCCGACGCGGAATATGTGCCGTTGGCCGCAGGGGAAGTGATTGCCAGCAGTTTCATGTCGGGCAGAGTCTCCGCCTCGCAGACTTCGAGTGTCTCGGAAACGGATACTTCGGGAGAGGAGTACTGGGGCGGTTCAAGTCCGGGCCATACGTTGTCTTCGAAGAGAACCGAGTAAGTGCCGTCGGCCGGGACTGAGGCGTAGGCCGTGAATGGAACCGACTGCCAGTTGTAGCCGTTTTCTTCGTTGACAATCGCGGCCACCTTGATGCGGCTGCCGTCGGCTACGTTCTCAAGCAGGATGTTGAGCGCGTCTTTCTGCGGGGCGAGATAGTTGGCGTTGTAGTTGAATGTGATGCGGTAGTTTTTCCCGGCTTTGAGGTTGATGGCCGGGGAATAGAGCTGGTTGGGGGTGTCGCCTTCGGTGCGGGCGTCGAACACGTAGTTGTCATAGTAGCCCTCTTCGATCATGTCGTTCCCGTTGCGGTCGAAAGTCATCCATCCCTGGTCGGGCGTTGTGGCTATCGATACCGGGGTCTGGAGCGGCGCTTTGTGTATGAGCTGCTTGTAGATCTTGTTGTTTGACTCCACATTGTCGCCTTCGCAGATCACTTCGGCCGTGAGCTGTTCGTTCTCCTTGATGTCGAGGTTGAGTTCCTCGGCGAAGCGTACGGTGGCGTAGCCGGTTGTCTCCACGGGCTTCTCCAGCTCGAATTCCTGTGATTTCTCGCCGAGAGTCGGGGATGAGAACCGGATCTTGAACCGCGACACGGGTTTCAGACCGTTGTTGCGGACACGGATCTTGGCCAGCGCTTTGTGGATGCCAGAGATGATGTTGCCTGAGAGATACATGCGGTCGGCCTGGAGGTCGGTTTCTCCGGCCTCGACGATGGAGAATTCGGTCAGACGGGCATAGTAGGCGGCCGGAGTCTCTTTCGAGAGACGGATGCCGACGCGGTATTTCGCAGTCTCGTCGACAGTGGTCAGGAAATGGTGGGTGTTCCAGTATCTGATCTCTTTCTCTCCGATATTTTTCACGAGGGTCATCTTCCCGTCGGTCTCTTTGTAGAGTCCGAGAGCCATCTTGTATGTGTTGGAGGAATTATCGTCTTCCCCTTCGATCACCATGCGTGGCGACACGCGGTATGTCTTTCCGGCGCGTAGCTTGATCTCGCGCGAATAGAGCATCTCGTCGGTGGTCGGGATTGTGTCGTTCCCGCTGTTGTATGCGAACCGGTGGTTGCTGTAGATGTCTTCGAGGATGAATGTCTTTCCATCCTTGTTGAGGTCTTCCGCGATCCAGTTGGTCTCGAAGTCGTTGCTGTACGTGTCGATCGTGTAGGGAGCCTCGGCTATGTCGGCAAGCACTTTCAGCGACGCGGAGTTGTTGCCCGGTGCGAGATCTTCCGGCCAGATGATTGTGGCTTCCAGGGTGTGTCCGCTGGTTCCTCCGGTCAGATCGGCCTTGGCGGTGAATGTGTAGTCGATGCCGCTGCCTGCCGCTATAGAGGGAAGATTCTCCTTGGCTATTTCGCGTCCGTCCACGATCAGGGTTATCTTTGCTCCGCTTGCGGAGAGTTTGCCCTGGTTCGAGATTTTGACAGTAACGGTCTCGGCCTCGCTGTATTCGGGCGCGGTTTTTGCCGGCGAGATGAATCCGCTGAGTGCGAGATCGTAGTCGGGAGCCTCCTTTATCTGGAGTACGTCGAGATAGAGCGTGCCGCGGGAGGAGTTTGTCGGCGATATGCTCTTGAAGATGATGTAGTATACTCCGTCGGCGGGGCTTGTGAAGCTTGCGGCCGCGTCGATCCGGGCGGATGTGGTTGCGCTGAATTCAGCGTTCTGATAGATGCGTGTCCATTTTGAGCTGTCGGCTGGATCGGTGGCCAGATATGCTTCGAGTCCACCTTTCATGCTGCTTGAGCTGAGCCATGTCTGGAACTCCACGGATCCGAGTGTGGCTGCGTCCATGTAGATGGGGCGGCTGATGAGCAGACCGTCCTGCTGGTTGCCGTTGCGGTAGATGGTCGACTGCCAGTAGCAGCGTCCGGCGCTGCGGTCCTGATAGATGCTCCAGTCCCCTTCGGTCTGGGCGCGTGGCGTCTGCCAGAAGTCGGTGTTGTTGCGGTCGGGGATGTTCGGCGTGTAAGGGAGCCTGACGATGGTGTTGACCACGTCTGTCTCCATCGCGTCGTTGTCGCGGTCGGCGTCGTTGGTCAGATCCACTCCGGCTTTCAGCCTGTAGGTCCGGCCGATCTCGGTGAAAGCGGCTTTCTGGTTGAACACGAAAGTCTTTGTGTCTCCAGGGTTCATGGTCTCCGTAACGGTCTGTTCCACCCGGGAACCGCCGTCGATGGTGTAGTATATCTTGAAGTTGGAGAACGGTTTGGATCCGTTGTTGAGGATGCTGATGCTTACCGGAACCGGCGTCATGCTTGCCGAAAGCGACGGCTCTATGGCCGTGGCTTTGGCTTCGTATTCAGGCTTTTCGGCCAGATATATGTCGTCGAACCACATCTGCCGGGTGGAATTGCCGTAGTCCGAAGTGCATTCGACAAGGATCTTGAACCGGATTTTCTTGCCGTCGTAGCTGGCGGGAAGTTCCTTGCGGAAGCGTTTCCAGTTCCAGAGGTCGGTCTCGGTAAGGTCGTTGCCTGTCCCGGCATAATATATCTGTTCCCATTCCGTGGCCGATTCATCTTTTATGTAGAATCTTATGGAAAGTCCGGCCCAGGCATAGAGTCCGCTCGTGTTGTAGCCGGAGAATCCGGCCACAAGCCCTGCGCGTCCTGTGCAGTCGATCAGCGGGGAGACGATCTCGGTAACCATGTTGTCTTCCTCGGCGAGCGTTATGCCGAGGGAGTTTTTGCTGGACGCGTTAAGTTCCTCATAGCCGGAACTTCCGATGTGCCATAGTTTCGATTCCGCCAAAGCGGGACTCTGGGTCGTGGTTATGGCCCATTTGTCCATGTCGGCCTGGGAATCGAAGCCCTCCGTGTAGAACACGGAGTCGGCTCCGAATGCCGTCGAAGATATGGCCATGACCGCAGTGGCTGCTGTCAATAGTCTGTGTTTCATAATGAGAGATTGAAGTGTTTATGTATTCAAAGGATGATCTTACCGGTGCGGATGCCGTTGGAGTCGGCGATGCGGATCACGTAGATTCCGCGTTCCAGTCCGGTGTTGACGGTGTTGTTTCCGGCCGGTGTGGCGAAAGAGGCCACTCTGGCGCCAGCCATGCTGAAGATGTCGAGGGTAGCGGCTCCTTCGGCGCTGAAGCTTACCGCGCTGTTCTCTACGCGTACTCCCTCAAGGCCGTCGGCTGCGATGGTTGATACGCCGGAGGCGGGATTGCCGGAAGTGAGGTTGACGCATTGTCCCCAGATTGTGCCGTAGGGGCTTGAGCCTTTTGTCAGATAGTTGTCAGTCCAGAAGATGTAGGCCTTGTTGCCCTCGTAGAACGGGATCGGTTCGGAAAGATATGCGGACGGGGCGATTGCCTTGTTCCAGACTTTGTTGCCCTCCTTGTCGAGACGCATCATCGAGAGAGTGCCGGACACGGCTCCGATCGGATCGGCATAGAGCAGGATCGAGCTTCCGTCGTCGAGCAGTTTGCCCTGGGCGCAGTTGAAGCCGAAGATGCGGAACTGTGCGAGGTCTTTGGCCTCTTTCCAGATCGGCTCGCCGTCGTAGGTGAATTTCTGCACCATCATGTGGGCCGTCTCTCCGTCGGTGGTGTTCCAGGCCGCCACAACTTCCTTGAGCTTGCCGTTGACGCCGATTCCGGGCTGGCTTACAATCCCCGGGTCATCCTGTATGTCGATGCCGTGCAGGCCCATTGTGGTCTCTCCGTCGGCTGTGATGTGCTGCATGCATCCCTTGATTATGGAGAGATTGATGTAGCGCTGGTATGACATAAACACGCCGCCGTTCTCATCCGGGATAGGCACCACTTCCGAGCGTGTGTTAGGCTCGCGGTCCTCCACGATCACGGGGCTGTCCCACACCCAGTCTCCGAAGGAATCCATGCGGTAGAGGCAGATGGCGCCGTTCTGGATAATGGAGAGGTAGAAATCATCCTCCTCGCATGGCAGCAGCACTCCGAACGATCCGTCCACTTTCATCGGCGCGGGCCATGCCAGGGTGCCGTCGTTGTTGATCTTCATGAGCTGGAACTGCATTGAATTGTTGTTTTGCGAGAGATCGTTGTAGCCCACGATCACGGTGCCTTCGTTCGAGACGCCGATCTTTGGCCGGTGGCCGCGAGCCTCCGAGGTCGGGAGCTTGATCCCGTCGAGTCCCCAGAGCATGTTGCCCTCCTGGTCCATCTTGTAGACGTAAGGTTCGAACGTCTGTCGCGCCTCGGTGTCGTTGCGGGAGTCGGAATGGACCACCACGCAGCATCCGTCCGGCGTAACCTGCATGTCGAAGTTGGATGTCCATGAGGCTGTGATATGCTTGGATATGTATATGCCGCCGTCCTCGAAAGCCGGGGTTCCGTTTTTGTCGAGGAGCTGCACCTTGATGTATCCGTTCATCCCGTCTTCCCACTGGAGCCACGCCACCCAGAATTTTCCGTCGGGTGTCTGGTGTACTTTCGGCAGCGACGCGCCTGAGTCTTCGGTCAGGGAAATCGGGAAGTTGTGCTGGTAGCTGTCGGTCCATTGGGCGACGGCTGTGCCTCCCATTACGGCGAGACAGAGAGATAGTACGATTTTTTTCATAATGATGAGTTTTTTATTGCCCTGCCCTGCCCGGGTGAAGTGCGGATAGACGGGGCCGGTTCTGATTATGTCTTGAATTTTTTAAACAAGCTCTTAGAGTATGTTTGAATTTAAACCGCGTTAAGACTGAGGGGATTTTTTGAATGATTTCCGCAAGTTGAAGAGGGAGCATAGCGGGCTACGCGACCGATGAGACTTGGCGGAAAGCATCGGAAAAGACCTCGGGATTAACGTGGAACTTCTTGAAAATGACGATTCTTTAATCAAAATATTAATTGTGTGTTAAATCCAAACATACTCTTATTTCGCGATTATAGCCGAGACGGATCTCCCGTTGCCGTCGTCGAGAACCACGGCGTAGATCCCTTTGGCGAGATGGCCTGTCGGGAAGGTCCCGGGCCTGGCGTCGGCGAGGCGGACGGTGCGTCCGGCTGTGTCGGTGATGGTCAGTCTGCCCGCGAAGGGGATCGACAGGAGGGAGCGCTGCCGGTCGAACGAGAGATTATCTCCGGCGGTTTCGGTAGTCATTGCTCCCGAGGAGTCGGCGTCGAGCGAGAAAAAGACCTCGTGGGAAGCTCCGTCGTAGCTCTGCTGAAGGAGCATCTTGCGCTTGTCGGCCGATGGATAATGATAGAGCGTGAAGTATCCGTTGCCGATTCCGTCGCCGCCCGAGTCTGCGAAGCGGAGGCGGTAGCATCCGTCGGACATGGATGGGAGCTGGATCTCGACGCGTTTCTTTTTGTCGGTGTAGCCGTCGCCCGAGGCTATGATGGCGCCGTCGGAGCCGGACAGAGTCCATGAGATCTCCTCGGGTTTGTCGTCGGTGAAGATCACCATCGCCATTTTTCCTATGGCCTTTGCCGGAGCCGAGATGCGGATCGGGACGATGTCGGACGACTCTTTGGTGCCGTTGATGTCGGTTATCACGGCGTATGCCTCGGTTGAATCTATGTCGTCGGGGAGAGAGAATGAGCTGAATTCCGGGAGCGTTACGGTCTGGCTCTTCAGGTAGGGGAGATTGCCTGTCCAGGGGATGTCGTGGAAAAAACCGTTGACGGCAAGCCGTATGTTGCACGATGTGATCGGTTCGGTGCCTGTGTTTCGGAAAGATACCGAGGCATTGAGCGCCGGCATGCAGATGGCTGTGCATCCGCTCTCCACCTCAGTGATTTTGACCATCTCCTTCAGCCCGGAATTTTTCGGGGCGTAGGCGGCCTCGATCACTTTCCCTGTGGACATATCCTGGATCCATGCCACGACGGCCAGTTCGTCGGGATTGTCGAATCCGGAGATCTCCCAGTCTTTGCTGAAGGATGCGGTCTTGCCTGTGGAGAATCCGCCGAAGTCGTGGCCGTCGGGCGAATGGAGGAATCCACGGAATTCATGATGGAATTCAGTCTGCCGGTTCGGCCCGGGCTCGGTGATCACCCTCTCCTCGACGGCCGCTACAAACAGTCTGAGAGACGCCGACGGGGTGATGGATTTCGCTTCCATTCTCACTTCGGCGTGGAGCCTTTGCCCGTCTGACCGGGAGGAGAGTTCCAGTTCCACTCCGGAGTCTTTCCCGGTGAGCGTGTCGATCCGCCGGTTTATCGAGTCGACGTTGGAGCGGACGCGCTCCCCGTCGAGCAGCACTGTGGGGTAGCCGGTGATTCCGTAGAGTGATATGCGCTTGTCGATGGCCTCGCGGTTTGCGAGATAGAAAGGATCGCGTGCGAAAGGGAATGTCCCGTGGTAGCAGATCGCCACGGTGTGGTCCATCCTTTCGTCGAGCAGCGCGTCGTCGGCCGGAGCGAACTCCGCGCATGGGCCGCATCCGGTATTTGTGAATTTCTCGTGCAGCACGGTGTGGCGCGCGGCGGCCGGGACGGCGGCCATGAGGACGGCGAGGGTAAGGAAGATTCTTGAGGGCTTATTCATGTTTTTTCTGCTTCCGTTTCAAATTTTGGTCTGGAATCCGGAAGCAAATGTAATCAATAAAAAAACGATATGATAAAAAATGTCCCTCACACGGCTACGTTGCCGTGTATATTACTGGCTAAACCAGTACGGCATTTGGTGTAAATATTTGATATGTAGGAGTGAGCGATGTATTGGCCGGGTCTGTCCGGCTGGTGCGCCGGGCATGGGTGAAATCCGTTTTCCTATGGGTCAGCAGGCGAACCGGCGGAGGAATTCGGTCAGGTTGTCGCCAGCCTCGAGTCCGAGTTTCTTTCGCAGACGGTTGCGTGAAGACTCCACGCTCCTCACTTCCCGGAATGTCAGGGCGGCGATGTCTTTGGTGTTCATCCCGAGCCAGAGGAGGGCGCACAGCCGCTGGTCTTTCTGTGTCAGTGACGGGAATTCCGCGGCGAGTGCCGAGTAGAACGATGGATGGACTTTCTCGAAATAATAATGGAATTCTTTCCAGTCGGTGTCGTAGCTCAGGGCTGCGAGATCGCGCAGCAGGGACTGGAGCGATTCCCGCATAGCTTTGTCGCGCGGGTTTATGTTGCGGATTATTGTCTTCAGGTCTACGTCGATCTTTGAAAGCTGCTGGCTTTTCTTCAGCTTTTCGAGCGTTACGGTGGTCAGCTGACGGTGCTTGCTGTCGAGTTCCTCCTGGATCAGGCGTTTGCTCTCGCTCTCGCGGGCGATCCGCTCCTCCTGAAGCACCTTGATCTCGGCGTCGGCACGGCGCTGGGCGGCCACCGCGCGGTCTTTCTTCCGTTTGTTGACGATGAAAACGGCGAATATTATGATTATCACCGTGATCAGCAGCCCCATTATGGTGAATACGACCACCGGGTTCCAGTTGGCCATCGGCAGGGATTTTGCCGCCGCGGTCCTTTCGGCGTCATAGATCTGCTGGGCCTGGTCCATCCGGTTCTTGTCTTCGACGATCGACATGGAGTCGGTGATCTCCACCACTCGTTGCCTCAGCCGGGATGCTTTCTGGAAGTCGCCGCGTGTCTCTGCAAGGGCTGCCTCACGCCGCAGAAGCTGGTTGGTCATCTCGGTGTGCCGGGCGGAATTGGCGAATTTCATGCCTATCTCCAGATACTTTTCCACAGAATCCGGTCGTGAGTACTGGGACCAGTAGTCGGCCAGAAGAATACATGTCTGTATGAGATAGAGATCGTTGCCGCTCCGGATCTGATTCCGGAAAGCGTTGTCGAGATAGACTATGGCCATCTCCTTGTTGTTCATCTTCCTGTAGATGTTGCCGATCTGGGACTGGGTGGAATAGAACTCTTCCGGCTGGGTTGAATCGTCGATGTTTTCCATGGCCTTGAGCGCGAAGTTGAGCGCGGTCTTGAAATCACCTTTGTCGCAGTATATCTCGGAGAGGTTGCAGTAGTTGAGATAGAGTTCATGCCTCAGGTCGCTCTTACTGTTGATCTCGAGAGCCTTGCGGAAATATCTCTCCGCTTTTGCGGAATCCTTGACGTTGTAGAAGCTCACTCCTATATTATTGTAGAAGCTTGAGGTCATCCGTTTGTTGCCGGTTTTCTCCGCCTCGCGCAGTCCTTTCATGTAGAAGTCCATGCCGAGGTTGTGCATCCCGAGTTCGTCGGAAGCGGCGCCGAGAAGCAGATAGCATTTGAGCCTGAGTCGTGAAGAGTTGTGGTCGGATAAGGGTGCATCCTCGACTTCGAGCAGGATGTTGCGCATCAGATCGAAAGCGGCTGCCTGTCTTCCCTGGTGAAACAGCCCGCGTCCCAATTCGTATACTCTCTGGAAAGCCACGGAGTCGGAGACGGCTGCATGGGATAGATTTTCGATTTCCTTTGCCTTCTTGGGATCGTTGAGCTGGCCGGATGCGAATTCGGACGCTTTGTGCAGCACACGCTCACGCAGGTCGGCCGCCTTGTGGGAGGCGGATGCGGATGCGGAAACAGCCATGCAGAAGAGCATGACGACTATTGTCCTGATGCAGAGTGCCGGTGGAAAAGAGATATGCACAGTTTTTTAGGTTCTTGTAATTAAAGCGTGGCGGAGAAAATCAAGGCTCCTAACCGGTCGACAAAATTAGCTATTATTCTCTATTGAGCAAAATTCCTACATAGAAAAATAATTAAAAATGTAAAAAATGGTGCTGACCGACAACCGGATAGAAAAAATGGCGTAGTGTTCAAGTGGCGGCCAGAGCCGGTAAGTGTAGTCGGAAAGGGGATGTTCGGGCGTGGATAGGGCGGAAATTTTTTTAAATTTGCGGACGCTCACCGGCAGTGGGTGCTAAAATTAAAAAATATAAAGATGAGACGAATCAAATATCTTACGCTGCTGGGCGCCGCAGGACTGGCGGCGACGGTTTTTCCGGCGGAGGCGAAACGGATGGTGTTCTATGAGAAATTCACCAATACGGGCTGCAACCCATGCGCCAAATTCGCTCCGGCTTCCGACTCATTGGTAAACATGCGCATAGGCGATGTGGTCTCGATGACATACCACGGCAATTATCCATTCGCGCGCGATCCGTTCTATATGGCCAACAAGGAGGCCATCGACAAACGCATCTCGCTCTACGGAATCTCAGGCTACCCGTCGGTGGTGATCGACGGCAAGACAATATCCCACAGCGTGCCTGCGATAGATATTGAGATAGAGAAGCGGCTGTCGCAACCCCAGAGGCTCGATGTGGCGATAGACTCGAAGACCGAGGGGGGAAGGATTACGGTCAAGGCAACGGTCAAGACCCTCGCTGCGCTAGAGGCTGTTGACCCGAGGCTGTTTGTGGCCGTGATGGAGGAGGATGTCCGCACGGATCCGGCTCCCAACGGGCAGACGGAGTTTGTCAACGAGTTCCGCTTCCTGATGAACGACGACATATCCGGCTATCCGCTCGTTTCCCTTTCAGAAGCCGGGAAGACGCAGGACGTCAGCTTCTCGAAAGAGATAGTCAATGTGGTCGACAGCAAGGAGCTTGCCGTTGTGGCCTGGGTTCAGGATATGTCCACGATGGAGGTGATCGAGGCGGCCTACATCCCGCGTCCGGCCCGGAAGGAGCGGTCGGCCGTGGTGCTTACCGTGGAAGATGCTCCGGTCAAGATCTGCACTCCGGTCTACAAGGCGTCGGGATTGTTCCGCAACACCGGCTCGGAGCCTATAGAGAAATGCAATATCTGCGTCGAGATCAACGGATCGGTCCACAAGACTGCCTGGAGCGGCAAGCTCGCCTACATGGAGAGCGCTCCATATAAGGTGGAGGAGTTCACCGATTTCGATCTGGCCCAGGGGACGACCCCGAACAAGGTGAGCATATACATATCCGACATCAACGGTACGTCCGATATCGGGGACGTACGCACATCCGGATTCGAGAATGCCGTTGAGGCCAGGGAGGCTGTGCAGCTCACACTCTACACTGACAATAAGCCGGAGGAGACCACGTGGCAGCTCTTCAATTCATCAGGCGTGATGCTCGACCAGAGCGGGCCGCTCACCGAGAAGCGCCATTTCTACCGGCATGTGTTCAATCTCAAGGCCGACGACTGCTATGTGCTTAAATTCACCGACACGGGTGGCGACGGAATAGCCGGCGACAACGGCAACGGCTACTACACTCTGGCGCAATATGCCGGCGGGAAGCGGAAAGTTATAGCCCAGACCGACTTCCGTACAGGCGAGCATTCAGTGTCGTTCATGCTGCGCGACGCCAACCCTGCGTCGGGCGTGGAGACAGCCGAGGCGACAGCCGAGGCGCTCGGATTCGATGCCCGCTCAGGGAAAATAACCGTCGGGACGGGAGGCGTCCTCAGGGTGGTGCGGGCCGACGGCATTGTGGCCGCCACGCGCGTGTTTGACGATGCCGGACAGATGGATGTAGCCGGATTCCAGCCGGGAGTCTATGTGATCTCGCTTGAGACTCCGGAAACGACGCTGACCAAAACGGTGCGCGTGAGATGATCCGGAGACACCGTAAATATGTAAAATAGGTTAATATAATAGTATAGTGTATCTGACTGAAGCCCGTGCGGTTCCTGAAAAGGGCCGCACGGATTTTTCTACAAAGCTCATTAAAAGTTTGTGTTATTAAACAAGCTCTAAACGCGCAATCCAAGTACACAGCGAAATCGTATAAATTTGTTAAAAATGAATAAAACGGGAAAATATCTGAGGCTGGGTTTGTTTTAGCGGAAGAATTTGAGTACTTTTGCATTTAATATGACCTCCCACGCTTCCCGTAAGACCAGCGCACCCGGGGAGGTCTTCGAGTTTTGCATGGATTATACTAAATGTCCTCTCAGTCTGCAACAGCAGATCTCCAAGTTAAAACGCCGTGGGTTGCTTTTTGATGACGAGCAACTTGCGGAGAGCTATTTAGCCAACATAAGTTATTACCGACTGAGGGCATATACATATCCTTTTCAAAATAATACTGCTTCCGAAGCAGACCATAAGTTTTTAAGCAATGATATCTATTTTTCTGATATCATAGATCTGTATTGTTTTGATAGAAGGTTACGCTCTCTGATGTTCAATGCGATTGAGAAGATCGAGGTTGCAGTCAGAGCGAGAATGGTGCAGGTGTATTCTGAAGCTACAGGCAATAGCCATTGGTTCTTGGATGAAATCTTGTATAAACCAATGATGAAAACTGGCAGGAATGGCATTCCTGCTACTGCATTTGCTTTATTGATGAAAGATATTGAGGGAGAAGTGAACAGAAGTAATGAAGATTTTATCAAGCATTACTATAACAAGTATGACAATCCATCCATGCCTCCTGCATGGATGACGCTTGAAGTATTGTCGCTCGGAACACTCAGTAAACTTTATCAACTATTAAAGAAATCACCCGAAAAGAAAGCGATAGCAAAAGGTTTCGGATTGAATGATGACAGGATTTTTTCAAACTGGCTTCATGCTATAGCCGTATGGAGAAACTGTTGCGCGCATCACAGCCGCGTTTGGAACAGAAGAAGTATTGTTAATATACAGTTGCCGACAAACGCAGATAATCCGTTTCTTGATCGCCATACACTGCATACGATCCATCCGAACAAAGTATTTACAGTCTTATGTTGCATCAAGTATATCAGCAACATAATTAGCCCGGATAGTGATTTAAAACGTAATATATTGGCTATCATTGGTGATGGTGGTAATTTGTTGAGCCTTGATGAAATGGGATTTCCAAAAAATTGGAAACTTCTCGGTGTGTGGAAATAAGAGCCTGTTGTTAAACAAGCTCTAAGAACGCATATCAGAAATGATATTAACCAATGTAGATGTAAATATTGGTAAATTTCTGATACTCCAAGTGGTCATAAATAATAATAGCGTATGAATTAATATATTAATTCATGCGTGATTTCTTTTGCTGAAGACGTTATTTTTTTGTAAGTTTGCAGCCGTTTCCGCCCCCGATGGCTTCCGGGCGGCTGTTAGAGCTTGTTTAATAATAAATGTGAAAATCCCGGCGGTGTATCTTTGAGATAAATTTCTCGTTATGAGGAAGGAGTGATGCGGGCATCATGACTGACAGATAACAGGAATTTAGCCGAAGAGACACCGGTATAAAGGAATCCTCACATTTGACCAAGCTCTGATAGTTTGTAAAAAGTTGCCATCCATCGAAAATCCCGGGCATCTTTTGTCTTTCGGCTCAGTCACATAGCCCGCTATGCTCCATCGCCTCAAGACAAAATCTCCCTCAGGCTTTTCGACCGGAATATTAACATTTATTTTTAAACAAGCTCTTAAACAAGCTCTGATGATATGGCAGGAATAAAATCTTTGGCCAAGGAGACGGCCATCTACGGACTCAGCAGCATAGTGGGCCGGTTTCTCAACTGGTGTCTCGTCCCCCTTTATGTGTATATTTTCAGCGATCCTGAGGAATACGGGATCGTGAGCTATCTATACAGTTTCACGGCTGTCGCGCTGGTGGTGCTGAACTACGGCATGGAGACCGGCTTTTTCCGGTATGCCAACCGCGATCCGGATCCGGAGCGGGTCTACACGACGTCGCTCATATCCGTAGGCTTCACCTCGCTTGTGTTCGCCCTGCTGCTGACGGTGCTGATCAGGCCTGTGTCGTCGGCGCTGCTTCTTGCCGGACATCCGCTCTACGTGTGGCTTCTCGGCGTAACGGTGGCTGTCGATGCTTTCACCAACATCCCTTTCGCCTATCTCCGTTTCAAAAAGAAAGCCTATCTTTTCGCGGGTATAAAGCTTGCTAACGTGGGGATCAACATAGGCCTGAATCTGCTCTTCCTCGTGGGCTGTCCTCGTCTGATGGAAGTGTGTCCGGGAGCCGTGAGCTGGTTTTATGAGCCAGCCGGGGGAGCGGATTTCGGCATAGGCTGGATCTTTGTGGCCAACATTATCTCGACCGCGTGTGTGTTTCTTCTTCTCCTTCCGCAGCTGTGCGGCCGCAGGTGGCGGTTTGACGGGGCGCTGCTCCGGCGGATGCTTTCCTACAGCTGGCCGCTTCTGATCCTCGGAGTGGCGGGAATCCTGAGCCAGAACATGGGTCAGATCATGATCCCCTACATGTTCGAGGGGAATGAGGAGGCGGCCCGGGCGATGGTGGGGATCTACGGTGCCAACATAAAGATAGCCATAGTGATGGTTATGTTCACCCAGGCGTTCCGCTATGCCTACGAGCCGTTTATCTTCGCGCGGGCCGGTGCCGCCGGGGAGCAGAAGACCCAGGCTTATGCCGACGCTATGAAATTTTTCGTGGTGTTCGGATTGCTCATTTTTCTCGGGGTGATGTATTATCTGCCGGTGCTGAAGCATTTCGTGTCGCGCAATTATTGGCCGGGTCTCGACGTGGTGCCGGTGATGATGGTCGCGGATCTCTTTTTCGGCATATTCTTCAATCTGTCGCTATGGTATAAGCTCACAGACCGCACACGCTGGGGAATGTATTTCTCACTGTTCTGCTTCTTCCTGATGCTCGCGCTCAATTTATGGCTTGTGCCGGCGATAGGGATTCCCCGTGGCTACATGGGTTCGGCCTACGCTGCCCTGATCAGCTATTTTGTGGTGATGGTGGCCAGCTATTTCATCGGACGCCGTTATTATCCGGTCGACTACGACCTGCGCCGCATCGGTGCTTACGCGCTGCTTGCCGCCGCGCTTTACGCGGCCGGTGAGTGGCTTCTGTCATTTCCGGACAATGCCGCCCTGCGCTACAGTCTGCGCACGGTGCTGCTGCTGGTCTATGTGGCGGCCGTTTGTTGCTTTGAGGATGTCCCGTTCGTGTCTGTGCGGCTGCGCAGGCTTTTGGGCAGCTAAAACATCTTATTATAGTATAAGCAACTTTTTAAAACACACTCTTGACTCGAAAAAAAGAGGCTCCGGCGTGAACAGTCGGAGCCTCCGCGCGTTTTTAAGGCAGATGCCTCCCGGTGCGGAAACCGGAATAATTAGGTGTGGAGATATAGTTCGCGGATTTTGGCGCCGGGAGGCATTTTCTTTTATCCTGCATGATTCTCCACACCGGGCAGGCGGGAGTGCCGCCTGTGGCTCAAAGTTGCATCGGAAAAGATATTTGCCGACGGAAAGAAAGCTGTCCGCCCGGGAAAGATGAGCGGACCGGCGGCTTTAGGAAAAGACGCCGATTGTCAGGAAGCAAACCACCTTTTCGTAACCTTGATGTTGCGCGGGGACTGACGCCATCCGGCGGAAGCCCCCGCGTTTTTTCACGGTTTTCGGAGCGTGGGTATTGTTGTGTCGGCGGAAAACGCTATCTTTGCGTCATATAGTTTTTCAAGATTTTCTTACATATATGATTTTCAGAACAAAGACCTTTTTTGCATTCCTGCCCATGCTCGCCGGCGTCGTCCCCTTCGCGGAGGCTGAGACATTGAGATCGCCCGGTGGAGATGTGGAACTGTGTTTCACTCTCGACTCCGGCGGCCGTCCGTGCTATTCGGTGGATTTCCAGGGCAAGCGGGCCATTCTTCCCTCGGGGCTCGGGTTCCGGCTCACCGACGGCTCGACGATAGCCGGCGGCTTCAGGATCGATTCCCTGTCGCGGTCCTCTTTCAGCGAGACGTGGCGTCCGGTGTGGGGCGAGAACGAGACGATAGAGAACAGCTACAATTCCCTGACGGCTTTTCTGAGCGACGGCCGTCTGAGGATGGACATTGAATTCCGTGTCTATGACGACGGAGTGGGTTTCCGCTATTTTTTTCCCGACAGCGGTGCCGGACGCATAGCGGTGGCCGAGGAACTGACGGAATTCGCGATGCCCTCGGATATGATTGCCTGGTGGATTCCGGGAGACTACGACACGCAGGAGTATGAATACAACAGGACACGCCTTTCCGGCATCCGCGCTGTCAACGAGAGCGGCGACAAGATGGGGAATGTCTCCCAGCGGTCGTTCTCGCCTACGGGAGTGCAGACGTCGCTGATGCTTAAGAGCGACGAAGGATTCTACATGAATCTCCATGAAGCCGCGCTGACCGACTATCCGGCCATGCATCTCGAACTCGATGAGCCGTCGCTTACGTTCCGCTCATGGCTGACCCCCGGGCTTGCCGGGGAGAAAGCGCTCATCGAGACTCCGAGGCATACGCCCTGGAGAGTGATAATGCTCGGCGACAAGGCGACAGACATACTCGCCACCGACATAGTCTACAATCTCAACGAGCCGACCGCCTACGAAGACACGTCGTGGATCCATCCGGTGAAATACATGGGCGTATGGTGGGAGATGATAGCCGGGAAAAGCCGATGGTCGTACACGGATCTCGACAATGTGGATCTCGCCACGGTGGACTATTCCCGCGAGAAGCCTCACGGCAATCATGGAGCCAACAATGCCAATGTGCGGCGGTATATAGACTTCGCGGCCGAAAACGGATTCGACGAGGTGCTTGTGGAGGGCTGGAACATCGGATGGGAAGACTGGCTCGGACGGGAGAAGGATTTCGTGTTCGATTTTGTAACCCCTTATCCCGATTTCGACATCGAGGCGCTCAACGAGTATGCCCGCGGCAAAGGGGTGAAGCTGATGATGCACCATGAGACGTCAGGATCGGTGGACAATTATGAGGCGCGTCTCGACACGGCCTACGGACTGATGAACCGCTACGGCTATGATGCCGTCAAAAGCGGCTATGTGGGCAATATCCTTCCAAAAGGGGAGACCCATTACAGCCAGCGGATGGTGAACCACTATCTCGACGCCGTGAAGAAAGCGGCCGACCGCAGGATAATGGTCAATGCCCACGAGGCGGTGCGTCCCACCGGACTCGCCCGCACATACCCCAATCTCGTCGGCAACGAGAGCGCGATGGGCACCGAATACCGGCAGATGTCGCCGCGCCACGTGACTATTCTCCCCTTCACGCGGCTAAAGGGAGGCCCGATGGATTTCACTCCGGGAATATTCTGCATGGATCTGGGCACATTCGTGCCGGGCAGCAAGGAGCGCAAACGCGCCACCATAGCCAATCAGCTCGCGCTCTACGTAACGCTCTATTCCCCCTTGCAGATGGCGGCCGACCTTCCTGAGCATTATGCCGCGAAGATGGATGCTTTCCAGTTCATCAAGGATGTGCCGGTGGACTGGAGCCGTACGATCTATCCTGATGCCGAGCCGGGGGAGTTTGTCGTGGCGGCGAGGAAAGACAGGAACAGCGACGACTGGTTTGCCGGAGCCGTATCGGCCGAGGCGATAGACTACACCCTGGATCTGTCGTTTCTGGATCCAGGCCGCAGCTACACCGCCAGGCTCTATCTCGATGCGCCCGGCGCCGACTGCGACACCAATCCGGAAGCCTATGAGATAAAGGAGATGACCGTGGATTCAGGCACGCGCCTGCCCCTCCACATAGCCCGCGGAGGCGGATTCGCCATCTCGTTCCATGCCAGATGACCACCCGCCTGACATCAGGCGTGTGAAAAACAAGATAAAGAAGTCGGAAAACTTAACATTTGACAAGTTTTTCGACTTTTTTTAATAAAATTTTGCAGATAATGAAATTTGCAGTATATTTGCAAATGGAATATTATTAATTGTCATTTCGCGTTAACACTCAGGATTCTCAAGACAGTCGAATTCACTTCCGTATTCACTCCGCCGCCTCCGGCGGCAATCAACCCAGAATGCTTTGTGATGACATTATTGCTATTTCAAGACAGAATTTTAACAGTTTAACCAATTAACAACTTCGTTATGAAAAAAAGTACATTATTGGGTATCGCAGGTCTGCTTCTGGCGGCGGTTCCCGTGGCAAACGCTCAGGACTCACTGGAAAAATACACCGGAAAGACCACTGACCTTCCGGACGGGGCGATATGGGCAAACGCCGGCACAGCCCCGGGTCTATACACCGAGCTTTACGGCACGTTTGATCTCAACCTTACCTCTGTCTATCAACGCATAGGCAACACCAACCAGCTGCTGTTTGACAAAAAAGGCTGGGTTGTCAATGAGAACGACGAGATTGTCTACACAGCCGAGTGCAAGCCGGTCAGCATCGGCATGCGCAACATGAACTGGATGGATCTGATTATCCCCGAGGCTGACAAAATCACCACTCCCGGAAAATACTGGCTCATATTCCCTACCGGAGTGAGCTGGGATGCAGCCAACCAAGGCCAGCTCGCCAGCACCGGCCAGTGGGAGACGATCTATAACCTGAAGGCCGGCCCGTATGTGGTCGGGGAGATAAAGGACGCTGTCGATGCCGAGATCACGGTAGTCCCGCAGGGAAACTTCGACGCTGCCGATGTGCCCGGATCGGTGAGAATAACTGTCGATAACGCGTCCATGTTCAACTGTGGCATTCCTGACGAACTGCTGACGGTTACGCTGGGCAACGACACGATCATCATGGAACCCGGCGTCAAGTCCGGCAATGCCGTGGCTTGGGAATTCCCTCTCGACTGGAACAAAAGAGCCGGCACATATAAGATTTTCGTGGACTATTCCACATTCTCCGGCCTCGACGCGGCCAACGCTCCTCTGAAGTTCCCCGACGGGAAGCAGGAATATTCGTTTGTGATCAACGAGGATACCGAGGGCGCGCTTCCTGAGTTCACTCTTCTGCCTGATCCGGCTGAGACGACCGAATGGCCCGAGGATCAGACCACACTCCGCATCAACCTCGTAGGCTACGGATTCCGCAACGCCACCGGCAAGGATGACGCCGTGCTTACGGTGGTGAATCCCGCCAACGAGACCAAGAATTATGAGGTACGTAACGTGGGACGCTCATTCATCATATACACAGTAGATCCTGCCGATTTCAAGGCTCCCGGCGTATATCACTTTACGGCTCATCTTGAGTATCTGACCGGTGTGCCTATGGACAACACCACAGCCAACGTTAAGCTGCGCAGCATCTCGTTCGAATACAACATAGAGGACAAGATCGGCGTGGGAGTCGATGCAATCGGCGCCGACAGCGATGCCGACGCGGAGTTCTACAATCTCTGCGGTGTAAAGGTGAGCGGCGATCTTCTCCCCGGAATCTACGTGAAGGTGGCAAATGGAAAATCGACGAAAGTGATCGTCAGATAAAAGCGGACTGACTCTTCTTCTTTTCCTCGGCAGGGCGGCTTCGTGCGGGAATCTTCTCCATGCGGCCGCCCTTGATGTCCGGGTGTGTGGCCGCCGGATTATAGGCCATGTAATGGCATTTGCGCTGCTTTTTGAAAAATAAAAATGGGAATGTTGCGGAAATTTCCTATCTTTGCACGTTAATGATAAAGATAATGGCTTTTCGTCGGCGGCATAGCCGGGGAAGCTGAAAAACATAGAATCAAATGTCAGGGAAAAATGTAACGGCATCCGGACTGCATCAGACCGGCCGATGGCTCTATTGGGTGCTTCTGGCGGTGATGGTCGTGCCATTCGACGCTATCCTCGGGGAGGGACACTCGTTCATAACCCCTCCGGTGGCTCTGTTCGCCGGACTCGCGTTCGCGCTCATCTTCGGAATCCCCTTTCCGAAGTTCAATAAGAAACTCTCGAAGTATCTTCTGCAGGCTTCGGTGGTGGGGCTCGGATTCGGAATGAATCTCCAGAAGTCGCTCCAGTCCGGCGCCGACGGAATGCTTTTCACGGTGGTCTCCGTCGTGGGGGTTATGGTGATCGGCGTGCTTCTCGGACGCTACATGAGGATCGACTCGAAGACGTCTTATCTGATCTCTTCAGGCACGGCGATATGCGGCGGCAGCGCTATCGCGGCTGTGGGCGGCGTGTTGAAGGCCAATGAGAACGAGATGGCCGTGTCGCTCGGTGTCATCTTCATCCTCAATGCGGTGGCTCTCTTTATCTTCCCTCCTCTGGGCCATTTCTTCGGGCTGAGTCAGGAGCAGTTCGGCACATGGGCGGCTATAGCGATCCACGACACAAGTTCTGTGGTCGGTGCCGGAGATGCCTACGGTCCTGTGGCCTGCGAGCTTGCCACCCTGATCAAATGCACCCGCGCTCTGTGGATAATCCCTCTTGCTTTCTTCACCATGTGGTTTTTCAGGAAGCAGCCTGCCGGCGAGGGCAAGGCCAAGATCAGCATACCCTGGTTCATCCTTCTGTTCGTGCTTGCGATGGTGGTCAACACCTATACGCCTGACAGCCTTATTCCGGCGCTCGGTCCGGTCTACAAAGGCATCGTGGTGGCGGCCAAGCAGGCGCTGATCGCCGTGCTGTTCGCGATAGGCGCGAGCCTGAGCCTGAAAGTGATCCGGTCGGTTGGTGTCAAGCCTATGATCCAGGCACTGACGCTGTGGATGGTGATCGGAGCCGGAAGCCTGTTTGTGGTTCTCTACACGATCAGCTGACCGGAAGCTCCAAGAGTGTGTGGATTTCCGATGCTTCCCGCCAAGTCCCACCGGCCAATAACCTAACCTCAACAAACAATCTCCAAGAACTATGTCTACCGGCAACACGCCCTCAGAGAATATATCGATAACAGGTCTGCTTGTGCATAACGCCGCTCCTCGGATGCTTCTGATGAGCATGGCCACCGTTGCGGCCGGAACAGCGGCTGCGGCTCTGCGCGGAAACATGGAGCTGCTGCCGGCCACTCTCTGCCTTCTGTTCGCCTTGTTCGTGCAGATAGCCGGCACGTATATGCATTTTTATGTGGAGACGCGCCGCAGAAAACTGCGTTTCGACGACGAGGTGGTGGATCCGGATTCTCTCGACGATGCCCTCGGCCAGCTTCCGCGCGCGTCGGTGCTGCGTGCGTCGGCGTCGGCGTTTATGATTCTGGCTGCCACGGTCGGCCTTGCGCTGCTGGCCATGGGAGGCCTGTGGACTCTTCTGGTCGCGGTGGTTCTCGTGGCTGTGGTGTGGCTTACATTTATGGCTCCCAGACCGATGGCGGAGACCTCGCTCGGAGTCGTGTCCACGTTTCTTCTTTTCGGGCCGGTGGGTGTCATCGGGACATGTCTGGCCCAGTCGGGACATGAGGCGAGTTCGCTGATGAGTTTTTATGATGTCGAACCCTCGCTTTATCTGTCGGTGGTGATGGGCCTGATGGCTGTGAACTGCGGAATCTTCCATAACATAGCGTCCAGAAAGATGGACATGGCTCTCGGAAAGCAGACATTTCCGGTTGTGGCCGGAAAGAGATTGTCGCTTTTCATCTTCGGGTTGAACGGCATTTTATGGGTCGTGGCTCTCGGAATGCTCTGTCTCGTTCAGAATCTGACGGGATGGTTGTGGTACATGACGGTGCCGGCCCTGACGATGATCGTAAACTTCTATTTATGCCGCAAGCTTGCGGAGATGCCTGCCGATCTTCAGCGTTACCAGATATGGATCAACGCCAACATGCTTTTTCTCTCAGTAGCCGTTCTTGTGGTCTCGATCCTGACAGGGGCGTCTGACGATAGCGGGCTTATCATATTCTGAGTTTTCATGAAGAGGCTTCGGACGGTACGGTGGATTCTCGCAGGACTATCGTTTGCGCTGGCCGCCGCATATCTTGTCGCGGAGGGCCGTATTGCAGACGTTGCGTCTGCCGCATACCGCGTCCAGATAATTCCTTCGATGCTGTCGGTGAGTCTCGGAGCCACCCTTTTCTGGCTTGTGATCACTATGGTCTACGGCCGTCTTTATTGCGCCACGGTCTGTCCGGTCGGCACGCTGCTCGATCTGCTGCCGCGGGTGCGGGGAATGCTGTCCCGCAAATCGCCGAAGTTCCGGTACCGGAAACCGCACAAATGCCGCTACTATTTTCTGATCGCGTATGCTGTCAGTCTGGCTGCGGGACTGGCCATAGTGCCGGCGTTGCTGGAACCGTGGAATATTTTCGGCAACATGCTTTCGCCCGGGCGGATGTCTATTTCGACGGCTCTCGCCAGACTCGGCCTCGGCGCCACGGCCGGAATCGCGGCCGGGGTTGTGTCGTTTGTCGCGCTTGCTGCCGCGGCCATCATGAGCGGAAGGGAGTTCTGCAACACGGTGTGTCCTGTCGGCTCGCTGCTCGGGATCGTGGGGATGACGGCCGGCTACAGGATCGAACTCGATCCGGACCGGTGTGTGGCCTGCATGAAATGTGAGGAGGCATGTCCGGCCGGGTGTATCCGGATCGCCGAGCGGAGGGTGGATGACTCACGTTGTGTGAGATGCATGGAGTGTGTGGCCCGCTGTCCGGAAGGGGCGATACGCTATCAGTCGGTGCGCAACCGGGCCGCCACGCCGATGATGAGGCACGCCGGAGGGAGATAACAGTGGGTGTGGATGGAAAAATAGAATGAAATAGAGCAACATGAAGGAATACCAGCAGATGCTTCGGCATATACTCGAAAACGGCCACCGCAAGACGGACCGGACAGGGACAGGGACAATATCGACATTCGGCTATCAGATGCGTTTTGATCTCAGCAAGGGATTCCCTTTGCTGACTACAAAGAAAGTGCATCTGAAAAGCATCATCTACGAGTTGCTGTGGTTTCTCCGTGGCGACACCAATGCCCGCTGGCTCCAGGAGCGGGGAGTGAGGATATGGAACGAATGGGCCGATCCCGACGGGGATCTCGGGCATATCTACGGCTATCAGTGGCGTTCGTGGCCGGGCTATGACGGGGCTGGGATCGACCAGATCGCCCAGGCGGTGGAGGATATACGCCACAATCCCGACTCGCGCCGCATCATAGTCAGCTCATGGAACGTGGGGGATCTCGACAGGATGAATCTTCCGCCGTGTCATGCATTCTTCCAGTTCTATGTCAGCGACGGGCGCCTGTCGCTTCAGCTCTACCAGCGGAGCGCGGATTCATTTCTCGGGGTTCCGTTCAATATCGCGTCCTATGCGCTGCTGACAATGATGATGGCCCAGGTTTGCGGCCTCCAGCCCGGAGATTTCATCCACACTTTCGGCGATCTCCATATCTATCTCAATCATCTTGACCAGGTCAGAGAGCAGCTCGGCCGCACGCCCCGTCCGCTTCCGGTGATGAGACTCAATCCCGAGGTCAAGGATATCTTCGGATTCAATTATGAGGACTTCCGTCTGGAGGGCTACGATCCGTGGCCGGCGATCAAAGGAACGGTCTCGGTATGAATCAACAGGACGGTTTTTCCCGATATTTTTTGAATCGCGGGATTGGAATGTCGAAAAAAAGTTGTAATTTTGCAACCTGCTATCCGTGGGCGTTTCCGAATGCCATTTCTAACACACTTAAAGCTTCCTGCGGAAGAATAATCAAATTATGAAAATAATGCACAGATATGCGGCATGGCTTATGGCCTTGGTGGCCATGCTCGCGACCTCATGCTCGGCTCCGAAGAACATAACTTACATGCAAGGTTTTGAATCCGGCGACGTCCAGGCGGTGATGGAGCAGAGACGGCTTACACTCCAGCCTGACGACAAGATCTCGATAGTGGTGAGTTCGAAGGATCCGGAACTGGCCGAGGTGTTCAATCTCGCGATAGCGCAGCACAGGGTGGGCAGCTCGTCGGAAAGCAGCAGCAACAGTGCGTCTGCCTTTACGGTTTCTCCAGACGGATATATCAAGTATCCGGTCATCGGTGAGATTCATGTGGCCGGTCTCAATAGACATGAGGCTGCCGATGTGATAGAGCGCAAGCTCTTGAGCCACAATCTTCTGAGAGATCCTAAGGTTACGGTGGAATTTCTCAATGCCACCATCTCCATCCTGGGCGATGTGAACAGCCCCGGTGAATATCCCATAGACAAGGACAATCTGACCATACTTCAGGCTCTGAGCAAGGCCGGCGACCTCAATATAACGGGAATGCGCGGCAATGTGCTTGTGGTCCGCGAGGAGGATGGCAAAGACAGGGCCTACAGGCTCGATCTCACCGACACTGAGTCGCTGATGCAGTCTCCGGCTTACTATATGCAGCAGAACGACGTGATATATGTCGAACCCAACGCCACCAAAAAGCGTCAGGCCGATGCCAACGGCAACACGGTTCTCACACCGGCCTTCTGGATCTCCGTGGCATCGCTGCTCGCGACAATAACAACCCTGATCCTCAACCAGACAAAATGATGGAAACACAGGAAAAATCAAAAGAAACGGCGGTTAAATCACAGGCTCCGCAAGCGGCCAATATGGTGAAACTTTCAGAGGTGTGTTTCTCCACCCTGCGCCGTTGGCCGTGGATCCTGATCTCCATTGCCGTCTGCATGGGCATGGCGGTCTACTATCTGCTGCGCACTCCGCCTACATACACCCGCACAGCGTCGATAGTCATAAAGGACGATTCCAAAGGATCGTCGGGCATTTCGGAGGCGGGAGCTTTCTCCGACATGGGATTGCTTCAGACCAACTCCAACATAAGCGACGAGATCAACAAGATAATGTCGCCCGACGTAATGACCGAAGTGGTCAAGAGGCTTGATCTGAATGTGAGCTGCTACAAGCCCGGAAAGTTCCACAACGAATTGATCTACGGCTCCCAGCTGCCGGTCAACGTCAAGTTTCCCTCGGCTCTCGAGAACACGTCTGCGAGCGCGACCGTGAAACTGCTTCCTGGAGAGAAATACGTCGTGGAGGATCTTGAATGCAACGGCGAGGATGCTGTCTATGATGAATCCAAGGCTCTGCGTCTCGGCGACACGCTCCGGACATCGGCCGGCACGGTGGTGGTGGAGAAAACGCCCTACTACGCCCAGACGAAATGCGACGAGATCCTCGTGCAGCGTATCCCGCTCAAGGGAGCGGTGGGCAAGTTCTCGGGCGAGCTTAATGTGGCGCTCAAGAGCGACAAGGGCAACACCATCAATATCACCGCCACCGACCAGTCGACACAGCGTGCCGAAGATCTGATAGACGCCGTAATAGTGATCTATAATGAAAAGTGGATGGAGAACCGCAACCAGATCTCTGTCAGCACTTCAAATTTCATCAATGAGCGCCTCGGTGTGATAGAGAGCGAACTCGGTAATGTGGATCAGGACATATCGTCCTATCAGAGCGCGCATCTGATTCCCGACGTACAGCAGGCCGCAAGCATGTATATGAACGAGAGCCATGCCGCATCATCGACTATGCTCGAACTCAACAATCAGCTTCAGATGACACGCTACATGCGCGGATATCTTGCCAACGAGGCCAACAGGACACAGGTGCTTCCTGTCAATTCCGGTATACAGAACAGCACGATCGAGAGCCAGATAGGCGAATACAACGCCAAGATGCTTCAACGCAACCAGTATGCCACCAACAGTTCGGAAACTCATCCTGTAGTGATGGATCTCGACGCGCAGCTCGCAGGAATGCGCACGGCTATCATAGCCACGATCGACAACCAGATAGTGGCGCTCAACACGCAGATCCGCAACCTTCAGACCAGCCAGAGCCATGCCACGGCGCAGATCGCCGCAAACCCGACGCAGGCAAAATATCTGCTGTCGGTGGAGCGCCAGCAGAAAGTAAAGGAATCGCTCTATCTCTATCTTCTCCAGAAGCGGGAGGAGAACGAGCTGTCGCAGGCATTCACCGCATACAATACCCAGGTGATCACCAAGCCTACCGGCTCCAACGCTCCGACGGCTCCCGACGCCAGAAGAATACTGTTGATAGCGTTTGTGGCGGGAATCTGCATTCCGTTCGGCATATCCTATATCATGGCCATGATGAACACCAAAGTGCGCGGACGCAAGGATGTCGAGGCTCTTTCCGTGCCGTTTCTCGGAGAGATTCCGGCATTCAACGGAAAAAAAAGCGGTAAGAAGATTCTCGGGAAAGATGATAAGAATGAGCAGCCGTCCGTGGTGGTGCGCCAGGGAAAACGCGACGTGGTCAACGAGGCTTTCCGCGTGCTGCGAACAAATGTCGGATTCATGTCGGCCAAGGAGAACGGATGCTCTGTAATCATGGTAACATCGTTCAACCCGGGGTCGGGCAAGACTTTCATATCGCTGAATCTCGGCATCAGCCTCGCGTTGAAAGGGAAGAAAGTACTCGTCATCGACGGGGACATGCGCCGCGGATCCACATCGGAATGTGTCGGTTCACCGAAAGTGGGAATCAGCAATTATCTCGTCGGTGAGATAGACAGCATAGCCGGAGTCAAGGTAGACGACAGCATCGCCGAGAATATGTCGGTGCTTCCTGTAGGCACAATTCCCCCGAATCCCACTGAGCTTCTGGAGACCGAGCGCTTCGTGGAGTTGATCGGGGATCTGAGAGAGCAATACGACTACATACTGATAGACTGTCCGCCGGTGGAGATGATGGCCGACGCGCAGATCATCAACCAGGTGTCGGACCGCACTATCTTTGTGGTGCGCACGGGACTTCTCGACCGCTCGATGCTTCCCGAGCTTGAGAAACTCATGGATGAAAAGAAGTTCAAGAACATAGGACTTGTACTCAATGCGACCCCGGTGGAGGGTTCGAGATATGGTGCCAAATATGGCTATGGCTACGGTTACGGCAACTATGGCCATTATGTGAAGAACGACTGAAAGATTAAGAATGGCCGTCTGTGGAAACGGTGATGGCACCCGTTTCCGCAGACGGCATCGAACGCTCATTATATCCGGCGGAGGAATATCCGCCAGTGTAATGACAGCGGAAACGTGGGGATCTTCCATTTCTCACGGAAAAATCTCTCTTCAGGAAACATGTGTACGGATTGCCCGTTGATCCGGTTCACCGGCTGCTCCCGCAGGAATATCATTCACATATTCAGTTCAATCCTCCAGCGGAAAGGAGGCTGTATCCATAAAAGACGTGCCGGTCCGGTTGGCCGTTGATAATGACATTATATGAAATGAAAAGACTGATTGAAATAATAAACCGCAGGCGAAACAGATTCCTCAACACAGGGGTGGTCTTTGTCGTCGATTCGATATCGTCGCTGGCTGCATCAATATTTGTGCTGGTGATGATGAACCTGCTTATGCCTGGATTTGAATTCAGTCAATCGCGTATATTGCTATGGCTCATGTCCGTTTTCGTGTCCACTGTCATAGCTTTCCGGGTAGGGCGTGTCTACCGGGCGATAATCCGCTATTCCACCCTCCGGGAGCTGGGGCGTCTCGGACTGGTATGTCTGGGCAAGGAATTGATGCTCTATTTCCTGATGGCGTTCACCACGTTCGGATTCGGCAGCGGAATCCTCGGAGGAATGGTGCTTATGGATTTCTTTGTGAGCTTATGTGCCCTGATAATCATAAGGGTGTTGATGGTGGCCGTCTACGACCGTATGCAGGCCTTGAACAAAGCCGAGCAGGCGGTGCGCAAGGTGCTTGTCTACGGCACCAACGACAAGGCCGCGTCGATGGTAGCCCGGTTGAGAAACTCTCCTCACTACCGCATAATCGGATTCGTGGCCTACGGAAAGGAGCGCGTCGGCCACAGCCTCGCAGGAATGAAGGTCTATTATTTTGAAAATGCCGGGGGGGTGCATATCTTCCGCAACACTCTCTATGCCGACGGAATCCTGTTCCCCTATGTGGCCGACGCGAGAGCCGAGCAAGACAGGCTGATAAACTATTGCCGTCAGGCCGGCATGAAGACATACGTGATGCCCAACATCGACGAGATGACCGACCAGCAGGCCATAGGCAATTACATAAGGAAAATCAAGATCGAGGATCTTCTCGGTCGTCCCGAGATCAAGATATCGATGGACGAGATCATTGCCAACTTCAAGGGAAAGACCGTGATGGTAACAGGCGCCGCGGGATCCATAGGCTCCGAACTGTGCCGCCAGCTTGCCACATTCGGCGTAGACAAACTGATCCTTTTCGACAATGCCGAGACTCCGCTGCATAACATCCGCCTTGAACTTGAGGACCGTTTCAAAGATCTGGATTTTGTGCCTGTGATAGGAGACGTCAGGTCCATCAAGAGACTCGACTTCGTGTTCGGAAAATACAGGCCTCAGATCGTGTTTCATGCCGCAGCCTACAAGCATGTCCCCCTTATGGAGGAAAACCCGTGCGAGGCCATAAGAGTGAATGTAACCGGCTCTAAACATGTGGCCGACAAGTGTGTGGAATATGAAGTGGAGAAAATGGTGATGGTCTCCACTGACAAAGCCGTCAATCCGACCAACATAATGGGCTGCACCAAGCGCCTTGCCGAAATATATGTCCAGTCGCTCGGACTGGCTATCGAAAAAGGGGAGGTGGCCGGGAAAACCTGTTTCGTAACCACGCGTTTCGGCAACGTCCTCGGATCTAACGGATCCGTGATACCCCGTTTCCGCGAGCAGCTTGAGCATGGCGGCCCGATAACGGTTACCCATCCCGAGATAACACGCTTCTTCATGACCATTCCGGAGGCATGCCGCCTTGTGATGGAAGCGGCCACATTCGCCACCGGAACGCAGATTTTCGTATTCGACATGGGGGAATCGGTGAAGATCGTAACCCTTGCGGAAAGAATGATCCATCTCGCCGGTCTCGAAGTGGACCGCGACATAAAAATAGAATTCACCGGTCTTCGTCCGGGAGAGAAACTCTACGAAGAGGTCCTCGCCACCAAAGAAAACACAATCCCCACAGCCCATACCCGCATATTCGTGGCCAAAGCGCGGGAATACCCCTTCACCGACGCTTCAGGCATAATGGCGCAGCTGTCGGAATACGGCGAAGATGTCAACATCCCCGACATGGTGCGCCTGATGAAGCGTACCGTGCCGGAATTCAAGAGCAAAAACTCGGAATACGAGAAATACGACATATCCTGAGACTTGATCCAGGGTGATAAATAAAGCACCGCAAAGACGCAGAACCGGCTACCCGCGTGGCGGAATCCGGCTTCTGCGTCTTTGCTTTGGGCAGGGGACTTTATTCGTGCTTAACAAAATTAAGCATAATAAACATTTTCCGGCACAACATTATCCACTCTCTGGCGTTACAAATAAAAATTTCCCACCGATGACCAAAAGCAGACTTTACACAGGCACCGGCGATGCCGGGACAACCTCGCTCGTAGGAGGCACACGTGTCAAGAAAAACAGTGTGCGTCTCGAAGCCTACGGCACTCTCGACGAATTCTCCTCGACACTCGGATGCGTCCTTTCGGACCCGGAATGCACCGAGGAGGTGAAAGGCCAGTTGCTCAGCGTGCAGAACATGCTCTTCAACCTCGGCGGATATCTCGCGTCCGAGATCCCTGAAGGAACCCAGCCTCCCGCATGGGGGCTGACAGAGGCACACATCAGCCAGCTCGAGCAGTGGGTCGACGCCCTCGACGAGCAGACTCCGAAAGTTCAGGTATTCGTGCTTCCCGGAGGATGTATGCTCTCGGCAAGGACACATGTGTGCCGCACAGTCTGCCGCCGGGCCGAACGCCGCATCCTCGATCTGGCCGACGAAGCATACGTGGATCCTGCGCTCCTGCGCTATCTCAACCGGCTCAGCGACTATCTCTTCATCCTTGCCAGATACTTCAACTTTATAAAAGGCGTGGATGAAATAGTCTGGCATAAACAGGACTGAAAGTTTGTATATGTCGGCGTCGTTTTATAACTTTGCGGCGTTTTTTGGCAGCGCATCAAGTTGCCTGTAAAATGAAAAGGAAACAGAAACAAAAACGAAAGGCATAAAAATGTATTGGACACTCGAACTCGCGTCTAAACTTGAAGACGCACCCTGGCCCGCGACCAAGGATGAACTCATAGACTTTGCCATGCGCAGCGGAGCGCCGATGGAAGTGATAGAAAACCTTCAGGAGATAGAGGATGAAGGCGAGGCCTACGAAAGCATAGAAGAACTATGGCCCGACTACCCCTCCAAAGAGGACTTCTTCTTCAACGAAGAGGAATACTAAGCCTCTGATGGCTTGCAAATAAAAGACAATCAATCGGATAAACAACCAATAATTTGTTTGTCCGATTGATTTTTTGTGTTTTAGCCAAACAAATCCAACTTCGCAAGAGGCTGATGATTAAAGTTAAAACATTTTGTATAAAATCCCCAAATCGGGTTTGTTTGGCTAAAATACATGCACTATTTCCATCTTCGTGAATACTGAAATATGCCCCTGATTTTATCCTCCGAAATCCTCCTGAGGTATAGAATTGGCACTATAATCCTTGAGGAAGAGGAGTATCCCATCTCTCCAATCTATAATCCAAGGTATTTCAATGCCATAACCATGTTCTCCTCCTTCTGTCGAGTGTCATAGAATGACACTGAGTGACAATTTTATTTGGCCAAAAGTATGAAATACAAGTGAGATTTGCTGTAAACCAGGGATAGCGGCACCACTGAATAGGTGTCGCTATCACTGGTTAGATTCTGATTGCCGTCAACTGATGTTGACGATGTAGGAGTTCTGCAGGACTTCTTCAAGAGACTTGCCGTCAATTCTAACGGTATCCCAGACACACTCGTCGCAAGGTACCATATAGAGGATTTCTCCATCTTCATAGTCGTGGGTGTCTTGGTTCTCGATTTGATAGATAGGGTATCTATCTTCCTCTTTTTTGAATCGGAAAACCGGCATGGGACAGTTTTCTGCATGGATACCATAAAAATTACCATCCTTAACATAATAAAAAATCATATTGAAGTGGCCAATCTGCACATAGGTATTAAAAATCTTCTTTGAGACCGAAGATTTTGTCTCCATGCGATTCTCTGGTTGCCATCCAAGCTGCCAAGCCTCAAGATTTTTCCCTTCTCCAAAGAAATTGTGAACCACAACCGTATGGTTGCGTTTGGGAAGATTCGGCGGAGTTTGTTTTTTCATTTACTTTTTATGTTTTGCCTTATTGTATTCTACAATCTTTTGGATTAGTTTGTTATATTTCGAGTCAATCGGAAGATGATTGTCCTTCTGACCAGACTTACGGCTTACTAATCCGGTCGCTTTGTCTTCAGTAAATTTGTGAAAGTGAGATGAACTTTCTCCATTATTCGCAAAAGGAATAAGATCCCCCTTTGCATCGAACTTTAAATCGACTTGTCCGACACACTTATGCTTCTCATAAACACCAAACGTGGTTATTTCGATAGTTCCGTCCTCTTTTCTATGCGCACCCAAATAAATGGGAGATTCGGAGTTAGAGTTCATTGGAATTTTCACTCGGTTGTCACTTCCCTTTTGCAGAAGGATTTTATGACCATCAATACGCGTATTCAGTTCATCGTGCGTACGTTTATTTTCCGGGACACCGCCGAGAGCTTTGTTGTAAGAATAGTTACCACCCATTTGCAGATCGGTTATTATCGTTATCGAAATAGGTGCAATTCTCTGTGCTCTCTCCGGGAATTTTTGGCCCATAGCGCAAGATGTGGAGAGGTTTCAGTTCCTTCCTTATACGCTCCATGCCTTTCAGCCATCCCTCGGGATTGCCGTGTGTCAACACTCCCACACTGCTGACGGCAATAATGGAGTGCTTTGGCCACCCTTCAAGCCAGTAGTTCTCCCAATACTCATCCGGGAAGGAAACATTGGGGATAACTTTGTGGCTGCGTGATTGGAGCCAAGCTGCCCAAAGCTTGTTTAGGAACGAGGAGA
The DNA here is from genome assembly GCA_910589425.1 of uncultured Muribaculaceae bacterium. GTDB lineage: Bacteria > Bacteroidota > Bacteroidia > Bacteroidales > Muribaculaceae > Lepagella. Next base: position 23,539 of record CAJUSZ010000012.1, on the reverse strand, counting down.
ACATCTTCTGTGGACGCGTCATCTCCATTGTCATTGAGAAATCCAGAGCTATCGAGGCTTCGAACTGCGATAGGATTTTTTCAGTTCCGAAAGGGTCGTCGAAGAAATTCCGTATGCGGTCATCACTAAAGAAGAAATGTGGCGCAATTTGGCGATGCCCCTTGTTCATTATTCGGTGGATGCCGCGAATGTCCGTCGGCTTTTCGCCAACATAGGGTGCAACAATCGGCATTTCGTTTTCGGATGTCATTGTAACGCAAAGCGTCATAAATAGCAAGGTTGGATCTGCCTTCTCTCGCTCCGAGGAACGCTCTGCATGTACCACTTCTTGAGGCAGGTCCATAAAAGGAAGTGGTGGATTGATAATTTTGTCCGTCATAATTATAGTTTTTTACGGTTTTCTGACAATCCTCGCAGAAAATTAGGGGTGTGACGCTTGCGTATCACGAATTTATTTCGTAATTTTGCACTTGAAACCCGCCTTGTCCCTAAATTCTGCAAGGGAATAGCGAACTCATGGTGCCTCGTTCTCCGCCAAGAGTGAGGCATCTTTCTTTTTTATGTTTACTTCATACTACACCTCCTTCCATTGGCTCGCCATAAATAAGCGATATATATTTCGTGGATAGTTCTTTTAAATCGACTTCCGGTTCGTTGGGGTCTATTGAGGTGAACCGACCGTCATTGTACGCTCGTCTTAGTTTTATATTTTTGTGAATTCCCCTTACCGTTGTCGCGTCAATGCTTGTCTGGCCTATAGATCTATCTTTCGATACAATTTGAATGGCATCGCGACGCATTGTCGGAAAATCAAGGTAACCCAGTGATTGAGTGGCAAAGATTAGTTGAGAATGGCGAGAGAATTTCAAAAAGAAATCAAGTAATAAATGTTGTGTTTTGGCTTGCATCCCGGAGCCGAATTCATCCAGAGCAATGAGCCAATTGCCTTTGATGGCTTTATAGAATAGAGCCAAATGCCGAATGAAACTTTTTGTTCCCTCTGATTGCAACCCATCACTCAATTCAAATTCTCCAAGCTCTGTCCTATGGATATAATTGCTCGTCCATTTTGTCAGAGTTTTCAAATTTGCTATAATATCCTTATCGGATTCCGAAGACTTCATTTGCATTAGCAACTGACGAGCCTCTTCAGGAATTTGACGGGTCTCTTCTTCCGCCTTTACATCAACAATATTGGAGTGGAATGTCTGTAGCAAGTCAAGTAATATCTGTTTGAAACTTGAGTCCTCCTTCAACGTTTTGGCAACTTCTTGGTCGGCACCATCAACATCGTAAAGCCTGAAGAATTCATACTTGAAATAGTTACGGACCTTAGACAATTCTTCGCATGAGATGTTTCTTGTTATAAAAGCTGAAAGCACCGTAATATTTGCTGTTGTAGCGTCTTCTATTGTTTTACGTTCTTTTGGGCTAAGTGTCATCCATGTGCCAAACCGCACGACATTGACACCTCTCTCTGCATTATATTTGCGAGTGTACACCGAACGACTGCTATTGCCGTTATGGAACACACGGAGTTCTTCATAGGAAATCCTTTGTGGGGTTAATTCCAGACGATAGCGATATTTGGTGCTTCCAATATAAAATAGGATGTCAAATTTAGTATCTTCGCTCGCACATTTGGGGTCAAGCGCAAAACGGAGGTAACTTATCCCCTCGTCTACATTAGAGGGAATTGCAAGTATTGTGTGCCGAAGAAAATCGAGTGCACATAAAATGTTTGTCTTGCCACTCCCGTTAGCTCCATATAGGAGAATGGCCTTGAGCAGACGGGTACTCCCGATTTGAATAATCCAATCCTCACCATACTGCTTTTCCCTGGAAGCCTCAAATGAGACCTCCAAAGGCTCTCGGATGGAGAAGAAATTGGATATGGTGATTTTTTGTATCATACATTTTTAGTTTTATGGCGCAAAGGTAGTGCAAATATTCGGAATACGCAAACGTAGCTGTACAAAATCTACAGAAAAAGTTGTTTCAGGTGATAATTTTGGGAATAAGGAGCTAATTCGCGTAGGTTTTTACATTTTTTGTGCCAACAATGGTCTTCCAAATGAACGTTAGGAGAATTTTCAGCCATCATCATTTGTTTGACCAATGTTTTGCCAAAATAGCAGTTATTTGTTTGACCAAGTGACAAGTATTGACACAGATAGACAAATATGTTTGGCTAATGGTCGTCAAAAATTACCTAGCTCATTGATTATATGGCTATAAATTACGCTTCAACGAAGAGGAATATTAAGCCCCTGATGGCATGCAAATAAAAGACAATCAATCGGACAAACAACCAATAATTTGTTTGTCCGATTGATTTTTATACTACATAGGATGGACTGATGCCGTTTTCCTGACTATCTGAGATAAATGCTGCAATGCTTTTACTTATAAAAAATCTCGAATCTAAAATTTCTAATGTGTTGATTCCTCAATTTATGCTATCTTTGTAATCTAAACAAGATAGCTAAAGGTCAGCAAGACGAAATTGATTTTTAATAGTTTAGATTATGTTGCAATATAACATACCGGGATTGCCGCTTTCTTACGATTTGGAAACGAAAGCGGTGTTAAAGCAACAACAGTCGATTCTAATTCGACTTTCACGGTTGAATCGATTTCAGAAAACGCCCCCACGCTTCTCAAAAATAGTGATTCTTGAGAAGAATTATAATAAAGGTTCTCAATTTTTGCGATTTTTGAGAAGTATTTTAGGTATAGTGTTCACGAAATCCCAAGTCGTGAACAGTAATATAGGTTTGCTGTTCGTGAAACAGCCGATTGTGAACAGCAATTCATGCACGTGATCAAATTATGATGATTGTGAACACTAATAAGCCATCGTCATTTATTGCATATCATCGCCAAATAAGCTTGCCTATTTTCTAGATAAATTGTTTTACTGTAAAATTATTTCATGGAAACAGGTTGGATAATTTAAATGAAAAATATTAAATTTGTGTATGAATTATTTTGATTTGAATATGGACAAGAGGATCCTGATGGCTGTCATGGCTGCCAATGGTGTATCACCCGAAGATTATGCCAATTTTCTAAACAACTCCGATTTTCATGAAACTCTTAAGATTTTAACTGGAGAGAATGACAGTGATTTTGACTATACTCCCATGGATGATGCCGATGACAAGACACTGAAAATTAAAATTCAGTTGCGCAATGTCTCCAAGCCTCCTATGTGGAGGGAGGTGCTTGTGCCTGCCGATTTCAACTTTTCGCAATTGCACTATGTCATTCAAGCTGTGGCTGGATTGGATAATTGCCATCTTTGGCAATTTATGAGAAAACCGTATGATCATGATTTGATGATAGGAATCCCAAAAACCGATTCATATTCGTTTGGCATAGACGATTGTAAATTTGACTCTGACCAGACTCCGCTCACCGCTTTTCTTGCGAAAAAGGGGGACAAGCTGGTGTATATCTATGACTTTAGACTTGATTGGATTTTCAACGTATCGGTCGTTGATGTTATTGAGCGGCATGGTGAAGTCGCCGAGTGCAGTAAATACAAGAGTGAACTTCAGGCGCTGGATAATTATCCGCCGTATTTATACCAGCCTTTGCGTGATTTTCAGGAGAATCCGGAACAAATGGATAAACGCGATATATCGCATTTGATGCAGGAACTTAGACTCGAGAATCGCGATATTCTTGAAGCCTTTGCTGACGACCGCTTATTTGACATTGAGTCCGTGAATGAGGAATTGGCTGAGATTCCTGATGAATGGTAATCTATCGATTGAGCTAAGTATAATCTGCTGATGATAAGTAACTTTTTAAAATTAGTTGTAATTTAAAATTCTTATCAGCAACCCTATGGGCTTATATCGTCTTATTTGTCTTTCCGGTATATTTCCAATTCTCAATCAGTCGTTTAGCCCGCTAAACTCCTTTTTTCAAATTTGAAATCTCCTCAAAAATCCAGCATAATCTGATATAAGCTAATTTTAAAGAGTTACTTATATTGGATATGTGATTTTGTGAGATGCTTGTATTGATAGCTGAATCAAAGACTATGGCGCCGTGCGCAAGCCGTGTGTCTCCTCTATTTCTGGAACACCATAGGCCTGTGCTTGATTCGTCGGCTTGCGATATTATGTGCCGCATGGAGGCTATGACTGTCGATGAACTTGCCTCAAGGGTGAAAATAAGTCTTCCCATGGCCCGTAGATTGCGGCAGATGATATACGATTTCCCTTACAAAGAGTCGGGGTGCGTAGCCATTGAGGCTTTTACGGGAGTTGTGTTCAAGGCTTTTGAGTATTCATCATTAAGTGCGGAGGAGAAGGAGAGGACAAACCGGTCTGTAGGTATTGTCTCGTCGCTTTACGGCTGGTTGCGCCCGGACGATATAATAAAACCGTACAGGTTTGACTTCACGAATCAATTGGCTCCTGACGGCAGTTCGTTTGCCGCTTTCTGGAGACAGAAAGTAACTGATTGCGTGATTTCATGGATCGGGAAAGAAAAGGATCACGATGTGTTGAATCTGCTTCCAGGAGATGCATCCCGGTGCATTGACTGGAACAGGGTGGGAGAGAAGGCGAAAGTATGGAAAGCTGATTTTCAGGAGTTGCGGGCTGGCGGGTCAATGAAAACCCCTGATTCAAACCGTTTGAAAACTTTGCGCGGGAAACTTTTGCGGCAGATAATAACTGATTCCATCGCAACTCCGCAACAGCTGATGACAGTGGAAACGGAATGTTATGTGGCTGAAAAACCGTCCGTGCCTGGACAATTACTGTTTATTATCGTCCGATGAATATTTGAGGTTCTTGATTTCCAATAAGTACAACTACGAATGACCCTGCTCAATCGGGGGGGGAGAGACAATGTCGGTCTATACTTACTCAATCCTTCTTAATCGTCCTTTTATATAAACATAATCCAATGGAAGTTCTCTAAAGTTTGTGGTATGGATGAGGTTGTCTTCAATAGTCGCTATGTTGTATTGTCCCCAGAAATAACCTGTATTCACGAACCAACCCTTCAATCCTTTTAAGTTTTTTAAATCGGCTCCTACTCCTTGTAATCGGAATACTTCGCCGTTGATTCCTTGTAATTCAGGGAGTTCTGTTTCTATTATAACTTCAGGTACATTGTCCTTGTCAAAATCGTGAAACCGGACAGTTATAGTGGTAGGATGGACAGTCTCGTCAGAATTGCTGTGATTGTTAATTCCAACACATTCCTTTATCATGTCCGTACCATTGCTTTTTGAAAACACGCAATTTAAGGCGCCGCTGATATCAATAAAGAAGTACAAAGACTCCATATTGCCGTCTCTATCAATATCTATCTGAATTTGAGGTTTCTCTCCAGTAGGGCAATAAGAGACCTCGTCGCTTCCGAATCCATGATGATCCAAGCTTTCTCCTCCGATCTTGAATAGGAGTTGATCTATCTTATCCTCATTAGTTGACTTTGAATACGAAGTTATAAAAGGAAATAAAAGCAGGATACTGAATATCGCGCTTTTATATAAATGAACTATAATTTGTTGAACATTTGTAGAATATCCTGACATATACAACTGTTTTTGATCTTTTCAAGTGTTATGTAATCGGCTTTCTCAATACATACGGTATTTGATGTGCCCGAGTTCTGCAACTGACCGACCACTCCCATCAAGGACTTGACAGGGTGAAATTTGTGTCTCTTGTCTCTTTTCTCGCACATTCCTTCCGGTGTTTTCTTGAAGATCAATGATTTCAGGCGTGTCTCGTCATGATGCTTGTCTAAAAAGGTTTGTGCGTCGTCAAACATTTGTTCATTATCTTGTCTCATAATCGGCAACAGAATGTTTTCAAGAGTTCCCATTTTCGTAACGGGATCTGCAAAAATATAAATTCCGATTTTTATATTTTCATCTGTATAAATGACATCTCCATTACTTGAGATTGATTCAGCCATAGGAAAACATTCACAAAGTTTCGCTTTCGCTTCACTGATTCTGGAGTCAACGCCTTTATCGTCAGCATCGAAAAGAACTATCAGACCATAGTTGTTCCCTGCTTCTGAACTTTCTTCCATAAAAGAGAATTCTTTATCGTCTGCCGGAGGTCGGCTCCATGTTCTCAACGCCGAAATGACTTTATCGCGTCTTTTTTCATGAGAATCACCGTTCATGGAATAGAGTAGGATCAAGTGTTTCTTCTCCTCGTTAAGAATTGCATTGCTTGGCAAGACTGCTTTAATGTCATCATACATTCGGTCAAGACTCAGATCCTCGATGCTTAGATCTTTGGATATTTTTGTCATCCACTTGTCGAGAGGTTCCGGAAACTTAGATAGAGGTTGCCTGTATTTCACGTAGCCATCGGCACTGAGAAGCCTTGACAGAAAAGCCACATCGTGTGGACCTTCACACAACACGAAAATTATTCTCATGATTCAGAACTTATCTAATATCAATATCCATTTCTTCTACCAGCTCATTCAGCCGTTTCCCACCAATGAAGCGGAAATCAAGGGAATGATCCTCCTTGAATTTCATTTTATAGGCCATCAGCTCTTCGGAATCAAGAGCGGCAAAAGCGTCGACACATTCTTTGCTGTGTGTCGATACGAACACCTGGACATTAAACTCAGATGCCAGATCCAAGACAAATTTTGTGAATTTCTTGAGGAGCTTATTGTGGATGCCACTGTCAATTTCGTCAATGCACAGCACTCCGTTGTTGCAGTATGCAAGTAATAGTGCAATTTCAAAAATACGTTGCAGCCCTTCTCCATATTTGGTGATGTCAATCCCGGAAGAATGCAGGCTCGACGAGACTATGAACCTTGAGTCGCCATTGAGGGAGATCTGCTCAATATTTTCAATATTGGAATCTACTTCTCTTTTTAGAAAATCGATAATTCTTCTTAAGATTTTGTTTTCCACCGCAAATTTGTGGGCTTCTTGCACTTTCTTCCGGTTATGTAAGTACGGACTTGTGAAACAAGACTTGCACAGATGTGCTGCAGAGGTGTAGAAAATCTGTGGGTCGCTGTTCTGGTACACATTGGCATAAGATTTCCATTCCTGTTCTCCGTGTGCGGTGTCTGCAAATATAGTTGTCAAATAAGCCGTGCGGTCAATATTTTCTTCGGTATTCTCTTTGGTAAGCGATATTTTAGTTGGAGATCCGTTGAAAATTCCGGTTATGTCAATGTGCGATGGAATATTACTTACTATAGCTTCAGGATTGAATTCCTCCGATTTGCTTCTTAATTGTTCTGCTTCGAGAAACGCAGCCAGGTCGTTCAGTCGTGTCATCAGGTAAAAGCATTCCAGGACAGATGTCTTTCCTGAATTGTTTGGCCCGACAAAAAGATTGATACGCTTTAGATTGGCAAGCTTTATATCCTTGATTCTTCGATAAGATTCTACGTAAGCTTCTGAGAAATGAGAAATCACCTTTATATCCAGGGGCTTTATGTCTGCTGACGATGACAATCTCATCCCCGAAGCGGGATCGGACAATAGTAGTTTCAGTTTACCTTGCAGTTTCTCAAAGCCCCTTTTGTTTTCAGGTGTGATAAAATCGATGAATTTTAAAGCGGTATCTACTTCAGACCGTATATTCTTAATAGCATTCTGAATACGCGATTCCCCTAATGCCTCACTGTCAATGAAACCTTTTGTGATGCTTCTGGTTTCTTCCATAGTGGAGATTGCCTTTGGATCAGAAATAAACTTGGCAAGTTCCCTGATCTCACTACTCTTGGTTATGATTGGAAGTTCCACACTACGGGAGTCACAGGAGTCATCATCCATATCTGTTTTAGAAATCCAACTGAATATTCTTTCCTGATTTACCGCATCTCTGCATTCCATTTCCTTTTCATCCCAACCTAACCATTGTCTGAGCGCAGGACTCTTGACGATTTCTTCAAAAATTGAGTACATGGTCGTCTCGAACTGATCACCATAATCGCTGTTCCTGTAGGCCTCGATCAAGGCCAAAGTGCGTAGACTCTTATTGAGCAATTGTTTGGAGATACCCAGAGCGTTGCAGATCTCGGTGGTTGACATGCCATGTGTGATAATAAGGTCTTGAATCAGTTTCGACTGATTGAGAGGGCTCCATTTTTTTTTGCCTCCGATATGGTTGAGACCCATTGCTATCAGCTCCTGCTGCTTGTCCTCCCCTTCGATTTCAATAAGCTCGATGCTTTTGAAATCGTTCTCGGTCAACACGCCGACAGCACCATGATTCTTGACTATGTCATACAGATATTTCAAGGTGGCTACCCTACGGTTTCCTTCAATGACTACATAGTTTTCTTCATTTAACTTCTTCACCTGTATGGGATCCTGCCTGAGAATTCCATTGGTTTTGAAGCTGTTGATCAGGTCTTCGATATTCTCGTTGTTTTTCCCACGCAGAAATCCGGCTGTCCTCTGCTGGATGGTGGTGTCAGCAATCTTGCTCGGATCAACCGCAGTATAGTACTGATGATCAATAAAGCGATAATTATTCGGATCAAGCAGAAGCCGGTTTATATGTTTTCTGATATTCTTTGTGTTCATAAATGAATAAGTAACTTTTTAAAATCAGTTGTAATTTAAAATTCCTGTCAGTAACCCTATGGGCTTATATCGTCTTATTTGTCTTTCCTGTATATTCCCAATTCTCAAAAATCCGGCATAATCTGATATAAGCAGATTTTAAAGAGTTACTTATTTTTTATACTATAAACGCAATTAAGCGTTTTGTATAACCATTTTCAGAGAGCTTTGCAAAGTTAGATAAAAAAACGCGATTTTTACTCCCGGGGAATAAGAAAGTCTTGGATTTATTAGAGGAAATTCAGCAAAATAATCCTAATTTGTTATTAACGTGGGTTCTTGATCATGAGGAACCTTGTCTTGTTGCCGCCGGGCGTATCGGCAGAGCCTGAGGTGCTTCAGGCGGGAGATCAGAAAATGAACAAAATGAACTAAGGGATTGTCGCGGGAAATGACTAAATTTGTAATCCCGGCGGAAAATGTCGGATTCACCCACCTGTAATTGTAATTTTTTTTATTTCCAGCATTATGAGCAAACATCATCTTTGTAAGAAATCACCCCTTCTTCTTTTGGGGTGTCTGGCTGTTTTTTCTGCCTGTGGCGGCAGTTCCTCATCGACAAAATCACAGGATTCCATCAAGACCGAAGAGGCTGCGCCTCATGCAGCCGGCGGAACAACTCTGGAGCTGTATAATCTCAAGACGCCGGTGAAGGAGATCAAGGAATGGTCCATCTCTCTCTCCCCCGAGATCGCAGACGTAATTCTGACCGATGTCTATGTATACAGATTCAAGCCTGATTCAAAGGTTGATAGCTCTGTATCCGATGTTGTGGCATATTCTGGCGATACTCCGATAAAAACGCAGAAAGCAGGCATGTCCGGTACGTTCGACATCGGATATGAGAACGGTCTACCTACCAGATTCACTCTCGATAAGGAAGATTCTAAGAAAAACGTTGGTGAAGATGTTTCTGACGTGTTTGAGGAATATACCATCGCATACGACAGCAATGGCATCCCGAAATCGCTAACTGGAAAGACAATGCCGTTTTTTGAAGGTGGTAAACGTATTGAAGGATATGAATATACCGAAACCTATTCGGATTATGAATATGATGACAAAGGCAACTGGGTGAAGCGGAAAGTGACAACGCCTTCCGACACGCTGTATCAGTATCGCTGCTATGTATATTAAATTGGCCTTGCTGCTTCTGGGGTTGGCCTCGGTTTCGCAGGCACTTGCCGCCTCACCGGGAATTTTCAGCAAGAAAGGGAAATACGGTTTGGTGGACAAAGTCACAGAAAAGGTTCTTCTGAAGGCAAAATACGATACTATTTTTCCATTCAAGGGTGGCAAATACGCGCTGTTGAGGAAAAATGGTAAATACGGTGTTGTCAATCAGGAAGGTCAGCTGTATTTGCCATGTAAATATAAGAAAATACTGTTTCCTCCTTTAACGAGCATAATAGGCAACGTTTATTTCTGGGCAAGTGAGGATGGCGTATTCTTTTCCCAGCATTCCGATACAAAATATTATACTGCATCTTGGCGTAATGTGTTTTATGGTCCGGATAAGTGCTGGTATGGACAAAGCCATACAGGCATGTGGATGAAGCTCATAGGTTTTGATGCCGTGGTGCCGGTCTATGATATGAAAGATAGCGGCCCGGAGTATGTCAAACTTCCCGATGACTATGTTCTTTTCAACGGATCCATTTACTCTCCACGCCCTGACCGCAAAAAGATCCTGGAGAAAGTGACAGCGGCGAAGACTGTCCGCATCGCTCAACGACGTTTCATCAAGGCTGCGAAAGGTGATGCAGCCGTGATACTTATCGACCTCTCATCGGGAGATATATGGGAAAAATCCGGAACCGGCTTGGATGGGACATATAGCTCGCTCTCGGGGACAAAGAATTATGCTCTCAGAGTAAATGATGACAATTTTTACTATGTGCAGTCGCTGGTTGACGGTCCCAGTCCCATATATGTCATTACCCATCCGGAATATAATCTGAAAAGTCTGGAGACATCATCAAGGACAATACTGCCTTTCAGATTAAGCGACATCAGGATCGATAAAAATGCCGGAACATATAATGGGGAGGCGCTCTGGAAAGTAACCATGAAAAGTCAGCAGCCTATATTTGAACCTGACATCGCGGAATTCGTCAACGAGTTTGGAAATATTTATCCGAATTTCATTGTAGTTTCCCAAAGCTCGATGGGAAAAAGCCTGTTTGGTAATTCCGGAAAAGAACTTGTGCATTACTCTCTTGAGAATGTCTGCACCAGGTATGACTTTCTCATAGCCAAGGTAGACGGCGAAGAGATTATGCTGAATATGGAGGGTGTCTCAGACTTGAGCCAATATGATGGATTCTGGCATTCAACACAAGGAAATCTTACGGTGAATGATTTCATCGTGTCTAAGAATGGTAAAGTCGGATTGTATGTGGAAGGGCAGGGAGAGGTAATTCCTCCGTTGTATGATGGCTTTAGGCGTCAGTGGGGGCATATATATGCCTATGTAGACGGTAAAGTTGGCCTTTATGATGATTACGGCAACCGGATCATCGCTCCGGCATACCGTGAAATCAGAGTAGCGAACGCTTATACCGACCCCAATTTTTATCTGTTGAAAACCATGTCGGGGGCAACCATGATAATGGATAACAAGGGAGGGGTGGTAATTCCTGCCGGAACTATAGACGAAGCCAGTTTCCTTTCCGGCGAAGAAGGCAAATGGTGCAAGGTTTACAAGAATGGAAGTATGGGCATCCTGAATCTTCAGAGCAGGAGAATTGTCATACCGTGTGCCTATGAAGATAAAATATTTTTCGGCGAGGGCAGATGGCCCGACAAGAAGATCGGCGTTTATCGTTCCACATCCGCCGGAGAGCTGATTGAGATATGGACTTTAGGCGGTAAGAAGATCAATTCCAGAACGTTTCCCCGCTCGGCTAAATATTCGATGAAACACTATCTTGAAAATCAATTGAATGTCTTGTTCTACTATGATGATTAAAGGCTTGTGATATATGCCAGTCGCTTCCGGGCGGATCGGCAGATCCGGAGGTGCTTCAGGCGGGTGATCGGAAAATGAACAAAATGAACTCAGGGATTGTCGCGGAAAATGACTAAATTTGTAATCCCGGCGAAAAATGTCGGATTCACCCACCTGTAATTGTAAATTTTTTTATTTCCAGCATTATGAGCAAACATCATCTTTGTAAGAAATCATCCCTTCTTCTTTTGGGGTGCATGACTGTTTTTTCTGCCTGCGGCGGCAATTCCTCATCGACAAAACCACTGGATTCCATCAAGACCGAAGAGGCTGCGCCTCATGCAGCCGGCGGAACAACTCTGGAGCTGTATAACCTCAAGGCACCGGTGAAGGAGATAAAGGAATGGTCCATCTCCATTTCAGATCTCGCAAACAATCCGGGGCTGAATCCGGCAAAGCTGTCTGAGGTGGAGGCTGCGCTCAGATCCGAAGTACTCGATGAAATGGAGACCCGCATCTACGTGTATAGATTCACACCTGATTTAAAGGCTGATGACGATGATGTGTCGTATTCTGGCGATACCCCGATAAAAACTACGAGGGCTGGCTTCCCCGGTACGTTCGACATCGGGTATGAGAACGGTCTCCCTACCAGATTCACTCTCAATGAGAAAGATTTTCAGAAAAGCGTTGATGAAGGTATGCTTTATCTTGACGCATTTGAGATTGGCCTTGAGGAATATACCATCGCATACGACAGCAATGGCATTCCGAAATCACTCTCCGGAAAGAAAATGCCGTTTTTTGAAGGAGGTAAATATACCGAAACCTACTCGGATTATAAATATGATGACAAAGGCAACTGGGTGAAGCGGAAAGTGACAACGCCTTACGACACGATGTATCAATTTCGCTCCTATACGTATTAAGGCTTGTCCTGAACGAACTCTTATAAACGATCAACCGGATGAGCAGGCTGTTGGCCGTCTGTCCGGTTGATTGTTTTTGTGTGTAATGCGGGTTTACTATATGTATGTAACCTCCGGGTGGATCGGCACATACGGAGTGGCTTCGGGCGGGCGATCAAAAATGAACAAAATGAACTCAGGAGTTATCACGGGAAATGTCTAAATTTGCCGTGTCGTTAGAGAATCCTCGGGTTCACCCGGCAGTAGACATGAAAACCTTTTAACCTCAAGCATGATGAAAACTGAGAATAAATTTTGGAAAAGAAGTAGTCTTTTCGTTGCGTTTCTCCTGATGCTGCTCACTGCTTTTTCAGCTCAGGCTCAGAAGGTATTTGACAACAACAATCCGGTGGGGAGATATATCATCACCGATTACCTGAACCGCAGGATCACCCTCAACATCAACAAATCAAACGGAACCCACATCAATCCCGCCACCATAGTGGTCAACGGGCGCAACCTGGTGGGAAAATGGCATGTAACGTCGTTTAACGGTGAGTACTACCTGTGTTTCGAGTCCTACGATTATGTAAGATTCAGTTACGCCCTGCCTTCGGAAACGGTCAAGACCGACCAGATTATCATTTCCCAGGATGGCCGTGCCTCATATAATGCCAGTGTACTGATGGGTAACTCCGGCGACTGGATCAAGGCAAGACGGGCATCCGCCGCTTCCAAGAAATCCACGCCCAAGAAAAAATCCAAGAGGAAATAATTTGTAAGAAAAAAAGACACTTTTCATGGGAAAGATTAAAATATCGAGAGTGTGGGCTGTGCTGGCGGCTTTGGTCTGCATGATTCCTGCTTATGCGGCGGAACCGTTTGTGACTTTGGTCGCCACCGATAGCAACGGAATGAAATTTACTATTGAGGTGTACGAGTCTGAAAGACATGAGTGGGCTGCTGACCTGATCATATATAAAAACTCTGATCCCTCAAATAAAATTTACGGAAACGGAACTGATTTAAGAAGAGGTTTCATTTATGCCAATACAGATTCCCCTCTTTTCGACATTGCATTCCCTAAAGGTCCCCTTAAGACGCTCAGCCCGTTCAAAACCATATTTTATATATACTATGAGAAAGGGAATTACTTCATAGCTCCCAAAGATACCAAAGACCCTGGGTGGAGAATTCCGTATGTAGCACATAAAAAGAGTGCCGCAACCACAGACTCACAATTAAAACTGTCAGATTTCCTGGGTCAGGACATGGATATGCGTTATGCTGATATCGCTCCGAAACTGGAAAAGAGAGGTTTTTCCCATTCTGAGGATGAGTATGGGGATAAATTCACAAAAGGAAATTGTAACATTACATATTATGAGGATTTCTCCGATGATGGGGAAGGCAAGAAGGAGATATCGATAATTTTCCTGGATATTGAAGATGCCTCCAAGTTAATTTCGCCTCTGAAAAACAATAAAAACTGGTCAATGAAACGAGTCTCCTCAGGAGAAATCTATTCATTCCGCGGCAAGTTGCCCCGGAATGGAAAGCTTGAAATCTCTCGTAGCTGGTCTATGGTGGAAATAAAAATTACTTATCCATAATTTATTCATATTAGAAGAATCAATACATCTGTTCACAGGATCCCGGGTTATGCTTCCTCAATCCATAATTGATAAGATACTCGCCAAATATGGCAAAGAGCGGATTTTTTCAGCCGATTGCGCTCCGTTGGGAAGCGCGATCGGCATAAGCGAAACTACCGTGAAACGTATGTTCGGACTGGTAGGCGCCGATTCGAAGGAACGCAACCGCACTCCTCACAATTCCACAATGGACATTTTGGCCAAATGGCTCGGCTATGAGAGCCACGAGGCGCTGCTCAACGACGTCGGCGAAGGCTCCTACACGTCGGAGTTCACTTCGCTGGAGAGCATCAAGGTCGCAGAGCTTGCCGAAGGCACGCAGATCCGCCTCAGCTATCATCCCTCGCGGGTCATTGTCATGACATATCTCGGTAATTTTGAATTTCAGGTAGACGAATCTACAAACAGCAAGCTGATAGCGGGCGACAGGCTTAAGATCACCCATCTGATACTGAACCAGGAGCTGATAGCCGGCGATGTGGTACGCGACGGCATTTCGCTCGGTGCCTACCGTGGCGCCAAAGACGGAGGTTTGATCTCGTTGGAGATCGTAGGCTGAATTTTATCAGACACGTTATTATTACTTGCGGGATGCGTCGAGTTTCGCCAACCGCGCATTGACTGTGTCCATCAGTTCTTTGTTGAACGACTGCATGATCTGGAAAGTGCGGCTGCTTCCCAAAGCTTTTGTCAGGGCAAGATATACGTCCGATTCCGAGGCGGCGGGAAACCTCTTCCTGTAGTCCTCTTTTATTTCATCCGAGGCAGAGAGATACAGATCGGACACACGCGAGGCCAGATTCTGAATTTCAGTGTCTGTCAGCTTACCGGACCGCAGGGCGGCAGTGGCGGATTCCGTCTCTTTTATGTATTTGGCCATCCTGGAATCAAATTCCCTTATCTCATCCCCTTTTTCAGCCGTTGCCGTGTGTGATTCTTTCGCTGCGGCCGTTCTTGAGGCAGTCTCGTTCCGGCTCATTCCGGTTCCGATGGAATCGTGGCTGATTTGCTCTGCGGTGTCCCGGACTGGAAGTTCCCGGGTGTCGGCTGTCTCTTTGTGTCCGTAGTAAAAGAACGCCATGCCGATAAAGGTTAAGTTGACAAGCGCGACGCTCCATATCGCCGCTGTTTTCGCAGGCTTGGCCGGTGTTGGCAATGCGGCGCGCAGTTTGGCGGCCGAAATGTCCGGCGCGTCGCATAGCTTGCGGAAACGTCGGAATTTACGCGATGCGGCGTTGCCGGTGCGGCTCATTATCACATCCAGTATCCTGCCGAGAGCGGCGAGATCTTTTCCTGCGTCGGGTTTCTCATGCCCCGGGATGGCATCGCTGATCCCTGGAGTGCCGCCGTGGGTCAGATCGTGTGTGTCGCGATAGGCCTTGTCAAGATCGATGATCATCGCCGAGCAGTCGCTGCGGCGAAGCATGATGTTGGACGGTTTCAGGTCGCAATGGACCACTCCGCTGCGGTGGAGATAGGCAACGGCATCCAGCACCTGCGACAGAAACTTTCCCAGATTCTCCCCGTCGCTGAGATAAGCCTTTCCCTCGGCGGTGTCCAGACAGTCCTCCACGGTTACACCGTCCACGAAGTCCATCACGATGTAGACTTCCTCAGTGTCAGCCCTCAGCCCGTGATAGACGGGCAGGGCATCGTGTCTGAGCCTCCGGCCTATTTCAAATTCCTTCCGGTAGGCGGCTACGAATGTGGCATTGAGGCGCTGGGCTTCTGACAGGCGTTTGACGGCTACCAGCAGCCCGTCCAATCTCACTCGATAGACCTTGCAGCCGGCTCCCTCCCCGCAGATATTCTCCGGGATGAACTGCGCCTCGGCCGAGTCTTGTGAAGACTCCCTGAATTCCTGTCCGAATCCTGATGGATTGCCGTTTGCCATTACAACAAGAGGATGTCAGCGGCCGAGGTGGTCGATCACGGCGTCGATCTGGCTTGAGAAGTCATCTCCGAACCGGTTGTTGAAGAAAGCGCTCCCGATAGTGAATCCCCAGGGGGCGGTCTGTCTCACTTCGTCGAGGCGGCTGAAGCTGTCGATGCTTCCGGCTATGCAGACCGGGGCGCTGATGCTTTCGACGATCGTCTTGTTGAGAGCCGCGGCGTCTCCCACATATCTGTAGCCGAGCAGATCCACTCCCCATGCGCCGTATTCTATGGCTTCGAGGGCTTCCTCCACCATTTCCTCGGCCGACCCGAAGAGGCGTGATGGCCTGCCGGTTATCGATCCGACAAAAGGCATGTAGCGGATTCCGTTGTCTGAGCAGAAGTCGGCGATCGAGCGGTGGAATTTTGTCCCCATCAGGATGTCGCATCCGCAGGCGGCCCCCATCCGGGCGCCTTTCATCCCGGCTTCCTCGTCGTAGGCCACCACTTCGAGTACCGTGCCCACGCCGCTCTTCTTCATTGCGGCGTAGAGCGTTTTCATTCTGGGCAGGGGCAGCGGCTCCTCTTTCATTCCCCAGAACCGGGCTTTGGAATTCATGCATCTGTTGAAGATTTCCTCTGCATTTGATACGGTGAGGTCGTTGTGGGTGAGCATCACCACAAGATTCGGTGTCGGTTTGGTTGTCTGGCTCATTTATGGATTATCTCTTTGACTTTGCAAAATTACACCAAATTTGTGAAAAAATCAGCGTTCCTTGTAGCAATTGTCCCGCACGAGGAGCGTATCTTCTCATGCGGGACATGCTTGTCGGCCCGGTTTTACGGGTAATTTACCCGATTATTCCTTCACGATTTTGCCCATGAGTAAGTTGATTGTGTTTATGAAATGCTAAAAAACATCTACATGCGCAATTAGTTCGTTTAATAATGTCAGTGAATGTTTGCGGCAGTGGATGTTGGAAAGAGCAGTGAAAAACTTGGTCGATTTCACCGATTTTCAATAAAAGGGTCTTCCAGAACGGGTATGTTAAACAAAATGGCTGTAAATTTGTAAAGATTTTAGAGTGTATTAAATCCATATACGCTCTTAGGAAAAGAATCCATATAATACACCGGTCTTTCCCCCTTGAGATTCCACATTCGGTCAAGACCGGGCTATATCAACGAATTTATGCGAAAAGGTATCATCCCCATCATCCTCGCGGCGGTCAGCGTGTCGGCCGGGACGGCGCAGACGGTGTCGCTCGATTCATGCCGCAGCATGGCTGTGCGCAACAACAAGGCGATCCGAATGGCCGAAGAGGGTATTACTGGCGCGGGCTACAGGAAAAAGGCAGCCGTGGCCGCCTATCTGCCCGGAATAGATTTCACCGGGACATATATGTATAATCAGAATCAGATCGAGCTGCTGGCCGAGAATGCCATGCTGCCCACGATGAAGTTCGATCCGGCCACCGGAAAATACAACCCCAATCTGCTGACCGGACCCGACGGAATCCCGGTGAAGAATCCGGAGACCGGATCCTATATCCCGTCGGAAGTGGCCGTGATCCCGAAAGAGGCCATGAGCTACGACACACACAACGTCTTTGCCGGAGCATTCACCCTGACGCAGCCCGTCTATATGGGCGGCCAGATCAGGGCGCTGAACCAGATCACGAAGTATGCCGAGAAGCTGGCCGTGGCGATGCGTAATTCCGCCGTGCAGGATGTGGTCTACGCCGTCGACGAGGCCTACTGGCAGGTGGTCTCGCTCAAGGAAAAGAAACGGCTTGCCGAGAGTTTTGTGAATCTGGTGGATTCGCTGCGCTCCAACGTGAGGGCGATGCTGCGCGAGGGGGTGGCCACAAGGAGCGACTCCCTTCAGGTGCAGGTGAAATATAACGAGGCGTGCATCACGCTGACCAAGGTGGACAACGGACTGACTCTCTCCAGAATGGCTCTCGCGCAGATCTGCGGAGTGCCGGTCGACACTCCGATGGAACTCACCGACGAGGAGCTGAACGCCACCGAGCGGATGCCGCGTGAACTGACTTACAATATGGAGGACGTCTATGCCTCGCGCCAGGATCTGGCGGCCATGCGCCACGGGATCGACATAGCCCGCCACAAATCGAAACTCGAACTGGGCAACATGCTTCCAAAGCTGGCCATCGTAGGAGCCTACAGCTTCTCGAACCCCAACGTCAATCATGGATTCGAGAAGAAATTCGGAGGAGGATTCAGCATCGGCGCAGCGCTCACCATACCGCTCTGGCACTGGGGAGGCCGCTACAACAGTTACAAGGCTTCGCAGTCCACATCGAAAATCGCCGAGCTGGCGCTCGCCGACGCCGAGGAAAAGGTGGAGCTTCAGGTGAAGCAGGCCAAGTTCTCCTATCAGGAGGCCTTCAAGACGTATGAGATGACCGTCAGCAACATGCGCGCCGCCGACGAGAACCTGCGCAACGCGCAGATCGGATTCCGCGAGGGAGTGCTGACCACTGACGATGTGATCGGCGCCCAGACGGCATGGCTCAAGGCCAACTCGGAGCGTATCGACGCCGAGATAGGGATACGCCTCTGCAATGTATATCTGTCGAAAGTCCTCGGCACGCTCTCCTATTAACCAGTTAACTGAAAAAATCATACCGCTATGGACAATAATAACCAGACAACCAAAACACCGGCAGCCTCCTATGTGGATCCGCAGGCTGTGGAACGCAAGGATCGTGTGCTGATCGTAACGATAATCATCATACTCGCCATCCTCTCGGCAATGGCGATAGTGGGTTTCCTCTGCATCAAGCAGGGACCCGACACCGTGCAGGGACAGGGCGACGCCACGGAGATCAGGATCTCAGGCAAGCTCCCCGGACGAGTGGCCGAGCTGTATGTGGAGGAGGGACAGGAAGTGAAGGCCGGCGACACGCTGGTGCGGATCCATTCCTCGCTCGTCGAGGCCAAGATGGAGCAGGCCCGGGCGATGGAGGATGTGGCCGCGGCTACCAACGCCAAGGTCGACGCCGGAACCCGGAGCCAGATCATCGAGTCGGCCGGTGATGTCTACCAGCAGGCTGTGGCCGCCAGCGGGATAGCCCGCAAGACCTACGACCGTATGCAGAATCTCTTCGCCCAGGGTGTGGTCAGCGAGCAGAAGCGCGACGAGGCCAAGGCCGCCTACGAGGCCGCCAAAGCCGGCGAGGCCGCGGCCAGAAGCCAGTATGAGCTTGCCAAGGCCGGGGCGCAGAAAGAGGACAAACAGGCCGCAGGGGCGATGGTTACGGCTGCGCGTGGCGGAGTGAAGGAAGTTGGCGCCATCCTCGAGGATCAGGTGCTTATCGCTCCGTGCGACGGCGTGATCACCGTGATCTATCCCAATGTGAGCGAGCTTGTGGCCACCGGTGCCCCGATCATGACGCTTCAGAAGAAAGACTACTGGGCTGTGTTCAACGTGAGGGAAAACCTGCTCAAGAACATAAAGGAGGGGACAAAGATCAAGGTCAGGATCCCGGCTCTGGACAAGACCGAGGAGATGACCGTCTTCTATATCCGCGATCTCGGCACATACGCCAACTGGCAGGCCACCAAGTCCACCGGCGACTACGACGCCCGCACTTTCCAGATCAAGGCCCGTCCGGAAAAGCCGATAGAGAATTTCCGCCCCGGCATGTCGGTCATACTCGAGCAGTGATAACCCCCCATTCCCCCTTCATCTGAATAATGAAAGAATTACCACAAAAAGGATTCAAGGCGATATTCGTCAGGAGCCTGCTCCAGATAGTGCGCCGGCCGCTTTACTGGGTCGGGTTCTTCCTGCTGCCGCTGTTCTTTTTCCTCTTTCTCGCCAATCTGATGGAGGAGGGACTGCCGGAGCAGGTGCCGGCGGCGATAGTGGACCGCGACGGTTCGGCCATGTCGCGCCAGATCACCCAGAGCCTTGCCAGCATGCAGATGGTGGAACTCACCGAAAGCTGCGGAAGCTACACCGAGGCGCGCCATGACATGCAGGAGGGATCGATATTCGGATTCTTCCTGATCCCGGAGAATTTCCAGTCCGATCTTCTTGCCGGCCGCAAACCCGTGATCACGTTCTACACGAACATGACCTATTATGTGCCGGCTTCCCTGCTGTTCAAGACGTTCAAGGCCACGGCCACATACGCCAAGGCGGGGATAGCGGTCTCGGTGCTTGACGCGGCCGGAGCCGAAGTCAATCCCTCGGCGCTGCTGATGCCGGTCAACATCTCGGCGCGTCCGCTGGGGAACCCGTGGCTCGACTACGCGATATATCTTTGCAACTCGTTCATCCCGTGCGCGCTTCAGCTGATGATATTCCTCGTAACCTGCTTCAGTCTCGGGCAGGAGATCAAATACGGATCGTCGAGGCGTCTGCTCGACATGGCCGACGGGTCGATAGTCAAGGCTCTCGCCGCCAAACTTCTTCCGCAGACGATAATCTGGATCGTGCTGGTGGTCTTCATGGAATCGTGGCTGTTCCGCTGGAATGCCTATCCTATGCACGGGTCGTGGTGGTGGCTCACACTTTCGGAGATCATGTTCGTGCTTGCCTCGCAGGGGCTCGGAGTGTTCTTCTTCGGAGTGCTGCCCAATCTTCGCCTGTCGCTGTCGGTGTCGGCGCTGCTGGGCATCCTCTCCTTCTCGCTGGCCGCGTTCTCGTTTCCGGTGGAGAGCATGTATCCGTCGCTGGGCATATTCAGCTGGATCCTTCCGATACGTTATAATTTCCTCATATACATAGACCAGGCGCTGAATGGCATTCCGGTCTATTATTCGAGGATATGGTATGTGGCCTACATCATATTCATGCTGCTGCCGCTGACAATGCTGTGGAACATCAAGCGGGCCATGCGCCGTCCGGTCTACATCCCGTAAACACACTCTAAAGAAAGACTATGTGGAAATATATAAAAAGTCATCTGTACGATCTCGTCGGTGAATACTTCCGGGAATTCCGGTTTGTGTTCCACGACGGGGGCATCGTGCTTTTCTTCCTCTTTCTGCCGCTCGCTTATCCGGTGATCTACTCGCTGATCTACAATCCCGAAGTGGTCCGCGATGTGAGGATGGTTGTCGTGGATCACGACCGCACCGCCCGTAGCCGCGAACTCGTGCGCAATCTCGATGCCTGTCAGGAAGTGTGGATCACGGGCTATGCCTCCGATCTTCACGAAGCGCAGCGCGCCATGCATGAGCATGACTGCTACGGCATACTCGAGATTCCCGAGGGATTCTCCCGCAAGCTCGGGCGCGGAGAGCAGTCGCCGGCCGCCATGTATTGCGACATGAGCCTGCTGCTGCGTTACAGAGGTTTTCTCGTGGCCGCCACCAATGTGGCCCAGGAGATGGGAGCCGAACTGCTCGCCGAAAAGATCGACAGCGAGATCCCGATCGCCACGACGATCTCCACAGGCGACCCTCTGCCGATCGAGAATGTGTCGATGGGCAACATCGAGAATGGGTTTGACTCCTTCGTGATGCCGGGTGTGGTGGTGCTGATCCTTCACCAGTGCATCATCCTCGCTTCCGGAATGGCCGGAGGTGCCCGCAGGGAAAATCCCGGACTTACAGGCTACGGAGCCGCCGTGCGTCCCAGATCGACCTCGATGGCGATGGCCGGGGAGATGCTCTGCTATATCACGATCCTGATTGTCCCCATCATCTTCCTGCTGCACTATATCCCCCTGATATTCTCGTTTCCGATGGCCGGAGATCCGGCGGAGATATTCATGTTCATTCTCCCTATGGTGATAGCGTGTCTCGGTCTGGGATTCTGTTTCCAGGCAGTGGTGTGGGAGCGTGAGTCGGTCTTTGTGCTGTGGGTGGCCACTTCCGTGGCGTTCCTCTTCCTGTCGGGGCTCACATGGCCCCGCTATGCGATGCCCGGTTTCTGGCGGTTTGTCGGGGATCTTGTCCCGGCCACATGGGGCGTGGAGGGATTCATACGGATGAACACCAACGGGGCTACGCTCGCTCAGGTTAGGACGGAATATATCAACCTCTGGATTCTCGCGGCGGTCTATCTTGTGGCCGGTTATTGTGTGCGCAGATGGGTGATCCGGCCTACGCTCTGGGCCAGGCCGCGCAAATGACCGGGAAGCAATAAAAATCAGTAGGCTGCGCTTTTTTTGAAGTGCAGCCTTTTTCAGATCCACCGGCTTGTGTCAGCGTCGGCTGTCTGAACCGGAATGGAGCGAGAGTGAGCCGAAATCCACTGAAAGGGCATTGCTCCGCAGGAAATCGGCCCCGAGTGCGCCGTCGATTGTCAGCCCGGTGATAATGCGCACGGTCTCCATCGCACGGGAAGCGTCGAGTACACCGAAACTGGTCGTGAGAGTCTGTCCGCCTATCGTGATCGCGCCGTCCACGATGAAGACATCCTCAGGGGTTCCCTCCATCCCGATGAGATAGTTGGATTTTCCCCGCTTGCCGAACAGGTCGCGCTCGCGGACGTAGGCGTCGCGTAGCAGCACGTTGTGGGACGCGCCCGTGTCGATCAGGAAACATAGCCGCCTGTCGTCGGTATAGACCAGCGGCATCCCGCATTGATCGAAGCCAGATTTAAATGAAATGTTCACATTGACCTCCTTCCGTATAAGTGGTTTTGAATAGCTCTTGTGATCGTGATTCCGCGTCGCGATCTGTATGCAATCGTTTGCATGCTGTGTCTGAAAATATAACAACGGGAGCGGAAAAAGGGATCAGCAGATCTTGACAATACCGCGGGGCATTGCGGGATATGGATAAAAAGTGTAATTTTGCATCGCGAACCAGACATAATTTCAGGTAATGAGTCTTAAAAGATATATGATCGCCGATGTGGCCGAGGCGGGATGCGACGAAGCCGGGCGCGGATGTCTGTGCGGCCCGGTGAGCTGCGCGGCCGTGATTCTCCCTCCGGATCTGGAATTGCCCGGTCTTGACGACAGCAAGCGTCTTACAGCCCGCAGGCGCGAGGAGCTGCGCCGGGTGATCGAACGGGAGGCGGTGTGCTGGGCGGTGGAGATGGTCGGCCCTGAGGAGATAGACCGTATCAACATCCTCAATGCGTCCATCACGGGGATGCAGCGCGCCCTCGACCGGTTGCGGCTGCGCCCGGAGCATATCCTTGTGGATGGAAACTGGTTCAGGCCTTACGGAGACGTCCCTTATACGACCGTGGTGAAAGGGGACGCGACATACATGAGCGTCGCGGCTGCCTCGGTTCTTGCCAAGACCCACAGGGATGAGTATATGCTTGAGATGGCCGGTCGTTATCCCGGCTACGGCTGGGAAAGCAACATGGGCTACCCGAGCCGCGCGCATCGCGAGGCGATAGCACGCCTCGGCCTCACTCCGCTCCACCGGAAATCGTTCGGCCCCTGTCGCCAGTTTATGGATGAGTTACCTTTTTGATAATCAGATATAAAATATAAATTCACGGATGTGGACGGATAAAAACTTGGAAAAAAGCTTGGCCACGCCGGAAAAAAAAGCTAACTTTCCATCTTTGTCCATAGGACATGACAATTTTATGATGATTCGATGGTAGTAA